>NZ_JBVISU010000015.1:0-166562 GCF_055575355.1 Amycolatopsis sp. NPDC034160 | reverse complement strand
TGAGGGTGGGAGGAGGGCGCAGGTGAGGGGTGGGCTGGGGTGGTCGTGGGTGGCGGTTCGGGTTAGAACCCGAATCGCCACTCACGACCACCTGTACCTACGCGTCACCTGAGCCCGGAGGCTTGCGCGCGGCGAACACGCGGTGACCCAACGGTTCGAGCGGATGTCCGGCGGCGGGCAGGCCGTCCGCGCGGAGCAGGCCGGCGCGATCGAGGACGGCGTTCCACTGCGGCAGTGTCAGGAAGCTGGCGCGGTTCTCCGCGCGGTCGTCGGCGGCGTCGGCCATCAGGAACGCTTGTGACGTCAGGATCCAGAACTCTTCGACGGTCGGTTCGGTGAGCAGCAGCCAGCCACCCGGCACGAGGAGTTCGGTCAACCGGGCGACAGACGCGTCGGTGTCCTGCGCGGCGTTGAGCACGCCGCCGCCGATGACGAGGTCGAACGACTCCGGCGACAAACCCTGCTCCGCGATCGGTACGTCGATGTCGAACCGTCCGAAGTGGACACGCGGATCACCGCTCAGCCGCTCTTTAGCCTGGTCCAGGAAGTAGGCCGAGACGTCGGTGTACAGGTACTCGACGTCGTTCAGCGCGGGGAGCACGTGATCGGTGGTGGCACCGGTGCCCGCGCCGACCTCGAGGATCCGCACCCGACGTCCGGCGGCGATCCCGGCGGCCAGCGCGCTGACCGCGTGGTGCTGGTAGCGGCCGGTCACGTTCTCGCGGTAGAGCGCCGCGGCGAGATCCGTCCGGCCCTGGGGGAACAGGAGGTTGACCGCCTGCTCGCGGCCGGCCAGCAGCTCGGGCAGCTTCCGCGCGTTGGCCATGGCGTAGTCGACAGTGCCCGCCGAACCGACGGTGTCGAGCCACGCCCGCCGAGCCCGCTGCCAGGCGTTTTCCAGCGCCTCGTCCGAGTAGTCGGCCGGATTCGGCACCGGCTGATGGTCCTCGGTCAGCAGGCCCTCGGCCTTCAGGACGTCGAGCCAGCGTTTGAGCAGGCGACGATGGCCAGGAGTGATCGCGAGGATCTCGTCCTCCGGCCGTCCCAGCACCGGGCGGAGCACGTTGAGCATCGACAGCAACGCCGTCCGCCCGAAATCTTCGACGGCGTCGACGGCCGAGGGAAGATCGATATGCGCCAACGCCCGGTCGGCGGCCGCACCGGCCGCGGCGACGTCGACCCGCACTTCGGGTGCCGGATGCCGGACGACCTCGACGCCGAACGCCTCCCGCACGGCGTCGGCTTCCGCGTCGGTGAGCCATCCGGTGCTCTCGATCCGGCGTAGCCGCGGCAAATCCGCGAGCAACGCGGCCGGATGCTCCGGCAACTCCCGGAGCGTGGACGCGGGCAGTACGGCGTGCTCGGCAGCGGTGCGTTCGAGGTGCGCGAGCACCTTCGCGGGACTCCAGTCGGCCGGGATCTCGTCGGTGGCCACGGCGACGAACAGCCGTTGTCCGGCGACGGCGAGCGGGGAATCCGGTTCGGGCAGGACCTTTTCCAAGGTGAACCCGGCCGCCGCGAGTTCGGCCCGCCAGCCGGGTTCGTCGAGGAACGGCGCGCCCGCGCGCCGATCCGCCGTCCCCGGCCTTGACTTTCCCTCCGGGGCGGACAGCAGGAACGCCATGGACGTCAGGAGGGCAAAGTTCTCGTGGCTGGACTCGGTGAACACCAGCTTGCCGCCGGGTTCGAGCACACCGCGGACGCGGCGCAGGGTCCGGCCGAGATGGGCCGCGTTGTGCAGCGCGTTCCCGGCGAACACCGCGGTCGCCGTCGTGACCCCCTGCCCGCCGAAGTCCTGATCCATGTCGAGTACCGCCGTGGTGAACCCGGCGCGGTCGCGGTACCGCTCGGCCGCGGCGACGGTGAATACGCGGGACACGTCGGTGAACAGGTACTTCTTCGCCACGGCCCGAAGAATCGTCGCGGTGGCGAGGCCTTCGCCGCCACCGAGTTCGAGGACGTCGCTGATGCCGCTGAGCACGTCCGCGGCGGCCCCGTTGAGATGCCGGGTGAACACGTTGTCCTGATAGGCGGCCAGTTCGGCGGCGTCGAACAGGTCGAGCAGGGTCACCCGGTCGGCCAGCAGCTCCGGCAGCCTGCCGAGCGTCACCCGGTGAAGCGCGGCCATCGCGGGCGGGAAACCCAGCGCGGCATAGGCCTCTTCGAATTCGGGACCGGGCTCGACCGCTTCGGGCGACGCGTCTTCGGTCGACAAGACCGCGCGCCAGCGGTCGGCCAGCCATTCGTGCCGGGGAGCCGGAACGCACGCGGGCAGGGCCGCGGCCATCGCCCGCAGGCTGATCTCCTCGATCACCCGCATGGCCTTGGGGATGTCTTCGCCGTTCACAGCGCGCCCTCCTCTTCCAGCACGAGACGGCTCAGCGGCCGGCCGAAGACGCTGATGTCGGCGACGCCCAGCCCGGTCAGACCGTCCACAAGGGACTTGGGACTGAGGACGTCGCCCGCGAAATACGAACCGGGTGGTACTTCGCCGCGTTCCAGCGCGGACACGGCCAGCGCGACGACGGCGCCGGTGACCGCGCCGTTCCCCTTCGCCCGGAGGACGGCGGTGCGGCCGTCGGCTTCGGCGATCAGCACCACCCGCGGCTCCCGTCCGGCGAGGTCGAGACGGCTCGCCCGGCACAAGGCCGCCACCGCTTCTTCGCGGCCGAGTCCGTGGACCCGGTCGAAGGCCCGGCCGACGTGCTCGCCGGACAGCACCGTGTACCAGTCGCCACGGGTGACCCGGAGCGCTCGCGCCAGCCGTTCGGACTCGGGTGCGAGGTACGGCAACAGGGTCACCGGCTCCGGGAAGAACGGCAGCGTGACCCCGGCCTCCCGAGTCAGTGCCTTCGACCGCCGTTCACCGCGCCAGGCCGCCAACGCCTCGCCGTGACCGGCAGCGGCAGCGTGTAGGTAGTCCTCGGCGGCGGAGCGGCTGAACAGGTCCGACACCCCGAGCCAGATCTTGAGATCGTGGACCTGGGCGTCGCGCGTTAGCCACCTGGGCAGTAAAGCGGTAAGCCCAGGCTGGAGACCGGCGGACAACAACGCCGTACGTCCATTGTGGACATCTACCGGTTCGTCCCCGGACGCGTCGACGTAGTGCGCCCCAGCCCTGTGTGCCGCTTCAGCGACACTGTCGCCGATGGCGTGCGCGGGTCCGGCGCAGTTGACCAGCACCTCGCATCCGGAGGCGAACCGGTCCAGCGACGCCGGGTCACGGAAGTCCGCCTCGGCGGATCCACCCGCGCGCACCGGACCGATGCCGAGCCGTTCCAGGAAGCCGGCCGCGTGACGGCCGACGTCGCCCGTCGCACCCAATACCCCGATCACGCGCCGCCCACCAAACGCCAGCCCTGCGCGTCCCGGCGTTCCTGCCAGAAGCTCGTGTACCGGCCGCCCGCCGCCAGGAGTTCTTCGTGCGTCCCGGCTTCGGCGATCTCCCCGCCATCGAGCACGAGGATCTGGTCGGCCGCCATCACCGTGGGCAGCTTGTGCGCGATGACCAGCAGCGTCGAGGAGTCCTTCAGCGAGCGCAGCGCGTTCTGGACGAACCGCTCGTTCTCCGGGTCGAGCGCCGCGGTCGCCTCGTCGAGCAGCACGATCGGCGCGTTCTTGAGCAGGGCCCTGGCGATCGAGACCCGCTGGCGTTCGCCACCGGACAACGAAGTGCCGCCCTCGCCGACCTTGCTCTGCCAGCCACGGGGCAGTCGTTCGACGATCTCGTCGACCCCGGCGAGGGTCGCCGCTTCGCGCACGTCCTCGTCGGAGGCGTCCGGCCTGCCGAGCCGGATGTTCGCCTCCAAGGTGTCGTCGAACAGGTAGACGTCCTGCATCACCACGGACAACTGCGCCATCAGATCCACAGTGGACAGATCGCGGACGTCCGCGCCGCCGACCGAGACCACGCCTTCGTCGACGTCGAAGAACCGCATGACCAGCCGCGTGATGGTGGTCTTGCCCGAACCGGAGGCGCCGACGATCGCGGTCATCGTGCCGGGCGGTATCCGCAACGAGACGTCACGCAGCACCGGCTCCCCCGGCCGGTAGCCGAAGGTCACTCCCCGCAGCGCGACCTCTCCGGGTACCGCGCCCGGCCGCGATTCCACCGGTTCCGCCAACGGTTTCTCGTCGAAGATCGCGGCGAGGCGGCGCAGATCGTTGGCGGCCATGCGCAGCATCCCGCTCTGCCCGGCGAGTTCGCCGAGCGGGCCGGTGAAGCGGGCCGCGAGCGCGAGCAACGCCACCAGCACCACCGGATCGATGGACCCGCTCGCGGCGAGCGACACCCCGACCGCGATCAGCGCGGCGAACGCCAGTTGCGCGGCGAGACCGCTCGCGAGCAGCCGGGGCGCGGTCCTGGCGAGCATGCCGCCCCACTCCTTGCGCTGCGTTTCGATGGCGTCGTCGAGCGGGGCGTAGCCGTTGGCCGTCCGGCCGAAGGCACGCAACGCCTGCTGCGTCCGGGCGAATTCCACGACCCGGCTGCTGGCCACGCTGCTCGCCGCGTCGGTCCGCTCCTCGGACCGGCCGACCGAGGAGGCCGCCCAGCGGTGGACGACGTACAGCACCGGTGCGCACAGAATGGTGGCCACGGCGAGACGCCAGTCGAAGAAGAACATCGTGACCGCGACGGTCGCCGGGGTCACGATCCCGGTGGCGACCGGCGTGAGCAGATGCGCGGTGACACTGGTGACCATCAGCGTGCCGCCGGTGGCACTGCGGGAAAGCCTGCCGACCTTCTCCGAGGAGAACCAGCCGAGCGGCAGGCTCGCGACGTGATCGCCGAGCCTGGTGTGCAGGCTGGTCAGCGTGACCAGCGACAGGGCGAACCCCTTCATCGCCTGCTGATAATGCGCGACACAGGCGAGGACGACGATCACCGCCGTCACCAGCAGCCGGCTCCACGCGTCACCGGGGGTACCACTCAGCAGCGCCTGGAGCACCGGTACGAGGGAAGCCATCGCGAGCCCTTGCAGCACGGCATACCCGGCCAGCCAAGCGAAGTAGACGCGCAGCGAGCGGCGATGTTCCGGCCCCATGATCGCCTGCAGATCCCTGATCATCGGACGTCCTCCTCGGCACCGGCGTGCGCGTGCCACATGCGGGCGTAGCGCCCGCCCTCGGCCAATAGTTCTTCGTGGGTGCCGGATTCGGCGATCTTCCCGCCGTCGAGCACGGCGATCCGGTCGGCTCCGGCGATGGTGGCCAGCCGATGCGCGATGACCAGCACCGTGCGGCCGCGGGCGAGGATGGAGAGCGCCTGCTGGATCCGCGCCTCGGATTCCGCGTCGGCGTAGGCGGTCGCCTCGTCGAGTACGAGCACCGGCGTGTCGGAGAGCAGGGCGCGCGCGATCGAGATCCGCTGTGCCTCACCTCCGGAGAACACCGCGTCCTCGCCGACCACCGAGTCGTAACCCCGGGTCAGCGCGAGGATCCTGTCGTGGATCCGGGCGGCTTCGGCCGCGGCTTCGACTTCGGCATCTGTCGCTTGTGGACGGCCGAGCCGCAGGTTGTCGGCGACGGTACCGTGCAGCAGTTGGACGTCCTGGAGGACGAACCCGACCTTGCGGTACAGCACTTCCGGCGCGATCTTTCGGACGTCGACCCCGCCGAGCCGCACCGCTCCGCCGGTGACGTCGTAGAACCGGGGAACCAGTTTCGCGAGCGTCGACTTCCCCGCGCCCGAACTGCCGACCAACGCGGTCACCGTACCGGGACGGCAGACCAGGCTGACGTCCGCCAGCACGGTCTCGCCCTCGTTGTAGCCGAACGAAACGTGGTCGAACTCGACCAGGTGCCCTTGGGGCTCCTCGGGTTTCTCCTCGACCGGCAACACCGGGGTGTCCAGCAGCGCCGTGATCCGTTCCGCGGCCGCTTCCGCCTTGCGCTGCGCGGTGAACCCGCTGTTGAGGGTGAGCAAAGTGGACGGGATGATCATCGCCACCAGCACCTCGGCGAGGACGTCGACCGGGCTCACCCAACCCTGGGAGACGAACCAGGTCCCGCCCGCCAGGCTCACCAACGCGATCACCGGCGCCGAGAGCGCCAGCGACGTCAGCGCTTCCAGCTTGAGGATCGGGCGGACCCAGCCGGCGTAACGCTCGCCGTAGTCGACGACGGCCTGCCGGTAACCGCGGTGCGCCCGCCCCGCCTGGCCGAACGCCTTGACCACGGTGATGCCGTGCACGAACTCGACGATCGCCGCACTCACCTTCGCGAACCCCGAGTCGAGTTGCCGCATCTTGTCGGCGAACCCGCGCATCATCGAGGCGTACGCGAACAGGTAGACGGGCAACGTGACGATCGCCAGCAGCGCGAGCCGCCAGTCCAGCCAGCACAGGTAGGCGACCCCGCCGAGTGGCAGCACGATCGCGCCGGTCATCTCGACGTCGTGGTGCGCCACGAGATGGTGCAGTTCCTCGACGTCGTCCTGTGCGGCCTTGCGCACCTGGCCGGAGGTGACGTCGGTGTACCAGCCGAGCGGGACCGCGCCGAGCCGGTCCACCATGCGGCGGCGCAGGAGCGCCTGCAGCCGTGCGTCCGCGATATGGGTCAGCCCCAGCGCGAGCATGTTCAGCAGCGCTCCCACGACCAGCGCCACCACGATGACGACCGCCACCGTGGTGAGCCGACCGGTGTCGAGCGGTCCGTCTTCCAGCAGCACCCGCCCGAATTCGGCGAGGCCGGCGAACGGGACGAGCGTGGTCAGCGAACCGGCCGCACCGACGAGCACGCCGAGCCGGGTCAACCCGGCGACGGGCTTGCGCAGTTCCTTCAAGGGGGTCACGCGGTCACTCCCGAGGTGATGGCGGCGCCGAGATGGGTGACGACGACGTCGACGTTCGGTGGTTCGATGACGCTGAAGTGGTTGCCTGGCACGTCGAGCACGGTGAACTCGCCGAGGCAGGTCTTTTCCCAGAACGGCGCCGCGAGATGACCGACCCCGGCGGTGACCCCGAACGACTGCTGTTCGGTGGCCCGCAAGAAGGTCATGTCGCCGACGTACGGTTCGGGGTCGTACCTCGCCGCGCGCATGCTGTGACGGCAGACGCGGAACAGCGCCGGGACCAGTTCGGGGTCGACCGGGATCCCGGCCTGTTTCGAGGCCGCTTCGGCGTATTGCGCGAGCCGCGTGTCCTGGTCCAGTTCGTGCCGCCGCCGGACGGCCGCCGCGACGGCCTCCAGGCCGGGGTCGCCGGTGAGCGCGCCCATCGCCCCGGCGGGGACGTTCCGGTCGTGGTCGGTCATGAGCTTCTCGATCGCCCGGTATACATCAGCACTGTCCACATCGGACCCGAAGACGGCGGTGACCGGATCGAGGTTGAGGTTCGGGACGAAGATCGCCTCGAACGCCAGTTCTTCGCCGGTTTCCAGGAACATCGGGATGCTGTCGACGAGGGTCAGGTCATCGACGGGCACGCCGCGTTCCAGCAGCCGCCGGGCGACCTCGGTGGCCAGCAGGCCGCCGAGGCAGTAGCCGATCAGCTGGAACCGGGTGTGCCCCGCCGCGAGCAGGCGGTCGGCGTAGTCGTCGGCGACCCGGCCGATCAGCTGTTTCGGGTCGATCTCGCAGTAAGCCTCCTGATCGGCGACGGCCACGCCGATCACCGGTCCGAGTTCCTGCGCCGCCAACGCCTTCCCGAGCGACTGGAAGTAGTCGAGGGTGCCGAGCGCCGCGTGGAACAGCACCCGCGCCGGACCCTCTTGCCCGCCACCGAAGGAAATCAGGAGCGCGTTACCCGACCTGTCGGAATCTTCCACAGGTGTGGACAGCGGCTGGGTACGCAGGGCTCTGGCCAGCGCGGACACCGTCGGCTCGTTGAGCATCTGGCGCAGGAGCGTGTCGTAGGTGAACGGCCCGGCCTCCGGGACCTCCTCGCGCAACCGCCCCGCGACCCTGGCGAGCACGAGTGAGTCGGCACCTCGGTCGTAGAAGTTGTCGTCGCGGCCGATCCGCGGCAGGCCGAGCGCCGCCGCCCACAACGCGGCGAGCCTGCCCTCGAGTTCGTCCGGCGGGCCGTCCTCGGCGGCGAGGTCGTCGTCGGCCAAGATCGGCCGCCAGCCGGCGAGGGTTTTGCGATCCACCTTGCCGTTACCGGTGAGCGGCAGTTCGTCGACGACCTGGACGTGCGCGGGGACCATCTGCGCGGGGAGGCGTTCGGTCAAGAACTCGGTGAGGTCGTCGGCGGAGACGTGCCGCCGATCGGTCTTGACGCGCGTCGCGAACAACCGCATCCCCTGCGCGGCTTGCGGATGACCGTCGGCGGGGAGGACGACGTCGGCGTCGACCAGCCCTAGCCAATCCTCTGTGGACAGCAGAGGGGTCGCACCGGCCCGGTGGTCACCGCCTTCGGGTTCCATCATGAAGCCCTGGGTCAGCAGGATGTGCGGGTGTTCCTCCGTCGGTTCGGTGAACACGAGCCAGCCGCCGGGCGCGAGGAGTTCGGTAGCCGCGGCGATCGCGGAGGCCGGGTCGCGCGTGCTGTTCAGGACTCCCGCGCAGAGGACGACGTCGAACGAGTTCGGCGCGTAACCCTGCGCCCGGAACTCCTGGTCGAGATCCAACAGACCGAACCTCGCCCGTGGGAACTCCTCGCGAGCTGGGGTGAGGAAGAACGGCGTGAGATCGGTGAAGAGGTAATCGACGTCGAAGCCTTCGAGCATCGGCAAGACCGCAGACGTCGTCGCCCCGGTACCCGCGCCCGCTTCCAGGATCCGCAGCGGGCGGTCGCTCGCCGCCGCGAGCCGGTTCAGCAGCGCGGCGGCGCCGTGGTTGAGGTAGCGGGTGATCGTGTCGTCACGGTAGATCGCCCGCGCGGTGTCCAGTCTTCCTTCGGGGAACAGCAGCTCGAACGGATTCTGTTCGCCGTCCAGCAGGGCGTGGACCTGGTCGACGTGGAGTTCGTGGTAGCGCACGAACTCAGGCGTCGCGAGCCCCTGTTCGACCCGGCGCCAGGCTTCGGCGACCAGTTCGGGAGCGGCGTCGGCGACACGCGTGTAGCGACCGTCGAAGGCGAGTTTCCCCGCCTCGGCAAGGAGAGCGAGCCAGCGGCGGACCAGCCAGTGATGCTGTTCGTGGATCCTCGCTGTTTCCAGTACACCGTCGGCGTCCTGCGGGTTCTCGAACGCGCCGCGTTCGGTCAGCGCGGTGAGCATGGACAGCAGCGCGGCCTCGTGCAGATTCGCGACGTGCTCGGTGATTTGATCTTCACCGATTCCGACCACCTGACGGTCGGCGAACTTGCGGACGGTTTCGGCCAGCCGTGGCGGTACTTCGTCCTTGTCGGACCGACGGGCGGGTTCGGCGAAACCGAGCAGGGCGCGTTCACCATGTCGCTCGCCCGTGAGCACGACGGCGGCGGCGCCGACGTCCTCGTGTGAAAGCAGCGCGGACTCGACCTCGCCGAGTTCGATCCGGTGACCACGCAGCTTGACCTGATCGTCTTCTCGGCCCAGGAATTCGATCTCGCCGCCGGGCAGGTACCGGCCGAGGTCACCGGTGCGGTAGAGCCGCACCCCCTCGTGCGTGAAGAACCTCGACGCCGTCAGTTCTTCGTCCCCGAAGTAGCCGAGTGCGAGACCGGCTCCGGTGATGTACAGGTCACCAGGCGTCCACACAGGACGGTCTTGGTAGGACTCGTCGAGAATGCGGAAGCCCTGATTGGTCAGCGGCTTTCCGTACGGAATGCTCACCCACTCCGGATCCACCTGATCGATGGGGTGGTGAATGGACCAGATCGCCGCTTCGGTCGCCCCACCGAGGCTGACCAGTTCGACGTTCGCCAGCTTCGCGATCTGCGCGGGCAGCGTGACCGGGATCCAGTCGCCGGACAGCAGCGCCAGGCGCAGGCTCGGAATCGCCAGCGGCTCCGATTCGAGGTAATTGGCCAGCATCTGCAGCTGGGCGGGCACTGAATTCCACACCGTGACGCCGTGGTCGGCGACCAGCCGTGCCCAATGCGACGGGTCGCCAGGGCGCCCCGCGTCCGGCAGGACGAGGCTCGCGCCGGCCGAAAGCGCGCCGAAGATGTCGTACACCGAGAGGTCGAAGCCGAGATGCGCGAGCCCGAGCACGCGGTCCTCGCCGGTGATCCCGAATCGGCGGGTGACGTCCTCGATGGTGTTCAGTGCCGCGCGGTGCGTGATCATCACGCCCTTCGGCTCACCAGTCGAACCGGACGTGTAGATCACGTACGCCAGCGCGTCCGGATCACCCGGTGCCGCGACGGGGATCTCGTCGGCGGGCTCGAGCGTGTCGACGTCGATGACCTCGACACCGTCCGGCCGCGCGACCCACGATTGGCTGAGCACCACGCGGACTCCGGCCGACGCGAGGACCTTTTCCCGGCGCAGCGCGGGTTGTGTCGTGTCCACCGGCAGGTAGGCACCACCCGCCAGCAAGATGCCGAGCACGGCGACGATCTGCTCCGGTCCCTTGTCCATCACCACGGCGACCCGGCCCAAGTCCTTGCCGCGCAAGGCCTCCGCGACCGCTCCCGCCTGGCGGGCGAGTTCACCGTAGGTCAGGCTCCCGGCCGGGCCGGTGATCGCGATCGTCTCGGGCTCGCGGGCGGCACGAACGAAGAACTCCTCGTGCAGCAACGCCTCCGGCAGCGGCGCCGCGGTGTCGTTCACCGCCGCGCGTTCGGTGACCTGCCATTCCGGCAACGGAACCGGGCCGGTGCCTTCCCAGCCGTCGCCGGTCGCGGCCAGATCGCGCAGGAGGGTTTCGAACGCGGCGAACATGTCGGCGACCAGACCGTCCGGGAAGATACCCTGCCGGACGTCCCAGCTGATCGCGAGCCCGCCGGCGTCGTCGGTCACCTGGCAGTCGAGGAACACCTGCGGTGTCTGGGTGATGCCGTATCCGGCGGGACGGTCACTCGAACCGAGCCCGATCCCGCTGGTGAACACGACCGGCATCAGCGCGGCTTCGCGACCGCGGCGGCGGGCGATCTCCCGCACCACCTCGACCCCGGAGAACAGCCGGTGGTCCAGATCGGTGAACAGTCGCTCGGCGAGTCCGCGAGCGCGGTCATGGAACGCCTGCCCGGCCTGGTTTTCCACCGCGAGGAGGGTCACGGAGGTGAAGTCACCGACGAGCATTCCGACCTGCGGATGCGACGGCCGCCGGTTGAGCAGCGTCAGGTTGAGGCCGAACCGAGGACGTCGTGACCAGCGGCGGAGCACGTCGGTGTAGGCGGCGAGGACGACGTTCGACGGCGTGAGGCCGTACTGTTTCGCCCGTTCGCACAACGCCGTCCAGGTCGAAGCGTCGAGCCGTGTGTGGTGCCGTTCGAACCGGACCGGACCGGTGCTCTCCCCCGGCTTCCTCGGGAGGTCGGGCGCGGCGGGCAGGTCGTCGACGCGGGACTGCCAGTACTCGCGATCGCGGCGGTACCGGTCGGTGTCACGCAGAGCCCGCTCGGCCAGCAGGTGGTCGCGGAAGGTGATTTCGAGCGGCGGCAGCTCCGCGTGGGGATCGGCGAGGAGGGTGTCGAGTTCCCCGAGCAGGACCCCGGCGCTTGCCCAGTCCGCGATCAGCGAGTCCATGGAGATGTGCAGCGTGCCGGGGGTGACGTGCAGAGCGAAAAGGGGCCAGCGAGTGGTCTCGTAGACGCGGTGGCCCAGTTCCGCGCGGACCGCGAGCGGGTCCGCCGAGTATCCGACACGGAACCGCGGAACCTCGGGCAGGACGTGCTGGTAGCCGTCGGGTTCGACGACCGCCCTGAGCATGTCGTGCCGGGTGATGAGGACGTTCCACGCGTCCTCGACCCGCTTGTGATCCAGGCCCGGGTACGCGACTTCGAGGTAGCCATGACACGCGACCCCGCCGTAGCCGAAGGAATCCTGTCTACCCAGGAGATACGCGGTCTGGACGTCGGTGAGCGGGAACGGCTCGTGGCGGGCTTCCGCGTCGTGGGTGATGGCCTTTTCGTCGGTTTCGAGGAGGGCGAGGATCTCGGCTTTGTTCGCCTTGAGGGTCGCCTTGTGCGCGTCGGTCAGGACGCCGCGCGGGGCGCGGAACTTCAGCTGCCCGGCCTCGGCCCACAACCGGACGCCCAATGCGCGCAGCTCGTCGATGATCTGCTCGGTCATACCAGCGAAGCTCCTTGTTCGGTTCGGGACGGGTCGGTCAGCAGGCGGGTGATCACGCGGTCCGGATCAGCTCCTTCGGGCACCAGTTCGGCGGTCGGCGCGGTCAGCACGGAACGACCGGCGTGCAGCACCAGCAAGCGGTCCGAGGTGGACGTCGCGACACCGGCGTCGTGCGTGATCAGGACGACCGCGAGGCCGAGTCGCGCGCGAAGTTCGTTCAGCAAGGTGAGGACTTCCGCCTGGGTTTCGGTGTCGAGCGCTGAGGTGACTTCGTCGCAGATGAGGACCGCCGGTTCCGCGGCCAAGGCTCTGGCCAGCGCGACACGCTGCCGTTGCCCACCGGAGAGTTCACCGGGCAGCCGCTTGTCCATTGTGGAGTCGAGCCCGACCGCTTCGAGCAGTTCGGCGACCTTGGCGTCCTGCTCCTCGCGGGACTTGATCCCGCGCAGCAACCGCATCGGGCGAACGAGCGCGGTGCGGACGTCCTGGCGTGGGTGCAGGGCTTCGGCCGGGTTTTGGGCCACGAGGGCGATCGCGGCTTTTTGGTGCTTTTCGCGGTCGCGGACGTCGGGTTTGAGCGGGTCGTCGTGGAGCGTGACGGTTCCGGTGCCGGGGCGGTGGAGCCCGGCGAGACAGCGGGCGAGGGTGCTTTTTCCCGCTCCGGAGACGCCGAGGACGGCGAGGCACTCGCCTCGGCTGACGGTGAGGTCGACGTCGGTGAGGACGGGGGTTCCGCGGTACCCTGCGGTGAGCTTGTCGGCCCTCAACACCTCGGTTGGGGCACCCGAGAGTGCTATGAAAGGTCCTTTCCTTGCAAAATTTGCAAGGAAAGGACCTTTCATAGCACTCTCGGGACCGGAAACCCGGCCCTCGTCGAGCACCAGGACCCGGTCCACCAGATTCCGCACCGTCGCCAGGTCGTGCGTGACCCACAGCAGCGAGACACCCTCCGCCCGCAGCCGCTCGATCTCGGCGAGCACCTCCGCTTTGGCCAGGAGGTCCAGTGCCGTCGTCGGTTCGTCCAGCACCAGCAGCCGGGGCGAGCGAGCCAGCGCGACGGCCAGCGCGACCCGTTGCTGCTGGCCGCCGGAAAGCTGGTGCGGGTAGCGGCGCGCGAGGCTCGCGGGCAGCGTGACCCGCTCCAGCAGAATGTCCACGCATTCGCGCGGCGCCCGGCGTCCGGCGGCGGTCCGCAGGATCGACGCGACCCGCGCGTATGGGTTCAGCAGTGAGCCAGGGTCCTGTCCCAGATACCCGACCGGTCCGGTGACCTCGACCGTCCCGGCGGTCCGCCGGACGCCGGGACGCTGGTGCCCGAGCACCGCCAGCGCCAAGGACGTTTTGCCCGCGCCCGACGGACCGGCCAGCGCGACGGCCTCGCCCTCGGCGATCGTCAGGTCGACACCGGCGAGGATTTCAGTGTCCCCCGCGGCCAAGCGAAGACCGGAGATGCGTACCACAGTCATGTCAGTCGCTCCGCGGTCCGGTTGGCGGCCACGGCCAGGATCGCGATCCCGGCGACCGGGACGAGCAGCGCCCATGGTTGCAGCGCGGCGCCGGGCAGGGCCTCCACGATGAGCAATCCCCAGTCCGAGTCGGAGGTGCTGAGGCCGAGGAAGCCCGCCGCCGCGACGAGGTAGACGGCGGTGACGAACCGGACGCCGAGGTCGGCGGCCAGCGGCCCCGCCACCAGCGGCAGGATTTCGCGGCCCAGCAACCAGGTCCATCGCTCGCCCCTGGCGATCGCGGCTTCGACGTGCGCCCGGCCGCGGACCTGTTCGGCGGCCGCCCGCGCGACCCGGGCCGAGAGCGGGATGCTCGCCAGCGCGACCGCGAGGATCAGTCCGGCGCGGTTCGGCACGGCGGTCAGCACCAGCAGCGACAGCAGGATCGGGGGGACGGCGGCGAGCGTGTCGAGTGGCCGCATGAGCACCGGCTCGACCCAGCGTCGGCGGGCGAGCGCGATGAACAGGCCGATCGTGGCACCGAGACCCGCGCCCGCGAACGCGGACACGAGACTCGTCAGCAGCAGGGGCCTGCCGCCGTGGAGCACGCGGGAAAGCACGTCACGGCCGAGGTGGTCGGTGCCGAAGAGCCCACCGGTGCCCGGCGGCGAGTACGGCGGGGCGACCGGCGCGGTCGCGGAATGCGGCGCCAGCTCCGGTCCGAAAAGGACGATCCCGAGCGAAAGGATCCCCACCGCGAGGAGAACACGGCGGATCATCGCGCCCCTCCCGTCCGCAGGCGGGGCGTCAGCAGGACGACGGCGAGGTCGGCGAGCAGCAGCGCCAGCAGCATCAGCGCGCCCAGGACGAGTACGACGGCCTGTACCACCGGCAGGTCCCCGGTCTGCACCGACGAGACGAGCAGTTCCCCGATTCCCGGGTACCCGAACACCTTCTCCACCAGCACGGCCCCGCCGACGAGCGCGACACCGGTGATGAGCCAGACCTGGACCGCGACCGGCAGCACCGCCGGGACGACGAGCCGTCGAGCCAGCACCGGCCAGCGCACCCCGTTGAGCCGCAAGAACTCCGCCTGCGGCCCCGCAAGCGTTTGCGCCGCCGCACCGCGGATGACACGGACCGCGTAGGCGGACCCGACCAGCACCAGACTGGCCACCGGCAACACGAGCACTTCGGGATACGCGAGCGGACTCGCGCCGGCGGGCAGCAGGGACACCGCGGGGAACCACCGCAGGGTCACCGCGAACAGCAGCACCAGCCCGCCCGCCACGACGAACTCCGGCACCGACACCATCAGCAGCGACCCCGCCGAGATCGTCTTGTCCGCGACCCGGCCGCGCCGCCAGGCGGCCCACAACCCGAGTCCCAGCGAAAGCGGCGCCAGCAGCAGGACGGCCAGCGCGGCGAGTAGCGCCGAGTTGCCGACGCGGTCCGAAAGCAGCTCGGTCACCGGCCTGCCGTTCGTCGACAGGCCGAGATTTCCGCTGAACAGACCGGAGACCCACTCGGCGTACCGCACCGGCAGCGGCCGGTCGAGACCGAGCTGGGCACGCACCGCGGCGGCCTGCTCCGGGGTCGCGGAGATCCCGAGCCTGCTGGTGATCGGATCACCGGGCAGAAGGTCCACCCCGGCGAACACCAGGATCGACAACGCCGCCAGCATGCCGAGCCGGGTCAGGAGTTTGCGCGCGAAAGAGGTCACGTCAGCTCAGCCCGGCTTTCCCCAGGTACGGGTATTTGGCCTGATCGCGCACGGTGATCCCGGCGACGGATTTACGCGCGAGGCTCAGCACGTCCGCCTGTCCCCAGACGACCGTGTTGCCGCGGTCGTACATCACGTCCTGGACCTCGGCCCATGCCTTGGCGCGCGTGCCCTCGTCCGTACTGGCGATCGCGGTGCCGAACGCCGCCTTGAACCGCTCGTCCTGGAACGCCAGGCCCGGGAATCCGGCGAGCCTGCCGTACATCACCGCGAGCGGGACGGCGCCGCTGGAGAACGAGACGCCGTGCGCGGCGGCCACCGCCTCGGGCCGGAAGAACTCGGCCGGGCCGACGATCTGCGGCTTCACCACGAGGCCGATCGCTTTCAGTTGCTCGGCGAGCAACTGGGTGGAGGCGTTGTAACCGATCTCGTACTCCGCCGTCCGGATGGTCACTTCCGCGCCCTCGGCCCCGGCCTCGCGCACCAGCGCGCGTGCCTTGTCGAGGTCACGCGCGAGCGGTTCCTTGGCGGCGAAGTACTTCGAGCCCGCGCAGAGCAGGTCGTTGCCCACCGCCCCGTAGCCGAGCAGGACGGTGTCGACCAGCGCCTTCCGGTCGATCCCCAGCCGGACCGCCTTGCGGACGCGGGGATCGTCGAACGGTTTGAGCGTGGGATTGAGCACGAACCCGAACGCGGTGCGGTGGTCCTCCCCGGCCGTCCGGATTTCGAGGTCGGCGCTCGCGACACCGGTTTTGGCCGTGGTGAACGGGATGTCCCCGGCGAAGTCGGCCTGGCCGGTGACGACGGTGTTCACCTTGGCCTGCGGGTCGGTGAGGCTGAGCAGCACCAGTTCGTCCGCCGGTGCGGCACCGCCCCAGTAGCCGTCGAACCTGGTGAGACGGGCTTCCCGGCCTGCCTCGAACGCCGTCACGCGATAGGCGCCGGTGCCGACGGCGGTGGCCGCGGTGAACGACGTCGCGCCGTCCTTGACGATCTTCGCCGGGAAGGCGGCCAGGAACAGGGCCGGGTCGCCGAGTGCCTGTTTGGTGGGCACTTCCACGGTCAGCGGATCCCGCACCCGTACCGCCGCCGAGTCCACAAAGGACCCCAATTGACTCGGGTAGGCCCGTTCCGGCGCGGACATGTACCGGAAGCTGTAGGCGACGTCCTGCGCGGTGAACGTCGTCCCGTCGTGCCAGCGGACTCCCGCCCGCAACCGCAGCACGAACGAACGGCCGTCCGGCGCGGGCTCGGCCGCCAACGCGAGCCCCGGCACGACCTCGGCTTTGTCCAAAGTGAACAGTGAGTCGAAGAGGACGTCGTGGCGGACGAAGTCGATCGGCGATCCGCCGGTGTAGGGGTCAAGGCTCTCGCCCGCGCCACCACCGGTGAACACGGCCTTCAGCACTCCGCCACGCCTGGCGGCCGAGGTGCCGGCTCCGGCGACCGGGGCGCTCACCGGACCGGAGGCGCCGCAAGCGGCCAGCAGGAATCCGGCTCCGGCGACCCCGGCCGTCCGGAACAGGTCGCGGCGGGTGAAGGACATGGTCGTACTCCTGTGTTTCTCGGGTGGATCAGTGGATTTCGGCGCCGTGCAGCAAAGCGGTATCGAGCGGACCGGACAGGCCTTCGAGTTCGACCGCCCGGACCCGCGTGGTGGCGGCCTCGGTGACGGCGAACGCCGGGTCGCCGCCGGTGATCCGGTCGAAGGCGGGCCGGTCGGCCGCGGCGACGTCGATCACGACCGTGCGCAGGCTCTTCGCGCCGTTCGGATGCTCGACCTTCGGCGGATACTGCGGCGGGTCGTACGGACTCACCAGGAACGGCAGCCGAGGTCCGCGGGGGTAGGCGAACTGGAACCGGGTCTGTTCACCGTCCGGTTTGGTGCGGGTCCAGCGCACCGCCCGGCCCGTCTGGATCCCTCCCGCCCGCAACGACTTCAGCGGACCGGCGAGGTCCGGCTCGTCGATCAGCACGGCGACGTCGCAGAATCCTTCGTTCGCCAGTGCCCATCGGGTCATCCGCACCCCGGAGCCGCGGCCGAAGGCGAACTCGATCGGCCACTTCAGCCGGTGCGCGCCCGGTGGTGTGGTCAACAGTTCGATGATCGGCCCGTCTTCGAACCAGATGTGCGCGTGTTTGGCCTTCTCCTCCGCGCTGGCGTAGTCGACGACGAACCCCAGCTCACGGAAATCGCGCACGGCCTGATGCAGGTCGTCGACCTTCAGCAGCACATGACTGCAGCGGGCCATCGTCACTCCTTTGTGGACAGGACGGACAGTGGGATCTCGGCGGGGACACCGGGATCGATCAACTCGGGCAACCCGATCGCCGCGGTGAGGTCGCGCCAGGCGGTCGACACGCCGAGCGCCCATTGCCCGGCCGCGGCGCGACGCGATGGTTCGTCGATGTCCCGGCACAGCTCCCGCAGGCTCTCGGCGACCGCGTCCGGCCAGAGATCGGCGAAGACGTCGTGGTAGGTGCCGGGTTCCTCGTCGCCGAGCGCCACGGTGGTCGTGACGCCGAGGCGTTCGGTCCCGGGACCGGCCATCACCAGCCGTCCGGTCTCGTCGCGTCCGGCGTGCAGCCTCGGATTCCACAGGGCGGGCCCGTGGGTGTCGGCGAGGGTGAGCACGCCACCCTCGGCACCGAGCGAGATCCGGTGCAGCAGGAAGGAGTGGTTGTCCGCGTCGTCCGGATCGACCTGGTTCTGCACGCGCAAGGTCACCGGGATCCCGCCGATGACGGCGTGCAGCGCCTGGAACGGTTGCGGTGCGGCGAGCTCGGCGAACGGGAACGGCTGGACCGCGCCGAAGGCCCATGGCCGCAGCCCGCCCGCGATGCGGCCGAGCACGTCGAGCAGCGGGTACGCGACCTGGCTGTTGCAAGCGGCGTCGATGAAGGCGATCTTCTGCCGTTCGCGCAGCGCCCGCGCCGCGGCCAGGAATCGCCGCACCGGCCGCAACCGTGGATACAATGTGTTGACCGAGTACGCGACGCCACCGGCACGGGCGGCGCGCAGACAGTCGGCGATCTCCTCGGCGTGCACCGGATGTTCCTGCAGCACCGGGATTCCCCGGCGCAGGAAGGTTCGCGCCAGTTCGGACCCGTCACCGCCCAGTGCTCCCGAGCGGACGACGACGCAGACGATGTCGACGTCCGGGACCTCGTCCGGCGAGGTGTACAGCGGAACCCCGTACCGGCGCGCGCATTCGGCGGAGTAGGCGCTCCCGCTCGCCAGAATGCCCGCCAGTTCGAAGGATTCCGGATCCGACCGGACGGCGTCGAGGTAGATCCTGCCGAACGCGGTCCCCGCCACCACGACCTTGCGCCGGGTCACGAGAGGGTCGCCGGAGCGAGCGCGGGCACCAGGAACCGCGAGACGCTGCGCAGTTTCTCGCGGGTCTCTTCGAGTTCTCTGTCCGGAGTGGACTGTGCGACGATGCCCGCGCCCGCCCGCAACCAGGTGCGACCTTCGTACCGGTAGACGCTGCGCAGCACCAAAGCCGCGTCGAGCGAACCGTCGGCGTCGGCGGTCAGGACGGCGCCGCTGTAGAGCCCGCGCGGTCCGGCTTCCAGCCGGCCGATGGCTTCGCACGCCGCCGCCTTCGGGATCCCGGATGCGGTGACGGCCGGGAACAACGCGGTGAGCGCGTCCCAAGCCGTCTTGCCGGAAACCAAGTCGCCTGCCACGTCCGAACCGAGGTGCTGGACACTGCCGCGTTCGCGGACCGACATGAATTCGCTGACCCGCACCGAATCCGGGACACACACCTGGTCGAGTTCGGTCACGGCCAGCCGTACCGAGATCGCGTGTTCGAAGACTTCCTTGGCGTCGCGGTAAAGCTCCTCGCGGCGGGTGACGTCGAGCCCGTCGCCGTCGAGTGCCCTGGTGCCCGCCAACGGCTGGGTCCTCGCCCGGCCGTCCGCGGTCACCCGCGCGACGATCTCGGGACTGAACCCCGCCACCTCCCAGCCGCCGAGCCGCAGCAGGAAGGAGCGCGCGGGATCGTTGCCGCGCCGTCCCGCGAGATAGGTGGCCGCGAGGTCGAGTTCACCGTCGATCGGGACCACCCGGGACAGGATCACCTTGTCGAGTTTCCCGGCGCGGATGTCACCGACCGCGGCGGCGACCATGGCGCGGTACGCGGCCGCGTCATGGTCGAGGTCGACCGCGACCCGATCGCCGTCCGCCGGTGCGGGAGCGGTGGCGACGGCCAGTCGCTCAGCGAGCTCGTCCACTTCGGACTCGGTGGTCGCGCGGAGCAACGCGCTCTCGCCGTCGAACCGGATCTCCTTGCGCGGGATCATCAGACAGGCCAGCGGCCCCGCGGCCGAAGCGGTGTCGTGCAGGGCGTGCGCCAGTTCGAAACCCGCCCAGCCGTACGCCCGCCAGTCCGCGATCCCGGCCGTGGCGAGCGCCTCGCCCACGACGTCGAGCGGCTTCCCGGCGAGCTCGGTTTCGCGGTCACCGGCGATCAGCCGGGCTCCGCCGGCGTGGAGTTCGACCCTCGCCCACGCGTCCTCGGCCCAGAAAACCGTCCCTCGGCTCTCGTAGCCGACCTGGTCGCCGGACCGGTCACGGGCCAGCGCGGCGAGCGTGGTGACGGCGTCGGCGGCGAGCGGGATCCGCCGCTCGGCATAGTGGTATCGCGACAACACGGAAACTCCTTGTCAGAAAACGAGGTCAGGCGGCCGCGGGGGTGGTGCAGGCCTCGACCAGAAGAGCGAGCACGGCCTTCTCCTGCGGTATCAGGTAGAAGTGGCCGCCAGGCAGGACATGCGCGGAGAACCCGGCGACGGCGTGCTCGGCCCAGCGTCCGGCGCGGCGGACGTCGACGTCGGTGTCCTCGTCGCCGACGAGCACGGTCAGCGGACAGGACGGCTCGCGTCCGGGGAGCCGCCGGTAGTTCTCGGCGAGCCGGAAATCGGCGCGGATGGCGGGCAGGAACACCGAACGGGCGTCCTCGCTCGCCAGCAGTCCGGGTTCCGTTCCGCCGAGCCGGACCAGTTCGCCGACCAGCTCGTCGTCGGGCAAAAGATGTTTCGTGCCGCCGGGTTCGTCCCCGGGTGCGCGGCGTCCGGAGACGACCAGCCGCGCGGGCGGCACGTCACGACGGGTGAGTTCCCTGGCCACCTCGTAGGCGACGAGCGCGCCGAGACTGTGTCCGAAAAGGACGGTCGGCCGATCGGCCAGTGGTTCGAGCGCGCCGGCGATCTCGGTGACCATCGCCGACATCGACGTCAGCGGCGGATCGGCGAACCTGTCCGCGCGGCCCGGATACCGCACCGCGGCGACGTCGATCTCCGCCGGAAGCTTCGTGCTCCACGGCGCGAAGAACGCGGCGGCGCCGCCGGCGTGCGGGAAGCACACCAAGCGGGCGCGGGCCCGCGGCCGCGGTCTCCACCGATGCAGCCAGACGTCACCCGTTCTGCCATCCACTCCCCCAGACATCGCGTTCCTCCCATACCCGCAGTGACCGCTTCCCCTCAAACCCATCCCACGTTAGAGTAACGATAACGGTTTTCATAGTCGGATGAGTGAAGCATGTCAGTGATCTGCGCCGCGATTAGTTAAGGTAGCCTTACCTAACTCGAAGGGGAGCCCGTGCGCAAGACCATGGCGCCACTACTGCTTGCGGTACTGGTCGTTTTCTCGGCACAGCAACTGATCACCCCGATCCTGGCGCCGCTCTCGCGGCGGCTGGATCTCACGGAAAGCCAGTTGGGGCTGGTCATCACCACGGCGGCGATCGCGCTGACCGTCGCCAGCACGCTCTGGGGGCGGGCGCTGGACCGCGTCGGCGTCCGGAAGGTACTGCTCGCCGGGCTGGTGCTGGCCACCCTCGGGCTGACCGGGTTCGCCGTGGCTTCGGCGCTCGGCCTCGCGGAGGTCCTGTCGTCGTCCTCGGTACTCGCCGTGATGCTCGCGACCCGGAGCCTGTTGTTCGGGGCGGGGATCGCGGCACTACCGGTCGCGGCACTCGCCGCGGCCAGCGCGGCGACGTCCAACGAGGCGGATCGGACCAAGGCAGTCGGCCTCGTCGGCGCGGTACAAGGGATCTCGCTCGTCCTCGGACCGGCCTTGGGTGGCGCGCTCGCCGTCGTTTCGCTGACCCTGCCGCTTTATCTGGCCCCCGCGTTGACCGCGTTGCTCGCGATCTGGGTGTTCGCGACGGCCAGCCGCACGCCGCACGTCCGCCCCGACGGGCCACGCGCGGCCGGGGTGAAACCGTGGGAAGCCCGGCTCTGGCCGTTCTTCGCGATCGGTTTCCTGCTCTACCTGTCACTCGGTCTGGTCCAGGTGATCACCGGCTTCCTCATCGCGGACCGGCTGCACCTCGCGGCGGAGGAGACGGCGGGCTCGGTCGGTGTCGCGCTGTTCGCGGCGGGTCTGGTCCTCGTGGCCGTGCAAGGGGCCGTGGTCCCGAAGCTCGCCTGGCCCGCCGTCCGGCTGATGCGGGTCGGCGCGCCGATCGCCGTCGCCGGGTTCGTCCTGCTCGCGATCGCTGGCCAACTGTGGTCCATCACCGCCGCGTTCGCGGTCCTCGCGCTCGGCCTCGGCCTGGCACTGCCCGGTTTCGCCGCCGCGCCGACGCTGATGGTCGGGCCGGAACAGCAGGGTTCGGTCGCCGGCCTGGTCAACGCCACGACCGGGGCGACGTTCATCGTGGGCCCGCTGCTGGGCACCGCGCTCTACGAGGCCGACCCGGCGGTGCCGATCTTCGCCGCCGCCGGTGCCGCGGCGGGCGCGTTGCTGCTGGCGGTGTTCTCACCGGCGGCGCGACGGTTGGGGACGCGGGCGACCGAAGTGACGGAAGCGGCCCCGGCAGGCTGACCGCGGCTGAGGAAGAATTCTCGGCGAACGATGTCCGGTCCTGTCCGGCGGCTCCGACGTCTCCGGCAGAAGGCACCGAGGCGGTGTCCGCCGAGAGGAGCAAGCCATGAAGTACATGATCATGATGATGGGGTCGCAGAAGGACCTGACCAGCATCAGCGGCAGTTGGAGCGCCGACGACATCACGGCCCTGCACGAGTTCATGGCCAAGTGGAACAACGACCTGGTCGAGTCCGGCGAGTTCGTCGACGCGCAAGGCCTCTCCCAGCCGGCGCACGCTCGCCGGATCTCCCTGCGCGACGGCGCGCCCGTGGTGACCGACGGACCGTATGCCGAGACGCAGGAGGTCCTGGTCGGCTACACGACCGTCGACTGCGCGAGCTACGACCGCGCGACCGAGATCGCGGCCAAGCTGGCGGCCACCCCGTATCCGGAAGGCACCGACCTCGGTCGCGAGTGGTACGTCGACATCCGGCCGTGCGCCGACAGCTTCGAAGAACTGGAGCTCTAGTGCCGGACAGTGGCATCGAGGGCCTGCTGCGCGAACTGTCGCCGCAGGTCCTCGGTGCCCTCGTCCGCCGCTACGGGCACTTCGACCTGGCAGAGGACGCGACGCAGGAAGCGCTGCTCGCGGCCGCGACCCAATGGCCGGGCGAAGGGCTGCCGGACAATCCGCGCGCGTGGCTCATCACCGTCGCCTCGCGACGGCTGACGGATCTGCTCCGCGCCGAGCAGGCGCGGCGCCGTCGCGAGGACACCCTCGTCCAGTGGACACTGCCCGGGGAACACCTCGCCCCCGCGGCGGACCGGCGAGCGGCCGACAGCGACGACACGCTCATCCTGCTTTTCCTGTGCTGTCACCCGTCCCTGTCCGCGGCGTCGCAGATCGCGCTGACGCTACGGGCGGTCGGCGGTCTCACCACCGCGGAGATCGCGCGGGCGTTCCTGGTCCCCGAGTCGACGATGACCCGGCGGATCAGCCGTGCGAAGACCGGCATCAAGACCAGCGGTGTCCCGTTCGGCATGCCGCCGGAGGCCGACCGCGCGGCGCGGCTCGACGCGGTGCTCCACGTGCTGTACCTGATCTTCAACGAGGGCTATGCCAGCACGTCGGGCCCGGACCTGGTGCGGAGCGAGCTTTCCGCCGAAGCCATCAGGCTGGCCAGGATCGTCCACCGGCTCTTGCCGGATGACAGCGAAGGCACCGGACTGCTCGCGCTGATGCTGCTCACCGATGCCCGCCGTCCGGCGAGGACGGCCCCGGACGGCACGCCGATCCCGATGTCCGAACAGGACCGGAGCCGCTGGAACAGCGAGTACATCGCCGAAGGTGTCGCACTGTTGTCCGAAGCGCTGCCGCACGGGCCGACCGGGCAGTTCCAGATCCAGGCGGCGATCGCCGCGCTGCACGACGAGGCACCGCGCGCCGAGGAGACCGATTGGCCGCAGATCGAGGCGCTGTACGAACTTCTGCTGCGACTCTCCGACAATCCCGTGGTGTCGTTGAATCACGCCGTCGCCGTCGGGATGGCCCGAGGTGCGCGAGAAGGGCTGGCCGCGCTGGAAAAGCTCGGCGACCGGATCTCCGGTGACCATCGGTTCCACGCCGCGAGGGCGCATCTGCTGGAAATGGCGGGCGAGGGTGCCGAGGCCGTCGAGTCCTATATGGAGGCCGCGCGAAGGGCGACCAGCCTGCCGCACCAGCGGTACCTTCACGGCCGCGCCGCCCGACTACGCGAGTCGTGAGGTGATTTGGGTCGTTCTGACGACCCAGATCACCTCACGACCGGTCTAGCAGCTGAGCAGGAGCCCGGTGACCGCGGTGCAGGTCGACGACGCGGTGTTGTTGGCCGCGTTCGGGTCGGACACGGAATTCTGCACGATCTTCGCGGTCGTCTTGACCGGTCCGAGGGTCAGCAGTCCGGCGGCCACCGAGAACTTGGCCGTGGCGTTGGCACCGACCGCGAGCGACGAGAAGTCACAGTTGACGACCTTCGTGCCACTCGGGTTCGAGCAGGTGGACGAGCCGGTGAAGCGCAGCCCGTTGCCGAGGGTCGAAGCCACCCGGATCCCGGACGCCGCCGCCGGGCCCGCGTTCGTGACCTTGACCGTGTATTCGACCGACGACGTCAGTATTCCGCGCGGGGACGCGGTCAGCGCGACCCCGAGGTCCGCGGTGCTCGGGACGTCGGTGATGGTCAGCACGGGACCGTCGAGGATCTCGAAACTGTAGTTGTCGCCGACGAACTGGTGCTGCAGGGTGACGCTGCCCAGCGGCGCGTCGTCCTTGACCCGGAAGGTGAACAGCACGGTCTTGCTCTGACCGGGCGTCACGGTTCCGACGCCGCCGCGGATACTGCCGCCGAGCATGTCGCAGGCGAATGCGCCGGGACAGGACACCAGGTCGACGATTCCCGGCAACGAGGATTCCTTGCCGTAGAGCGTCGCCTTGCCACCTTCGATGGTCGACGTCGCATCGGCGTTGTGAACGGTCTGCGAAACGGTGAACGTCTGTCCACGTTGGACAGTTGTCGGGGAGACCTCCACCGTGCTGGTCGGCGGGGCCGCGAGGGCGGAGGACGGCGCAACGAGCATGATGGTGGCCACAGCGGCCACCAGAGACAGAAGTGAGGCTCTTCGAAGCTTCATCGGTTCTCACTGTTCCGGTCGGGGGCGTCGCGCCGATCGGTGCGGACAACGATCAGTCGCCGAGGAACGGACATTCGTTACCGCTGTCTCCCGCCAAGCGACCCGAAGGCCTCACCCGCTCGGAGTAACGCGGTCGCGTTTCCTACCACACGAAACCCGCTCAGCCAGGCCGAACCTCGCGAACATGGCCGATCCGCGAAGCCTGAGATCTCGGGAATCCGCCCCGCCGAGATGGTGATCAGGGCGCTCTTGCGGGCCGATCCAGCTCGGTCATGGCGACATCGTGCCGGCTCCACGCAATGCGGGAAGCAGATTCGCCTCCTCGTAAGCGAAATGCTCCTCCAGTCCCTTCGCGACCCGTTCGAACTCCTCACGCAGGGCGGCGCTTTCGAGCTCTCCCTTGCCCTGCAACAATTCATCGAGGTCGAGCAGGGCGCGGGAGACGGCTTTGTGCTCCTCGCGCAGCCGGTTCAGCGCCGGCGCGAGTCCGGGATGGGCCTTCTCGATCGCGGTGAACGCACCGTCCTCGCGGATGTGGTGCATCCGCAGGCCGTTGCAGAAGGTCACGCAATGACCGAGCAGTTCGCGCCGCAGCGCCTGCCGTTCGGCGACCGGCCCGCCGTCGAGTTCGGCTCGCGCGTCCGCGAGCGCCTTGCGCAGTTCGCCGTGGTGGACGAGCAGCTGATCGGCGATCGCCCGCCCACGGTCGGCGTCGATCTCCAGCGGATACAGGGCGACACCCCGCTCCTGGCCGTCGACCGGCACGGCACGCGCGGCCTGCGGGACCTCGTCGATTTCGAGCGTCGCTTGTGGACTGACGAGGAGGTCGTCGTACCACCGCGAATCGGCGCCCGACGCGGACACCAGGTACCGGTTCCCATCCCGCCGATAGCTGACGGTGGTCGTACGCGGGCGTCCTGTCCCGGCGTCCGCGGTGATCATCAGCAACGTTTTCACGGCACTCCCCAGGTATCATCGCATCGAAAGCCATTTTGCTTTGCAAGCAAAGTTTCTTTGCTTGCAAAGGTATCCAGGGGGGTGCCCGGTGTCAACCGAGGACATGGAAGTCGACGACGCCGTCCGGGCCTTGCTGCTGCTCATGCCGCGGATGGTCGGGCGCGCGAAGCGGATCAAGATCCCCGACGAGCTCCAGTCGCTGTCACTGGCGCCGCGCCATCTCTCGCTGTTGTCGTACCTGCTCTTCGACGGGCCGATGACGGTGAACGAACTGGCAGAACGGCTCGAAGTCGCCCCGACGACGGTGAGCCTGATGGTCGGCGAACTGACCAAAAAGGACGTTCTCGATCGGCGCGAGGACGAGGCCGACCGGCGTCGGCGGATCGTGGGCATCACCGAGCGGATGCGACCCGCGATCGACGGATGGCTCGCGCGGGGCGCCAAGGCCTGGCAGAAGGCGCTCGCGCCACTGACCCCGGCGCAACGCCGCATGTTCATCGATACGCTGCGGGCTTACGAAGACGGGCTCACCGAGTAGGGGCCCATCTCCGCTCGCGAACCGCTTCAGCCGGTGATTCGCACGGTGACCTGGTTGTCGGCGTAGGTATAGGCCACGTATTCGAATTCGACGCCGGTGCGTTCGACGTATTCCAGCCACGCCTTGTGTTCGTGGCGCTGCCAGCCGGGATAATTGAAGAATTCGTCGAAGTGCACGATGCTGCCCGGTCGCAGTCGCGGACCGGCCAGGTCGAGCACGGTTTTCGCCGAGCTGTACAAATCGCCGTCCACGTGCAGGAAATCGACGACGCCTTCGTGCTTTTCGAGAAAGCCGGGCAACGTGTCGGCGAAGAGGCCGACGACGAGTTCGGCGCCGGGGACGTCCGGCAGGTCGTCGCGCGCGAACGAACCGGCGGGCATCCCGTTGAGCCAGTTCTCCGGCAGCCCCTGGAACGAGTCGAAGCCATAGGTCTCGGCTCCGCCGCGCGCCTTGGCGATCACGCGGAGCGTATTTCCCGTCGCCACACCGAATTCGAGGGCCATTCCCCCAGACGGGGCAAGGGACAGCGCGTACGCGAGAGTCTCTTGTGGACAGGCGAAATGCCGAGCGCCGGTGAGGTGTTCACGGGCGAACCGATTGCTGTCCCGTGCCGCGTCCTGGTCACCGGCGTAGATGATGTCGCGACGGCTCCGGATTTCGAACTCGATGACGCGGTCGTAACAGCGATCCCCTTGCCGGACGATCTCCGCGCGTAATTCCGCGGCGACTCGGTTCAGCTCCTCGGTATAGGGATCATGGAATCGCCGGGCGAGCCGGTGCAGGCCCCGGCCGAGTGTGCCTCGAGCCGATCGACTCAAGGTCTTCATGGCCGAGTGGGATACCAGGTGACGCATTCCGGGACGATACACCAGCACCATTCGAGTGAACGGGTCCAGAACACCGGAGCCGGTTTCGTTGCGGTAACCGAGGGGTCCGCTCCTACCATCGCGTTCGCCGCCGGTGTTCGAGGTCCGGCGCGGAAAAGGAGCACCATGAGCAGGATCGTCATCTTCGGGGCAGGCGGACGTGGAGGACGCCGTGCCGTCACCGAAGCCGTGAACCGCGGGCACCAGGTGACCGCCGCCGTCCGGGATCCCCGCCGCCACGCGGATCTCGCCGGGGACAACGTCACTCTCACGGCCGCCGACGTCACGGTCGCGGACGACGTCGCGAAGGCCGCCGACGGGCACGACGCCGCGATCAGTTCCATCTACCGCGCGGATCTCCCGTCCCAGGAGTACTACCCGGCCGCCGCACACGCGCTGATCGACGGCCTCGGCCGGGCGGGGGTCGCGAGACTGGTCGTCGTCGGCGTCGGATCGGCGCTGGAGATCGCACCGGGTGTCGCGTTCCACGACCAGCCGGGCTGGCCGTCGGCGCACCGCGAGTTCTCCCTCGGGCACACAGCGGAACTGGAGGTCCTCCGTACGTCCGGCGACGGACTGGACTGGGTGGTCATCGCCCCGCCGCCCGCGATGATCGACGAACACGCCGATCGCACGGGCGAATACCGCACCGGAGACCACCGGGTGCTGCCGCGCGCGGAGGACGCGGGGCCGTTCTCCTACGCGGATCTCGCGGTCGCGCTGATCGACGAGATCGAACGGCCGGAACACTCGCGGGCGATGGTCGCCATCGACCACTGACCTGACGCGCGTGAAGGCCTGATCCCGGGCGCCGACCGGGCTTGGGACCACATCCCGACGACCAAGTGTCCGATTGGTACCTCTATGCCCGGTTCTACGGTGGGTCGTGAGTGCTGATGAGGGTTAGAACACTCATTGCCACTCACGACCCCCTCCCGAAACCGCGCGAACCGCCTGAAACGGGCGCCACGGTCGCGATAAGCATCCCTTATGGGCAGTCAAGAGCGGGCCGATCCCGGCATTCGCTGAACCGTCACCTCACGCAGGTCAGGGTCCCGACTTCGCCGCCCTGAGCGCTACCGCTCCGGCGTGTCGCCGCCGTTCTGCTGCTCGGCGAGAAAGCGCTCGAACTGGGTGCCCAGCTCCTCCGCGGTCGGCATGTGCTCGACCGACTCCGCGAGCAGGCTCTCCTTGCCGGACGCCTCCATGAATGTGTCGTACTGCCGCTCCAGCGCGCGCACGACGTCGGCGACCTTCTCCGACTCGGCGACCTGCCGGTCGATCTCGGCGTCCGCC
This sequence comes from Amycolatopsis sp. NPDC034160, assembly GCF_055575355.1. Lineage (NCBI taxonomy): Bacteria > Bacillati > Actinomycetota > Actinomycetes > Pseudonocardiales > Pseudonocardiaceae > Amycolatopsis > Amycolatopsis sp. NPDC034160. The sequence continues at coordinate 138,145 of NZ_JBVISU010000015.1, read as the reverse complement.
TCGCGCGAGGCCTCCCGCAGATCCCCGTCCGGCAGGTTCAGGCCCGTCGCCCTGGCGACCGCTTCGAGCAGGTGCAGCGCCGCGCTCGGATACGTCGACTCCGCGAGGTAGTGCGGCACGTGCGCGGCGAACCCGGCGGCGTCGTGCCCCCACTCGCCGAAGCGGAACTCCAGCAACCCGGCGACGCTGCCTGGCACCTGCATCCGGTTGGGCAGCGGACGGTGCTCGCCCACCAGTTCGTCGCGGGTCGCGTGCGCGGTCACGCCGAGCGGGCGGGTGTGCGGCGCGCCCATCGGGATGCCGTGGAAACCGGTGGTGAGGCGGACGTCCCAGCGCTCCACCAGCCCGCGCACCGCCGCGCAGAACCGCTCCCAGTCGTGGTCCGGCTCTGGGCCGGTGAGCAGCAGGAACGGCACGCCGTCGGCGTCGTGCAGCAGGTGGACGACCAGTTCGGGGGCGTCGTAGGCCTCCCAGTGGTCGATGGCGTAGGTCATCATCGGGCGCCGCGATCGGTAGTCGATGAGGCGATCGACGTCGAAGCGCGCGATCACGCGGTGCTCGGAGGAGTTCAGGAGGTGCTCGGCGACGAGCTTGCCGGCCGAACCCGCGTCCATGAATCCGTCGAAGTAGTGCAGGAGCACGGCCCCGCCGAGGTCAGGGACGTCCGAGTCCACCTCGTACAGGTCCTCCGGGTCCAGCGCCACCAGATCCTCCAGCTTTCGTGGTTACAACCGTCTATGGGTGGCAACGCCCCGATAGGGGGCATCCATTCCGCCGTTGGTGGCCGAGATCCTATCCGGGCGTGACGGTTGTCGTGGGCAGTCCACACCGGGGTGGTGCAGGGTGGAGGGGTGACAGAGGAGACGGCACCGCCTGAACGGCTCACCCTGCGGCCGCCCGCCAACCGGGTCAGCCGTCGCGCCATCGGGTACTGGACCGTGTGGGCCGCGGTCGGCTGGGCGGTGCTCATCGGCGTCCAGGCGGTGTTCGTGCTCACCGGCGACGACCCGCCGACGTGGCTCACGGTGACCTGGGTGATCTCGTGCGTGCTCGCCCCGCTGCATCTGCTGGTCATGCCGCAGTGGCGGTACCGGATCCACCGCTGGGAGGTCACCGGCGAGGCCGTGTACACCCAGGAAGGCTGGCTCAAACAAAACTGGCGGATCGCGCCGATCTCGCGGATCCAGACCGTCGACATCGAACGCGACCCGGTCGAGCAGCTGTTCCGGCTGGCGAAGATCACCGTGACGACGGCGTCGGCCGCGGGCCCGGTGAAGATCACCGGCCTCGATCACACCGAAGCGCTGGCGCTGGCCGCGGAACTCACGAAAACCACTCAAGCCACCCCTGGCGACGCGACATGACCATCGACGTGGTCCCGGAAGCCGAACTGGCGCAGTGGCATCGCCTCGACCGCCGGATGCTGCTGATCCGGCCGGTGCTCGACGTCGTCAAATCGCTGCCGGTGCTGATCGGGACGGTGCTCCTCGGCCGGGGCAACGGCTGGGAGTGGATCGGGCTGGGCATCACCGCGGTGACCGTGCTGGTCGGGATCTCGCACGTCCTCACGTCGCGGTATCGCGTGGCCGACGGCCAGGTGGAATGGACGACGGGCCTGCTGCTGCGCAAACATCGCGCGATCCCGCTGGATCGCGTGCGCACGGTCGACGTCACTTCGGAACCGAAGCACCGCCTGTTCTCCCTCAGTGCCGTGCGCATCGGCACCGGACGGCATTCGCACGGCCAGGGCGCGGGCGGCGACCAGCTGGTGCTCGACGCCGTCAGCGCGACCGAAGCGCACCGGCTGCGCACGGTCCTCTTGCACCGCAAGGAGGTCGTCTCCGAATCCGAATCCGAATCCGCGCCGCCGCCGGAGCAGGTCGTGGCGGAGGTGGACCGGAAATGGCTTCGGTACGCGCCGTTCACGCTGTCCGGGCTGGCCGTGGTGGGCGCGGTGTTCGCCACGGTCTGGCATTTCGCGCATCAGCTGAACATCGCCCCGGAGAACGTCGGCCCGCTGCGGGACCTCCTGGACGGGCTGGCCGATACCGCGGTCTGGGTGATCGTCGTCGTCGCGGCGGTCGCCCTGCTGGTCGTCGTCTCGCTGCTGTCCGTGGGCGGCTACATCCTCTCGTTCTGGAACTTCAAGCTCACCCGGGAGACGGAGGGCACCCTGCACGTCCGGCGCGGGCTGATCACCACGCGTTCGGTGTCCATCGAAGAGGACCGGCTTCGCGGCGTCGAGGTGAAGGAACCGTTGCCGCTGCGGATCGCGGGCGGGGCGCGGCTCACCGCGATCGCGGGCGGGCTGCGCGAGGGCAAGGGCGGGGACAAGGGCGGCGGTCTCCTGCTGCCGCCCGCGCCGGTCGGACGGGTCCACGAGGTCGCGGCCGAGGTGCTGCGGGAGAACTTCGACCCGGCGACCGTGCCGCTGAACCGGCATCCGCGGCGCGCGCTGACCCGGCGGCTCACCCGGGCCGTCGGCGGCGTGCTGATCCTCGCGGCGGCACTGTTCGGCCTGGCGTTGATCGATTTCCTGCCGGGCTGGCTGTGGCAGGTCGCGCTCGGTCTGGTGCCGTTCGCCGCGCTCGTCGGCTGGGACCGTTATCGCAATCTCGGCCACGCGATCGTCGGGCGATACCTGGTCAGCCGCTCCGGTTCGCTGGCGCGGGCGACGGTGGCGATCCGGCGCGAAGGAGTCACCGGGATCGTCGTCAGCCGCTCGTTCTTCCAACGCCGCGGCGGGTTGATCACCGTGACCGCCCCGATCGCGGCGGGCAGGGGCGGCTATCAGGTGGTCGACGTCGGCGAATCGGCCGGACTGGCGATGGCGGAGCAGGCCGCGCCAGGTCTGCTCACGCCGTTCCTGCGGCGCACGGCCGGCGATAGCCGGTGACGTCCGCCGGTTCGCCGGATCCTGGACCTCGACGAGATAGCGCCGGTAGTCGGGACGGCTGCCGTCCAGGTCGGTGAATCCGTATTCCTTCGCCAATTCGCGGAATGGCTGGTGATGGCGAGCCGCAAGGGCCGCAATCCGATGTCCAAAGTGGACTCCCACACCGTCTTGTCCCATTCGATGGGTGGGCCCTAGATGTCAGTTCGCGGACTTCCGCTGCCGCCAAATGGTCTACCCGACCGCGATCCCACGCCCGTCCGCGAAGCGTTACCGCGACCGGTCACGTAAACGGTCGCACCGGCGACCAAGGCGATCTTGCGTCCCAGGGTTTTTCATGGTGCGAACCCAGCAAGAAGTCCGCTTGTTCATGGACCAAAGACCCTGGTCCGCAATTCACACAATGTGCTACTTTCTTGACTCTTCGTGATTGCCCCGGCGAGAGGTCGAGATGACGACTGCCGCACGATCCCTGGACGCCACCACTTCCCCGAAACGCACCCCCGGCGCCAGCAGTTCACGCAAAGTCCTGCAACTGTTGCTTTCGTTCTCCGAACGCCGCTGTGACGCGAGCGTCGCCGAACTCGCCGCGAGGATCGGCACCCCGGTCGCGACGACGTACCGCTATGTCGCGCTGTTGAAGGAACTCCAGCTTCTGGAGGAGGGCAAAACCGGGCGCTATCACGTGACGAGCCAGGTGATGCCGCTCGCCCGCGCCGCGCAGCTCGCCAACAACCTCGCTCGGCTGGCGCGTCCGGCGATGGAGGAGGCGGCACGCGAACTGGGCGAGACGGTCCTGCTGTTCCAGCATTTCGGCGACTCGGCGGTCTGCGCGGACCGGGTCGAATGCGAACGCGCGATGCGGTTCACCTTCCAGCCCGGCCATTCCGTCCCGCTCGGCGCGGGCGCGTCGGGAAAGATGCTGCTCGCCATGCTGCCGGAAGACGAACGCGAAAGACGGCTTTCGTCGATCGTCCAGCGTCGCGGGCCGAGTGTGCGGGAAGAGGTCAAACGCGCCGGGGTCAACCGGTACGCGGTCAGCTGGGGCGAACTGGACGACGGCGTCTGGTCGTGTTCGGTGCCGATCCCGAGCACCGGGCACCGGCCCGCGGTGCTGAGCCTGGCCGCCCCGGCCACCCGGATCGGCGACGACGCGAAACGCGCCGCCATCGTCGCGCTCCAGTCGTTCGCGGGCAGGATCCACCGGGCCGTTTCGTCGTTTTCCCTCTGACGCGGCGGTAATTCGCGCGCGCCCAGTGTCGGCGGCGGGGTAGAACTCGATCCGTGATCCGACTCGCCGTCGCCGAAGACCTTCCCGTGCTCCAGGAGATCGAACGCGCCGCGGGTGAACCGTTCCGCGCGCTCGGCATGGCCACGATCGCCGACGACGACCCTCCTTCGCTCGCGGATCTCGCGGCCTACCAGCACGACGGCCGCGCCTGGGTCTGCGATGGCGGCGACGGGCCGGTGGCGTATCTCCTCGCCGAGGTCGTGGACGGCTACGGCCATGTCGAGCAGGTGTCCGTCCATCCGGGCCACGCGCGACAGGGCCTCGGACGACGGTTGATCGAGCACGCCGCGGGCTGGGCGGCGCGGGAAGGCCTCGCGGGGCTGACGCTGACGACGTACGCCGAGGTGCCGTGGAACGCGCCGTACTACTCCCGGCTCGGTTTTGTGACACTCGATGAACAGGACCTCACCGAGGGGCTGCGGGCCATCCGCGCCCACGAAATCGCCCGCGGGCTGGACGCTTGGCCGAGGGTGACCATGCGGCGATGACGAATCGGCCACCGGGCGACGGCGAGTGGGCTCGGTGATCAGGCACAACGTGGTGCCGGTCGTGTTCAGCTCGAGGAAGCGCCGCTTCGGCGGCATCGATCGCCGGCATCTGCGCGCCGCTGACCCGTGGCTTCCCCGGGCGGGGGACTCGATTGGCCGCACCTATCGAACGTGTGTTCTACTGTGCGCGCCGGCCCCGGAGGGGGAAGCTCCGTGGGCCGGCACCGGAACGACAGGAGGCACAGATGGCGGTCAAGATCACCCATCTCACCAGTGGTCAGCAGGTCCGCTTCGCCAACGCGGACGGCGCCCGGCGCTACGCCGAGATCATCGGTGGTGGGGTCGACAAGTGGCGGTTCAGCGTGGTCGGCGCGCACGAGTTCCCGGAATTGTCGGGGCGGGTCGTCAATGTGCCGGTATGGCGGATGACTTCCAGGTGATGCCGCTCCGCCGCGTTTCGTCCTCTAAACGCGGTACTTGCACACGCAAGGACCTTGAGCGGGCTTGCGCGGGCGTGCAATGAAGGGGCCTGTCAGAGCAAATTTTGCTATGCCAGGCCCCTACATTGCGTCTCCGGCGGGACTAGACCAGCCGGTCCAAGGCACGAGGCAGAGCCGACGCGAGCAAGTCGAGCTCGGCCTCGCCCGCGATCAACGGCGGTGAGACCGCGATCCCCTTCGCCAGGTTCCGCACGAGGACACCCTCCTCCCGCGCCGCCCGCTGCAGCCGGTTCGGCGCGCCGGCGTCGGAGGCGAGGAAGTCGCTCTTCAGTTCCACCGCGGCGAGGAAGCCCAGCCCGGCCCGCACCTCCGCTACCAGCGGATGCGACGCCAGTCCGGAAAGCGCGTCCGCCAGCGGTTTCTCCAGTTCCCGGCCGCGCGGGATGAGCCCGTCACGCTCGTAGATGTCCAGCGTCGCGTTCCCCGCCGCGCAGGCGACCGGATGTCCCGCGTACGTCGCCCCGTGCCGCAGCACCGGCGCGCCCGGCTTGCCGGTGAAGAACGGCTCCGCCACCCTCGGCGCGACGATCAGCGCGCCCAGCGGGATCGTCCCGCCGGTGATGCCCTTGGCGGTCGTGATCATGTCCGGTTTCACCGCCCACCGGTCGATCCCGAACCAGGTCCCCAGCCGCCCGAAAGCGGCGATCACGCAGTCCGCGACGAACAGCACGCCGTGCTTGCGGCAGATCTCGGCGACCGACTCGATGTACCCCTCCGGCGGCAGCAGGACCCCGCCCGCGCCGATCACCGGTTCGCAGAAGAAGGCCGCGACCCGCTCCGGCCCGACCCGCTGGATCTCCGCTTCGAGTGCTTCGGCGCTGTCGTACGGCACGTGCGAGATGTCGCCCGGCAACGGCCCGAAGCCCGCCGCGTTGGCCGCGATACCGCCCACGGCCGTGCCGAAACCGTGGGTGCCGTGGTACCCCTGCGTCCGCCCGATGACGTGCACCTTCTCCGGCCGCCCGGTGTGCGCGAAATGCGACCGGGCGATCTTCACCGCGGTGTCGATGACGTCACCGCCACCCGAACCGAAGAACACCTTCGAGCCCCGTTCCGGCGCCAGCGCGGAGACCCGCTCGGCGAGTTTCAGCGCGGGTTCGTTGGCGTTGTAGCCGAACAGGTTGTACGAATCGAGCGTCCGCAACTGGTCCGCGACGGCGCGGGCGATCTCTTCGCGCCCGTGCCCGAAGTTCGCGTACCAGAGCGACGCGGTCGCGTCGAAGTACCGCTTCCCCTCGTCATCCCAGACGTAGGAACCCTCACCGCGGGTGATGACCAGCCGGTCGCCGTCGACCGCTCCCATGTCCGCGAAAGGGTGCCACAGCGGATTGTGCGCGGATGCCGACGACACCATGTCTTCCTCCTTGTGTCCGTGCTCCCATCCTCACCCGGATCCGGCCGTGACGCGAACACTCCATCGTGCACAATTCGCGCCGCGAACCTGTCCGGTCTGTCACCGCCGGTCGTAAGCGGCCAGCAGCTGCTTCTCCGCGTCCCGCAGGTACTTCTCCAGCGCCGTCTCGGCCGGCCCGAACCGGCCCCGTTCCAGATCGCGCACGATCCGCTCGTGCCGCTCCAGGAACGGCTCGAAGAACGCCCGTGTGTTCTCCGCCAGCACGAAGAACAGCCGCGTCTCCGCCAGCACCTGACGCATGGTCGTGCTGACCCGTTCACTGCCTGCCAGATCCCCGAGCGCCTGATGGAACGCGATGCTCGCGGTCCCGACGGCCTGCCAGTCGCCTTCGGCCGCCGCGGCACGGCCTTTTCCCACCGCGTCCACGACGTCGGAGAGATCCACAATGGACAGTTCGGCCGCACGGCGCAGCGCGCCGCATTCGGTGACCCGCCGCATGACGTAGAGATCCGAGATGTCCTGCGCGGTCAGCTCCCGCACGAACACACCGCGGTTGAGTTCGTGCACCGCGAGCCGTTCGTGGGCCAGCAGCTGGAACGACTCCCGCAAAGTGTTGCGCGAGACGCCGAGCGCGGCACTGATCGACGGCTCGGAGAGCCTCGACCCCGGCGGGAAGACACCTTCGGTGATGCGCTGGCGCAGGATCTCGGCGACCCGTTCCGCCGTCCCGCTCCGTTCGAGCAGAGGCCGGTCGCGAGCCAGCGCCTCCTCGGCGGCAGGAGTGGGCATGGCGCTACCTGACACCGAGTTCGAAGTCGAGGCTGTACCGGTTGCCGGGCATGGCACCGGCGGCCTTGGCGCCGTCGATCGGGAGCGCGACGCCGTTGATGAACCGCGACTCGTCGCTTGCCAGGAAGACCACGGCCTTCGCGACCTCCCATGCCTCGCCGACCCGCGCGGCCGGGGTACTCGCGGTCAACTGGTGTTGTTTCGCCTCGAAATCCTCCGGCGCGGCCAGGGTTCCGCGCAACATGTCGGTGTCGATCGCGCCCGGATTGATCGTGTTGGCGCGGATCCCTTGATGAGCGTGCGCGACGGCGATCGATTTCATCATGCCGACCAGCGCGTGTTTGGTGGCGTTGTACACGGGGTCGCCGGGGCGGCCCATCACACCGCCGTTGGACGACGTCGTGACGATGCTGCCCGCCTTTCGCTCGATCATCTGCGGCAGTACCGCTCTCGTGCCGAGGAACGCGGCGCGGACGTTCACCGCGAAGATGTCGTCGAATTCCGCGAGCGTGGTGTCGGACAGGGGTTTTCCGAGGTGGCTGCCGACATTGTTGAACAGTACGTCGATCCGGCCCGCCTCGGCGAGCACGCCGCGTACGAACTCGTCGACCTGTGTCTCGTCGGTAGCGTCCACAAGGGAATGCCGAACGCCTTCGACGGGCTCGGCGAGTTCACGGAGGTCGCTGGAGAACACGGTCGCGCCCTCGGCGACGAACTCCTTCACGGTGGCGAGACCGATACCCCTCGCTCCCCCGAAGACCACCGCGACCTTGTCTGCCAGCCGGCCCATGCTCTTTTCCTCCCTCTCGACGAAACCGCTGTGTAGTCCTCCGGAAGGCGCACGAGCGCCTCGGGATCTCCGTGATAGGTGACCTCGACGCCGTACAGTTCGCGCGCGGCTTCCACGGAAACGTAACCGTCGACGACGTCGGCGAGCACGGCTTCCGGGTCCCGTTCGAACGGGTCGCCGTAACCCCCACCGCCCGGGAGGAACACGTTCACCACGTCGTCCTGCCGCAGGTTCACCCGGCTCTTCGACGGCAAAGAACCGCGGGTCAGCTCGAATCGGCCTATCGACCCGTCGTGTCCGGAATCCACCCCGGACGCCGGTCGGCGCACCCGATCGACGTTTCCGTTGACGCTCCAGGAAATCTCACCGCGAGCGGCCATGGTGGTGCACTGGCCGAGGCCGCCTCGCCACTTTCCGGCGCCGCCCGAGTCCGTGCGCAGCACACGTTCACGCTGGATCAGTGGCGCCATCGTCTCGATGACCTCCGTCGGCGTCGACCTCAGTCCGCTCGGGAATCCGGTGGTACTGAGCCCGTCCTTTGTGGACCTCGCGCCGATCCCGCCGGTCTGGAAGACGTTGAGCATGAACTCGCGGCCCTCGGCGTCGACGCCGCGCCAGATGGTCATCCACAACGCGTCCGCGCTGTGCGCCAAGGCGTTACCGGGCAACGCTTCGTGCAGCGCGGTGATCAGCAAGGACGGCAGGAAATGCCCGATCAGATGCCGGGACGCCACCGGAGCGGGCGGAGTGCAGTTGAGCACCGATCCCTCCGGCGCGCTGACGTGCACCGGCCGGAACGAGCCCGCGTTGTGCGGTACCGCCGGGGAAATCGCCGCCTTGACCGCGAACGAGGCATACGCCCGGGTGTAGTTGAGCACGACGTTGATTCCGCGACGGCTTTGCGGCGACGATCCACCGAAGTCGAGGTGGATGTCTTCGCCGTCGATGGTCACAGTGACCTTGAGGACGATCTCTTCGTCGTCGAAGCCGTCGGTCACCAGTTCGCTGGTGTAGGTGCCGTCCGGCAATTTCGCCAGCGCGTCCCGCAGTGCCCGCTCGGAGCGGTTCATGATCTCCGCCGCGACATCGTCCAGCGAATCGAGGCCGAACTCCTCCAGCAGCCGCACCAAACTCGCGGCGCCGACCTCGTTCCCGGTGACCTGCGCGTACAGGTCGCCGATGGTCTCCTCCGGGGTGCGCACGTTCACCCGGATCACCGATTCGAGATCGGCGTTGACCTTTCCCGCGCGAAGGAACTTCATGATCGGCAGGCGCAGGCCCTCTTCGAAGACCTCGTTGGCCTCGGCCGAGACCAGCCGTCCACCGATATCCGGGGCGTGGCAACAGGAAGCGAACCAGGCGACCAGCCGTCCGCGCAGGAACACCGGCGTGGCCACGGTGATGTCGTTGATCTGCCCCGCGGTCTGCCATGGATCGTTGGTGAGCAGGACGTCGCCCGGTTCCAGCGTCTCCGGCGGATAAGCGGCGACGAAGTGGTGCATCCCGGTCGCCATCGCGTTGATGTGGCCGGGAGTCCCGCCGACGGACTGGCCGATCATCTCGCCGCGCGAGTCGAACGCCGCGCAGGCGAGGTCGAGCGATTCCCGCACCACCGAGGAGAACGCCGTGTTGACGAGCGCGTTCTGCTGTTCGGCCAGGATCGAATGCAACCGGTTCCCCAGCACCCCCACCAGGATCGGGTCGACGCTCATACCGTCACCACCAGACTGGCGTCCTCGCCGACCACGCACCGAGCACCGGGCGGAACGACCACAGTGGACTCTCGTTCCTCGACGATGGCCGGACCCTCGACGCTGTCACCGGGCTTGAGCCGGTACCGGTCGAACACCGTCGTGTCGACAAAACCACCCTGGGCGGGAAAGTACGCCGGACGACCGCCCTTGCGCGCGTCACCTTCGGCCACCGTGCCCGAGAGCTTCAGGGTGACTTCGGGTGCCGGACCGGTGGAGACGACCCGCCAGTTGAGCACCTCGATCGCGACGTCCGGACCGGTCCGGCGATACAGCGTCCGATAGGCCTCGGTGAACGCGCCGACCAGTGACTCCGGCCAGTTCCCGTTCTCGACCGGTACGCGGATCTCGTAGCCCTGACCGGAATACCGCATCTCGGCGATCCGCCGATGCGTCACCTTCGCACCGTCCACACCGGACTTCTCCAGTAGTTCCGCGCCCTCGGCCTCCATCTCGGCGAACAGTGCTTCCACCTGCGCCCAAGAAAGATCGAGGACCGCCGCACGCGCCGAACGCACGAAATCGAAAGCCAGCGGCGCGGTGAGGAAACCCGCCGCGCTCAGTACTCCGGCCGCCGGTGGCGCGACGACTTCGGGTGCGCCGAGCGCTCGCGCCACGCCGACACCGTGCACCGGCCCGGCACCACCGAACGTGAACATCGGCAGCTTCGCCGGGTCCTTGCCGCGTTCGACGGCGTGCACGCGCGCCGCGTTCGCCATGTCCTCGTTGACGCTGGTGTGAATACCCCAGGCGGCCTCTTCGACACTGACGCCGAGCGGCCCGGCGATCTTCACCCGGATGGCTTCGCGCGCGGCCTCGGCGTCCAAAGTCATTCCGCCGCCGAGGAAATAGGCGGGATCCAGGTAGCCGAGCACGAGGTCGGCGTCGGTCACGGTGGGCTCGGTGCCGCCTCGTCCGTAACAGACCGGGCCCGGTTCGGAGCCTGCCGAATCCGGGCCGACGGTGAGCAGCCCGAGCGCGTCGATCCGGGCGATCGAGCCGCCGCCGACACCGATCTCGATCATGTCGGTGACCGGGACCTTGACCGGCAACCCGGAGCCCGGCAGCAACCGGTACTTCCGGTCCACTTCGAACTCGTGCGTCACCAGCGGCGCGCCACCGGAGATCATGCACAACTTCGCCGTGGTGCCCCCCATGTCGAAGGCCAGCAGATCCTCGATACCGGCCGCGGCACCGAGGGCGGCCGCGGCGAGCGCACCGCCCGCGGGACCGGATTCCAGGATGCGGATCGGGTAGCGCGCGGCGGTGTCGACGGTCGCGATCCCGCCGTTGGACAGCATGATGTGCGGCGACGGCCGCACGCCCGCCCCGTGCAGCCGTCGTTCCAGGTCACGCAGGTAGCGCTCGGTGAGGTCCTGGACGTAGACGTTCGCGACCGTGGTGGACGCGCGTTCGAACTCGCGGATCTCCGGGACGACCTCGCTGGACAGCGCGATCCGCAGTCGCGGTGCGACGTCACGAAGTATCTCGGCCGCCTGTCGTTCGTGCACGGGATTGGTGAAGGCGTGCAGGAAGCAGATCGCCACCGCGTCGATCCCGCGGGCGTCGAGTTCGCGGCCGAGACGCGCGACGTAGTCCTCGTCCAGTCCGGTGTGGACGGTCCCGTCGGCGAGGATCCGCTCGGGGACGTCGAAGCGCAGGTGCCGCGGGACCAGCGGGGCGGGAAGTTCGATGAGCAGGTCGTACAGTTCGTACCGATGTTCGCGCCGCATCTCCAGTACGTCACGGAAACCGGCGGTCGCCAGCAGCGCGGTGCGCGACCCCTTGCGTTCGATCAACGCGTTCGTGACGAGCGTGGTGCCGTGCACGAACTGCTCGACGTCGGCCGCGTCCAGCCCGGCGTCGGCGAGTGTCTTCTTCAGTCCCTCTTCGACCGCGCGGGCGGGTTCGTCGTGCGTCGTCAGCACCTTGCCGATGGCGACGACACCGGACTCGTCGAGCACGCAGAGATCGGTGAACGTCCCGCCGATGTCCACGCCGAGCCGGAGCGCGGTCACGAAGATTCCTTGCGATACCAGCGCGGGGAGGTGTTGAGCGGCGGCGCCATCTTCGCCCGGACGACCAGCACGTTCGGCTCGTCGGACTCGACGAACTCACCGAGCAGTCGCCGGAACGCGCGCCCGAACCCGGAGACGCGGTCCGCGTGGACCCCGAACGACCGGGCGAGACCGACGAAATCGGGGCTGTCCCAGTCGACGCCGCGTCGCGGCAGCCCGGCCCTGTCCTGGTCGTAGCGGAGCATCCCGTAGCCGCCGTCGTCGACGATGATCACGGTGACCGGCAACTGTTCCTGCGCCAGCGTGGCGAGATCACCGCAGGCGAACAGGAAACCGCCGTCCCCGCTGACGCAGATGGCGCGACCGGCGCCCGCCGCCCCGGCACCGAGCGCGGCCGGGAACCCGTAGCCGAGCGTGCCCCAGCCCATCGGATAGGCGAGCTTGCGCGGGGCGCGGACGCGGTGGAAACCGCCGATCCAGTACCCGGCCACGCACATGTCCGCGACCACGACGGCATCCTGCGGCAACACTTCGTCCAAAGTGGACAGTAGGTCCGCGGCCTGCGGCTCCTCTTCCTTGATCCGCCGCCGGACCCGCGCGGAGACCTTGGCGAGCCTGCCGACGAGGGCCGCGATACCGGGCCGTTCCTCGACTTTCAACGCCTCGGTGAGCGCGCGGGCGTCACCGACCAGCGTGATGTCCGGCTGGTAGTTCTTGGCCGCGTCGTCGGGGTCGACGTTGATCGCGATGAGCTTCTTCGGCTTCGGCATCGCCCAGTTCTGCGTCATCAGCCCGTCGAAATCGGTGCCGATGGCGAGGACGACGTCCGCCTCGTCCCACAGGGCACCGACCTCGGGCGCGTGCACCGGGTTCGGGGCGAGACAGGGATGATCGACCGACAGGAGCCCGCGAGCGCCGAAGGTCGTGAGCACCGGCGCGGCCAGCCGTTCGGCGAGTTTGCCGATCACCTCACCGGCCTCGGCCCGCAACGCGCCACCGCCCGCCCAGATCAGCGGCCGTTCCGCGGTGGCCAGCAACGCCTCGGCTTCGGTGAGATCCGGGATTTCGGGAGGTCGCGCGTGCGACCGCGGCGGACGGCGGGCCGGTGTCCGCTGCGACAGGAAGTCGGCCGGGATACCTACGTAGACCGGACCGCTCTGCGGCTGGAGCGCGAGCCGGGCCGCGCGGTGGAGGGTGGCGGCGACCTGGTCGGCGCTCTGGACGGTGAACCCCGCCTTCGTGACCGGCGCGAACATCGCCTGCTGATCCGACGTCTCGTGCAAGACGCCGCGGACGACGCCGGGACGCCGCAGCGTGGACGGGATGTCGGTCGCGATGACCAGGATCGGCGCCGCGGACGCCATCGCCTCGCCGACGGCGGCGAGCGTGTTCGCCGCGCCGGGCCCGGTGGTCACCAGCGCGACGCCGAGTTTCCCGGTCGCGCGGGCGTAGCCGTCGGCCGCGTACCCGGCCGTCTGCTCGTGCCGGACCCCCACGAGCCGGATGTCCGTGTCGGCCAGCGCCTCCCATAACGGCAGGTTGTGCACCCCAGGGAGACCGAAGACGACTTCGGTCCCCAGAGCGGTCAGCGCGTCGGCGAGATGCTGGGCTCCGGTGGGTGCAGGCACCTCGCCGATAGTGCCAGATCGTTCAACGATCCAGCAACCATTCCGCTACGGCTCGTGAGTGGTAACGACGGTTCTAACCGTCATTACCACTCACGAGGTCAGTACAGCCCGGCCGCGTACCTGTCCGGCTCGTAGTACGCCTCCAGGTCAGCGATGCTGTCCTCCGGCCGCTCGAAGGTCTTGGAGATGACCGCACGGGACGGCATCGCGTCGGGAGCCCACGTCTCGGGCTCCCAAAGCTTCGACCGCATGAAGGCTTTCTGACAGTGGTGGAAGATCTCGTCGATGTCGACGACCAGCGCGAGCTTCGGCCGGTTCCCCTTCACGATCATGTCGTCGAAGAACGGCGCCTCCCGCACGAGCCGCGCGCGACCGTTGATCCTCAGCGTGTCCCCTCGACCGGGGATGAGGTAGATCAGCCCGACGTGCGGATTCGACAGTACGTTGTGGAATCCGTCGGCGCGGCGGTTGCCGGGACGCTCCGGGATCGCGATCCGCGTGTCGTCCAGTACCAGCGTGAACCCGGCCGGGTCGCCCTTCGGCGAGACGTCGCAGGTGCCGTCCGCCGCCGACGTCGCGATCAGCACGAACGGCGACTCCGCGAGCCACCGCCGGTCCATCTCGTGCAGCTTCGGCCGCGCCTTGTTCGCGGTCCGCTCCAGCGGCGGCGGCAGGATCTCGCGCAGCTCCGCCTCGGTGGTGACCTCGACGATTCCCTCAGACAATGTTGTGCTCCCTCGTCACGGCCCGGTCGCCGGCGAAGCGCCGGACGTCGAGCTCGGTGATGTCGATACTCGGGGCCCTCCCCAGGTAGAGGTCCCGCACGAGTTCCCCCACGGCCGGGCCCATCTGGAACCCGTGCCCCGAAAACCCGGTCGCGTAGAAGAACCGTGACACCTGGACGCTTTCACCCACGATCTGGTTGCGGTCGGGGGTGACTTCGTAAAGCCCCGCCCAGCCGCTGCGGATCCCCGCGTCGAGCACGGCGGGCACCCGGCGCGCGGCGATCTCGGCGAGCTTCGGCAGCCAGTCACCCGGCTGGTACCGGGTGTCGAAGCCGGGGTCGCCGTCACCGTCGCAGAAGGACATCGCCAGGCCGAGGCCCTCGCGGTGGAAGTAGAACGCCGACGGCATCTCGATGGTCAGCGGTACGGATTCGGGCAGGTCCGCGACCGGTCCGGTGAACACGACCTGCCGCCGGAACGGCCGGACCGGGAGGTCGACGCCGGCGAACTCGCCGACCCGCCCCGACCAGGCGCCCGCCGCGCAGACCACGGCGTTCGTCGACGTGATGCCGTCGCTGGTCCGGACGCCGGTGATCTCGTCGCCGTCGCGTTCGATCCCGACCACCTCGACGCCGGTCTTCAGCACCGCGCCGTGCCCGCGGGCCGCCCGCGCGTAACCCTGGACCGCGGAGTCGGGCGTGGCCTTCGCGTCCTCCGGCGACCACAGCGCCGCGACCACGCCTTCGGTGTCGATCAGCGGGGAGAGCCGCCTTGCTTCGCCCGGTTCGACGAGTCTGCTGCGGACGCCGTAGGAGTTCTGCAGGTCGACACAGCGCTCGAATTTGGGCAGGTCCGCGGGATCGGTGATCAGGTACAGGTAGCCGTCGCGGCGGAAGTCGATCTCGGTCCCGTACGTCTCGGCGAAGGAGGCGTACTCGGCCAAGCCGCGTAGCCCGATCTCGATGTTGGCCCTGGTGGTGAACGACGACCGGATCCCGCCGGCCGCTTTCGCTGTCGAGCCCGCGCCCAAGCTGTCGCGTTCGAGGAGCAGCACCGCGACTCCGGCGGCGGCGAGCCGGTACGCGCAGGCGACCCCGATGATGCCGCCGCCGATCACGACGACGTCGGTGCGTTCAGGAAGTGACTCCATCTCCTGTTCCGATCCGTTCGTCCTCGGGCGGCGGTCCCGGCGGCGTGCCGTCGCCGAACGGGCGCCCGCCCAGCTGCTCCCGGTGATGCGGGGTCGCCCAGCCGGACAGCTCCGGTCCCAAGGGGACGATCCGCGTCGGGTTCACCTGCTCGTGCACCGCGTAGTAGTGCCGCTTGATGTGGTCGAAGTCGACGGTGTCACCGAAGCCGGGCGTTTGGAAGAGGTCACGGGCGTACGCCCACAGCACCGGCATTTCGGCCAGTTTGTTCCGGTTGCACTTGAAATGCCCGTGATAGACCGGATCGAACCGGACGAGCGTGGTGAACAGCCGGATGTCCGCTTCGGTGATCGTGTCACCGACGAGGTACCGCTGCCTTTCGAGTCGTTCGGAAAGCACGTCCAGCATGATGAAGAGGCGATGGTACGCGTCTTCGTACGCGGACTGCTTGGTAGCGAAACCGGCCTGGTAGACGGCGGCGTTGACGTCGGTGTAAACGCCCGCGTTGACGGCGTCGATCTCGTCGCGCAGCCGCTCCGGATACAGCTCCGGCGCGCCGGAGCGGTGCAGACTGGTCCATTCGGCGGAAAGATCCAAGGTGATCCGCGGATAGTCGTTGGTCACCAGCCGCTTGCTCGGAATGTCCACAATGGCCGGAACGCTGATCCCGCCAAGATAGTGCGGGTCGGCGGCGTGATAGGCCTCGGCCAGGTATTTGATGCCCAGTACCGGGTCCCGGCCATCGGGATCGAGGGTGAACCGCCAGCTCTTGTCGTCCTGGATCGGGTCGGCGACGGCCACGCTCAGCGCGGACTCGAGGCCGAGGAGCCGCCGGACGACCAGCCCACGGCTCGCCCAAGGGCAGGCCCGGCTCACCACCAAGCGGTATCTTCCCGCCTCGACCGGCCAGCCGTCGCGGCCGTCGGCGGTGATGCGCGCGTCGAAATGGTTGGCGGATCGACGGAACTCGCCCGTCTCCGGATCGGTCGGGATCGTCATGTAAGCCACCCTAAAGCGTGAGATGGTGGTTGCGGTGTGCGTAGACTCTCGCACCCGGCGTGCCCGCACGCCGCCGCGCGGAAGGTGGTCCCACGATGCCGTTGATGCCCGTGACCGACTCGATGTTCCTTCTTGTGGAGACGCGCGAACATCCGATGCACGTCGGCGGACTGCAACTGTTCAAGAAACCCGAGGACGCCGGCGACGACTATCTCCGTGACATCCGGCGGAAACTGCTCGATTCCGACAACATGCGCTCGGTGTTCCGGCGCCGTCCCGCCCGGCCGGTCAACACCGCGGGGCACCTCGCCTGGTCGACCGACACCGATCTCGAGCTCGATTACCACTTCCGCCATTCGGCACTGCCCCAGCCCGGCCGGATCCGCGAACTGCTGGAGCTGACCGGGCGCTGGCACAGCACCCTGCTCGACAGGCACCGCCCGCTCTGGGAGATCCACCTGGTGGAGGGTCTGCAGGACGGCCGGTTCGCGATCTACAGCAAGATCCACCACGCGCTGATGGACGGGGTTTCGGCACTGCGGCATCTGCAGGGCACGCTGTCGGACGACCCGTTCGACCTCGACTGCCCGCCGCCGTGGGGGT
The DNA here is from genome assembly GCF_055575355.1 of Amycolatopsis sp. NPDC034160. Classification (NCBI taxonomy): domain Bacteria; kingdom Bacillati; phylum Actinomycetota; class Actinomycetes; order Pseudonocardiales; family Pseudonocardiaceae; genus Amycolatopsis; species Amycolatopsis sp. NPDC034160. The sequence goes on along the minus strand of NZ_JBVISU010000015.1, from coordinate 121,168 downwards.
CCCGGCCCAAACCCGGCGGGAGCCGCAACGGCAAGGCGTCCCCCTCGATGTTCCGGACCGTCGGCAAGACGTTCAATCAGCTCGCCGGCATCGCGCCCGCCGCGGTGAAGGTCGCGCGCGAGGCGTTCCAGGAGCACACCCTGACGCTGCCGTCGCAGGCGCCGAAGACGATGTTCAACGTCCCGATCGGCGGTGCCCGGCGGTTCGCGGCGCAGTCGTGGTCGCTGGACAGGGTGCGCAAGATCGCCACCGCGGCCGGGGTGTCGCGCAACGACGTCGTCCTCGCGATGTGCTCGGGCGCGCTGCGCGACTACCTGATCGAACAGAACGCGCTTCCCGACGCGCCGCTGACCGCGATGGTTCCGGTGTCCTTGCGGCGTAAGGACAGTGGGGACGCGGCGGGCAACAACATCGGCGCGCTGCTGTGCAACCTCGCCACTCATCTGGCCGATCCGGCCGCGCGGCTCGCGGCGATCAACGCGTCCATGCGCAACGGGAAGAAGCTCTTCTCGGAACTGACGCCACTGCAGACGCTGCTGCTGTCGGGGATCAACGTCGCCCAGCTCGGCGTGTCCCCGATCCCGGGTTTCGTGAACAACACGAAACCGCCGTTCAACCTGGTGATCTCCAACGTGCCGGGGCCGCGCAAGCAGCTGTACTGGAACGGCGCGTCGCTCGACGGCATCTACCCGGCGTCGGTGCTGCTCGACGGGCAGGCGCTGAACATCACGCTGACCAGCAACGGGGACAACCTGGACTTCGGCATCACCGGCTGCCGCCGGAGCGTCCCGCATCTGCAGCGCATCCTGACCCACCTCGACACCGCGCTGGTCGAGCTCGAGCACGCGGTCGCCCTACCCCGCGTTTAAGTCCTTTGCGTTTCGTCCTCTGAATGCGCTGGTTCGACGCTGAACTACCGCATTCAGAGGACGAAACGCGCCGGGGCTAGCTCCCGTCGGAGACGTAGATGGCGCTCGGCGTGATCGTGTACAGCTGGCCGTCGGGACCGGCGACCTCGTCACGCGTACGGCCGAGGTTCGTCCAGAGCTTGCCGCCGTTGCCATTCACGTCGAGTTTGTAGGTACCGCCCTTGAGCGAGGCCATGTACAGCGAGCCCTTGTAGGCCGCGAGCCCGCTCGGTGTGGCCGAAGACGTCGGCCACGACTTCACCGGGTTGGTCATGCCCGCGGTGTTGCACGGGCCTTCGCAGGTCGGCCAGCCGTAGTTCTTGCCGGGCTCGATCTTGTTCAGTTCGTCGAGCCTGTTCGCGCCGATGTCGGAGTTGTACAGCTGACCGTTCACCCAGGTCAGCCCCTGGACGTTGCGGTGGCCGTAGGAGTAGACGCGGCTGTTGAACGGGTTGCCCGGGGCGGGCGCGCCGTCGGTGGTGACCCGCAGGACCTTGCCGCCGAGGGAGTTCTTGTCCTGCGCAGTGGCGCCGTTCTGGCCGTCGCCGGTGCCCGCGTAGAGGTAACCGTCCGGGCCGAACCTGATCCGCCCACCGTGGTGGTACTGCGAACCACGCGGAATGCCGGTGACGATCGGCGTCGGCGTCTGCCCGAGCTTCAGCTTGGCGATGCGGTTGTCGGAACTGGTCGTGTAGTAGATGAAGACCGTCTGGTCGGTGGCGTACTGAGGCGAGACGGCGATGCCGAGCAGACCGGCCTCCGCCGTGACGCTCACCCCGGGGATGGTCTGCACGGTGGTGACCTTGCCCGCCTTGTCGATCTTGCTGATCGTCTTGGCGTCCTTCTGCGTGAAGAGGCCGGTGCCGTCCGGCAGGAAGTCGAGCGACCAGGCCTGGTTGAGCCCGCTCGCCAGCTGTCTGATCGCCTGGACGGACGGCGCTTCGGCCGCCGCCGCCGGAACAACCGCGATCGACACGGCCGTCGCGGCGGCGAACGTGGTGGCGAGAGTACGACGTAAGGACATGGGACGCCTCCTTCAGCTACACCCCTGGAGCCCGGATGGCGGCGGATGACGGAGGGTCGGGTGCCCCCGTCGAGTTGGATACAAACACACCACAGGATGAAACGGACACCACTGGACGGGCTAAGGCAAGCGCTTTCCGTTAACCGTTGTGTGTGCCGAGCGTGACCGGCGGGCCGACGCTATCGCCCATAGGTAGGAAACTTTACAAAACCCGCCCGGAACTTGGCTCTTACGTCTGGTCAGAATCGGCGGCCCGCTTCTAAGGTGACGGGGCTCGGCCCTGTTCGATCCCATGTGGACGTTAGGAGCGGAAATGATCGAAACCATCGAGGTATGGACCACCCCCGACTTCGTCGAGTACGAAACCCCCATGGAGGTCACCGCTTACGCGGCGCGCATGGAGGACTGATCTCGCCTCCGGTGGTGGGGGCCATCCCCACCACCGCGCCGCCGTCCCGATCAGCGAGCCGTTGGAGGCAGCCCGGTGTCCCTCATGTCGTCGTCGGACTTCATCGCGGCCTTGCGCGGGCTTTCGCACCGTTATTGGGGCACGCACCCGTTCCACGAGCGGATGCACCGCGGCGACCTGTCCGAGTACGAGCTGAAGATCTGGGCCGCGAACCGCTGGTACTACCAGTGCATGCTCCCACAGAAGGACGCGGCGATCATCAGCAACTGCCCGTTGCCGGAAATCCGCCGCGAATGGCTGGACCGCATCGTCTATCACGACGGGACGAAAGCCGGGGACGGCGGAATCGAGCGGTGGCTCCGCTTGTGCACCGCGGTCGGGCTCGACCGCGAAGAGGTTCTCGATCAGCGGCACGTCGCCCCCGGCGTCAGGTTCGCCGTCGACGCCTACGTGAACTTCGCGCGTACGAAACCTTGGCTCGAAGCGGTCGCTTCGGGGCTGACCGAAATGTTCGCCGGCCATCTCATGCAACAACGGGTCGCCGACATGCTGGCGAACTACTCGTGGATCGCCAAGGAAGACCTCGCCTACTTCACCAATCGCATCGACAAGGTCTCAGGCGAGGGCAAGGGAACGCTCGACATCGTCGTGCGGCACGCCGTCACCCGAGAGCACCAGGACAAGGCGATCGCCGCGCTGACGTTCAAGACCGACGTGCTCTGGTCCATGCTCGACGCCATCGAGCGCGCCGCGGCCAAGGAGTAGCGATGACCACCCTGGAGATGGGTTCGGTGCCGCGGCTGCGGCGCGGAGTCCGGCTGAGCTATGACCAGACCCGGGAAACGCACGTCCTGCTCTTCCCGGAAGGTGTGCTCGTCCCGAATCCGACGGCGGCCGCCGTACTCGGGCTTTGCGACGGCGAGGCGGACGTCTCCGCGATCGCGGCCGCGCTGCGCGAGCGCTATTCCGGTGTCCGCGAGGAAGAGATCCTGGACGTCCTGTCCCGGCTGGGAGATCGGCGGATCGTCGAATGGACCTGAACACCTCCACCGCGGCACCCCCGTTGGGAATGCTGGCCGAACTGACCCATCGCTGTCCGCTGCATTGCCCGTACTGCTCGAATCCCGTCGAACTACTCGCCCGCGAGGACGAACTATCCACAAAGGAATGGTTGTTCGTCCTCTCGCAGGCACGGGAACTCGGCGTACTCCAGGTGCACATGTCCGGCGGCGAACCACTCGCCCGGCCGGATCTGCCCATCCTGGTCGAGCACGCCACGAAACTGGGTTGCTACGTCAACCTGGTGACGTCCGGTCTCGGGCTGACGGAGTCCAGATTGGATGATCTCGTCGAACGTGGCATCGCGCATATCCAGCTTTCCGTCCAAGGCGCGACGGCCGAGCGCGCGGACCGGCTCGCGGGCGCGCGTGCCCACGACCGCAAACTGGTCGTCGCCGAACTGATCAAGAAAGCGGGCCTGCCGCTTTCGGTGAACGTCGTCCTGCACCGGCAGAACCACGACCAGCTGGCCGGGATCATCGAACTGGCCGAGGAAATGGGCGCGGACCGGCTGGAACTGGCCAACACGCAGTACTACGGCTGGGCCCTGCGCAACCGCGACGCCCTGATGCCGACCAGGCGCCAACTCGACGAGGCCGAGCCGATCGTGCGCGCGGCCACCGAACGGCTGCGCGGCAGTATGGAGATCATCTACGTCGTCGCCGACTACTACGAGCAGTATCCGAAGCCGTGCATGTACGGCTGGGGCGCGCGGCAACTGACCGTGGCGCCCGACGGAACCGTGCTGCCGTGTCCGGCGTCGACCGCGATCGAGACGCTGGAATTCGACAACGTGCGGAACATGCCGCTGGCGCGAATCTGGTACGAGTCGAGTTCCTTCAACGCTTACCGCGGCGAGGACTGGATGCCGGACACGTGTGGAACCTGCGAGCGGCGCTCGATCGACTTCGGCGGCTGCCGTTGCCAGGCGTTCCAGCTCACCGGTGACGCCGCCGCGACGGACCCGGTGTGCTCCCGATCGCCGCGTCGCGACGTCGTCGATCTCATCCTCGCCACGCCGCCTCGCACCGGCGAACTGGTCATGCGGACAACTCGATGAGGGTGATCCTGCTCGGCACCGCGGCCGGCGGTGGGTTCCCGCAATGGAACTGCGCCTGCGCACTGTGCACTTCGGACGCTCCGCCTCGGACGCAGGATTGCGTCGCGGTGAGCGCGGACGGCAAGGGCTGGTACCTGCTCAACGCGTCTCCGGACATCCGCGCCCAGATCCTCGCCACGCCGCCACTTCGTGCCGGGCCGGGGCCGCGAGAGATCCCATTGCGCGGGGTGCTGCTCACCGACGCCGAACTCGATCATTCGCTGGGCCTGCTCATGTTACGGGAAGCCGGCGGACTTCCGGTGTGGGCACCGGAGGCGGCGCTTCGCGCACTCTCCGAGCAGTTCCCCGCACGGTCGATCATCGACGGTTACGGTGGCTGGGACTGGCTGCCGACGTCGGAGATCGCCATCGACGGGCTTCGGGTGAGCGTGCTTCCGGTGAGCGACAAACGACCGAAGTACGCGCGTTCGTCCACAGAGGACGGTCCGTGGGTGGTGGCGTATCGCATCGAGGACGTCGGGACCGGCGGCGTCTTCGTGTACGCGCCATGCCTGAGGAGCTGGCCGGACGGGTTCGACGAGTTCACGCGCGACGCGGGCCTGGTACTGCTGGACGGCACTTTCCACGCGCCGGACGAGATGTCGGGGGCCACCGAGGCCAAGGTCGGGGACGGCGCGCAGCTGGCGATGGGACATCTGCCGATCACCGGAAGTCTCGCGAGACTCCGTCCTGGTCCGCGGTGGGCCTACACACATGTGAACAACACGAACCCGGTCATCGACCCGTCCTCACCTGAGCACGCCGCCGTACTGGATGGCGACGCCTCACTTCCCTTGGACGGTACCGAGTTCGAGCTTTAGGAGATGCCTTCCGGACTCGCGCCCGGCACACCTCGAGACCGCTCCTGTCGTACGCGTGCTCCAGCACAGCACAGACGTCGAGGCACCGCACTGGGACTCCCGGCCGAACAAACCCCCAAATAACTGTTTGCCGGTTGTCGTCCCGGCAGTCAATACTCGTCCTTATGCCGGATTCCCCGAGCCTCGAAGGGCTTCGCGTCCTCGCGCATCCCGTACGGCTGCGCATTCTGTCGCTTTTGACCGGTGTCGCGATGAGCGCGGCCGAAGCCGCCCGCGAACTCGGCGAGACACAGGCGAATGTCAGCTATCACTTGCGGCGACTGCACGAGGCCGGGCTGCTGGACGTCGCCGAGGAGGTCCGGATCCGGGGCGGGCTGGCGAAGCGCTACCGGCATGATCCGGAGTCCGGCACGCGGTTCGCCTCGACGAATCCGCGAGAGGAACAGCTCCTCATCGGGTCCATGGCCGAAGAGCTCACACGTCGCAGCGAATTCCGGGTCACCGGCGAACGCGGTTCGACGACCGACGCGGAAATGTGGGTCGACCGCGAGACCTGGGAGAAAGCACTCGGGCACGCGCGTGAACTGAGCAGGCTCCTGCACGCGGCCGCGCGGCCGCCCCGGACTCGCGGCACGATCCCGGTCAGCGCGACGGTCGCGATGTTCGAAATGACGCCGTCGTGACCTCACTGCGCGAGCCCCTGCGCCACCACAACTTCCGCTGGCTGATCGGCGGCCGTACGTTCGGCGAGTTCGGCAACGCCGTCGCCCCGCTCGCGCTGGCGTTTGCGGTGATCGACCTGACCGGTTCGGCCGTCGACATCGGCATCGTCGTCGGCGCGCGGTCGGTGGCGAGTGTGCTGTTGCTGCTGTTCGGCGGGGTGCTGGCGGACAGACTGCCGCGATCGGTGATCCTGCAGGGCACCGAACTCGCCGCGACGCTGACCCAGGCGACCATCGCGGCGAGTGTCCTTTGTGGATTCGCCTCGATTCCGCTGCTGGTCGCGCTGAGCGTGGTCAACGGCGCGGTGGCCGCGATCTCCGCGCCCGCCTCGGCGTCACTCACCCCGTCGACGGTGCCCATCGAGCTGCTGGCACCGGCCAACGCGCTGGGCAGGTTACTCTCGAACTCCGGCCGGATCGCCGGCGCCGGACTCGGCGGCCTCCTCGTGACGGCGGTCGGCCCCGGCTGGGCCCTCGGCGGGAACGCGCTGCTGTTCCTGGGCTCGGCCCTGTCCTACCGGCGAATCCGGCTCAGCCGCCGGGAACGGATCCCCGGCAGCCGGCCACTGGCGGAACTCGCCGAAGGCTGGCGTGAGTTCCGCTCGCGGACCTGGGTGTGGGTCGTGGTCGTCCAGTTCATGGTGGTGAACGCCGTCATCGCCGGCGGGATCGCGGTACTCGGCCCCGTCGTCGCCGACAGCACCTTCGGGCGCTCCGGCTGGGGCTTCGCCCTCGCGGCACAGACGATCGGTTCCCTGATCGGCGGCATCCTCGTCGCCCGCCGGCAACCGCGGCGCGCACTGTTCGTCGGCGTCGCGGTCATCCTTTTCGAGGCTCCGCCGTTGATCCTGCTCGGCCAGGCGCCCTTGCTGCCGCTGCTGCTGGTGGCCATGTTCGTCTCCGGCCTGGCGATCGAGCAGTTCGTGGTGGCGTGGGACGTCTCGCTGCAGGAGAACGTGCCCGAGGACAAACTCGCGCGCGTCTACTCCTACGACATGCTCGGTTCCTTCGTCGCCCTGCCGCTGGGGCAGATGGCGGCGGGGCCGGCGGCACAGCACTTCGGGGTCGGCACGACGTTGCTCGCGTGCGCCGCGCTGGTCGTGGCCGCCACCTGCCTCGCCCTGTGCAGCGGGCAGGTGCGGGGTCTGGCCCGCAAGACCCACGTGGCCCGGCCCTGACCCCTGGAAGTGATAGCAAAGGTCCCTTGCTCCCTTTCCGCTGGTCACGGCCAGGGGCGGACCTCCTCGAGGAGTTTCGCGACCGCGAGCACCAGGTCGTCGGAATGCCGAGGGCCGACGATCTGCAGGCCGACCGGGAGACCGCTGGAGGTGCGGCCGGCCGGAACGCTGATGGCGGGCTGCTGGGTCATGTTGAACGGGTAGGTGAACGGCGTCCAGTCCGGCCAGCCGCTCAGTCCGCTGCCCGGCGGCACCTCGTGCCCGGCTTCGAAGGCGGGGATCGGGAGGGTCGGCGTGATCAGCACGTCGTACCGCGTGTGGAACTCGCCCATCAGGATGCCCAGCGCGGCCCGCTCGGCGTTGGCGCCGAGGTAGTCGCTCGCCGAGAAGGTCTTGCCGAACTCCCAGACCTTTCCCAACCCAGGGTCGACCTTGGTCTCCGAACCGGCGGGGAAGGTGTCCAGCCATTTGGCCGCGCCCGTCGACCACAGGATGTCGAAGGCGGGCTTGGGGTCGCTGAAGCCGGGATCGGCCTCTTCGATGTGCACGCCCGCGTCGCTCAGCGACTGGACCGCCGACTTGACGATCGCCGCGACCTCCGGGTCGACGTCGACGAAACCGAGCGTCGGCGAATAGGCGGCGATCAGCCCGCGCACGTCCCGGCGGACGGCTTCACGGAAGGTCGAGACGGGCGGAGCCAGCGCGGCCGGGTCGCGGTAGTCGGGCATCGCGAGGACGTCGAGGAGCAGCGCGGTGTCGTCCACCGAACGCGCCATCGGACCGGCGTGCGACAGCGGGCCGAACGGGCTCGCCGGAAACAGCGGGATCCGGCCGTGTGTCGGTTTGAGGCCGACGATTCCGCAGAAAGAAGCCGGGATCCGGATCGAGCCACCGCCGTCGGTTCCGACGGAGAGCTCACCCATGCCGGCCGCGACGGCCGCGGCGCTCCCGCCGCTGGATCCGCCCGCCGTCTTCGACGGGTCGACCGGATTGCGGGTGATCCCGGTCAGCGTGTTGTCGGTGACGCCCTTCCACGCGAGTTCCGGTGTGGTGGTCTTTCCCAGCAGCACCAAACCGTTCTCCCGCAGGCGCGCGGTGACCGGGCTGTCGACGTCCCACGGCTGGTCGGGGTCGATGCACCGCGAACCACGCAGCGTCGGCCAGCCCTGCGTCAGGAACATGTCCTTGATCGAGGCCGGGACACCGTCGAGCCAGCCGATCGGATTGCCGTCGCGCCAGCGGGCCTCGGACGCTTTCGCCTGTTCGAGTGCGCGATCGGCGTCGACCAGGCAGAAGGCGTTGGTATCGCCGTCGCGTTCCTCGATGGCGCGCAACGCGTTCTGGGTGGCCTCGATCGGCGACAGTTCTCCGGTGGCGTACGCGGCGACCAGCTCACTCGCGGTCAACTTGCTGTCGTTCATCCGGCCCCTAACCTTGGCGAAGCGTCTCCGACGGCACGTATCCGAGCCGCTTGTCCACGACGTTGCGCAGTGGCTCCCCCGCGCGCCAGCGACGGAAGTTGTCCGCGAACACCTCTACCAGAGTATTACGCCAGCCGACGAAGTCACCTGACATATGCGGTGAGATCAGCACGTTCTCCATGGTCCACAAAGGACTCTCAGGCGGCAGTGGCTCGGTGTCGAAGACGTCGAGCGCCGCACCGCCGAGCGGTCCGTCCCGCAACGCGCCGATCAGGTCGGAGGTGATGACCAGTTCGCCGCGGCCGACGTTGACGAACCGCGCGCCGGGCTTCATCGCGCCGAAGGTCTCGGCATCGAACATGCCCTTCGTCTGCTCGGTCAGCGGCGCGACCGCGACGACGTAGTCCGCCTCGGGAAGGTGGCGCGCCAGCTCCGAGGACGCGTACACGTCCCCGAAGTCGGGGTCGTCCTCACGAGCCCGGCGTCCGACACCGGCCACCGACATCCCGGCCGCACGCAACAGCCGCGCGATCGACCGGCCGATCGGCCCGGTACCGACGACCAGGACCCGGCGGCCGTCGATCCGTTCACTCTCGCGGTGCCGCCACTCCTTCCGCCGCTGCAGCTCCCACGACCGGGCGAAATCCTTGGCGAAACCGAGGACGACGCCGAGGACGTACTCGGCGATCGCCCCGTCGAACACACCACGCGAGTTGGTGAGCACGACGTCGCTCTCCCGCAGCCCGGGGAAGAGCACGGGATCGACGCCCGCGCTGGCGATGTGCAGCCAGCGCAAGCTGTCGGCCGCATGCCAGGCACCGGGAACCGCCGTCGAAAGGAAGTCGTAGACGAAGAGCGCGTCCGCCCCGGATACCGCATCAGCCAACCCGGCCTCGTCGGTGTAACGAACCACCGCTCCGGCTTCGATAGCGCGCATGTCCGGTGGGCGTGCGTCTCCGCAGAGCACCGCCACCACTGGGGTCTCCGAGGCGATCACGTTGACACCGTAAAAGTGGCTCGTATGATTGTCAACAATCCGAGGAACGACCCCCGGAGCACCGGACTGTGACCGCAGAAGTTTCCGGAGGCTGAGACTTGGATTTCGACTTACTGGAGTTCGACGGGCCCTTGGCGCAACGCGGCATCGGCGTGATCGCTCCCTTCGACCTGGCCCTGGAACGCGAGCTGTGGCGCTGGGTGCCCATGGAGGTCTCCCTCCATCTGGCACGGACGCCGTACGAGCCGGTGCCCGTCAGCATGGAGATGGCCCAGCTCGTCAGCGACAGCAGACACCTCGCCGCCGCCACGAGGGACGTACTCCACGTCGAGCCCGAAGTCGTCGCGTATCTGTGCACCTCCGGCAGTTTCGTCAACGGTGTGGACTACGAACGGTCCTTGACCAAGGCGATCTGTGACGCGGGCGCTCCGGACGCCGTCACCACCTCCGGAGCACTGGCCGAGGTCCTGCACCAGCTCGACCTCCACCGGGTCTCGGTGCTGACGCCCTATGACGGCGACTTGACCGGGAAGCTGCACGACTTCCTGGCCGAACTCGATGTGCGTACCGTCTCGAGCGATCACCTCGGCCTGGGCGGCGGCATCTGGAAGGTCAGTTACCGGACCATCGCCGAACGCATCCTCGCCGCCGACCACGCCGACGCGGACGCCATTTTCGTCAGCTGCACCAACCTCCCCACCTACGATCTGATCGAGCCGCTCGAAAGCGCGCTCGGCAAACCCGTCCTCACCGCGAACCAGCTCACGATGTGGGCCTGTCTTCGGCGGATGAACCTGCCGATCGTCGGGCCCGGCAAGTGGCTCCGCGAGGTCGATTGACCTCTTCCCCTACGATTGTCGACAATCTGCCTCCGGAGGTCCCGTGCCCATCACGCCGCTCACCCCGCCCGAGCCGACCACGATCGGGTTCATCTATCCCGATCACGCCGCCGAAGACGACTACCCCCTCGCGGAACAGCTCCTCGGCGGGGACATGGCCGGGATCAAGCTGCCGGTCGAGCACATCTACGGGACCGATCTGCACGCCGTGCCCGAACTCCTGGACCTCGGCAGCGAAAGCCGTCTCGCCGACGGTGCCGCGCTACTGGCCAAGCACGAACCGGACGCGGTGGTGTGGGCGTGCACCAGCGGCAGCTTCGTTTACGGCTGGGAGGGCGCCAGGGACCAGGCCGACCGGCTGGCCGCCGTCGCGGGTGTCCCGGCGTCGAGCACCTCCTTCGCCTTCGTCCACGCCGCTCAAGCGCTCGGCGTCCGGCGGGTCGCGGTCGCCGCCAGCTACCCGGACGACGTCGCCCGGCTGTTCGTCGACTTCCTCGGCGCCGGCGGGATCGAAGTGATCTCGATGGACAGCGCGGACATCGACACCGCCGCCGAGGTCGGTGGACTCAGCCCGGAGGACGTGGTCGAACTCGCGGTGAGCCGCGACCATCCGGACGCGGACGCCCTGCTCGTCCCCGACACCGCGATGCGCACCCTCGGAGAGATCAACACGCTCGAAACGCGTCTCGGCAAGCCGGTGCTGACCGCCAATCAGGTCACCGTCTGGGAAGGTCTGCGGCTCACCGGGAAAGCCCCGCTCGTCCGCACGCTGGGCGCACTGTTCGGGCAGAGAGGCAACTGAACCATGTCCTTGCCGGATATCGAGCCGGTCAGCCGGGAATCGACCGCCGGGATCATCGCGCGCCAGTTGCGGGACGCGATCATGACCGGCGCCCTTCCGCCCGGCACCCAGCTCGGTGAGACCGAGCTGGCCTCCCGATTCCAAGTCTCGCGAGGACCATTGAGGGAGGCGATGCAGCATCTCGTCTCCGAAGGGCTCCTGCGCAGCGAACGCCACCGCGGCCTGTTCGTGATCGACCTCGAACCCGGCGACGTCTACGACATCTACTCGGCGCGCTCGGCCATCGAACGCGCCGCGATGCTGCGGGCGCTGCGCGGTGACCGGGAGAAGGTCGCCGCCGAACTCGAACAGGCCGTGAGCGCCATGGCCGTCGCCGCCGGCGACGACGACCCGACCGCGCTCTCCTGGGCCGACCTCCGCTTCCACGAAGCACTGATCGCGGCCTCCGGCAGCAAGCGGCTCGCGCGGATGGCGCGCACCCTGCTGATCGAGACGCGGATGTGCCTCACCGCGCTGCAGGGGACCTATCAACGGGTCGAAGAACGGGTCACCGAACACACCCGGATCATCGAGGCCCTGCGCGCCGGTGACGAGGAGACCGCGCTGTCGCTTCTGGAAGCCCATATGGAGGACGCCGTCCAGCGGCTGGCGCCGGGGACCAGCCTGCGGGTGGGCGAGGCTCCCGCCGTGCCTTGAGAATTCGCCGTGTCTTGAGGATTCAGCCACGGCCACGCGCTCCCAGCACGGGCTGCCCGCCTGTCCCACCGCGGAACTCCCTGTCCCACGGCCAGTTTCCGTGCTCGTCCTCGTATACCAGTTGCAGGGCACGGAAATCGGAGCCGTACAGGAGGACGGCGGTGGGCATGTGCGCCGACGGCGAACTGAGTGAGACGACCTCGAACGCCGGCCAGCCGACCTCCGCCGGCAGCACTTCGCCGGGTTCCGGCGGGTCCGACCGGATTACCTGCTGAGCGAAATAGTTCAGCAGCTGTCCGGATCTTCGCTCTCTCAGCCCGGTGACGACGAGTTCCGGAAGCCCGGCGTCGGTGAGCCCGACCGTGTACGCGAAGCCGGGTTGGGCGTGTCCGCGCTCGACGGTCTGCACCATCCAGCCGTACTTCCGGATCAGGGGACGGACCTCCTCGGTGAGGTAGTCGTCGCGCGTCTTCCCGGGGTTGTCGCAATGCCAGCACATCGGCACTCCTCCAGTCGTCGAATTCGGTGATCGACACTGTGCACCGGGGCACCGACAAAAACCGACGGCCCGGAAGTCCGAGCTTCACTTCCGGCTCGACCGGCGACGTCGTGAAGGCCTCCTTTCCTACTCTGAGCGCAGGGAAGAAGGCCTTCAGCCGAGGTAGGCCAGGCTCTGGTTCTGGACACCGACCGGGTTTCAGTGTCCACAAGGGACATTTCTAGAACGACCCAAATCACTCACGACCCCGCGCGAAAGCGCGTAACTTGCCCAAATCGGGTGCTTGTGCGTTGAGAAGTGTCTCTTATCGACAGTCGAGAGCCGCCCCCGCTGACGCGATGAACGGGGCTTTCATTGCAAAATTCGCAATGAAAGCCCCGTTCATGACATCACCGGCGAAAAAAGTACCGCGTGGGACTTGACACGCCTCTATGCGGATGGTTCAAGATAGAGCGGCGACCACCGCGGACCCGAGTTCGGCGGTGGTGGACTTCCCGCCGAGGTCCGGGGTCTGCACGGTCCCCTCCTCGAGAACCTTCTCCACCGCGGTGTGAACATCTTGTGCCGCGGCGGTTTCCCCGAGATGGTCGAGCAGCATCGCCCCCGCCAGGATCTGCGCCACCGGATTCGCGATGCCCTGTCCGGCGATGTCGGGAGCGCTGCCGTGCACAGCCTCGAACATGGAAGGAAACTCCCTGGAGGGATTGATGTTGCCCGAAGGCGCCATTCCGAGCCCGCCCGTCACGGCCGCCGCCAGGTCGCTCAGGATGTCGCCGAAGAGATTGGAAGCGACCACGACGTCGAGCCGGTCCGGCGCCTGCACCATCCGCGCGGCGAGCGCGTCGACATGACATTGTTCCGCACGCACGTCCGGATAGTCCGAAGCGATTTCGAGAAAGACCTCGTCCCAGAACGGCATCGAGTGAATGAGCCCGTTGGACTTCGTCGCCGAGCAGACCCGCCCCGTCCGCGTCTTCGCCAGTTCGAAGGCGTAGCGGATGATCCGCTCGACCCCGACCCGCGTGAACACGGATTCCTGTAAGACGAACTCGTTCCCCTGACCACGATTGTGCCTGCCGCCGATCTCCGAGTATTCGCCCTCGGAGTTCTCGCGGACGATCACCATCTCCAGTTCTTCGGCGCTCCGGCCGGCCAGCGCCGACGTCGTCCCCGGCAGCAACCGGACCGGCCGGAGGTTGACGTACTGGGTGAACGCACGCCGCACCGGAATGAGGAGGCCCCACAACGAGACATGGTCCGGGACACCGGGAAAGCCGACGGCACCGAGAAGGATTCCGTCGAACCGGGAGAGCTGGTCGATACCGTCCTCCGGCATCATCGAGCCGGTCTTGGCGTACCGCTCACAGCTCCAGTCGAATTCCTTCCAGGACAAGGAGAAGCCATGTGATGCCGCCACCCGGTCGAGGACCTTGCGGGCCTCGACCGTGACGTCGACACCGATCCCGTCGCCAGGAATGCTGGCGATCCGATAGGAGGCCCCTGCTTGAGATTTCCCTGCTTGAGATTTCCCTGCTTGAGCTATCCCCGCTTGAGCTATCACAGAGCCACCGCGATGTACTTGGTCTCGAGGAACTCGTCGATGCCGACGCTGCCGCCTTCGCGGCCGAGCCCCGACTGCTTGATGCCACCGAAGGGCGCCGCCGGATTCGAGACCAGCCCTTGGTTGAGGCCGATCATGCCGGCTTCCAGCCGTTCCGAAACCCGCAACGCCCGCTTGAGATCGGAGGTGTACACATAGGACACGAGACCGAATTCGGTGTCGTTCGCCGCCGCGATGGCCTCGTCTTCACTGTCGAACGGAGTGATCGGGGCGACCGGCCCGAAGATCTCCTCTGAGGTGAGCCTGGCTTCCTTGGGCACGTCGGTGAGCACCGTGGCCTGATAGAAGTTACCCGGTCCGTCCACAGTGGATCCGCCGGTGAGAACGCGTGCTCCTCGATCGACGGCGTCGGCGACGAGGCCGCTCACCTTCTCGACCGCGGGTTCGTCGATGAGCGGACCGACGACGACACCTTCCTCGGTGCCCCGGCCCATCGGCAGGGCCTCCATGCGCTCGGCGAGGCGGCGGGAGAACTCGTCGACGATGCCTCGCTGGACGTAGAAGCGGTTCGCGGCCGTGCAGGCCTCGCCGATGTTGCGCATCTTCGCGGTCATCGCGCCTTCGATCGCCGCGTCGAGGTCGGCGTCTTCGAAGACCAGGAAGGGGGCATTGCCACCGAGTTCCATCGAAGTGCGAAGCACCTTGTCCGCGCACTGTTCCAGCAGCTTCCGCCCGACCCCGGTCGAGCCGGTGAAGGACAGCTTCCTGGCCCGGCCGTCCCGGATCAGCGGCTCCATCACACCGCCGGAGTCCGACGTCGTGAGCACGTTCAGCACACCTTCCGGCAACCCCGCTTCGGCGAGGATCGCCGCGAGGGCCAACATCGAAAGGGGGGTTTGCGCAGCGGGTTTGATGACCATCGTGCACCCGGCCGCGACCGCGGGCCCGATCTTGCGGGTGCCCATCGCCATGGGGAAGTTCCATGGCGTGATCAGCAGGGACGGTCCGACGGGCTGCTTGGTCACCAGGAACCGCCCTGTCCCGTTGGGGGCGACGGCGTATCCACCGTCGATCCGGACGGCCTCCTCCGCGAACCAGCGGAAAAACTCGGCCGCGTAGGTTATCTCGCCCTTCGACTCCGCGAGCGGCTTGCCCATCTCCAGTGTCATCAGCAGCGCGAGTTCGTCGGCGCGCTCGACGAGCAGTTCGTAGGCACGACGAAGAATCTCGCCGCGTTCCCGTGGGGCGACGTTCGCCCAATCGGCCTGTGCGGCGACGGCGGCGTCGAGTGCGCTGACACCGTCCGCCGGTGACGCGTCGGCCACCTCACACAAGGCTTCGCCTGTCGAGGGGTCGAGAACGGGGAAGGTCTTCCCGTTCGCGGCGGCCACCCACTTGCCACCGATGAACAGTTCTTTGTCGACCGCCGCGACTACGCCGGCCTCACTGATCGAGCTCATCCCAACGCTCCTCCATGTTGTCCCGAAGGCCATGCTATGGATATTGTCAACAATCGACAACAGCTCAGCCGACCTAGGAGCGCAGCCCATGGCCCAGCTATCACCGCTGCTCAAGCAGGCAACTCCGGTCGTGGTCGACCACGGTGAAGGGGTGTACCTCTACGACACCGATGGCAAACGTCACCTGGATTTCACCGCCGGTATCGGCGTGACCAGCACCGGCCACTGCCACCCGCACGTGGTGAGTGCCGCGCGGGAACAGATCGGCAAGCTCATCCACGGCCAGTACACGACGGTCATGCACAAGCCGATGCTGGAGCTCACGGAAAAGCTGGGCAGTGTCCTGCCGCAGGGCCTGAACTCGCTCTTCTACGCGAACTCGGGCAGCGAGGCCGTCGAGGCGGCGCTGCGGTTGTCGCGGCAGGCGACCAAACGACCCAACGTCATCGTCTTCCAGGGCGGGTTCCACGGCCGGACGGTCGCGGCGGCGACCATGACGACCTCGGGGACCCGGTTCAGCGCCGGGATCTCCCCGCTCATGTCCGGCGTGCACGTCGCGCCGTTCCCGTACGCCTTCCACTACGGCTGGGACGAGGAGACCGCGACGAAGTTCGCCCTGCGCGAGCTCGACTACCTGTTCGCGACGGTCTGCGCGCCGAACGAAACGGCGGCGTTCTTCATCGAACCGGTGCTCGGTGAGGGCGGCTACGTCCCGGCGAACCCCGAATTCCTGGCCGGTCTGCGGGAACGTGCCGACAAGCACGGGATCCTGCTGGTGATGGACGAGATCCAGACCGGCTTCGGCCGGACGGGCAAATTCTGGGGTCACGACCACTTCGGGGTGCGCCCCGACATCGTGCTCATCGCGAAAGGACTGGCGAGCGGATTCCCGATCTCGGGCATCGCCGCGTCGGAGGAGTTGATGGCGAAGGCGCTCCCGGGTTCTCAGGGCGGGACCTACGGCGGCAACGCCGTGGCCTGCGCGGCGGCGATCGCCACGCTCGAGGTGATCCAGCGGGAAGGTCTGGTCGAGAACGCCGCCGAACGCGGACGGCAGCTGCTCGAAGGGGTACGGGTGATCGCGGACAAGTCACCATCGATCGGCGATGTCCGCGGGCTGGGGCTGCTGGTCGGTTCCGAGTTCACCACCCCGGACGGCGAGCCGGACACCGCGAAGGCCCAGGCGGCGCAGAAAGCCGCGTCCGCCAACGGGTTGCTGCTGCTGACCTGCGGTGCGTACATGAACGTCGTCCGGATGGTTCCCCCGCTGGTCGTCAACGCCGAGCAGGTGGACGACGCCTTGCGTATCTGGGGTGACGTAGTGGCGGGGGTCGAATGATGGCCCGCTACATCACGATCACCCTCGACAAGCGCGGGGTGTCCTGCCGGGCCCGGTTGCTCGACGCCGAAGCCCCTCGGACCTGCCGCGCGGTGTGGGACGCGCTGCCGCAGAGCGGTTCCGCCTATCACGCGAAGTACGCGCGAAATGAGGTCTACACTCTCGTGCCGCCCTTCGCCGAGCCGAAGCCGGGTCGCGAAAACCCCACGGTGACCCCGATTCCGGGCGATGTCGTGTATTTCGGCTTCGAGGCGTGGGAGATCGGCAACCCGGCATACGGCTACGACGAGGACAGTGAGGCGCACAGCGATCAGGGCGCGACGGACCTCGCGATCTTCTACGGCCGGAACAACCTGCTGATCAACGGCGACGCGGGCTGGGTGCCCGGCAACGTGTTCGCGACGATCGAAGAGGGATTGCCCGAAATGGCGGAAGCCGCGCAGGACCTCTGGCTGCGCGGTGTCGAGGGTGAGACGCTTTCGTTCGCCCGTGCGTGAACCCCGTGGGTGGGTGCGGGGCCGTTCGAACCCACACCCACCTCCACGCCTTCGGCCATGAAGTGAACATGAAAATGATTCATGGCCATCGCCGCCCACGACGTACTACGCTTCGGTAACCAGGCAAGGACGCGTGAGGAAGGGCTGTCGATGGGCGATGTTGCGGCACGGTTCGCCGAGATCGTCGGGGACATGAATCTGCTGTCAGGCGAGGCGATCCCCGAGGACTACGCACACGACGAGGCGTTGACGGCCGCCCCGCGACAGCCCGCGTACCTGGCTAAACCGGGAAGCGCCGAGGAGGTCGCGGAGCTGCTCAAGGCGGCGACCGAACACGGCGTGCCGGTCACCGCGAGAGGGTCGGGCACGGGGCTTTCGGGTGGCGCGCGGCCGAGCGAGAACGGCATGGTGATCTCTTTCGAGCGCATGAACGCGGTGCTGGAGATCGACGTCGAAAACCATGTCGCCGTCGTCCAGCCCGGCGTCACACTGTCCGATTTGGACGAAAAGACCACCGAAGCCGGACTCGGCTACACCGTCCACCCTGGCGAACTGAGCGCGAGCGTCGGCGGCAACGTCGGGACGAACGCGGGCGGGATGCGCGCGGTCAAGTACGGCGTCACGCGGCACAACGTCGTGGGCCTCCAGGCGGTGCTGCCGACCGGCGAGATCATCCGTACCGGCGGCAAGACCTCGAAGGTGTCGACCGGATACGACCTGACCCAGCTGATCATCGGGTCCGAAGGCACGCTCGCGATCGCGACCGAGGTCATCGTGAAGCTGTATCCGCGCCTGCCGCACGGCGCCACGGTGCTCGCTCCGTTCGAGACCTTCGACGAGGTGATGACCGTCGTCCCGAAGATCATCTCCAGCGGGCTCGCGCCGCACATTCTCGAATACATCGACAATCTGACGCTCGCCGCGATCAGCTACAACGAGAAGCTCAGCCTCGGCGTCCCGGACGACATCCGTGACTCCGCTCAGGCGTACCTGGTGGTGGCACTGGAAAACCGCGACAACGACCGGCTGCACGCCGACATCGAGGAACTCGGCGGACTGCTGAGCGATGTCGGCGCGATGGACGTGTACGTGCTCGAGGGTGGTTCAGCGCGCAAGCTCATCGAAGCCCGCGAGAAGGCGTTCTGGACGGCCAAGGCGGCGGGCGCCGATGACATCATCGACGTGGTGGTCCCCAGGGCCGCGATGCCGGAATTCCTGCGCCGCGCCAGGGAAATGGCGTTGTCACGCGAAGCGGGCGCACTCGGCTGCGGGCACGCGGGCGACGGGAACGTCCACCTCGCCATCTTCTGCAAGGACCCGGAGAAGCGGAAGAAGCTCCTGACCGACATGTTCGCGCTCGGCATGGAACTCGGTGGCGCGATCTCCGGCGAGCACGGCCTCGGGCAGGCCAAGTCCGCCTACTTCCTTGATTTGGAGGACCCGGCGAAGATCGCGCTGATGCGCCGGATCAAAGACAGCTTCGACCCGGCCGGGATCCTCAACCCCGGCGTTCTTTTCGCTGAGAGGGCTTGAAAGTGAGTGAGATGAACGGCGCCCAGTCCCTGATCCGCACGCTCGTCGACAGTGGTGTCGATGTGTGCTTTTCGAATCCCGGCACCTCGGAGATGCACTTCGTGGCCGCGCTCGACACCGTGCCCGAGATGCGCGGCGTGCTCGGCCTGTTCGAAGGCGTCGTCACCGGCGCGGCGGACGGGTACGCGCGCATCGCCGGGAAGCCGGCGGCCACGCTGCTGCACCTCGGTCCGGGTCTCGGGAACGGGCTGGCGAACCTGCACAACGCCCGCCGCGCGCACACCCCGATCGTCAACGTGATCGGCGATCACGCGACCTACCACAAGCAGTACGACGCCCCGCTCGAATCGGACATCGAGGCGGTGGCCGGTTCGCTCGAAGGGTGGATCCGGCGCTCCGAGCACACCAAGGACGTCGGCGCCGACGCGGCCGCGGCGGTGGCCGCGGCGCAGGACGCGCCCGGACAGGTGGCGACGCTGATCCTCCCGGCCGACGCGTCGTGGGGTGAGGGCGGCGAGACCTGCGCGCCCATCCCGCCGCGGATACCGCAGGTCGTCGACGCGACGAAGGTGAAGAACATCGCCGACGTGCTGACCAGTGGCGAACCGGTCGCGCTCCTCGTCGGCGGCAGTGGCTGCCGCGAGGCAGGCTTGCTCGCGACCAGCCGGATCGCCGCCGCGACCGGGGTGAAGGCGTTCATCGAGACGTTCCCCGCACGGCTCGAACGAGGCGAGGGCCTGCCGACGATCGAGCGGCTGGGCTACCTCGCCGAGCAGGTCGCGTACCAGCTCGACGGGATCAAGCACGTGATCATCGCCGGGACGAAAGCGCCCGTGTCGTTCTTCGCGTACCCGGGCAAAGCGAGCGACCTGGTTCCCGAAGGCGCGCAGGTGCACGTGCTGGCCGACGTCGGGCAGGACGTCCCGCGCGCGCTGAACGACATCGCGGAGCTGGTCGCGGCCGAGACGGAGCCGGTGCTGCAGGAGGCCTCCCGGCCCGCGCTGCCGTCCGGGCCGCTGACCCCGCAGAACTGGGTCGACGTGATCGGCGCGCTGCTGCCGGAGCGCGCGATCATCGCGGACGAGGCGAACACCTCCGGTCTGCTGCTGCCCGCCGCGACCGCGGGGGCGCCGCGGCACGACGTGCTCACCCTGACCGGCGGCGCCATCGGCTACGGAATGCCCGTCGCGACCGGTGCCGCCGTCGCCGCGCCGGACCGGCCGGTGCTCAACCTGCAGTCCGACGGCAGCGCGCTGTACACGATCTCGGCGTTGTGGACCCAGGCGAGGGAGAACCTCAACGTCACCACGGTGCTGTTGAACAACCGCGCGTACGCGATCCTGCGGCTGGAGTTGCAGCGCGTCGGCGTGGACGCCAGTGGTCCCAAGGCGAACGAACTGCTCGACCTTTCGCGGCCGGACATGGACTTCGTCAAGATCGCCGAGGGCATGGGCGTCCCGGCGACGAGGGCGACGACCGCGGAGGAACTCGCCGAGCAGTTCCAGCGCGCGCTCGCCGAGCCGGGACCGCATCTGATCGACGCGATCGTTCCGACGCTGTTCTGATCGAGCCCCCGATGGCGCTGGGAAAGGTCTTTTCCCAGCGCTCCGGGGTCAGCGGACCGAGGCGACCAGGGGTTCGGACTGACGCTGCTTCGGGACGAAAGCGGTCAAGACGAGACCCAGTACTGCCGCGCCGGCGGCGACCAGAAAGCTCAACCGGAACCCGGCCGCGGACGGAACGGAGACCCCGCCGACGGTGATCGCCAGCGAGGCGAGCATGGTGGCCATCACCGCGCTGGAGGTCGACGTGCCGACGGACCGCATCAGTGAGTTCAACCCGTTCGCGGACGCGGTCTCGGTGACCGGCACCGAGCCCATGATCAGCGCGGGCATGGCCGCGTAGGCGATGCCGACGCCACCGCCGATGATGATCGACGCAGTGATCAGCTCGAACGCGTTGTCCATCAGCACCGTCGCGAAGAGGTACCCGGCCGCGATGGTGGCGGCGCCGGTCATCAGCGTCGTACGCGGGCCGTAACGCTCGATGAGCCGGGCCGAAACCGGCGACAGCATGAACATGACCACGCCGTTCGGCGCCAGGCAGAGCCCGGCCTGCACCATCGTCAGTCCGAGGCCGTACCCGGTCGACGCCGGAGCCTGCAGCAACTGCGGGAACGACAACGCCAACGAGTACAGCGCGAACCCGATCATGATCGACGCGAGGTTGGTGAACAGCACCGGACGCCGTGCGGAGACCCGCAAGTCCACCAACGGATCGCGGCGCCGCAGCTGGTAGACGCCCCAGACCAGCAGGATCGCCACCGCGACACCGGCGAAGCCGAGTGTGCGCACGCTCCCCCAGCCCCACTCCCTGCCCTTGACGATCGGCAACAGCAGGCAGACCAGTCCGGCCGTCAGCCCCAGTGCGCCGAGGTAGTCGAACGGCGCGGGTGTCTTCAGCGGCGACTCCGGAATCACGAACAGGATCAGCAGGCCGCAGACCAGGCCGAGTCCCGCCGACGCCCAGAAGAGAACGTGCCAATCGGCGTTCTGCGCGACCAGCGCCGACACGGGCAGGCCGATCGCGCCGCCGACGCCGAGCGTCGAACTCATCACCGAGATCGCGGCGCCGACGCGTTCTGGCGCGAGCTCGTCGCGCATGATGCTGATCCCCAGCGGGATCGCCCCCATCGCGCAACCTTGCAGGCCGCGGCCGACGACCATCAGCGCGAGCGAACTGGTCAATGCGGACACCACCGAGCCCGCGACCAGGAAGCCCAGGCTGATCAGCAACAACCGGCGCTTACCGTAGAGATCGCCGAGCCTGCCGCTCACCGGCATCACCACGGCCCCGGCGATCAAGGTCGCCGTCACCACCCACGACGCGTCCGCAGGGGTCGTGTCGAGCAACCGTGGAAACGCCGGGATGAGCGGGACGACGAGTGTCTGCATGAACGAGGCCACCAGCCCGCAGGTGGCGAGCACGACGACGAAGAGCCGGGACGAAGGTGCCCGACGGGCCGGATTCACCATGCGCATCCCATGATCCGACCTTACCCAGCACCACCCTTCTCGGTGAACGGTTCACCGACGGGATCACAACCAGGTGCGGGCCCCCGCCGTGACCTGAGCAGGTTCCCCGCCGATTCTGGCTGTAGCTATAGGAACCGTCCTTGCAGAGGGCGGCCGCGTCCGGATCGTCTCTTTGACCCCGATGCGAGGAAAGGTCCTTTCCTTGCGAAATTTGCAAGGAAAGGACCTTTCATAGCGCGCTTAGAGCAGGCGAAGCGACTTACTCGTAGATCTCGCCCTTCGCGGCCTTCTCGACCAGCGACGCGGGCGGGGTGAAGTGGTCGCCGTAGCGCTCGGCGAGCTGCCGGGCGCGGTCGACGAAGCCCTGCAGGCCACCCTCGTACTGGTTGATGTACTGGATGACACCGCCGGTCCACGCCGGGAAACCGATGCCGAAGATCGAACCGATGTTGGCGTCGGCGACGGTCGTGAGCACGCCCTCGTCGAAGCACTTCACGGTCTCGAGCGCCTCGGCGAACAGCATGCGCTCCTTGAGGTCCTCGAAGGGAACCTCGGCTGTGCCTGACTTGAACGCGTCGCGCAGGCCAGGCCAGAGCCCGGTCCGCTTGCCGTCCTCGTCGTAGTCGTAGAACCCCGAGCCGGTGGAGCGGCCCTTGCGGTCGAACTCCTCCACCATCCGGTCGATGACACCCTCGGACGCGTGTGCGTTCCAAGTGCCACCCGCCGCCTCGATCGCTTCGCGCGTCTCCTTGCGGATCTTGCGCGGCAGCGTCAGGGTCAGCTCGTCCATCAGCTGCAGCGGCGGGGCCGGGTATCCGGCCTGCGCACCGGCCTGCTCGATCGACGCCGGCTCGACACCCTCGCCCAGCGCGGCGACGGCCTCGTTGAGGAACGTGCCGATGACGCGCGAAGTGAAGAAACCGCGGCTGTCGTTGACGACGATCGGGGTCTTCTTGATCTGCAGCGTGTAGTCGAAGACCTTCGCCAGCGTGGCGGGCGAGGTCTTCTCCCCGCAGATGATCTCGACCAGCGGCATCTTGTCCACCGGCGAGAAGAAGTGGATCCCGATGAAGTCCTCGGTCCGCTGCACGCCCTCGGCGAGCGCGGTGATCGGCAGGGTCGAGGTGTTGGAGCCGAGCACGGCGTCCGGGTTGACGAAGCCCTCGATCTCCTGGAAGACCTTGTGCTTCAGCTCGACGCTCTCGAAGACGGCCTCGATCACGAAGTCGACGCCGGCGAAGTCCTCCGCCTTGTCGGTCGGCTTGATCTTGGCGAGCAGCGCGTCGGACTTCTCCTTCGTGGTCTTGCCGCGGGAGAGCGCCTTCTCCTCCAGCTTGACCGCGTAGCCCTTGCCCTTTTCGGCGCCTTCGAGGGTGACGTCCTTGAGCACGACGTCGATGCCGGCCTTCGCCGAGACGTACGCGATCGCGGCGCCCATCATGCCCGCGCCGACGACACCGACCTTCTTGGCCGTGTACTTCTCGAAGCCTTCCGGCCGCGAGCCACCGGAGTTGATGCTCTGCAGGTCGAAGAAGAACGCTTTCGTCATGTTCTTCGAGACCTGGCCGGTGGCGAGGTGCACGAAGTAGCGGGTCTCGACGGTGATCGCGGTGTCGAAGTCGACCTGCGAACCCTCGATGGCCGCGGCGAGGATCGCGCGCGGGGCCGGCATGTTCGCGCCCTTGATCTGCTTGCGCAGGTTCGCCGGGAACGCGGGCAGGTTCGCCGCGAAGCTCGGGTTCGACGGGGTGCCGCCCGGGATCTTGTAACCCTTGACGTCCCACGGCTGCACGCCGGCTTCGGGGTTGGCCTTGATCCACGCCTTCGCGGCGGGCACCAGTTCTTCGACGGTGCCGACGAGCTCGTGCACGAGGCCGAGTTCCTTCGCCTTCGCCGGACGGTGCCGCTGGCCCTGCAGCAGCACGTTCAGCAGCGCGCTCTGGATGCCGAGCAGCCGGACGGTGCGGACGATGCCGCCACCACCGGGGAGCAGGCCGAGGGTGACCTCGGGGAGGCCGATCTGGCTGCCCTTGACGTCGGCCGCGATGCGGTGGTGCGTCGCGAGCGCGAGTTCGAGCCCGCCGCCGAGCGCGGCGCCGTTGATGGCGGCCACGACCGGCTTGCCCAGCTGCTCGAGCCGGCGCATCTGGCTCTTCATCAGGGCGCTGCCCTCGGTGAGCTCGGCCGCGTTCTCCGGCTTCGCCTTGATCAGGTCGTTGAGGTCGCCGCCGGCGAAGAAGGTCTTCTTGGCCGAGGTGAGGACGACACCGGTGATGCTGTCCTTCTCCGCCTCCAGGCGGTCCACGACCACGCCGAGCGACTCGCGGAAGTCGGCGTTCATCGTGTTGGCGGACTGCTTCGGGTCGTCGAGGGTCAGCACGACGATGCCGTCGGCGTCCTGCTCCCAGCGGATGGTCTTCGCTTCAGTCATTGTCTCTTCCTCAGACCCGCTCGATGATGGTCGCGACGCCCATGCCGCCGCCGATGCACAGGGTGACCAGGGCGCGCCGCGCCTGACGACGCTCCAGCTCGTCGACGACGGTGCCGACCAGCATCGCGCCGGTGGCGCCCAGCGGGTGACCCATCGCGATGGCGCCGCCGTTGACGTTGACCTTCTCCTCGTCGAGGTGCAGGTCCTTGATCCACTTGAGGACGACCGAGGCGAAGGCCTCGTTCAGCTCCCACAGGTCGATGTCGTCCGGGGTGAGACCGGCGAGCTTGAGGACCTTCTCGGTGGCCGGGGTCGGGCCGGTGAGCATGATCGTGGGCTCGGAGCCGACGGTCGCGGTGGCCACGATGCGGGCACGCGGGGTCAGGCCGAAGTCCTTGCCGATCTGCTCGTTGCCGACCAGGACCACCGCGGCGCCGTCCACGATGCCGGACGAGTTGCCGCCGGTGTGGACGTGGTTGATCTTCTCGACCGAGTGGTACTTCTGCAGCGCGACGGCGTCGAAGCCGCCCAGCTCACCGATACCGGCGAAGGCGGGCTTGAGCTTGCCGAGGCCCTCGACGGTGGTGCCGGGACGACGGTGCTCGTCGTGGTCGAGGATCGTGACACCGTTGATGTCCTTCACCGGGACGACGGACTTCGCGAAGTAGCCACCGGACCAGGCCGCTTCGGCCCTTTCCTGCGAGCGGACGGCCCAAGCGTCGACGTCCTCGCGGGAGAAGCCCTCGATGGTCGCGATCAGGTCGGCGCCGGTGCCCTGCGGGACGATGTAGTTGTCGTACGCGGTGGCCGGGTCCATGAACAGCGCGCCGCCGTCGGAGCCCATCGGCACGCGCGACATCGACTCGACGCCGCCCGCGATGATCAGCTGGTCCCAGCCGGAGCGCACCTTCTGCGCGGCGGTGTTGGTGGCTTCGAGGCCGGAGGCGCAGAAGCGGTTCAGCTGGACGCCGGCGACGGTCTCGGGAAGGCCCGCGTTCAAGGCCGCGGTGCGCGCGATCACGGCGCCCTGCTCCCCGACCGGGGACACCACGCCGAGGACGATGTCGTCGATCATGGCGGGGTCGAGGTTCGGGTGCCGGACCTTCAGCTCCTCGATGAGGCCGACCACGAGATCGACCGGCTTGGTGCCGTGGAGGGCACCGCCCTTGTTCTTGCCGCGAGGCGTACGGATCGCCTCGTAGATGTAGGCCTCGCTACTCACAGAAAAACTCCTCCGCAGTACGGCGCTGTATCGGGGATGGACACAGCCGGATCGTACCGGCCGGTAGCCATGCTAATGGGGATTAACATAAACCGCGATAACCCCATGGTGTCAATGGGTTGCGATGCACGCAACTGGCGCTATCGTGGGTTCACCTATGGATCACCCGACCGAGCGCCAGGCCCGACCGCGCGACCGTAAGGCCCAGTTGGCGGGCCTCGCCGCGGAGCTGTTTCGCGCCCGCGGGTTCCACGGCGTCGGGATCAACGACATCGCCGCCGCGGCCGGGATCACCGGGCCCGCGCTGTACCGGCATTTCGCCGACAAGCAATCGGTGCTGTCCTACGTCGTGCTGTCGGGCATCGACGACATGGAGAGGGCCACCACCGAGACGCTCGCCGACGTCGACCTTCCCGTTCGCGCCCAGGTCAAAGCCCTGTTGGACACCCTGGCCGCGCAGGCCGTGGAGCGGCGTGAGGTCGCCGCGCTGTGGCGCTGGGAAGGCAGGCATCTGCCCCGCGAGGAGCGCCGGGAGATCCGCCGCCGGTCCGGCGCGGTCCTCGCGGCTTGGTCCAAGGCACTGCTCGCACTGCGTCCCGAACTGACCCCCGACGACGCCGAACTGCTGTGCTGGGCGGGGCTGAGCGTGTTCGGCAGTGTCTCCGTGCATCACACGTCCGTGGCGAAGAAACGCTTCGCGCAGATCCTGGTTCAGCTGGCGGAGTCGGTGCTGCATGTCACACTTCCCGAACCCGGGGAGGCGCCGGAAGAGACGCCGTCGATGTCACTCGGTGAGCCCTCCCGGCGCGAGCAGCTCCTCGCGGCCGCGACCGAGTTGTTCGGGCGACGCGGCTTCCGCGCGGTGAGCATGGAGGAGATCGGCGCGGCGGCCGGGATCGCCGGGCCCAGCGTGTACCGGCACTTCCCCAGCAAGGCCGCGCTGATGGTGGCCATCGGGCATCGGGCCGCCGACAGGCTGGCGCTCGCCGCGGAACGCGCGTTGCGGACCGACGACGAACGCGACGCGCTGCGCAGGCTGGCGGCGTCCTACGTGCACACCCTGCTGCGCACCCCTGAGCTGCGGGTGTCGTTCTCCGGCAGCCCGATGGAACTACCGGAACGCGACAAGGCGGATCTGATCCGCGTCCAGCGGGACTACGTCGAGCGCTGGATCGCGCTGGCTTCGGAAGTCCGCCCGGAACTGAGCCTGCGCGAAGTGAAGATCACCGTGCACGCGGCGCTGACCATCGCGAACGACCTCGCGCGCACCCGCAGGGTCAATGGCCGCCCGGACATCGAGGCCGAGTTGACCACGCTGACGCACGCGGTTCTGGGCGTCTGAAGACTCGTGAGTGATTTGGGTCGTTCTAACGGCCCAAATCACTCACGAGCGCCCACACCTCCGTCCCCCTAGTGGCGCTTCTGCCGTAAGAGCGTTAACCTACTCGCGAGTAGGTAAGCGAGGCAGGGAGACTCACCGTGGGTGCGCCTAGGAAACGAGACGCGATGGGCCTTGGCCTGTCCGCGCTCACCCGGCTGGCCGGGAGCAAGGTCATTGAACGGGCAGGACTGCGGAAGCCCGTGCAGAACCTGGTCAGCGCCGGGACGCGGAACGGCTTCCGGGTCGCCGGGGCGGCGAACAGGACGTTCAAGTCCGCCCAGCGGCTCGGCAAGCCCGCGCGGCTCGCCCCGGCGGAGGACACGGGACTGTTCGATCTCACCCCGAGTGAGGACCAGCAGCTCATCGTCGAGACCGTGACGGAGTTCGCCGCCGAACAACTGCGGCCCGCCGCGGCCGACGCCGACGCGAAGCTCAAGGCCCCCGAAGGCCTGCTGAGCCGCGCCGCCGAACTCGGGATCACGCTCGTCGGCATCCCCGAGGAGCTGGGCGGTGTCGGCACCGAGCGATCGGTCGTCACGAACGCGCTGGTCGCCGAGGCCCTCGCGCACGGAGACCTCGGTCTCGCGGTCGCGGTGCTCGCGCCGTCCGCGGTCAGCACCGCGCTGGTGTCCTACGGCGACGAGCAGCAGCAGGCGGACTATCTGCCCGCGTTCGTCGGCGAGAACGTCCCGGCCGCGGCGCTCGCGCTGCAGGAGCGCACGGCGTTGTTCGATCCGTTCAAACCGGCCACCAAGGCCCGCCGCACACCGAGGGGCTACCAGCTCGACGGCGTGAAGTCGCTGGTGCCCCGTGCCGCGGACGCCGAACTGTTCATCGTCTCCGCCGACCTCGAAGGCCGCGGTCCCGCGCTGTTCCTCGTGGAGTCGTCCAACTCGGGCGTCACGATCGAGACCGAGCCCGCGATGGGCCTGCGCGGCGCGGCCACCGGCAAGCTGCACCTGGAGAAGGTCGCCCTGCCCGCCGGCGCACTGCTCGGCGGCGGCAAGGCCGAGGTCTTCACCGAGGTCGTCCGGCTCTCGCGGCTCGGCTGGGCCGCGTTGGCCGCCGGTACCGCGAAGGCCGTCCTCGACTACGTGGTGCCTTACGTCAACGAGCGCAAGGCGTTCGGCGAACCGGTGAGCCACCGCCAAGCCGTCGCGTTCTCGGTCGCCGACATCGCGATCGAGGTGGAGGGGCTGCGGCTGGTCACCCTCCGCGCCGCTTCCCGCGCCGAACAGGGAAAGCCGTACGCCCGCGAGGTCGCCTTGGCCCGGAAACTGGCCGTCGACAAGGGCATGCAGATCGGCAGTGCCGGAGTGCAGCTGCTGGGCGGGCACGGCTTCGTCAAGGAACACCCGGTCGAACGCTGGTACCGCGACCTCCGCGCGATCGGCGTGATGGAAGGCGCCGTCCTTCTCTAGGACTTTCGAAAGGCAATCATGATCAACCTTGAGGTTCCGAAGAAGGCCGGCACCCTGATCAACCAGGCGTACCAGGCCGCGGCCGAGGTGTTCCGGCCGATCTCGCGCAAATACGACCGCGCCGAGCACACCTATCCGACCGAACTCGACATGTTCGCCGCACTGCTGGACGGGCTGAACTCCTCCGGCGAGGGCGGCGCGGGAGCGGCGGGCGTCCGCCGGTCCGAGAAGAACGAGAAACCGGGCAACCGCAACGGTTCCAACCTCAACATCGTGCTCGGCACGATCGAGATGTGCTGGGGCGA
The DNA here is from genome assembly GCF_055575355.1 of Amycolatopsis sp. NPDC034160. Classification (NCBI taxonomy): domain Bacteria; kingdom Bacillati; phylum Actinomycetota; class Actinomycetes; order Pseudonocardiales; family Pseudonocardiaceae; genus Amycolatopsis; species Amycolatopsis sp. NPDC034160. The sequence continues at coordinate 92,509 of NZ_JBVISU010000015.1, read as the reverse complement.
CGTCGGGTTGCTGCTGTCGATGCCGCGTCAGGGCCTCGGCAACGCCGCCATCGGCTCGGTCGCCACGGACGAACAGCTCAAGAAGTTCTCCGGGCTGTGGGCCGCGATGGCGATCACCGAACCGGACTGCGGCTCGGACTCCGCCGCGATCACCGCGACCGCGCGGCTCGACGGTGACGAGTACGTGATCAACGGCGAGAAGATCTTCGTGACCGCCGGCGAGCGCGCTGACGCCGTCGTCGTCTGGGCCACTCTGGACAAGACGAAGGGCCGTGCGGCGATCAAGTCGTTCGTCGTCGAGAAAGGCACTCCCGGTTTCGAGGTGGTGCGTGTCGAGCACAAACTCGGCATCCGCGCCTCCGACACCGCCGTGCTGCGCTTCGAAAACGTCCGCGTGCCCAAGGAGAACCTCCTCGGCACGCCGGAGATCGACACCGCCAAGGGTTTCGCCGGGGTCATGCAGACCTTCGACAACACCCGCCCGCTGGTGGCCGCCATGGCCATCGGCGTCGCCCGGGCGGCGCTCGAGGAGACCCGGAAGATCCTCACCGACGCCGGGGTGACGATCGACTACGACAAGCCGGTCCACAACCAGCACGCGGCGGCCGCCACGTTCCTGCAGCTCGAAGCCGACTACGAAGCGGCCTACCTGCTGACCATGGAATCGGCGTGGATGGCCGACAACCGCAAGCCGAACTCGCTGCAGGCCTCGATGGCCAAGGCGAAGGCGGGCCGCTCGGTCGTCGAGATCACGCTGAAATGCGTCGAGCTGGCGGGAACCTTCGGCTACACCGAGGAATCGCTGCTGGAGAAGTGGAGCCGGGACGCGAAGATTCTCGACATCTTCGAAGGCACGCAACAGATCCAGCAGCTGATCGTGGCACGCCGGATCTTGGGCAAGACGAGCGCGGAACTCAAGTAGCGCGAAGTGTCATAAGGGGTCCCCATAGGGCGATTTTGGTCCTACGGGGACCCCTTATGACACGCGAAGGCGCCCGTGCAGCTGCACACGACTTCCGCATCGGCACCGTTTTCGTTTATTCCCAACAGACTCCGCGACCACGACAACACCATCCGGCGACCTTCCGCAGGGCCGGGCCGGGGTATTCTCGTGGTTTTCCCCAGCCCGCCTAGGCCGGAGTCGCGATGAGACGCTCCGCTCGACAGCTCTCCCCTGTCGCACAGTGGTGTCTGATCGTCCTCGGCGTCGCGGCCTGCTACTTCGCCGCCGGTCAGATCGGCATCCAGTGGGCGATCGTCCGGGAGCAGATCTCGCCGCTGTGGCCGGCGGCCGGGGTCGCGTTGGCGGTGCCGATGCTCCTCGGGCCGCGCTTCTGGCCGGGGATCGCCCTCGGCGCGCTCCTCACGAACTTCACGTTCGGTCCCTCGTTGCCCGTGGTCCTGGTGATCTCCGCCGGGAACACCCTCGGCCCGCTCCTGGGCTACGCCTTGATGCGACGGTGTGGTTTCCGCGGCCGGCTCGACCGACTCCCGGACGTCGTCCTGCTGGTCGTCGTCGGCGCCATCGGGGGCACGGCGCTCAGCGCGCTGATCGGCACCGGCGCACTGGTGGCCGGAGGAGGGCTCGCGCCCGCCGAATTCTGGCCGACGGCGCTGGTCTGGTGGACCGGCGACGCGATGGGCGTTCTCACCGTCACCCCGCTGCTGCTGCTCGCGCAGAGGTTCCGGCCGCCGACCCGGATACCGCTCTCTCGCTGGGCCGAAGCCACCGCGCTCGGCGTCTGCGTTCTGGTTGCCGCCTTCCTGGCCAGCACCAACCCACCCAAGACGTTCATCGTCTTTCCCGTGCTGGTGTGGGCGGCCCTGCGCTTCCGGCAGGCCGGCGCGCTGCTGTGCTCCCTGTGCGTCTGCGCCTTCATGATCTTCAGTGCGGCGCGCGGCGTGGGGCCATACGGCGACTATGAACTGGCGACGAGGATGCTGCTGATCCAGGCCTTCGACGCCACCATCGGGCTGACCGCGCTGGCGCTGTCCACGGTCGTCCTGGAACGCGACCGCGCGACCGCGGAGATCACCGACGCCTGGCGCCACATCACCGAAATGGTGGACCTGATCGCGCCACGCCAGTCGTTACGCAGCGCCATGACCCAGCGCAAGAGCGACGAAGCCGCCGACTGAGGCTCAGGCGACCTGTTCGTCGAGGAAGCGGTCGAGGTAGCGCCACGTGGTCCCGCGCGCCTTCCGGCCGGTGAGGACGCCCAGGTGACCGCCGGGCGCGGTCTCGAAGGTCACCGACGGCGCGTTGTCCAGGAGGCCGGTCAGCCGCTCGACGGCCGCACGCGGCGCGATCGTGTCGTTCTGCCCGGCGATGATCAGCGTGGGCACCTTGACCCCGGACAGCGCGATGATGCGGCCGTTGAGGTCGACCGTGCCCTCGGCGAGGTCGTTGGCGCGGAAGAACCGGTGGTAGATCTGGCCGAACGTCCGCCCGGGGTAGGCGATCATGTTGTCCATGAAGTGATCGACGGCCTCGATCTGCGCCAGGTAGTCCCGGTCGTCGAGATTCTTCAAGATCGCCAGCGGTTTGGTGATCTCTTTGCTGATACCGGTCGCCCGGAAGACGCGGCTGACCAAATAGGACGGTGCTCCGCCGAGGACGCGGTAGATCGGCGTCAGCAGATGGCCGCCGGTGAGGTCCACCAGCGGGCGGAACGGCGCGATCAGCGGGATCGCGGTGAAGTCGAACGGCGACGCGATGGTCGCGATCGACTCGATCGGCAGATCGGGCTGGTCGGCGGCGGTCAGCAGGGAGAAAATCCCGCCGAGGCACCAGGCGACGACATGCACGCCCTGGCCACCTGAGTCCTCGCTGACCTTACGGATGGCACGCGGGAGCACCTCGTCGATCCAGTGCTCGATGCCGAGGCGCCGGTCGGAGAAGGCGACGTTCCCGTAGTCGACCAGGTAGGTGTTGCGGCCGCTGTCGACCAGATGCTCGGCAAGGCTGCAACCGCGGCGCAGGTCGAAGCACAGCGCGGGCGCGGCCAGCGGCGGCACCAGCAGCACCGGCGGACCGGACACCGGCTCTTTGCCGTTCGTCAGCCGGTAGACCGACCGGTTGGGGCCTTGGTCGATCAGGACGCGCGGCACCGGGCGGAGATCGGCGACACCACCGTGCAGCACCTTCCCGACGACGTTCGACGCGGCGGCGGCGAGCCGTGCCGGGGGTGTTGCCATGAGGTGCCTCCTGGAGGGATCAACGCGGTAAGACGCAATCTTGCCGCGTACCGGCGCACGACTCAATACCGTCGCCGTTCCAGGCCGTCCACTTCGGACGGTCGCTAGGCCGTCCGAGTCAAGATCCGGACTCCTTTTCCGCCGCCGGAGCACTGCGCGCGGCTCGTGATTCGTACTCCGCGCGGGCACTGGAACGCGTTGCCGAGGCCAAAATCCTGTCGCCGCCGAGCGCGCGCACCAGACCTTCGCCGACGCGCCGGGGAAGCAGCCGTGTGATCCTGCCCATGGCGTCCAGCGACGCGGGCACGAAGACGTCGAATTTGGGACGGCGCAACGCATCGGCAATGGCCTGCGCCACATCCTCCGGCTGCACGGATTTGATGAACTTCGCCTCGCCGAGCCCACTGGCCAGTTCGGTGCGCACCACGGCGGGCATCACGCACGAGACCAGGACGCCGGTGCCGCGCAGTTCCAGATGCACCGACTCCGACAGGCCGACGACGGCGTGTTTCGTGGCGCAGTAGCTGGCGGCGCCGGGGAATCCGGCCTTTCCGGCCATCGAAGCGATGTTGACGATGTGGCCCGTGCCACGCGGGCGCATCCGTTTGACCGCTTCCCTGGTGCCGTGGATGACCGCGTGCAGGTTGATTTCGAGCAGCCGCCGGGTCGACGCGTCGTCCTCTTCGTCGAGCGGCGCGAGCGGCATGATGCCCGCGTTGTTGATCAGCACGTCGATCGGGCCGACGCGCCGCTCGACCTCGTCGAGGAACTCGGTGAACCCCTTGGTGTCGGTGACGTCGAGCGGCAGCGCCTCCGCGCCCAGTTCGGCCGCGGTCTTCTCGGCGAGCACCTGGTCCAGATCGCCGATCACCACCTTGGCGCCGAGCCGGGACAGCGCCGACGCGGTGGCGGCTCCGATGCCCTGCGCCGCTCCGGTGATCACGACGACCTTGCCTGCCAGGGAACGTTCACGCTTGGCCATGCTGGGCTCCTCTGTGACACCACTGGCAGGGACTTCACTGTCCAGGGCACTGTTGGCGATGTGTCAACTATGGTGCACCCGAAGCCGCGACGACGCCAGTCCTAGGGGCGCTGCTCGAACACCTGCCCGATCCAGCCGTTGACGTCGAAGCGTTCTGTCGGCTTGAAGCCCTGGCTCTCGTAGTAGCGCTGCAGGTCGCCGTCGCCGCCGGCCCAGCAGTCGACCCGCACCAGCCCGATGCCGCGTTCCCGCGCCTCGTCCAGCGCGAACTCGATGAGCCGCGAGCCGACCCGGTGACCGGTGAACCGGCGCGAGGTCAGCAGCAGGCCGATGTAGATCTCCGGCTCGTCGACCGGCGAGACATGCGGGAAACGGTCACCGAGGATGATCGCCCCGGCCACCTGGCCGTCGATCTCGGCGAGGTACAGCCCCGGCCCGTCGACCATCCCGCGGACCCGCTCGACCCGCTTCGGGATCGTGGACCACGGCTCGCTCCCCCACTGCCCTTCGCTGCCGCGCGAGGCCAACCACGCGACGACCTCGTCGAACATGCTCAGCAGCGTCTCGAAGTCCCCAGAACCACCCTGCCGGATGATGAAGTCACTCATCCTTCTGTTCTACAACATCGTGAGGACACGCGGCCCTTCTGTCGTGATCGCCACCGTGTGCTCGACGTGCGCGGCGCGGCAGCCGCTCGCGGTGTGCAACGTCCAGCCGTCTTCCGCGGTCCGGTACTCGTCGCTGCCGTCCATGATGTACATCGGCTCGATCGCCAGGACCAGGCCCGGCTTGAGCCGCATGCCGCGGCCCGGCCTGCCCTCGTTCGGCAGGTGCGGGTCCTCGTGCATGGCGCGACCGATGCCGTGCCCGCCATGGTTCTCGAGGAGGCCGTACCCGGCCTCGCGGCCGACGGAACCGACGGCGTGGGAGATGTCGCCCATCTTCCCGCCCGCCACCGCGGCGGCGATACCGGCGGCCAGGCCACGCTCGGTGGTCGCGATGAGTTCGAGGTCGGCGGGGTCGGCGGTGCCGACGACGTAGCTGATCGCCGCGTCACCGTGCCAGCCGTCGATGCAGGCGCCGCAGTCGATGCTGACCAGGTCCCCGTCGTTCAGCCGGTAGTCCGACGGGATGCCGTGGACGACGGCGTCGTTGACGCTCGCGCAGAGCACGCCGGGGAACGGCGTCGGCGCCGAACGCGGCCGGTAGTTCAGGAAGTTCGGCTTCGCGCCGGCGTCCCTGATCACCTGCGCGGCGACCTCGTCCAGCTCCTTCAAGCTGACGCCGATCACCGACGCCCTCTTCACCGCTTGCAACGCCTGCGCCACGACCCGGCCGGACTCGCGCATGACGTCCAGCTCGGCCTGGGATTTCAACTCGACCATGACGATAACTATACCGGTATAGTTATCGTCCACAAGCGTTGGCCCTCCGGACCGGCTGGCGAGTGCCGACCGGGTCGTGAGTGGCGATTCGGGTTAGAACCCGAATCGCCACTCACGACCAACCCAGCCCACCCCTCACCCGCAGCCTCAAGTCAGGACACGCCGAGGTGGCGCGCGATCAGCATCCGCTGCACCTCCGAGGTGCCCTCCCCGATCTCCAGGATCTTCGCGTCCCGGTAGAAGCGGCTCACCGGGAACTCGTTCATGAAGCCGTACCCGCCGAAGATCTGCGTCGCCTCGCGCGCGTTGTCCATGGCGGCGTTCGACGCGACCAGCTTCGCGATCGACGCCTCCTTCTTGAACGGCTCGCCGCGCAGCATCTTCGACGCCGCCGCGTAGTACGCCAGGCGCGCGGTGTGCGTGCGCACCTCCATGTCGGCGATCTTGAACTGGATCGCCTGATACTCACCGATCTTGTGCCCGAACGCCTCGCGCTCCTTGACGTAGCGCAGGCATTCGTCGATACAGCCCTGCGCGAGCCCGACGCTCAGCGCCGCGATCGCGACCCTGCCTTCGTCCAAAATGGACAGGAACTGGGCGTACCCTCGGCCGCGTTCGCCGACGAGGTTTTCCGCCGGGACACGGGCGTCGTCGAACGACAGCTCGTGCGTGTCCGAGCAGTTCCAGCCGACCTTGGAGTACTTCGGCGCGACCGCGAAGCCCGGGGTGCCGGACGGGACGATGATCGCCGAGATCTCCTTGCGCCCGTTCTCCTTCACGTCGGTGACGGCGGTGACCGTGACCAGTTTCGTGATGTCGGTACCGGAGTTGGTGATGAACGATTTGCTGCCGTTGATCACCCAGTTGTCGCCGTCGAGCTTCGCCCGCGTGCGGGTGGCGCCCGCGTCCGAGCCGCCGCCCGGTTCGGTGAGCCCGAACCCGCCGAGCGCGGTACCGGCGCACAGTTCGGGGAGCCACTTCTCCTTCTGTTCCTCGGAGCCGAACCGGTAGATCGGCATGGCACCCAGGGAAACCCCGGCCTCGAGGGTGATGGCGACCGAGGAATCGACCCGTGCCAGCTCCTCCAAAGCCAAGCAGAGCGCGAAGTAGTCGCCGCCCATGCCGCCGTACTGTTCCGGGAAGGGCAGACCGAACAGACCCATCTCGGCCATTTTCGCGACGATCTCGTACGGGAACTCCTGCCGCTCGTACAGATCGCCGATGACCGGGGCGACCTCGGAACGGGCGAAGTCCTCGACCGTCTTGCGCAGCGTTTCGTACTCGTCATCCAGCCGAAAGTCGATCATTGGCCATCCTTTTGGGGTGTCACAACGGCTACGGTCTCGTCCAGTGCGACCTGTTGGCCCGTCCGGACGGGGAGTTCGCTGACCACGCCGTCGATCGGCGCGGTGATCGTGTGCTCCATCTTCATCGCCTCGACGACCACGAGCGGCGTTCCGGCGCTCACGACGTCGCCGGCGGCGACCTTGACCACGAGCACGGTGCCGGGCATCGGGCTGGTGACCGGTCCGGCGCCACCCGCGGCACCGGCGGCCGAGGCCAGCCTTTCGCGTTCACCGATCGCGAAGCTGTGGCCGTCACGCGCGAGCCACACCGTCCGCCCGCTCCCGGCCGCATGCCGGTAACGGTGGAAACCGGTGGGATGCCGGACTTCGAGCAGATCACCCTCGCGCCGCGCGGAAACCCGGACCGGCTCCGCGCCGTCGACGCTGACGAGCGCGTTCGCCGGGGTGCCCTGCACCCTTACGACGACCTCGGAACTTCCCGACTTCAAGGCGAAGTCGATTCCGCCGGACGCGCCTAGCCGCCAGCCGTCGGGAACGGCCCAGGGATCGATGACCGGACCTCGCGGTTGCAAGGAGAGCAGCCTGTCGAGCGCGGCCGCCACGAAGAATTCCGGCGGCACCTCTTCGGAGACCAAAGTAGACAGTCGCCGGTCGACGAGTCCGGTGTCGAGCTTGCCGTCGCGGACGTCGGCGTCCGCCAGCAATCCGCGCAGAAAGGCGATGTTCGTGCCGACGCCGAGCAGCGCGGTGTCGGCGAGCGCGAGATCGAGCCGGTGCAGCGCGGCCGCGCGATCCGGTCCCCAGGCGATGACCTTGGCCAGCATCGGGTCGTAGTTCGAACCGATGACCGCGCCCTCGCTCATCCACGAGTCGACGCGAACGCCCTCGCCGGACGGCTCATGGACCGCGAGCACGGTGCCGCCGGTCGGAATGAAGCCACGGGCGGGATCTTCGGCGTACACGCGGGCTTCGACGGCGTGCCCGTCCAGCCGGACGTCGTCCTGCGACACCGTGAGCACGTCACCCGCGGCGATCTTGACCTGCCACTCGACGAGGTCGAGCCCGGTCACCAGTTCGGTCACCGGATGCTCGACCTGCAGGCGGGTGTTCATCTCCATGAAGAAGAACTCGTCCGGTGCGAGGGCCGACACGATGAACTCGACCGTGCCCGCGCCCACGTAGCCGACCGACCGTGCCGCTTCGACCGCGGACGCGCCCATCTTCGCGCGCGTCTCCTCGTCCAGCAGCACCGACGGCGCCTCTTCGATGATCTTCTGATGCCGCCGCTGCAGGCTGCACTCGCGCTCGCCGAGATGGATCACGTTGCCGTGCTTGTCGGCGAGCACCTGGATCTCGATATGCCTCGGCGTGGTGACGAACCGCTCCATCAGCAGGGTGTCGTCACCGAAGGAGCCCTTGGCTTCACGACGGGCGGACTCCATCGCGGCGTCCAAGTCGGACAGGGCGTGCACCAGCCGCATACCCTTGCCACCACCACCGGCGGACGGCTTGAGCAACAGTGGGAACCCGACCCTTTCCGCCGCGGCCGCGAAACCACCCTCCGGAATGTCCACATCGGACGCCCCGGGTACGACCGGGACACCGGCCTTGGACACCGTCGCCTTGGCACGGATCTTGTCGCCCATGGCGTCGATCGCCTCGACCGGCGGACCGATGAAGACCAGCCCGGCTTCAGCGCAGGCACGCGCGAACTCGGCGTTCTCCGCGAGGAAACCGTAACCGGGGTGGACCGCTTGAGCGCCCGTGTCGAGCGCCGCCTGGACGATCGCCGGGATCGACAGATAGCTTTTCGCCGCTTCGGCCGGGCCGATGCGAACCGCCGTATGCGCCTCGCGGACGTGTTTGGCGTCGGCGTCCGCGTCGCTGTACACCGCGACCGAGCGGATGCCGAGCCCTCGCAGCGAGCGGATCACGCGGACGGCGATCTCCCCGCGATTGGCGACCAGAACCGTGTCGAACATGCTCACATCCTGAAGACGCCGTAGTTGACATCGGACAAAGGCGCGTTGGCCGCCGCGGACAGCGCGAGGCCGAGCACCGTGCGGGTGTCCGCCGGGTCGATCACCCCGTCGTCCCACAACCGCGCCGTCGAGTAGTACGGGCTGCCTTGCGCCTCGTACTGCTCGCGGATCGGCTCCTTGAAGGCTTCTTCGTCCTCTGTGGACCATTCGTCGCCGCGAGCCTCGATGGCGTCGCGGCGGACCGTCGAAAGCACCGACGCCGCCTGCTCGCCGCCCATCACCGAAATCCGCGCGTTCGGCCACATCCACAGGAACCGCGGCGAGTACGCGCGGCCGCACATCGAATAGTTGCCCGCGCCGAACGAGCCACCGATGACGACGGTCAGCTTCGGCACGCGCGCGCAGGCCACCGCGGTGACCATCTTCGCGCCGTGCTTGGCGATACCGCCCGCCTCGTAGGCGCGGCCGACCATGAAGCCGGTGATGTTCTGCAGGAACAGCAGCGGGATGGAGCGTTTGTCGCACAGCTCGATGAAGTGCGCGCCCTTCATCGCGGACTCGGCGAACAGCACGCCGTTGTTCGCGATGATGCCGACGGGGTGGCCGTGGATCCGGGCGAACCCGGTGACCAGTGTCGAGCCGTACTCCTTCTTGAACTCGCCGAACCGGCTGCCGTCGACGATCCGGGCGATGACCTCGCGGACGTCGTAGGGCACGCGCGGGTCGGTCGGGACGACGCCGTACAACTCGTTCGGGTCGGCTGCCGGTTCCTCGGTCGGGAGGACGTCCCACGGGCGTGGCGTACGCGGCCCCAAAGTCGACACGATCGAGCGAACGATGCGGAGCGCGTCGGCGTCGTCCTCGGCCAGGTGGTCGGTGACGCCGGACTGGCGCGAGTGCACGTCCCCGCCGCCGAGTTCCTCGGCCGTGACGACCTCGCCGGTCGCGGCCTTCACCAGCGGCGGACCACCGAGGAAGATCGTGCCCTGATTGCGCACGATGACCGCTTCGTCGCTCATCGCCGGGACGTACGCGCCGCCCGCGGTGCAGGAGCCGAGCACCGCCGCGATCTGCGGGATGCCCCGCGCTGACATGGTCGCCTGGTTGTAGAAGATCCGGCCGAAATGCTCACGATCCGGGAAGACCTCGTCCTGCCTCGGCAGGAACGCGCCGCCGGAGTCCACCAGGTAGACGCACGGCAGGTTGTTGTGCAGCGCGACCTCTTGCGCGCGCAGGTGTTTCTTGACGGTCATCGGGTAGTACGTGCCGCCCTTGACCGTGGCGTCGTTCGCGACGATCACGCATTCGCGGCCGGAGACCCGCCCGATTCCGGTGATGATCCCGGCCGACGGCGCTTCGTCGTCATACAGTCCGGTGGCGGCCAGCGGGGACAGCTCCAGGAACGGCGAACCCGGGTCGAGGAGGGTGTCGACCCGGTCGCGCGGCAGGAGTTTGCCCCGCTCGACGTGGCGGGTGCGGGATTTCTCCGGACCCCCGAGCCGGGCCGCGGCGAGCCGCTTGCGCAGGTCTTCGACCAGCTCGGCATGGGAGGTGACGCTGCGGGCGTACTCGTCGCTGCCCGGATCCGCCGAAGTGCTCAGTACGGGTGTGTCCATGGCTCCTCGTCGCCAAGTTAGCCGTCGTTAACTCGCTTGCTCAGGTTAACGCCTGCTAACCCGCTCTGTCCACCGCATCCCCGGTAAGTACGTGAAGGCCCCCTTCATGGCGCTAGACGCAATGAAGGGGGCCTTCACGTACTTCGGAAGATCAGCCGATCGCGGAGACCAGCGGGGCGTAGTAGCCGCCACGCTGTCCGGCGACCGTCGGGTGGTACGAGTTCACCACCGGCCAGGTGAGGCTGTGCAGGTAGTCACTCGCCGACGAGCAGATGTTGTGCCCGGTGAAAGCACCCCGGACGTCGACGAACTTCGCCCCGTGCGCGGACGCGCGGGCCGAAAGCACGGAGGCCAGCGTGTCGGAGCCCGAGTTGATCGCGGAGCGCTTGGTGTCGCTCAGCCCGACCGAGCACGAACCCGGAACCGTGTAGAAGCGCGGGTAGCCGAGTACGACGAGCTGAGCGCCCGGCGCCTTCGACTTGATGGTGCTGTAGACGTTGTTCAACAGCCCGGGCAGCGTGTTGTTCACGTAGTTCTTGGCGGTGTTGACCCGGTTGATGCAGGTCTGATCGCTGCCGGTGGTGCAGGTGGTCATGACGTCGGCGAACCCGGCGTCGTTGCCGCCGACCGACACCGTCACCAGCGTGGTGCTGGAGGTGACGTTGGCGGCCTGGTTGAGGACGTCGCCGGTGCGCGCCCCCGAGCACGCGACGAACTTGAACGAGGTGCCGGCGTGGGCGTTGGCCCACAACTGGGGATAGGCGTTGGTACTGCGCATGCAGTTGCCCGAGTCCCCGTAGCTGCCGGCACCGACACCGGAGGAGTACGAGTCACCGAGCGCGACGTAGTTGGTTGCGGCTTGCGCGGTGCCGGCAAGCCCGAAACTGGCGAGAACGGCGACCCCCAGGGCCGCGACTGATCTGATGAAGGAACGCGATTTGATCCGAGCAGGGACGGCCATGGTCACTCCTTCGTGACAAGTTAACGAGACACAGCATTACCAGGTGGTAGCTCCACGCAAAAGGGTCATTTCCCCAGGTAACCCGCTTGGCCCAGGCTGGAAGTACGGCCGCGTGTTAGCGCTCGCTAACACGCGCCCTTAATATGGCCAGATGTCGGCGAACCCCACCCCACTCGTGAACGGCGAGAAGGCGAACAGGCGTGAACAGATCATGGCCGCCGCCGCCGAACTCTTCGCCCATCACGGGTTCCACGGCGTCGGGATCGACGACATCGGCGCGGCGGTCGGTATCTCCGGGCCCGCGCTGTACCGGCATTTCCGCAGCAAGGACGCCATTCTCGGCGAGATGTTGAATTCGATCAGCCGCTACCTCCTCGACGGAGGGACGGCACGCGCGAGCCAACGGGGCGAGCCCGGCGACGTTCTCGAAGCATTGGTGCATTTTCACGTGGACTTCGCGCTCGCGCATCCCGCGCTGATCACCGTCCAGGAGCGCAACCTCGCCAATCTCACCGACAGTGACCGCAAGCAGGTCCGCGCCATGCAGCGTCAGTACGTCGAGGTATGGGTGCGCGCGATCAGTGACGCCGTGCCGGGGATCGGCGAGCGGCAGGCCAGGTCGGCGGCACACGCGGTGTTCGGGTTGATCAACTCGACGCCGTACAACCGCCATCTCGGTGACAGCGAACTCGCCGAAATGCTGTGCCGCCTCGCGCTGGGTGCACTGCACGCGGCGAAGTGACCACGTCCGGGTTTCCGCCTGTCGCCACTTTTCCGTCCACTGGTGTTTGATAGGCACGTGGAGCCGGACAGGAGCGAGTACGAGCGGAGGCTCGTCGAGAAGGCGCAGCGTGCGCTCGTGGCGATCAGCCTCGGGGAAGACGCCGAGGCGCTCGACGAGCTCGCGCCGACGGCCGACGAACCGGTGGCTCGCTCCGAAGAGACCAAAGAGCTCGTCATGATGCTCTTCGGCGAATGCAGCGCCATGGTGTCGACCCTCGGCGACGGCGGCAGCGCGCCGGTCAAGGTGCAGGTGTTCGACGAGGACGGCGAAGAGGTCTCCATCGATCAGGCCGACCCGCCCGTCCGGACGGCCGTGCGCACGCTGCTGGCCGAAGTGCACGGCAACAGCGAGGCCGCGCAGGAACAGGTCGAGATCGCGCTCGCCAACGCCGCCCCGGACGAGGTCGACAGCCTGGTGCTGCAGGCGCTGCGCTGGACGATCCGGCTGTCGGCGGAATGCCTCGACCGGGACCTGCCGGTGGCGCCCTGGATTTCGGACGCCGTCGCGGACTAGCCCGGTCGCGTCTCGTGAGTGGTAATGACGGTTCTAACCGTCATTACCACTCACGAGCAGTTTCACCAGCCGCGCGATCTGCTCGGTCTCGATCAGGAACGAGTCGTGCCCGTAGGGCGAACCGATGATGGCGAACTCGGCACCCGCGACGCCGTCCGCGATGGCCTGCGACTGATACAGCGGATAGAGCCGGTCGCTGTCGACCCCGGCGGCCACCGTGCGCGCGGTGATGCGGCCCAGCGCGTTCGCGACGCCACCGCGCCCGCGGCCGACGTCGTGGGTGTTCATCGATTCGGTGAGCACCACGTAACTACCGGCGTCGAATCGGCGGGACAGCTTCCCGGCATGATGGTCCAAATAGGACTCAACGGCGAACCGGCCGCCACGCAACGGATCCTCGCCGTCCTGGTGGCGTCGGCCGAAGCGTTGAGACAGTTCGGCCTCACTGCGATACGTGACGTGCGCGATCCGGCGCGCGATGCCGAGACCTGCCTCCGGTCCGCCGCCCGGGACGTCGTAGTAGTCGCCGCCGTGCCAGCCCGGATCGGCGCGAATGGCGTGCAGTTGCGGCGCGGCCCAGGCGATCTGGTCGGCCGACGCCTGCGCCGTCGACGCGAGGACCAGCAGCGACGCGACCCGCTCCGGTTCACCCACCGCCCATTCCAGCGCGCGCATCCCGCCCATGGAACCGCCGAGCACGCCGGCCCACCGGCCGATGCCCAGCGTGTCGGCGAGGACGACCTCGGCGGCCACCTGATCTCGTACGGTCACGGCGGGAAATCTGCTGCCCCAGGCCTTTCCGTCCGGCTGCCGCGACGAAGGCCCGGTCGAACCCTGGCAGCCGCCGAGCACATTCGGGACCACGACGAAGAATTCGTCCGTGTCGATGGCCTTGCCCGGCCCGATCAGATCGTCCCACCAGCCCGGACTGACGTGGCCTTCCTCCGCGGGCCCGACGGCGTGACTGTCCCCGGTCAGCGCGTGCTCGACGAGAATCGCGTTGGAGGCGCTGGAATTCAGCGTTCCCCAAGTTTCGTAGGCGAGCGTGAAAGACAGTTCCGGTCCGGTTTCGAGTACTTGGGTGCCGGTGACGAACTGACGCCGTCCAGGCGGATCTCCCTCCCGCCACGCGCCGGTGACGGGAGGGAGGTCGGGAGCCTGGGTCACAAAGCCGCCTTGGCCGCCCGGAATCCGGCCTCGAGGTCGGCCTTGAGGTCCTCGATCCCTTCCAGTCCGACGGCGAGCCGCACGAGCCCCGGCGTGACGCCGCTGGCCCGCTGCTCCTCCGGGGTGAGCTGACTGTGTGTCGTCGAGGCCGGGTGCACGATCAGACTGCGTACGTCGCCGATGTTGACCAGCTGGCTGTGCAGTTCCGTACCGTCCACAAAGGCCCGTCCGGCTTCGACACCGCCACGCAGCTCGAAGGACAGGACGGCGCCCGCGCCCTTCGGCAGGTACTTTTTCGCGGCCGCGTGGTACGGGCTGGACGGAAGCCCGGCGTAGTACACCTTCTCGACCTCGTCGCGCTGCTCCAGCCATTCGGCCAGCGCCTGCGCGTTGGCCACGTGCCGCTCCAGCCGCAGCGACAGGGTCTCGATCCCTTGCAGGATGAGGAAACTGTTCAGCGGCGCGATCGCGGCACCGGTGTCACGCAGGATCTGCACCCGGGCCTTGGCCGCGTACGCGCCGGGGCCGAGCGCCTCCCAGTACTTGAGGCCGTGATAGCTCGGATCGGCCTCGTTGAATCCGGGGAAGCGCGCGGGATCCTTGCCGAAGTCGAAGGTTCCGCCGTCGACGAGTACACCCGCGACCGTGGTGCCGTGGCCGCCGAGGTACTTGGTGGCCGAGTGGACCACGACGTCGGCGCCGTGCTCGATCGGGCGGACGAGGTACGGCGTCGGCACGGTGTTGTCCACCACCAGCGGGACACCCGCTTCGTGCGCGGCGTCGGCGACCGCGCGGATGTCGAGCACGTTGCTGCCCGGGTTGGCCAGCGTCTCGGCGAAGAACAGCTTGGTGTTGGGCCGGACCGCGGCCTTCCACTGCTCGATGTCGTCCTGGTCCTCGACGAACGAGACCTCGATGCCGAGCTTCGGCAGCGTGTAGTGGAAGAGGTTGTAGGTGCCGCCGTAGAGCGACGGGCTGGAGACGAAATGGTCGCCCGCGTTCGCGAGGTTGAGGATGGCCGCCGTCGTCGCCGCGGATCCGGAGGCGAACGCCAGCGCCGCGACACCGCCTTCGAGCGCGGCGAGGCGCTGTTCCAGGACGTCCTGCGTCGGGTTGTTGATCCGGGTGTAGATGTTTCCCGGCTCGGCGAGGCTGAACAGATCGGCGCCGTGCTGGGTGTCGCGGAACACGTACGAGGTGGTCTGGTAGATCGGGGTCGCCCGCGCACCGGTGGCGGTGTCCGGCGCGGCGCCGGCGTGGATCTGCTTGGTCTCGAACGACCATCCGTCCGCGCTCATCGCGATTCTCCTAGCGGTTCAAGGGTTTCGGCTGTTGTCACCGAAACTAGCTCCGCCGAACGGAGCACCCAACCACTCTCAGGAGGTGGGAACCTCCGGCGCGGCGCTCAGGACCAGCACCGTCGCATCATCGGCGTCCGACGTGTGCGACGGTCCCGGCTACTGGACAATCACGGCATGGTTTCCGTGCGCAGCGTGGTCGACCGGGTGGGGCCGACGCTGTTGCACGCCCTGCAGGTCCCCGAGGAGTCCCCGGCCGTCGGCGACGTCGTCATCGCCGAACCCGGCAACACCCTCGCGGCGGGCGATCTCGTCCTCGGCGTCGCGATCACCGAGACGTCGGACGCCGCGGAACTCGTCAAGCTCAGCGCGTCGAAAGGTGCCGCCGCGGTCCTGCTGAAGCCGCCGCTCGCGGCGAAACCGTCGGTCAAGCGGGCGGCGAAGTCGGCGGACATCGCGTTGATCGAGGTGCGCTCGGCGACGTCGTGGGCCCAACTGGTCTGGCTGCTCAGGACCGTCCTCGACGCGCTCGCCGACGAATCCGACGCGTTGGAGGACGGCGGCGGCCCCGGCTCCGGCGACCTGTTCCGGCTCGCCGACGCGGTCGCTTCCGTCGTCGACGCGCCCGTCACCATCGAAGACACCAACTCGCGGGTGCTCGCCTACTCGGCCCGGCAGGACTTGACCGACTCCGCGCGTGTCTCCACGATCATGGGCCGCCGCATCCCCGACGACGTGCTCGCGCGGTTCCGCTCGCGAGGGGTCTTCCGCGAGCTTTCCCGTGGACGTCAAACGATCTTCGTACCCGCGCAACGCGACGGCACCCTGCCCCGGCTCATCGTGCCGATCCGGATGGGCGGCGAGCTGCTGGGGTCGATGTGGGCGGTCGTCGCGGGCCCGGTCTCCGACGAACGCGCGGCCGCCTTCGCCGACGCGGCGCCCGTCGTCGCGCTGCACCTGCTGCGCCGCCGCGCGCACACCGATTCGCAACGGCGGGTCTCGGCCGAACTCCTGCGTGCCGTGCTCGAAGGGAAGGCCAGCCCGCGCAAGGCGATCGCCGAACTCGACCTGTCCGAGGAGCCGCACCGCGTCGTCGTCATCGAGGTCTCCGGCGGCGACGGTCGCGACGACGAGGGCCTGCGGCTCGCCCTCCTCGAACGGATCTCGCAAGGTGTCGGCAGACGACCGGTGGCCACCGAACTCGGCGGCGTGCTCTACGCCGTCGTCCCGGACGGCGACGGCTGGGACGAACTCCGGGCCGCGCTCGAAGCCCTCCCGGCGTCGCGCCGCGGTGGCACTCCTCGCGCGGCCGCCGGTTCGGCGTGTGAGATCGGGGAACTCGCGACCTCTCGCGCCCAGGCCGACGAGGCGTTGGGCCTGCTGCGCGCCAAGCTCGTCCCCGGCCGCGTCGTCGTCTTCGACGAGGCGTGGACAGCCCTTTCGCTGCATCGCGGGGCAACGGCGGCGAGTACGGCGAAAGTGGCCGAACTCGGTCCGCTCGGCCTGCTGCGCGCGCACGACGAAGCCCACGAGAGCGGCTACGTCGACACGCTCTACCAATGGCTCCGATACCCCGGCGATCCCCGCGCGGCCGCGAAGGAGCTCCGGATCCATCCCAACACCCTCCGGTACCGCATGCGGCGACTGCTCGACCTCGTCCCGCTGGACCTCGACGATCCCGACGTCCGGCTGGCGTTGATCACGCAACTCGTTTCGCTCCGGTGGAGTTGATTCAACTACAAACTACTCAGTACCGAATACTTTGTAGTGCGACAAAATTGTGCGCCGACGTCATGAAAGGGTCTTTCAGGACGTAAAACGTCTTGAAAGACCCTTTCCTGGCATCCGGCGGCTAGTGGGCGCTGGCGCGATATCCGTCCTCAATGGTCTGGCGTACCGCGGCGAGCAGATCGGCACCCGGGTAAAGCGGCAGAAGCACACCGGGGCCGCCGTCGACCCGCAGCGCGGCTTCATAGCCGTGCCCGGGAGTTTCGACCAGACCCACGATGACATCCGCCGGATTGCCTTCGGTGTCGACGGTGCGGACACGCCGCTCCCGCCGCCAGTCCTGATTTGTCATGCGCAACAGAATGGCAGCTTACCGGCCAGTAAGATCAACATCTTGACTCGATCGTGCTGCATTTACCGATCCGTAGGTTGCAGACCGCGCTCACCCCCAGCGAACGCGGCCGTGCGTCAAACCCGATAACCGAGGTCGTCGGCGACGAATCGCTTCGGCACCATCCGGATCCAGACGGTCCCTTTCACCTCGGGATCATCGTGGAGGTAGGAACGAAAACGCGCATCCCATTTCCGCTCGTCCGCCCCGAGATACCGGCTCAGCAGCCGCCGTCCACGGGGGACGTCGAACGGCAGTACCTCCGCCTCACCTCGCGCGAGCACCTGTTTGACCACGCCGGTGCCGACGTCGCAGACATCGACGGTCAGCGCGATCGATGGCGATTCGCGGGCGAGACCGGCCAGCCGCGCCCATGGTCCGGTGAGGATCCAGAACGCCCGGTCCTCCCAGAGGTACCAGGTCGGACGCACGGTCGGCCCGGTCGTGGCGACCCGCGCCGTCAGCGGACCGGCGAGGAATTCGTCGACGTCGAACATCAGATCTCGAGCAGCGTCTTGCCGACCGTGCCCCGCGACTGCATCGCCGCGTGCGCGTCCGCCGCCCGTTCGAGCGGGAACCGTTGACCGATCACGGGTTCCAGCCGCCCCGCCGCGGCTTCGGCGAGGGCGGATTCGGTGAACGCCCGCAGCTCGGCCTGCCCGCCGAGCTGCCGGATCACGGCGACCCCGCGCGCGGCGGCGTCCTCTTCGGACACCTCGGTCCAGACGCCGCTCGACAATCCGTAGATCAGCATCCGGCCACCGGGCCTCAGCAGCCCGAACGACGTCGTGCCGATCTCACCGCCGACCCCGTCGAACACGACGTCGACCTCGCCCGCCTTCGCCGCCCAGTCCGGCTCGCGGTAATCGACCGCCAGATCGGCTCCGCGCGCCTGGACATGCTCGACCTTCGCGGGACCGCCCGCCGCACCGACGACCTCCGCACCGGCCGCCTTGGCGAGCTGGACGACCAGTCCGCCGACACCCCCGGCCGCGGCCTCGACCAGTACGCGCTCCCCCGGCTTGATCCGCGCCGCGGTCACCAACGCCGTCGCCGTGCGGCCGTCGGCGAGGATCGCCACCGCCGCGTCGAGGGCCAGGCCGTCCGGCACCTCGAAGACGGAATCGGCGGCGACGGCGACGCGCTGCGCGTACGCCCCGGAGCCGCCTGTCGAGGTCACGACGCGTTTCCCGGCCAGACCGGGATCGACTCCTTCGCCGACCGTGCTGATCACCCCGCCGACGCCGTTGCCCGGGATCATCGGCAGCTCCACGCGGAACGGCCCGCCGCCGGCGCGGACCTGTGTCTCGACGAACGTGATGTTGGCGTACGCCACCTCGATCAGCACCTGACCCGCTGCCGGGACCGGATCGGGGGCGTCACCCGCGACAAGCACTTCGGGCCCGCCGAACTCTTTCAACCACACGGCTCTCATGTGGACCAAGGTGCAAGCTCCAGTTCGGTGGAGGTCAAGCGGCTGTGACGACAGAACCATGATCGGCCCGCAGGATTGTCGCGCGCGCACGATGACACCGCCGTCCGGGTGTATCACCGTGAGTGGCAGCACCTTCTAGTAAACCGCCGCAGGAGGCTTCCAGTGCGTATCGCCGTCCCCCGTGAAATCAAGAGGCACGAATACCGGGTGGCGCTCACCCCGGCGGGCGTGCACGAACTGACTGGGCGCGGCCACGACGTCTTCGTCGAGACCGGCGCCGGCCTCGGCTCGTCGATCACCGACGAGGAGTACGTCGCCGCGGGCGCGAAGGTCCTCGCGACGGCGGAGGAGACCTGGTCCGAGGGCGAACTCGTGCTCAAGGTCAAGGAGCCGATCGCCGAGGAGTACCCGCGGCTGCGGCGCGACCAGGTGCTGTTCACCTACCTGCACATCGCCGCCGACCGGCCGCTGACCGACGCGCTGCTGGCCGCGGGCACCACCGCGATCGCGTACGAGACGGTGCAGACCCCGAACCGCGCGCTGCCGCTGCTCGCGCCGATGTCCGAGGTGGCCGGGCGGCTGGCGCCGCAGGTCGGCGCGTTCTCCCTGATGAAGCCCAGCGGTGGCCGCGGCGTGCTGCCCGGCGGGATCCCCGGCGTGCACCCGGCTCGCGTGGTCGTGATCGGTGGCGGTGTCGCCGGTCTCAACGCGGCGCGGGTCGCGCTCGGTCTCGGCTCGGACGTCGAAATCCTCGACACCAACGTCGACCGGCTCCGCCAGATCGACAACGACTTCGGCGGCCGCATCCGCACGGTGACCTCGAACGCGCTGTCGGTCGAGCAGGCCGTGCTGGAGGCCGACATGGTCATCGGCGCGGTGCTCGTGCCCGGCGCGAAGGCGCCGAAGCTGGTCTCGAACGAGCTCGTTTCGCGGATGCGTCCCGGCAGTGTGCTGGTGGACATCGCGATCGACCAGGGCGGCTGCTTCGCCGACTCGCGGCCGACCACGCACGACGAGCCGACCTACAAGGTCCACGAGTCGGTGTTCTACTGCGTCGCGAACATGCCGGGCGCCGTCCCGCGTACGTCGACCTACGGGCTGACGAACGTGACGCTGCCGTACGCCGTCCAGCTGGCGGACCACGGCTGGCAGAAGGCGCTGCAGGCCGACGCTTCGCTGGCGAAGGGCCTCAACACCCACGATGGCGCCCTGACGAACGCCCCGGTCGCGACCGCGCACGGCCTGCCCGCCACCGAGCTGGCCACCGTCCTGGCCTGACCCCCAAGCCACACTCCCACGCGAGGGACCTTTGCCACCCCAGTGCGAAGGTCCCTCGCTCCTTTTCTCGTGAGTGGTAATGATGGTTAGAACCGTCATTACCACTCACGAGCCCACCACTCACCGAACCCTTCACGCGCTCTGGCCCCACACACTCCGGGACCTTCACGCGCTCTGGCCCCATCGCTCACCAGGCCAGGGCGCTCTGCGCCCGAGGCCGACCCACCCGCCAACCGCGGCCGGCCGCACCGTGGGGGCTCCGGGGGCTCGGCCCCCGGGAGATACGACGAAGCCCCACCACCGCGAAGGTGCGCAAGCACCGAGCAGGGTAGGGCAAAGGGGCTGAGGGCGGCCCGCTCAACCAGCCTGGGGGTCACTGGGAGCGGGCCGCCTCCTACATCGTAGGTAATAAGTCGCCGTCGCGCTGCATGGGGCTGCGATGTCGTCCGAATTATTTCTTCACAGACCATCGCCGGGGTCGGTGAATTTTCGCGCTCCAGGGCGCAAAACCAGTCGTCAGCGGCCATTCGGCCCAGTGTCGGCTGCGCTGAGGGATGGAACCGTCACCGCGCTGAACGTGACGAAGGTCGCTTTCGGCGGATTGCCCCCTTCCGCGAGTGCGGACTCACCGGGTGAGGCAGGATGTCGCGTGATCGGCCTTCGTCAACAAAAGGGGACGGTATGCACGACGGCAGTGGCCGCATCGCGGTGCAGAACCTGAGCAAGCAGTTCGGTGCGGTCAACGCGGTCCAGAATCTGAGCTTCACGGTGGAGCCGGGTTCGGTGACCGGTTTTCTGGGGCCCAACGGGGCAGGGAAGACCACGACGCTCCGGATGCTGCTCGGGCTGGTGACGCCCACGAACGGCACGGCGACCATCAACGGGCGTCCGCACGACCAGCTGGGGAATCCGGCCAGGGTCGTCGGCTCGGTGCTGGAGAACGAGGGCTTCCACCCGGGACGTACGGCGCGGAATCACCTGCGCGTGTACTCGGCGGCGATCGGGATGCCGGATCGGCGGGTGGACGAGGTTCTCGGCCTGGTCGGCCTGTCGTCCGCGGCGGACCGCAAGGCGGGCGGGTTCTCGCTCGGTATGCGGCAGCGGCTGGCGCTGGCGACGGCGTTGCTGGGGGACCCGCAGGTGCTGGTGTTGGACGAGCCCACGAACGGTCTCGACCCCGAAGGCATCCTGTGGCTCCGGAACTTCCTGCGCGCCTACGCGCAGGAAGGGCGCACGGTGCTGGTCTCGAGCCACCTGTTGAACGAGGTGGAGCAGACGATCGACCAGGTCGTGATCATCAGCCAGGGCATGACGCGCTACAACGGCTCGCTGGACCAGTTGCGTAAGAGCAATCAGTCGCGCGTGCTGGTGCAGTCGGCGGACGCGAACGGTTTGGTCGCGGCGATGCAGGAAGCCGGCATCACGCAGGTCTCGCCGATGCCGGACGGCCGTGTCGCGGTCTCCGGTGCGACGGTGCAGCAGATCGGTGACATCTCCGCCAAGGCGAGCATCGCCGTCTACGGCATGCAGGAGGAGACCGCGGATCTGGAGCGGATGTTCTTCCAGCTGACCCAGGGGCAGTACGCCGCGCCTCAGCCCGGCATGCAGCAGGGCCCGCCTCCGGGCTACCAGGGTCCGCCCCCGGGTTATCAGGGCCCGCCGCCCGGGTACCAGGGTCCGCCGCCGGGCTATGCCCCGCAGAACACCCCGCCGCCCGGATTCGCGCCGCCGAACACGCCGCCGCCCGGGTTCGCTCCGCCGCAGCAACAACAGCAGCAGTTCCAGCAGGGCCAGCAGCCCCAGCAACAGCAGTACCAGCAGGCGCCACCTCAGCAGGCGCAGCAGCAGGGTCAGAACGAGGGCTGGGGAGGCCAGGGCTGATGGGCAACCTGATCAAGGCGGAGTTCCGCAAAACGCTCACGCTCAAGGCGTGGTGGGCGCTGATGATCCCCGCGGTGGTCTTCGCGTTCGCGTTCGCCCTGTTCTGGGGCATGATCACCAACGACTTCAGCGACTTCCTCGGGCGCTCCGACACTCGTGAACTGACCGAAGCGCTCGGCATCTCGACCGGCGAACTGCCCGTCGGCCTGCTCGCGCTCGGGCACGGCATCAACATCGGCACGATGATCCCGATCATCTTCGGTGTCTTCGCGCTCGCCGGTGAGTACACGAAGAAGACGATCACGACGACGTTCCTCACCGCCCCCAACCGGGTTTCGGCGTTGAGCGCGAAGATGATCACCTACGTCGTCTGGGGCGCGATCTACGGTGTGATCATCGTGGCCGCGGCGAGCCTCGGCACCGTGATCACGGTCGACAGCGAACGCCTGCCCACTGCCGGTCAGTGGCTGGGGGTGCTCGGCGCCGGTGTCCTCGCGACGATCCTCGCGACCCTGTTCGGTATCGGTGTGGGCGCGGTGTGGCGCAGTGTGGTCGGCAGCATCATCACGCTGACCATCTGGATGCTCGTGGTCGAGAACGTCCTGGTGTTCGTCATGTTCGGCGCCGCCGACGTCACCTGGCTTGGCGGCGTCCTGCCGAACGGCACGGTCAACGGCATCGTGGGCGCCATCGGCGCGGAAGCGTTCGGTGCCGCCGGCGTGAAGGTGCCGGGTCTGCAGGACGAGACGGCGTGGGCGCTGCAGTACGCGGCCGGCGCTCCAGGCGCGTTCTCGTGGTGGGCTTCCGCGCTCATCTTCTTCGGCTGGACGATGATCTTCTTCCTGGCGGGCTGGGCCGTGAACCAGAAGAAGGACATCACGTAAGTCACCGTCCACACGCGCCATGAAAGGTCCTTTCCTTGCAAAATTTGCAAGGAAAGGACCTTTCATGGCATTCGGCCCTGCGCGAACCCGCCGGGCTTGTCGGTGCCGGCACCTAGGCTGGCGGGGTGACTACTGCTCCACCTCGCCCGCGTCAAGCCAGCACGGCTCGCGAGACGGCCCCGGTGCCCACCGGAGGCTGGATCCGCCGGCTGGCCGCTTCGTGCTGGAAACATCCCTGGCTGGTCGTTCTGTCGTTGGGCGCGGCGATCATCGGCGTCGGGCTGCAGGCCGCGGCTCCCCTGTTGATCCGCGAGGCGCTCGACGACGCCGTCGCGGGCGACACTTCCCGTCTCGGTCTGCTCGCCGCCGTGATGGCGGTGCTGCAGGTGCTGACCTTCGGCAACGCCTTCGCCCGCCGGTACGTCGGCGGACGGCTGGCGCTGGACGTCCAGCATGACCTGCGCCGCCAGGTGTTCAACGCGGTCTCCCGGCTCGACGGCGGCAAGCAGGACGCGTTGCGCACCGGCCAGGTCGCCTCGCGCGCGATCTCGGATCTGCAGCTGGTCACCTCCGTCCTGATGCAGGTGCCGCTCTCGGCGGGCTCGGTGATCTTCGCGCTGCTGTCACTCGGCGCGATGCTGTGGATGTCGCCGACGCTGACCCTGATCGCGATGGTGGTCGCCCCGGCGATCGCGATCATCATGGCGGTGAGCCGGAAGCGGCTGTTCCCCGCGACGTGGGCAGCGCAGCAACGCGCGGCCGATGTCGCTCAGCAGGTCGAGGAGACGGTCACCGGCGTCCGTGTGGTGAAGGGCTTCGGCCAGGAAGCACGCGAAGTCGCGAAGCTGGAAAACACGGCGAAGAAGCTTTTCGCCGAACGCATGCGCTCGGCACGGCTGTCCTCTCTGCCGACGGCCACGACGGCCGCGCTGCCCGCGGCCGGTCAGGTCGCGGTGCTGGCGGTCGGCGGCGTTCTCGCGCTGAAGGGCGAGATCAGCCTGGGCACCTTCCTCGCGTTCGCGACCTACCTCTCGATCCTGATCGGTCCGGCACGGATGATCTCGAGTCTCATCGTCCAGGCCCAGCTGACCAGGGCCGGAGCGGAACGGGTCAACGAACTGATCGACGCGCAGCCGGACGTCGTCGACAGCCCCGACGCGCGGCCACTGCCCGACGGACCGCTCGGCGTCCGGTTGGAAGATGTTTCCTTCGGCTACACGCGGTCGGATCCCGTACTCGACGGGCTCACTCTCGAGGCGCGGCCGGGTGAGACGCTCGCGCTGGTCGGCACGGCCGGTTCGGGGAAGTCGACGATTTCGCTGCTGCTGCCCCGGTTCTACGACGTGCACAGCGGTTCGGTCCAGGTCGGCGACCTCGACGTCCGCGACGTTCGCCAACACGACCTGCGCAGTGTCATCGGCGTGGTCTTCGAGGAGGCGTTCCTGTTCTCCTCGTCGGTGCGCGACAACATCGCCTACGGCAGGCCGGACGCGAGCGACGAAGAGATCAGGGCGGCCGCGCGGGCGGCGGAAGCGGATGAGTTCATCCAGCGGCTCCCCGACGGTTACGACACCCTCGTCGGCGAGCGCGGTCTGACCTTGTCCGGCGGCCAGCGACAGCGGCTCGGCCTGGCCAGGGCGTTGATGACCGATCCGCGCGTGCTGGTGCTCGACGACGCGACCTCGGCCATCGACACGGTCACCGAAGCGGCGATTCACGACACGCTGCGTTCGGTCACCGCGAGCCGGACGACCCTGCTGATCGCGCACCGCCGCTCCACCCTGGCCCTCGCCGACCGGATCGCCGTCCTGGACAAGGGCCGGGTCGTCGACGTCGGCACCGAGGAGGAACTGCTGGCGCGGTGCCCGCTGTTCCGCGAACTCGTCGCGGGGCCGGGCGACGACGTCGAGGAACCGCATCGCTGTGAGGGCCTCGACTGCGGCCCTACGGGGATCACCCCCGCCCTGTGGCCACAGCAGGAAGACGCCGACGAAATGGCGGGCGAGCGGCGGAAGGCCAGCGGCGGCGAATGGGAGGTCGACCTCCCGCCGAGCGGCGAACTCCTCGAAGGCGTCCGGAAACTGCCGCCCGCCAAGGACACCCCGCGGCTGCCGGGCACGGACGTCACCGCGCCCGAACCGAGGTTCCGCCTCGGCCGTCTGCTGAAACCGGTGCGGGGCCCGCTCGCCGTGGTGATCGGACTGGTCGCCGCCGACGCGCTGGCCACCATCGCGATGCCCGCGCTGTACCAGTACGGCATCGACAGCGGGGTACGCGCCGGAGCGGAAGCGGTGATCTGGCTGGCCGCCGGAATCGGCGCGCTGGTGATCCTCGCGGACTGGCTGGTGGTCTACCTCCAGACCAAGATGACGGCGCGGGTCGGCGAGACGGTGCTGTATTCGCTGCGCGTACGCAGTTACGCGCATCTGCAACGGCTGGGGCTCGACTTCTACGAACGCGAACTGTCCGGGAAGATCATGACCCGGATGACGACCGACGTCGACGCGCTCTCCACGTTCCTGCAGACCGGCGTCGCGCAGGCGGTGGTGAGCGCGCTGACCTTGGTCGGTATCGCGGCGGCGTTGATGATCACCGACATCGGGCTGGCCGCGTACGCGCTCGCGGTGCTCCCCATCCTCATCGTGGCGACGGTGATCTTCCGCCGCGCCTCCTCGAAGGCGTACACCGAAGCGCGGGAACGTGTCAGCGTGGTCAACGCGGACATGCAGGAGAACGTCAGCGGGCTGCGGGTCGCGCAGGCGTACACGCGCGAAGAGCGGACAGCGGAGAAGTTCGCCTCCCGCAGTGACGAGTACCGGCGTTCACGGCTGCGCGCACAACGCTATGTCGCGACGTACTTCCCGTTCGCGGCGATGCTTTCCGGACTCGCCGAGGTCGTCGTGCTGATCGTCGGCGCGAACCGGGTCGCCACGGGCACCCTGTCCGCCGGTGTGCTGGTGGCGTTCCTGCTGTACCTGGGCCAGTTCTTCTCGCCGATCCAGCAACTGTCGTCGGTCTTCGACGGCTATCAGCAGGCGAGGGTCGGCCTGTCCCGCATCGGCGATCTGTTGCGCACCCCGACTTCCGTTCCCGAAGCGGAGAACCCGGTCACGGTCCCGGAGAGACTGCGGGGTGAGGTTTCCTTCAAGGACGTCGATTTCGCGTACACCGCGTCGGACGAGCCTGCGCTGACACGGCTTTCGCTGGAGGTTTCGGCAGGCGAGACCGTCGCTTTGGTCGGGGCGACGGGCGCCGGGAAATCGACGGCGGTGAAGCTCGTCGCCCGGTTCTACGACGCGACAGGCGGGGTGGTCCGGATCGACGGGACCGACATCCGCGAATACGACCTGGCCGCCCTGCGGGCGCGGATGGGCGTGGTGCCGCAGGAAGCGCATCTGTTCTCGGGGACCGTCGCGGACAACGTGCGCTACGGCAAGCCTTCCGCGACGGACGCGGAGGTCGAGGAGGCGGTCCGGTCCGTCGGCGCGCTCGACGGCGTCGCGGCCCTCCCCGCCGGTTTCCATCAGCCCGTCGGTGAACGCGGACGGTCGCTTTCGGCCGGGCAGCGGCAACTCGTCGCCCTCGCCCGCGCCGAACTCGTCGACCCGGACATCCTCCTGCTCGACGAGGCGACCGCGGCCCTCGATCCGTCGACCGAGGCCACCGTCCTGCGCGCTACGGAACAGCTCGCGCGCCGTCGCACGACGTTCGTCGTCGCGCACCGCCTCGCCACCGCCGCCAAGGCCGACCGGATCGTGGTGCTGGACCACGGCCGGATCGTCGAACAGGGCACACACACCGAACTGGTGGCGGCCGGTGGGCACTACGCGCGCCTGTGGTCCCTTGGCTGACGACGATGCCCGGCATTTAGTCCTCTAAATGCGGAGCATCGCGGGCGGGCGGGATGGTGGCCTGGGTGAGGTGGCACCGCACTCGCGTGCTCGAACACGGGTCTCGCGTGCTTGAAGGCGTAACTCACGTGCTTGTGAGCCGTAACACCCGAGTGCGGGATCCAGGCACGCGAGTTCCGTGTCTGAGCACGCGAGTTATGCCTCCGCTCTGCCCGCCACCCCGGCAAACAGGCCGCCCTCGGGCCGCTGAAGCACCGCTCCAGATGGAGCGAATCCGTCGATCACTATGTCGACAAATTCCGGCTTAAGAGCGCCAAGTGAGGCCGCTCATCCCGGCGGCCTCCAAGTCCCGCGCCGAAGCCCATCGGAAGGTCCCCGGCCGGACGTGCACCCCGGCCGTCACCGCCCAGTCCGGTTCGTCGGGCTCGACGTGCTCCATCTCCGCGAAGTCGGAGAGCGTCGGCCACACCGCGCGGCACGAGTCGCACATCAGCACGACCTCGCCGGATTCGGTGACCAACGGGCGCACGCGCCCCTCGTCCCAGAACGATGGACACTCGTCCAGCCACATCGTCTGCCATCACCTCACGGGCGACCGGCGGCCGGCCCGACACCGGCCGCATCCTTCACCCAGCAAACCCCGCCGACGTGAACTCCAGGCTCTCCTCCGGCGACGACTTCGCCAAGCTTGACCGACGAAACAGCGACCTGACCTGCACAGATGGCGACGGCGATAGCAAAGGTCCCCCGCTCCCCCGAGCAGCCGCGACTCCCGTCCAGGGGTGGCTCATTTTCGATCTCTTGATCGAGACAGTGACCCATCACCTAGTGCGCCACGCCTCACACAGGCCAGTTCCATCACACGGCCGCCACCGAGGGGGTTAGCCTGGTAGGCGCATCAGCGGTGTTCAAGATCTCGAGACGGATAGAGGCGAGTCCAAGCCGTGTCCAGCAGCAGCCCTGCGTCACAATTCGGCCCCAACGAGTGGGTCGTCGAGGAAATGTACGACCAGTTCCTCGCCGACCCCACCTCAGTCGATGCCGCCTGGCACGACTTCTTCGCGGACTTCAAGCCAACGCAGGCCGCACAGACGAAGGCTGACGACGCACGTCAGACCGTCAAGGATGGCCCGGGCACCAACGGCCAGGCCTCCACCCCGTCGCCGCAGACGGTCCGCAACGCCGAATCCACCGCGAAGCAGACCGCTCCGAAGACAGAGGCGAAGAAAGCCGCGCCCGCGAAGCCGGCCCCGAAGACCGAAGCCAAGGCGGCCGCGCCCAAGGCGGCTCCCGCCAAGGCCCCGGCGAAAGCTCCCGCCAAGCCGGTCGAAAAGGACGCCGAGCCGGAGTCCAAGCAGCTCCGCGGCGCGGCCGCGGCGATCGCGAAGAACATGGACGCCTCGCTGTCCGTGCCGACGGCCACCAGCGTGCGCGCCGTCCCGGCGAAGTTGATGGCCGACAACCGCATCGTCATCAACAACCACCTCAAGCGCACGCGCGGCGGCAAGATCTCCTTCACGCACCTCATCGGCTACGCGATGGTCCGTGCGCTGAAGGACTTCCCGAACATGAACCGGCACTACCAGCTGATCGACGGGAAGCCGTTCGCGGTCACGCCGGAGCACGTGAACTTCGGTCTCGCGATCGACATGAAGGGCAAGGAAGGCTCCCGCACGCTCGTCGTGGCGTCCATCAAGGCCACCGAGAACATGACCTTCATGCAGTTCTGGCAGGCCTACGAGGAGATCGTCAAGAAGGCCCGCACCGGCAAGCTGACCGCCGACGACTTCGCCGGCACCACGATCTCGCTGACCAACCCCGGCGGGATCGGCACCAACCACTCGGTGCCGCGGCTGCAGGCCGGTCAGGGCGCGATCATCGGCGTCGGCGCCATGCAGTACCCGGCGCACTTCGAGGGCACCAGCGAGAAGGCCCTGGTCGACCTCGGCGTCTCGAAGATCATGACGCTGACCTCGACCTATGACCACCGCATCATCCAGGGCGCGGAGTCGGGCGAGTTCCTCAAGCGCATCCACGAGCTGCTCCTCGGTGAAGACGGCTTCTACGACGACGTCTTCACCAGCCTGCGCCTGCCGTACGAGCCGATCCGCTGGGTCGCCGACATCCCGGACGGCCCGGTCGACAAGACCGCGCGCGTGATCGAGCTGATCGACGCCTTCCGCATGCGCGGTCACCTGATGGCCGACACCGACCCGCTCAACTACCGGCAGCGCAGCCACGCCGACCTCGACGTCCTCTCCCACGGCCTGACCCTGTGGGACCTGGACCGCGAGTTCCCGGTCGGCGGCTTCGCCGGCCAGGAGCGGATGAAGCTGCGGGACATCCTCGGAGTGCTGCGTAACTCCTACTGCCGCACCGTCGGCATCGAGTACACGCACATCCTCGACCCCGAAGAGCGCCGCTGGATCCAGGACCGCGTCGAGATCCCGCACGAGAAGCCGGACCCCGCCGTCCAGAAGTACGTGCTCTCGAAGCTCAACGCCGCCGAGGCGTTCGAGACCTTCCTGCAGACCAAGTACGTCGGCCAGAAGCGGTTCTCCCTCGAAGGCGGCGAGACGGCGATCCCGCTGCTCGACACGCTGCTGGACAAGGCCGCCGAGTACGAGCTCGACGAGGTCGTCATCGGGATGCCGCACCGCGGCCGCCTGAACGTGCTCGCGAACATCGTCGGCAAGCCGATCGCGCAGATCTTCCAGGAGTTCGAGGGCAACCTCGACCCGGGCCAGGCGCACGGCTCCGGTGACGTGAAGTACCACCTCGGCGCCGAGGGCAAGTACTTCCGCATGTTCGGCGACGGCGAGACCAAGGTGTCGCTGACCGCGAACCCGTCGCACCTGGAGACCGTCGACCCGGTCCTCGAAGGCATCGTCCGCGCGAAGCAGGACATCCTCGACAAGGGTGGCGAGGGCTTCACCGTCCTCCCGGTCCTGATGCACGGCGACGCGGCCTTCGCGGGCCAGGGTGTCGTGGCCGAGACCCTGAACCTGGCGCTGCTGCGCGGCTACCGCACCGGCGGCACCGTGCACGTCATCGTCAACAACCAGGTCGGCTTCACCACCGCGCCCGAGCACTCGCGTTCGAGCCAGTACGCCACCGACGTCGCGAAGATGATCGGCTCGCCGATCTTCCACGTGAACGGCGACGACCCCGAGGCCGCGCACTGGGTGGCCAAGCTGGCCGTCGACTACCGCCAGGCGTTCCACAAGGACGTCGTGATCGACCTGATCTGCTACCGCCGCCGCGGCCACAACGAGGGCGACGACCCCTCGATGACGCAGCCGGCGATGTACGACATCATCGACACGAAGCGTTCGGTCCGGAAGACCTACACCGAATCGCTGATCGGCCGCGGCGACATCTCCGTCGAAGAGGCCGAGGCCGCGTTGCGCGACTTCTCCAGCCAGCTGGAGCACGTGTTCAACGAGGTCCGCGAGCTGGAGAAGCACCCGGCGAAGGCCAGCCCCTCGGTCGAGGAGGAGCAGCAGGTCCCGGCCAAGGTGCCCACGGCGACCACCACCGAGGTCATCGAGCGCATCGGCGACGCGTTCCTCAACGTGCCCGAAGGTTTCACTCCGCACCCGCGGGTCAAGCCGGTCATGGAGCGCCGCCACAAGATGTCCCGCGAAGGCGGCATCGACTGGGCGTTCGGTGAACTGCTCGCCTTCGGTTCGCTGGCCATGGAGGGCCGCCTGGTGCGGCTGTCCGGCCAGGACTCCCGCCGCGGCACCTTCACCCAGCGCCACTCGGTGCTGATCGACCGCAAGAACGGCCAGGAGTACTCGCCGCTGGCGAGCCTGGCCGACGGCCAGGGCCGCGTGATGATCTACGACTCGGCGCTGTCCGAGTACGCGGCGGTCGGCTTCGAGTACGGCTACTCCGTGGCCAACTCCGAAGCGCTGGTCATGTGGGAAGCGCAGTTCGGTGACTTCGTCAACGGCGCGCAGACCGTCATCGACGAGTACATCTCCTCCGGCGAGGCCAAGTGGGGCCAGCTGTCGGACGTCGTGCTCCTGCTGCCGCACGGCCACGAAGGCCAGGGCCCGGACCACACCTCCGGCCGCATCGAGCGTTTCCTCTCGCTGTGCGCGGAGGGCTCGATGACCGTCGCGGTGCCGTCGACCCCGGCGAACTACTTCCACCTCCTCCGCCGCCACGCTCTCGACGGAGTCAACCGGCCGCTGGTGGTCTTCACCCCCAAGTCGATGCTGCGCAACAAGGCGGCGACTTCGGCGGTCGAGGACTTCACCGGCCAGTCGAAGTTCATGTCGGTCATCGACGACGCCGTCGTCGACCCGTCGAAGGTGCGCAAGGTCCTGCTGACGTCGGGCAAGCTGTACTGGGAACTGGTGGCCGAGCGGACGAAGCGGGAGGCGGACGACATCGCGATCGTGCGCGTCGAGCAGTACTACCCGCTGCCGAAGAAGAAGCTGGTGGCGGCGCTCGAACGCTACAACGGCGCGCCCGCGGTGTGGGTACAGGAGGAGCCGGAGAACCAGGGTGCGTGGCCGTTCTTCGGTCTGAACCTGCCGCGGAAGCTCCCTGAGGTGTTTTCCAGCCTGGACGTCGTCTCGCGGCGCCCGATGGCGGCACCGTCGGCCGGTTCGTCCAAGGTGCACGAGGTGGAGCAGAAGGCGCTGATCGCGCGGGCGTTCGACTGATCGTCTGAGTAGTACATGAAGGCCCCCTTCCTTGCGCCCAGCGCAAGGAAGGGGGCCTTCATGTACTTGGGGTGTCGAAACCGGTGGGTCCCGTTCGTGTAGGGGTAAACGAACCGAAGGAGACACCATGAAGACCCTGCTCGACGGCCTCAAGCTCCCCGAATCCGCCCGCTGGCACGACGGCCGTGTCTGGCTGGCGAACTGGGGTGGTGGTCAGATCCTCGCCGTCACGCCCGGCGGCGAGAGCGAACTGATCGCGAACGTGCCGACCGCGATGCCGCTCACCTTCGACTGGCTTCCCGACGACCGCCTTCTCATCGTCGACGGCCCGAACGCCCGCCTGCTCAACGCGGATCTGAGCACCTACGCGGAGCTGAGCCCGGTCGCCTCCCTCTGGAACGAGGTCGTGATCGACGGCCGCGGAAACGCCTTCGTCAACGGGATGAACGACTTCCAGGCGCCCGGCTTCATCGCCGTCGTCACTCCCGACGGTGAAGCACGCCAGGTCGCCGACGGGATCCTGTTCGGCAACGGCATGGCCGTCACGCCCGACGACAAGACACTGATCGTCGCCGAGTCGTACGGCAACCGGCTCACCGCCTTCGACATCGCCGACGACGGCTCGCTGTCCGGACGACGCGTATGGGCCGACCTCGGCGGCGATCACCCCGACGGCATCAGCCTCGATGCCGAAGGCGCCGTCTGGTACGCCGACGTGGCGGGCAAGTACTGCGTCCGCGTCCGTGAAGGTGGCGAAGTGCTTCAGAAGGTCGAAGCCGACCGAGGCTGTTTCTCCTGCGCGGTCGGCGGCGAGGACGGGCGTTCGCTCTATGTCCTCGCCGCCGAATGGCACGGTTGGGAGAACCCGTTCGGCGACGGGCCGACAGGGCAGGTCCAGGTCACCAAAATCGGCTAACCGATCGCCTCGGAGGTCGCCTTCGCGACCTTCAGGGCGTTCTCCTTGCACAGCTCCTGGTCGAGCGTCCCGGACGGGTCGGAGCCGGTCACGATGATCTCCGCCTCCACGTTGCCCTGGTGGAACTTGATCTGGCACTGGCTCGTGGAACTGAGCTTCGCGTGCACGGCCTTGGTCGCCTTGGCCATGCCGGGGATGACCACACCGCCGTCCTTGACGGCGTTCTCGACCCCGGCCTTGGCCCAAGCTTCACCGGCGCCGGAACCCGGCTCCTTCGACTTCGACAGGTACATCCCCACCGTCGCCGAAGGCGCGTTGGCTTCGCGCCAAGAGCAGAACGAGCGGGTGTAGGTGATCTCGTTGTTCGACGTGCTCGCCGGCTCCTCGCCCTTCGGCGC
This sequence comes from Amycolatopsis sp. NPDC034160, assembly GCF_055575355.1. NCBI lineage: Bacteria > Bacillati > Actinomycetota > Actinomycetes > Pseudonocardiales > Pseudonocardiaceae > Amycolatopsis > Amycolatopsis sp. NPDC034160. The sequence goes on along the minus strand of NZ_JBVISU010000015.1, from coordinate 59,875 downwards.
TTCGAGCGGCGGCAGGTTCCGCACCCCGCTCCCGATCTTCTGGCAGGTGGGCATCGCGGAGTACTTGTCCGGCGGCCCGGTCTTCTTGGACGAGGTCGGCGACGCGGACGAAGACGATCCTGAATCGTCGGACAGCAGCAGGAAGGCCGCGACCCCGCCACCGCCGAGCAGCACCACCGCGCCGACGGCGATCCCGACGATGAGGCCGGTGTTCGACTTCTTGGGCGGGGGGCCGTATCCGGGCGGCGGATACCCCGGATATCCCTGCGGCGGATACGGCTGCTGAGGTCCCTGGTGATAGGGCGGTCCGGGCTGCATGCGGAGAGGTTAAAGCCTCGCGAAGGTCCTTAGTGGACGAACGCGGCAACTGGGGGCCGAATCACCCTCCGGATACGGGGAGGCCCCCTTCCCAGCAGGAGGAAGGGGGCCTTCACGTACTCCAGGGGTGGATCAGAGGGTCAGCGACCAGCTGTTGAGCGTGCCGGTGTCGACCCGGTACACGTCCTGGACCTTCAGCGTCCAGGTGCCGTTCGCGGCCTCGGCCGAGGCGTTGACGGTGTACGTGGTGTTGATGTTGTCGGACGAGTCGTTGCTCGAACCCTTGAGGCGGTACGAGGTGCCGTCCGGCGCGACCAGGTCGACGACCAGGTCACCGACGTAGGTGTGGGTGATGTTCACCGCGACCTTGGTGGTGCCTGAAGCGTTGCGGGCGCAGTTCGCGACGCTGACCGTGCTGCTCACCGCGGCACCCGCGTCGGGGATGGCGACGGGGCTGCTGTTGGTCTGGGTACCGCAAGGCGTGGGCTCGGGGCCGGGGCCACCACCGGTACCGGTGTAGAGCAGCACGTTCGGCGAACCGGTGCCCGGGTTGGTCACCTTGTCCTTGGTGCCGTTGGCGACCAGCGCGTCACGGACCTGCTTCGGCGTGGCCGTCGGGTTGGCGGAGGCGTACAGGGCCGCCGCGCCGACGACGTGCGGGGTCGCCATCGAGGTGCCGCTGATGGTGTTGGTGCCGTTGTTCAGCCAGGTCGAGGTGATGTTGCTGCCCGGCGCGAAGATGTCGAGGCAGGTGCCGATGTTGGAGAAGCTCGACCGCGCGTCGGTGTTCGTCGTCGAGCCGACGGTGATCGCTTCCGGCGTACGGGCGGGCGAGACGTTGCAGGCGTTGGCGCCCGTGTCGTTACCGGCCGCGACACCGTAGGTGACACCGGCCGCGATCGACCGCTGGACGGCCTGGTCGAGGGTCGCCGAAGCGCCGCCGCCGAGGCTCATGTTCGCGACGGCCGGCTTGACGGCGTTCGCGGTCACCCAGTCGACACCGGCGATGACGCCGGCGGTCGTGCCGGAACCGGAGCAGTTCAGCACGCGGACGGCGACGAGCTTGACGCCCTTGGCCAGACCGTGCGCGGTGCCACCGATGGTGCCGGCGACGTGGGTGCCGTGACCCTGGCAGTCCGTGGCGTCGTTGTCGTTGTCGACGGTGTCACGACCGTGGGTCGCGCGCCCGCCGAAGTCGGGGTGCGTGGTGAGGATGCCGGTGTCGACGACGTACGCGGTGACGTTGGACGCCGTGGTGCTGTAGCTGTACTTCTGGTTCAGCGGAAGGCTTTGCTGGTCGACCCGGTCCAGGCCCCACGAAGGCGGGTTCAGCTGGTCCGCCGAGATCGAGACGGTCTGGTTCTGCTCCACGTAGGCGACCGCCGGGTCGGCGGCGACGCGCTTCGCCTGCTTTTCGCTCAGCGCACCAGAAAAGCCGCGGACCGACGACGCGAAGGTCTTCTCGACCGTGCCGCCGTGACGGTTCGTCAGGCTCTTCGCGGTGGCTTCGACCGACGAGCCGTCCTTCAGCACGACGATGTAGCTGTCCTTGATCGCCTTGTCGCTACCCGCGTTGACGATCGAACCCTCTGCCGCGGACGCGACGGTGGTGCCGCCGAGCGCCGTGAGCACGGCGACGGCCGCGGCGACGCCGAAGGCGGGCAGGCGTCTCTTCAAGGTTCCCAGGGAATTGTTCAAGATCTTCCTCCCAGGCAGGGTCGACCCACGGACATAAGTGCCCGCCGGATCGTTGGGGTGACTCAGAGGTGAAGCGCGTTCCACTTAGGAGCGCAGGCTGAGACTAAGTCGCGGTTTCACCCGAAGGAAGACCTTGCATTACGGACATCTCGGTAGTAATGGGTGCCACATCAGCCCAGGCCGGACACCGTTCAGCCCCCGCCTTTAGTCGCGTTCTGCGCCGTACGGCCCACGAAGAATTGGGGATCCGCACATCTCGTGGTCGCTTTCCCGCCCACCGGTCGTTTCAGCGGCGTGAAAGTACACACGGATGGCCGCCTACTAAAGTCTCGACCTCGCCGAGCGGAAATCGATTTCCATCCTACCTTCGGATGGACCATGCTCGTGGGCATGTTGCTCCGACAGGAAACCCCGGCCGACCGCGAAACGATCCACGCCGTTCACCTGGCCGCTTTCGCGAAACACAGTGTCCCGGTGGTCGAAGCGAAACTCGTCGACGAACTCCGCGAGGACGGTGATCTGATCGGAGCACTGTCCATCGTGGCCGAACGCGACGGTGAAGTCGTCGGGCACGTCTGCTGCAGTCCCGCCCGGCTCGGCTCCGACGAGAAGTCGACAGTCGGCCTCGGTCCGCTCGGCGTGCTGCCGGAGTACCACGCCTCCGGCATCGGTTCGGCGCTCGTGCACGCGGTACTGGGCGCGGCCGACGCGCTCGGCTACGGCGCCGTGGTCCTGCTCGGCGACCCGCGCTACTACTCCCGGTTCGGCTTCGTCCTCGCCGAGCAGCACGGGATCACACCGCCGGTCGCGGAATGGGCGCCGCATTTCCAGGTCCGCACGCTCCGCGCGTACCACCCCGGTCTTCGGGGCGAGTTCCGCTACTCACCCGCCTTCGACCGCCTCTAGCCGCCTATGCATTTAGTCCTCTGAATGCGGTCCTTGCGCAGGCAACTACCGCATTCAGAGGACTAAACGCAGGGGGTTTAGGAGGGCGCGAGGAGGTTGTTCCGGCGCAGGAACTCCTCGGCGACGTCGAGCGGGTTGCGCTTCTCCTCGCTGAACTGGACGTTCAGCTCGGTCAGCTGATCGGTCGTGAGCGCCGCCGAGACCCGGTTCAGCGCGTCGACCTCCTTCGGCGACAACGTCCCCTTCGCGATCAGGGGCACGATGTTCTGCGCGGGGAACATGTTTTTGTCGTCCACCAGCGGCACGAACCCGTTCGCGGCGATCGTCGACGACGTGCTGAACAGGTCGGCGACCTGGATGTCGCCGGATTTCAGTGCGGCGACCGTGACCGGACCACCGGTGTCGGTCGTGCGGATCTCGGCGAACTCACAGCCGTAGAGCGTCTTGATCTTGTCCTTCCAGCGGCTGCTCCACTGACCGGGACCGCCGAAGACGAGATCCCTGCAGCGTGGGCCGAGATCGGAGAACGTCTTCACTCCGGAATCGGCGAGTTCCTTGCGCACCACCAGAAGGTCCTTGTCCTCGGCGGGCGCCTGGTCGAGCACCTCGAAGCCGGGTGGCAGTTTCTGCTTCAACTGCGCGTAGACGTCCTGCGGTGTGGTCGCCTGCGTCTCCTTGTCGAAGTAGCGCAGCAGGTTCCCGCTGTAGTCGGGAACCAGCGAAAGCGATTTGTCCTGCAGCGCCTTGACGACGACCTCGCGACTGCCGACCGGCGGGCGCACGGTCACGTTCTCCGCCCCCGCGTTGCGCAGCGCGCCCGCGTAGATCTGGGCCAGCAGCAGGCTTTCCCCGACGTCCGACGCGCCGATGATGATGTCGCCGGTCGCGCCACCCTCGGCACCGCCCGCCAGCGGGTTACCACAACTTGTCGCCAGCAAAGCGATCCCGGCGAACAACGCCGCCACCGTCCGCCTCATAGCCTGCTGGTGAACCCGCGACCGCGATCGACGTCGGCAGGACACTGCCTGGTCATCCACGTCACGATGGCCGACAAGGCGCCCTGCCACCGCGATAGCGGGGCCTTCGGCCGGGGCGGGTTCACGCGTCTGCTGACTTTTCCCGATACGGCCGCAGCTCCGCCTACCGGCTCTCATGCCTTCGCCTTCTTCCCGCTCGCGGCCTGCGCCAGCCGAACTCCCTTGGGCACCAGCGCACGCTGGACGCCCGCCAGGAGAAGATCCAGCACGACGGCGAGCAACGTCGTCAGGACAGCGCCCGCGACGACCTGGGGATAGTCCAAAATGGCCAGTCCGTCGAGCAGGAACCGGCCGAGTCCACCGAGCCCGACGTAGGCGGCCACGGCCGCCGTCGCCACCAGCTGCAGCACCGAGTTCCGCACGCCACCGAGCACGAGCGGCAGTGAGATCGGCACCTCGACCTTCCACAACCGTTGCCAGCCGGTCATTCCGATGCCTTGCGCCGCGTCGACCACGCCGTGGTCGGTCGCCTGCAGTCCCGCGTACGTCCCGGCGAGGATCGGCGGGACGGCGAGCACCACGAGGCCGATGATCGTCGAGGTCACGCTTTCGGTGATCAGGAGGAACAGGAAGGTCACCAGCCCCAGGGTCGGCAGTGCGCGGATCGCGTTGCCACCGCTCACCAAGAACACGGCGCCGCGGCCGGTGTGCCCGACGTAAAGCCCGAGCGGGATCGCGATCACCACGGCGAAGACCAAGGCCGACACCGTGTAGCCGAGATGCTGCAGAAGCCGGTTGAGGATGCCGTCCGTGCCCTGCCAATGAGCCGGGTCGCCGAACCAGTTCACGACGTCGCCGATCATTTCGCCCCCGCCGTGGTCGCCACCCGGTTCCAGGGTGTGAGGACATCACGCAGCCGGACCAGCAGCAGATCGACGATCAACGCGAGCAGGAGCGTCGCGACGATGCCGACGACGATCGGCGAGAAATACTCGCGCTGGAAGCCGTCGGTGAACAGCACGCCGAGCCCGCCGGTTCCGATCAGCGCGCCGACGCTGACCAGGCTGATGTTGCTCACCGAGGCCACCCGGACACCCGCGGCGAGCACCGGCACCGAAAGCGGCAGTTCCACGGCGAGGAACCGGCGCACGGGTTTGTAGCCGACCGCGGTCGCCGCCGCGACGACGTGCGGCGGGACGGCGTCGAGCGCGTCCAGCACCGGGCGCACCAGCAGGGCCGCGGTGTAGACGGTGAGCGCGACGATGACGTTGACGCTGTCGAGGATCTTCGAACCGATGATGCCCGGAATCACCACGAACAACGCGAGCGACGGGATCGTGTACAGCAGGTTCGAGACCACCAGCAGGACGTTGCACACCGCCCGGAAGCGATGGCCGAGCCAGCCGGCCAGCACCGCGATCACCAAGCCCAGCACCAGCGGCACCAGCGAAAGGTAGATGTGATCGAGCAGATCACCGAAGAACTGCGAGCGGTTGTTGGCGCTGCCGAGATAGCGCCCGAGTTCCGCGAAGAAGTCTCCCATCAGGAGCCCAGTGGCAGCGCTTCGATCACTTCGAGAACCTGTTTGGCTCTGACCACGCCGAGGACCTTGTTCCCGGAATCGACGACCACGCCGAGACTCGCGGGCGACGACAGCGCCGCGTCGAGCGCGCCGCGGATCGGCGCTCCCTGGACGTACAGCGAGCCGCCGGCGACCAGATCCGTTTCGGCCAGCTCGCCGTCCACAGTGGACTCGGGCCGGAGCCAGCCGCGCGGCTGCCCGTCCGCGTTGACCGCGAGCAGCCATTCGTCGACCGTGCCGGTGACCGGCTTGCCGACCTCGACCCGCTTGACCTCTTCGACGACGATCCCGTCCGCGGGCAGGAAGGAAAGCCCGCGATAGCCGCGATCCTTGCCGACGAACGACGCGACGAAGTCGTCGACAGGGTGACGCAGCACATCCGAGGGCGTGCCGTACTGCGCGAGCACACCGCCGACGCGGAGCACCGCGATCTTGTCACCGAGCCGCACGGCCTCGTCGATGTCGTGGGTGACGAACACGATCGTCTTTCCCAGCTGCGACTGCAGGCGCAGCAGCTCGTCCTGCAGTTCCTCGCGCACGACCGGGTCGACGGCGGAGAACGGCTCGTCCATCAGCAGCACCGGCGAGTCCGCCGCGAGTGCCCTGGCGACGCCGACACGCTGCTGCTGGCCGCCGGAAAGCTGGGCGGGGTACCGCTTGCCGAGTTCCGTTGGCAGACCGACGGTTTCGAGGAGTTCGGCCGCGCGCTTGCGCGCCTTACCCTTGTCCCAGCCGGACAACAGCGGCACGGTGGCGATGTTGTCGAGGACGGTCCTATGTGGAAAGAGGCCCGCGTGCTGGATCACGTAGCCGATACCGCGGCGCAACAGGGCCGGGTCGCCGTCGCTGACGTCCTCGCCGTCGAGCAGTACCGTGCCCGAGGTCGGCTCGACCATGCGGTTGATCATCCGGAGCGACGTCGTCTTGCCACAGCCGGACGGCCCGACGAAGACGGTGATGGTGCCGTCCTGCACGGTGAGGTTCAGGTCGTCGACCGCGACCGTCCCGTCCGGATACCGCTTGGTCACGCCACGGAACTCGATAGTCACGTGTCTCTCCCCATGTCTGGTCGAAAAACCGTAGCCCAGATCTTGCCTGTTGGCACGGTGTCTCAAGCAGCGGGTCACTAGGCTGAGGCCCGTGAGTTCTCCCGTCGATGACGTCCTAACCGCGCACGGTGTCCACGTGCGACCGCTCCATCAGGTGATTTCCCTGCTCGGGACGGATTGGCGTGACCTCGGCGAGCTGATCCGGATCAGTACCGCGCCACGCCGGAGTGTCGAGGACGTCCTGAACGCGCTCGGCGACGACCTCGAGCGGGCCGAAGCCCGTTTCCGGCTGGCCCCCGCCGCCCGCGAGAAGTACGCGCGCTTCGAGGCGCGGGACCGGAAAACCGATCCCGACCTGCTGAAGACCATCACCAGCTACGTCGAGAACGTGCCGTCGCCGCTGTCCGCGCTCGATCACGTGCAGGCGACGCCGGAGACCGTGCTGAACCGCGCCCTGTGGCTGGACGAGCAGTACGACCTCGATACGGCGAAGCTCCTGTTCCTCGGCGACCACGACCTCACTTCACTGGCCGTGCGCGCGCTGCGGCCCGACGCGGACCTCACCGTCGTCGACCTCGACGATCGCGTGCTGGCCTACATCGACGAACTCAGCGAGCGGTCGATCCGCACCCTGCACACGGACCTGCGGGTCGGGTTGCCACCCGCGGTGACCGGGCGGATGGATCTGGTGTTCAGTGATCCGCCTTACACCCCCGAAGGAATGGGCCTGTTCGCCGCACGCGGGGTCCAGGCGCTGGCCGAACCCTCGGACGGGCGACTGCTGCTCGCCTACGGCTACAGCCCCCGGCATCCCGCGTTGGGCGCGCAGGTGCAGCGGGCGCTCGCGACGCTCGGGCTGACCTTCGAAGCGATCCTGCCGGGCTTCAACCGGTACTTCGGCGCGCAGGCGATCGGGAGCGCGGCGGATCTTTACGTCTGCCAGCCGACCGCGAAGTCGAAGAAGAACCGCGGCGGCAAAGGGAAGTCCGCGATCTACACCCACGGACCGCAGTCGGTCGAGTCCGCCGGGGCGGCCAAGCCGTCGTTGCTGGACAAGCTGCACGAGATCGCCATCGAGGGCGGGCTGGCGCTGGAATCACGGCCGGTCGACTGGTCGGTTTCCGGACCGGAGGGTGACGCGGTCGCGATGGACCTCTCGGCCGACCCCGGCCCGTGGCTGCTGCGGACCCTGCTGGGCACCAACGCGCGACGGCTCGCGCTGCTGGTCCCGAACGCGCATCCGGATCTGACCAACGCCGAAGCGCAGACCGCGCTCAACCGGCTGGTCGGGGCGAAATACCGGTTGCGACTGCTGCGCAGCACCCCGGACAACCGGCACGCCATCGTCGTCGCGGACGCGATCGAGCATCAGAACGAACTCCTGACCAGGGCGCACGCGCGGCTGGCGAACGTCTCGCTGGACGTCCCGTCGGACCTGACGGACGCGCGGCTGATCGACCTGCCCCGGCACCGGCTTTCGGAACTGCTCGACTGACGCCGACAGCCGCGGCCGTTGTGTCATCGGAACTTCATGCGCCCTTCGTAGGTTCGGCCCATGAACAATCCGCTGGGTCCGGGAGCGCCGCCGTACGGGTTCGTCCACCCGCCCGGGCCACCACCACCCCACCACAAGACCAGCGGCCTGGCGATCGCCGCGCTCGTACTGGGGCTGACCGGTTGTCTGGTCCTGCCGGTGCTCCCCGCGATCATCGTGGGCGTCATCGCGCTCACCCAGACCGGTCCAGGCGGGCGGCAGGGCCGGGGCCTGGCGATCGGCGGTCTCGTGGCCGCCGGGTTCTGGGCCATCGGCTGGATCGCCCTGCTCGGGAACACCATGGGGAATCCGGCAGACTACACTGCGGGCCCGCAGGGCGCGCGGTGCGCGACCCCGTCACCCGGCTACGCCGACGCCTGCACCCTGAAGCCGGGCGAATGCTTCAACCAACCCACGGTCAGAGGCACCTTTGACAGCGTCGAACTCACCTCGTGCGGGAGCGCGCACCGCACCGAGGCCGTCGGGGCCTTCACCCCGGCGGACGGTCCCTGGCCCGGCGCCGAGCAGTTGAGGGCGGAGGCCGTGTCCGAGTGCCGGCGGATCATGGACAAGAACGTGGACCGTCAGCGACTCGAAGCGACCGGTGTCCGCGCCGAACTGAGCTACCTGGGACCTGGCCGCGAGAGCTGGGAAAACGGCGTGCGCACCGTCTTCTGCACGATCCACGCGCCCGACTCGCAGCTGACCGGGTCCGTCCTCGCCTCCGGCGCCGATCTGGCCATCCCGACCGGCTGAGGAGCGCAACCCCCACACACGCTATGAAAGGTCCTTTCCTTGCGAATTTTGCAAGGAAAGGACCTTTCATAGCACTTGAGCGAGCGTGAAAGGGACCGTCACACCACGCCGTCGGCCTCGGCGGCCTTCGCGACCGCGGCGGCCACCTCGGGCGCGACCCGCGGGTCCAGCGGGCTCGGGACGATGCGGTCCGGGCCGAGGTCGTCCTGCGCGACGGAGAAGATCGCTTCCGCCGCGGCCAGCTTCATGTTCTCGGTGATCGCCCGCGCGCCGGAGTCCAGCGCGCCGCGGAAGACGCCGGGGAACGCCAGCACGTTGTTGATCTGGTTCGGGAAGTCGCTGCGTCCGGTCGCCACGATCTTGGCGTATCGCGATGCCGCGGCCGGGTGCACCTCCGGGTCCGGATTGGACAGCGCGAACACGATCGCGTCGTCGGCCATCCCGGCCAGCAGCGTCTCGTCGATGGTCGCGCCCGACAGGCCCAGGAAGACGTCGGCGCCCTTCAGGGCCTCCCCGAGTCCGCCGCGCAGACCGGCCGTGTTCGTGGTCTCGGCGAGCTTCTGCTTGATCGGGTTCAGGCCGTCGCGACCTTCGTGGATGATCCCGCGGGAGTCGAGCACGGTGACGTCCGCGACACCGGCGTTTTGTAGGATCCTGGCGCAGGCCACACCCGCCGCGCCCGCTCCCGAGACGACCACGCGCTGGCCGGAGATGTCCTTGCCGAGGACCTGGTTCGCCCCGCGCAGCGCGGCCAGCGTGACGATCGCCGTGCCGTGCTGGTCGTCGTGCATGACCGGGCAGTCGAGTGCCTCCTTGAGCCTGTCCTCCAGCTCGAAGCACCGCGGCGCCGAGATGTCCTCCAGGTTCACCGCGCCGTACGACGGACGCAGCCGGACCAGGGTTTCGATGATCTCGTCGACGTCGGTGGTGTCGAGCACCAGCGGGATCGAGTCGAGCCCGCCGAAGGTCTTGAACAGGACCGACTTGCCCTCCATGACCGGCAGCGAGGCGCTCGCGCCGATGTCACCGAGACCGAGCACCGCCGTACCGTCGCTGACCACCACGACCAGCCTGTCCGCCCACGTGTACCGCTTCGCCTTGGCCGCGTCCTCGGCGATCGCACGGCTCACCTTCGCCACCCCAGGCGTGTACGCGACCGAAAGGTCACGGGGCGAGGAGATCGGGCGCGTCGCGGCCACGGAGAGCTTGCCGCCCTCATGTCCTTCGAAGATCTCGGCGTCGGTCACTGGCGTGGTCATGGTGGATCCCGTCATTGCTTCGGCCGTGGCTAAGGACGGCGAAGTCTCGATTCGAGCGTAAGTCACTGGATTCTCCTGGGACTGCGAGCGGGGGAACTGGTAGACGGTCAGGTCGAAAGGGCATGACCCGGCCACCTGGGGTAACTCGTCCTCCGACACGGCAGCCCAGCGCGGTAGCGCCGGCCTGTCGGCGAAGCGTCCAATCGGCCATCGGTGCCGTGGGTGTGGCGACGGCCGCGGACGCAGCGGTCAGATCATTGTGACAGGACCCCGGACCAGTGTGCCCCTCTGGTGCGGTTGATGTCACAAACAGGCCCGGCTTTCCGCAGCTCAGGAGAGGTTTCGCAAGACGTCCATCCGGTTTGGTAGGGCGGCGTCAGCCCTCGTTAGCATTGAGGTCATGCAAGCCAGGCGCCTCAGCATCTCCGACTGCTTCGAGTTCACCCCGCGCGTTTTCCCCGATCACCGCGGCCTGTTCGTGGCACCGTTCCAAGAGGAGGCGTTCGTCGAAGCGGTCGGACATCGGCTTCGCCTGGCGCAGACCAACACGAGCGTTTCCCGGCGCGGCGCCGTTCGCGGCGTGCACTTCGCGGACACGCCGCCAGGGCAGGCGAAATACATCTACTGTCCGAACGGTTCACTGCTCGACGTCATCGTCGACCTCCGGGCGGGCTCGCCCACCTTCGGCGAATGGACGTCCGTGGTGCTCGACAGCTCCGAGTACAAATCGGTCTACATCGCCGAAGGCCTCGGCCACGCCTTCATGGCGCTCGAAGACGACACGGTCATGACCTACCTCTGCTCGGAGCCGTACAACCCGGCGGGCGAGCACGGCATCAACCCGATGGACGCCGACCTCGCGTTGCCTTGGCCGCGCGACATCGAACCCCTTCTGTCCGAAAAGGACACCAGTGCGCCCAATCTGAAAGAGGCCTTGGACCAGGGGTTGTTGCCGCGTTACGACGAGTGCGTCGCGTACTACGAGAAGTTGCGGGCCGAGGGCTAGCTAACGCCGCACGTCCTCCAGCAGCACCCGTTCCACATTCCGCTCCGCCAGCGCGGTGATCGTCACGAACGGGTTGACGCCGGTACTGCCGGGGATCAGCGATCCGTCGGTCACATAAAGGTTCCGGTAGCCCTTGACGCGGCCATACAGGTCTGTGGCCTTCCCCAGGACCAACCCGCCCAACGGGTGATAGGTGAACCGGTTCTCGAACGACCGCGTATCCCCGAACAGGTCACTCCGGTACACCGTGCGATTCGCCCGGTTGACCTTGTCGAACAACGACTTCGCCGCGTCGATCGACGGTGTCCCCTGCGCGGTGTTCCACCGCAGTCGCGCGGAATCGCCGGCGGCGTCGTAGGTGAAGTGGCCGCGTTCGGGGTTCTTCGTGATCGCCAGGTACAGGCTCAGCCAAGTCTCGACCCCGGCGGGCACCGGCGCGACCTCGGCGAAGACCGGGTTCACCGGGTCGTCCCACGCGTCGATGCCGAGCGCGGGCATCCCGGACTGCAGTGAACCGCCGAAATCCCACGCGTGGTTGGCGCGGCCCAGCATCACGTTGCCGTTGGTCCCCCAGCCGCGGCCGACCTCCTCGTTCAGCTCGGGCAGCGTCCCGGTTTCCCGCGCCCGCAAGAGGAGTTCCGTCGAGCCGAGGCTGCCCGCACCGAGGAAGAGGTACTTCGCGCCGAGCTGTTTCCTCGCCACGACCGTGCCGTTCTCCGATGTTTCACGCACGGTCAGGACGTAGGTGCCATCAGTCTGCCGAGTGATCCCTCGCACCTGATGCAGTGTCCTGATGGTCACGTTCCCGGTGCCGAGCGCGGCCGCGAGATAACTCTTGTCGAGGGAACGCTTCCCATGGTTGTTGCCGTAGATGACCTCCGACGCGAGCGCCGACCGCGGCACCGTGCCCGCTTCTTCCCGCTTCATGTACTCGAAGTCGTAGACGCTGGGCACGAACACCGTCTTGAGGCCCGCTCGCGCCGCGGCCTTCCGGGAAACCCTCGCGTAGCGGTAGGAACGGCAGGTTTCGAACCAGCGTGGGTCGATGTTGTTGACCCCGAGCGCGCGGTTCGCCCGGGGGAAATAGGTCCCGTACATCTCGTCCGCGTCGACGGCGGGCAGGATCTCCTCGAAGTACGACCGCCTCGGCGTCACGGCCATCGCGCCGTTGACCAGCGAGCCGCCGCCGACCCCTCGGCCGACGTACACGGACATGTCGCCGTAGTTCACCCTGTCGAGGACGCCGGGATATCGCTTGATGTCCCGGTTCGCCAGATCCAGCCAGAGGAAGGACGCGAGCGGGGCCTGGGTGCGGTTCTTGAACCACATGGCCCGCCGGTCCGGCTGGAGCATGTCGCAGAAGACCTTGCCGTCGGGGCCGGGGTCGGCCCACAGCTTGCCCATTTCGAGCATGACGGTGGGAATCCCGGCTTCGCCCAGGCGGAGCGCGGTGACGGCGGCGCCGTATCCCGTGCCGACGACCACGGCCGTCGAGAAGTCCGGAACCGCTTCTTCGGCCCGTGCGGCCGAAGCGGTGGAAATCGTGGTGAGCCCGAGAGCGGCGGCGGAGTTGAGTGCGGTGAACCCGAGGAACGCGCGGCGCGACAGTGGGGACATGGGCCGATGATCACCCGCCGCTTCACGGGCCTTCAAGACCGAATCCGAAGAGGATTCGCGTCAGCTGGGTAAACACCGTTAATGTTCACTCGAACGTGGCGATTCAGGGGTCCCCTGGGTGGCTTCCCCGATGTGTCCCAGACCGGCGCAGACCACTCTTTTCGGTCATGAGACGTCTTCTCGCAGCGGCTGCGGCCGCACTGTCCGCCGCCGCCCTTTTCGCCTTCCCCGGCCACGCCTCCGCAGCGGAACTGCCCGACTTCGACTTCTCCGCGTGTCCCGCCCCGCCCGCCAACGCCGACCCCGGCACCTGGCGGTGTGAAGCCTTTGTCTCTCAAGGAGTCCTGACCATCGGCGGCCGGGAGATCGCGCTCGGTGAGCTGCGGCTGACGTTCTCCGAAGGCGAAGTGGACGGGAAGTACGCGCAGGTGTTCGGCGAACTGCGCCACGCCCCCGCCAGGATCGACGGCACTTTCGGCGCGAGCATGCAGCTGAAGTACGGCGGCTATTCGGACTTCCAGTCCAACGACGAACGCCGCGGCGAACTGGACCTGTACGCCGTCCTGCGGCATCCCTTACTGCCCAAGGGATGCACGCTCGGGACGGCCGACGCGCCGCTACATTCGGTGGTCAAGGACGATCCCGCGGTGCCCTTCGAGGTGATCACGCAGAATCCGAAGACGGTGAAGTTCGGCGTCGTGGACACGCGACTCGCCTTGCCCCGCACGACCGGCTGCGGACGGCTGGCGCCAGTGGCCGACCGTCTGCTCGGCCTGCCGTCGCCGAGCGGCGCGAACACCCTCAAGCAGGTGACCTACGTGCGCTTCAAGACCCTCTGACCACCCGCGTTTCGTCCTCTGAATGCGGTACTTGCGCGTGCATCTACCGCATTGAGAGGACGAAACGCGTATCGAAGGACGCCTTACTTCTTCTTGGTCACCCAGATGGTGATGGTCGCGGTCACGACGGGTTTCCCGTCCGTGTCCGTGATCGTCACCGGAACCGGCAGTTCGAAGCCCTCGTCGCCGAATTCCGGCAACTCCGGGAGTTCGGCGACGGCCCGGAGGCCGGTTTCGGCCTTCGCCACATAAGAGACCGTCATTCCCTTGGGCAGCCAGCGATGCGTCGTCGGGACGGTCGCCTCAGCGAGCATGCCCATGGCGATCTCGGCGAGGTTGCATGCCGCGATCGCGTGAAAGGTCTTGATGTGGTTGTAAACACCCCACCACTTCGGGGACGTCACCTCACAGCGACCGGGACGCAGTTCGCGCACCGACGGGAGCACCGTCCGGAAGTACGGCACACGCAGGCACATCGCCGCCGAGAACAGCTGTTTGCCGACCGGCTTCCCGGCCAGCCTGTTCCACATCGCGTAGGTCGGATTCTGCGCCATCACGATCTCCTCACCATGTTACTCGCGGGTAGCATAACCGGACCGCAGGCTATATTCGCAACGTGGCTCATCGGCTCTTCCTCCTCCGGCATGGTCAGACCGAGTGGTCCGTCAACGGACGGCACACCGGCCGCACCGACATCCCGCTCACGCCCGCCGGCGAAGGGCAGGCCCGCGCCGCGGGCGGCACCTTGCGCGCCGTGCTCGGCGGCGCTCCCGCACTCGTCCTCTCCAGCCCCCGCACCCGCGCGCTGCGGACGGCCGAACTGGCCGGGCTGCGCGTCGACGAGGTCACCGAAGAGCTGGCCGAATGGGATTACGGCGATTACGAAGGCGTCACCACCCCGGTGATCCGCGAGACCGTTCCCGGCTGGACGGTCTGGTCGCATCCGGTTCCCGGCGGCGAAAGCGCGGAGGACGTCAACGCCCGCGCGGACAAGCTGATCGACCGCGTCCGCGAGCCGCTCGGCTCGGGTGACGTGATCCTGGTCGGCCACGGTCACTTCAGCCGCGTCCTGGTCGCGCGCTGGATCGGGCTGCCGTCGACGGCGGGCGTCCACTTCGGACTCGACCCGGCCGGCGTCGCGGTGCTCGGCGACGAACGCGGCGAGCCGCAGATCGAACACCTCAACCTGCTCCCCACCACGGAGGATTAGTGTCCGACGAGCGCATCCGGCGCATCAAGGAAGAAGACGTCGACGCCGTCGTCCGGCTCGTCTACGATCTCGCCGAATTCGAACGCGCTCCCGACGAGTGCCACCTCACTCCCGAACAACTGCGCACCGCGCTGTTCGGCGAGGCACCGGCACTGTTCGGGCACGTCGCCGAGGTCGACGGCGAAATCGTGGGCTACGCGCTCTGGTTCCTCAACTTCTCCACCTGGCGCGGGGTGCACGGCATCTACCTGGAGGACCTCTACGTCCGCCCCGAGCAGCGCGGCTCCGGCCTCGGCAAGGCGCTGCTGGCCACCCTCGCGGCGGTCTGCGTCGAGCGCGGTTACGCCCGCCTCGAATGGTCGGTGCTGAACTGGAACCCGGCACAGGGGTTCTACAAGTCGCTCGGCGCGGTGCCGATGGACGAGTGGACCGTGGACCGGCTCACCGACGAGCCGCTGAAGGCGCTCGCGGCGCAGGTCCGTGCCAGTACATGATGGCCCCCTTCACTGCGCCTAGCGCAAGGAAGGGGGCCATCATGTACTTCACGCCGACGGGTCGCGTTCCTCGCGCTCCCGGCGGGCGGCACGGCCCGCGGCGCCGTCGCGTTCGGCGGCCTCTTCCTCGGTCTCGCCGTCCCGCAGCCCGAGCGCCCACGCGCGCGAGGGGCGGCGGAACAGCAGCACGATGACGAGGACGCCGACCAAGCCCAGCGGTACACCCCAGACGGGCTGCCCGGACGGTCCGGCGCCGTACCAGCCGACGCCGATCAGGATGAGCCCGACGACCACCCCCGGCGACCTCGCCCACGTCTTCCCCATCGCCAGTCCCGCGGCGCACGCGAGCGTTCCGGCGGCGAGGACGAGGTAATAGGCGACCTCGGCCACCAGGTTCTCCGGTCCGGCCTGGCCGTTGACCAGGAGCAGGACCGCGAACACGATGAGGGCGAGCCCCGGCAGCGCGGTAATGGCCCCGGCGAGGCGGACTTCACGGGGGGCGGGCGAGAGCTTGTCGGCGATGGACACGGCGAAACAGCCTTCCAGGCTTCCTGACACGGCGCTCCCTCAGGGCGGGTCACCGTACGTGAGCACTTTCGATCGTATGCCACCCGGTCGGCCGGTTTCCCCGGACCGCCGGGTGGGAAGAATTGGGAGCGTCGTCGATGAGCGGGCGGTCGGCCCGGGTGCACTTGTCACGACGAGCGAAGTCGCCGGCGATGAGGAGGAACGCCCGCCACAGGGTCATACGGTGCTGCTTCGAGGACGCACGGGCATTGAGCTTCGCGTCACCTGACGCTCCCCCCTACGGGCCGACGTCACTTACCCTGCGGTAGTGCGTGCCATCCTCGTCGTGAATCCCCAGGCCACCTCGACCACCGCCGGTGGCCGTGACGTGCTGGCCCACGCGCTGGCCAGTCAGGTGAAGCTCGACGTCGTGGAGACCGACTACCGCGGCCACGCGATGGCCGTGGCGCGCTCGGCCGCCCGTGACGGGATCGACCTGGTCGTCGCCCACGGCGGCGACGGCACGGTCAACGAGGTCGTCAACGGCCTCCTCGCGGACGCCGACGGCGATCCGGCCGGAATCGGCGACGTCCCCATGCTCGGTGTCGTACCGGGCGGCTCGGCGAACGTCTTCGCCCGCGCGCTGGGTATCGCGCACGATCCGGTGGAAGCGACCCATCAGCTCCTCAACGCCATCGAGAACGACCGAAGCCGCAAAGTCGGCCTCGGACTCGCCGACGGTCATTGGTTCACCTTCAACGCCGGCATGGGCTGGGACGCGGACGTCGTCGGCCGGGTGGCCAAGCGGCGGGGCAAGCAGACCACCGCGGGGCTCTATCTGAGGGCCGCCGTGGTGTCCCATCTGCGGCCCCCGCTCGGTCGCCCACCCCTCACCGTGCGGATCCCGGGTGAAGAGCCCACCGAAGTGCTGACCGCTTTCGTGTCGAACACCGATCCGTGGAGTTACCTGGGCGACCGCCCCGTGCACCTGAACCCGGGCAGTTCGTTCGACAGCGGATTGGGCCTTTTCGCGTTGAGCGGTCTGCGGTTGCCCACCGTGTTCAAGCATGTACGGCAGGCATTGCTCACGAAGAGCGACCAACGCGGACGACGTCTCCTTCGTCACGATGACCTGCCGATGATCCGCATCGACGCTGCTGAACCGGTAAACTTCCAGGTGGACGGCGACCTCGTCGGCCAGCGGACGAGGGTGGAGTTCTTCAGCGTCCCGGGAGCACTGACAGTAACCGTGTGAGGACCGGACCGCTGATCGCCTGCGGCAAAGTGCTATCTGCCGCTCATCGACGCAGAACCTCCGCTCACCGCATCGGCCTTCCCAACGGGCGGCCGTTTCGGAACGAAACCGCAGGTCAGGAGCGTCGCTCGGCCGGGTGAGCTGACTCACCGATCTTCAGAAAACCCTTGTCGAAACGGGTGCTTCGTGAAAGCATTCACAAGCACCCAAAAAAACGACCGCCATGACGACTATGGCGCGGAGTACCGCGCCGTTATGAAGGAGCTCAGAAACATGGACTGGCGCCATGACGCGGCCTGCCGAGACGAGGACCCCGAGCTGTTCTTCCCCGTGGGAACCAGTGGTCCGGCTCTGTCGCAGGTAACGCAGGCGAAGGCCGTGTGCCACCGCTGCACCGTCGCATCCGACTGCTTGGCCTGGGCTTTGGCCAGCGGGCAGGACGCAGGCGTCTGGGGCGGGATGAGCGAGGACGAGCGACGGGCCCTGAAGCGCCGTCGTACGCACATCGGCACGCGTACCTCCGCCTGAGTCTTTCGAGACTCAGCACTCTTCATCACAGCAACCAAAAGCTACATCCAAGCTTCGGGTAAATCCCGCGGCGCAATGGCTGTATGGCCGTGCGGTGCGAGGTGACACGTACCCGACTTGAGCTTAACAAGCGAGGCCGACACACCCCCACGGGGGTATGGCTTCACAGGACTTTCTCCAGTCCTCCCGCGGAACCGTTGCAGGGCCGGCGCCACTTCTCTTCGGGCGCCGGCCCTTAAACGTGTCCGGATCAGACGGTCCACAAAGGATGATCAAAGGGGACAGTCCACTAGAGACGGCGGGAAAGCGGGATCCGCAAGGCCGCTTCGGTCCCCGCCCGGCGGCCGCCGGTTTCCTCTTGCTCTCCGCGCATTCCGCGAAGCGACAGCGAACCGCGCAGTTCCGACTCCACCAGTGTCCGCACGATCTGCAGCCCGAGGCCGTCGCTGCGTTCCAGAGAGAACCCCGAAGGCAGCCCGCGCCCGTTGTCACGGACGACGACGTCGAGCCAGCGGGCCGACCGTTCCACCTCGAGTTCGACCTTGCCCGGCCGTCCGCCGGGGAACGCGTGCTCGATGGCGTTCTGCACCAGTTCGGCCAGCACCATCACCAGCGGCGTCGCGATCTCGGCGATGACGACGCCGAACGAGCCCTTCCGCGAAAGGCCGACCTGCGATTCGGCCGTCGCGACCTCGCCGACCATCGGCAGGACGTTGTCGAGCAGCTTGTCGAGGTCGACCCGCTCGTCCACGGAGATGGACAGCGCCTCGTGCACCATCGCGATCGACGAAACCCGCCGCACGGATTCACCGA
This sequence comes from Amycolatopsis sp. NPDC034160, assembly GCF_055575355.1. Taxonomy (NCBI): domain Bacteria; kingdom Bacillati; phylum Actinomycetota; class Actinomycetes; order Pseudonocardiales; family Pseudonocardiaceae; genus Amycolatopsis; species Amycolatopsis sp. NPDC034160. The sequence continues at coordinate 41,527 of NZ_JBVISU010000015.1, read as the reverse complement.
GCGCGAGCCGTGCTTCCTCGCTGGAGGTCCGGCGCGACTGGAGCCGCAGGAGCGCGGCCACGGTCTGCAGGTTGTTCTTCACTCGATGGTGGATCTCGCGAATGGTCGCGTCCTTCGAAAGGAGGGCGCGATCGCGACGCTTCACCTCGGTGACGTCACGCACCAGCACCAGCGCGCCGGCGGCCTGTCCGGCCGGGCGCAGCGGCAGCGCACGGAACAGCACGACGGCGCCGCGGCGCGAATCCGCCTCCGTACGGCTGCTGGGCTTGCCGTCGAGTGCCTCGATGATCCGGTGCGACACCTCGGTCGCGTCGAACGGGTCACGGATGAGGGACCTGGTCAGCGGTGCCAGACGCTGCCCGACGAGATCGGACTCGTGCCCCATCCGGTGATAGGCCGACAATCCGTTCGGGCTGGCGAAGACCACGGTGCCGGTCGGGTCGAGGCGGATCAGGCCGTCGCCGACGCGCGGACTGGTGTGCGTGTCCGTCTGGTTCCCCGGGCTGGGGAAGGTACCGTCGACGATCATCTGGCACAGGTCGCCCGCGCTGCCGAGGTAGGCGATCTCGAGCGGGCTCGGCACCCGCGAGGCCGCCAGGTTGGTCTCCCGGCTGAGGACGGCGATCACCGTGCCGCCGAACACCACCGGGATGGCCTCGCGGCGCATCGGCAAGTCGCGGTACCAATGCGGATCCTCTTCACGGCAGATCCGCACCTCGCGGCTCGCCTTGGCCAGTTGCGGATGCTCGTCCACGGTGAACCGGGAGCCGACGACGTCCTCCGGATGGGCCGTGGGCGCCGTCGTGGGGCGTGCGTGCGCGACGCAGACGTAGTCCCCGCCGTCGGGCTGCAGCTCCTCGGAGACGGCTACCCAGAGCAGGAAATCGGCGAAGGAAAGGTCGGCGAGCAACTGCCATTCGGCGACCACGGTCTGGAGGTGGTCCGCGGCTTCGCCGGACAGACCGGTGTTCTCGGCGAGCAGATCGGAAAGGGTGGACACGTCCCCATCCAAGCAGGGTGAGGGCCGCATGACACACTGGAGAGGTTGACCCTGGCCCCGTGGTGTCGTATCACCCCGCGAGGGCCACTTGGACAAGGAGTGAAACATGTCGAAGCGCGCCCGCAAGCGTCGCGACCGTAAGAAGAACGGCGCGAACCACGGCAAGAAGCCCAACTCCTGATCATTCGATCAGACGGCGAAGGCCCCCGCACCGATCCGGTACGGGGGCCTTCGCGTGTCCGAAGTGGTTATTCGGAAGTCTGCTCGATCTTGATCTCGGTGCGCTCGATGGTGAGCGAGCCCTTGGTCTGCACGGTCTGGCGGATCGAGGCCCGCAGCCGGGACTTCAGGTCGTCCGGCGCGTGGTCACCACCGCACTTCCGGGCGAGCAGCTGCTTGATGTGCTCGTCGATGCCGTATTCCTCGAGGCACGGCGGGCAGTCCTCGATGTGCTTGCGCAGGGCGGCGTCGCGTTCGGCGCTGCACTCCTTGTCCAGCAGCAGGTAGATATCGGCGAGGGCCTCTTCGCACTTGACCTTGTCGTCCGCGCCGCTGCAGTAGTCCTCGGTCATCGCCCCGCCACCTCCTGCCGCTGGCCGGCGCGGATGAAGCCCCGCTCGCGGGCGACGTCGGCGAGCAGGTCACGAAGCTGGGCACGGCCGCGGTGCAGCCGGGACATCACGGTGCCGATCGGCGTGTCCATGATCTCGGCGATCTCCTTGTACGCGAAACCTTCGACATCGGCGAGGTAGACCGCGAGGCGGAACTCCTCGGGCAGCTTCTGCAGCGCTTCCTTGACGTCGATGTCGGGCAGATTGTCCATCGCCTCGACCTCGGCGGAGCGCAGGCCGCTGGAGGTGTGACTCTCCGCCTTGGCGATCTGCCAGTCGGTGATCTCCTCGGTGGGCTGCTGCACCGGCTGACGCTGACGCTTGCGGTAGCCGTTGATGTAGGTGTTCGTGAGGATGCGGTACATCCACGCCTTGAGGTTCGTACCCGCCTTGAAGGAGGCGAAAGCCGCGTACGCCTTCAGGTACGTCTCCTGAACGAGGTCCTCGGCGTCGGCGGGATTCCGGGTCATCCGCATGGCGGCCGAGTACAACTGGTCGAGCAGGGGCATCGCGTCCCGCTCGAAGCGCTCGGCCCGCACGGCCACCTCTTCGGCGTCCGTGCCCGTTTCCGGCGCAGGATTCTCCGTGCTCGGCAAACCGTTCCCTTCCCGATCGGCGTCGATGCGCTTGTGCGCATGAGACGTCGTCGAGTTTACGCGCGAGCGGATCACCTGGCCGCCCGGCGTGCGCGGGATCAGGATTCGGGGAGCTTCCAGTGTGGTGGACACGTGCCTTCCAACAGTGCGGCCCGGCCGGGCATTCCCGGCACACTCGTAGACTCCGCCCATGGCAGGCAAGGGAACCCCGGCGACGGCGCTGCTGGCGAAGCAGAAAGTGCCGCACGTGCTGCACGCGTACGACCACGACCCGCGGGCCGAGTCGTACGGTCTCGAAGCGGTCGAAGCGCTGGGGCTGGACCCCGCGCGCGTGTTCAAGACACTGGTCGCCGAGGTCGACGGGAAACTGACGGTGGGCGTGGTCCCGGTCACCGGTCAGCTGGATCTGAAGGCGCTGGCCGCCGCCGCGGGCGGGAAAAAGGCGAAGATGGCCGACCCGGCCGCCGCGCAACGCGCGACGGGGTACGTGCTCGGGGGGATCTCGCCGCTCGGGCACCGGAGCCGGCTCCCGGTGGTGATCGACGCCACGGCGGAGAAGTTCGAGACCGTGCACTGCTCGGCCGGGCGGCGGGGCCTGGAGGTCGAACTCGCGCCTGCCGACCTGGTGCGGCTCACCGGCGCGGTGGTGGCCCCGATCGCGAGCTGACACCCCCGCCGTCGCATTTAGTCCTCTGGATGCGGTCCATGCGTGTGCAACTACCGCATTCAGAGGACTAAATGCGGCGGGAGACTCACCCTTACGAGGGAGGGAGGTCGGCCCACAGCGGGAAGATCACCCGGCCGGACTCGGGAATCGTCATCGGTAAGCGAACGACGACTCCTGGGGAGCCACGAAATGACCAACACCCTGCCCGGCGTACCGAAGTGGGCGAACCTCGCCGCACACGCGACGCTGCTGGCGACCCTGCCTTCCGGACTGTGGCGGATCGCGATGGGACTGGGCATCCCGGTCGGGTTCACCGCACAAGGACTGGTGGAGTTCGGCATCCCCGGCTGGGGCACGGCCTACGTCTTCGGACTGAGCCTCCTCGCCGAAGCACTCGCCTTCCTCACCCTCGGTCTCGTCCGGCCGTGGGGCGAAGTGTGGCCGCGCTGGATCCCGGGATTGCGCGGCCGTCCGATCCCGCCGCTCGCGGCGATCATCCCGGCCGCCGCGGGGGCGATCTCCCTGACCGCACTGGGTGTCCAGGGACTGTTCGGCTGGGCGGAGGCAGGTTCCTCGATGTCGCCGGGGAGCTGGGAGACCTCGCCGGTCTACGGCGTCGTCATGGCCGCCTGCTACGCCCCGCTCCTGCTCTGGGGGCCGCTGCTGGCGGCGGTCACCGTGCACTACGCCAGGCGACGGCTCTCAGAGGCCGGACACTCAGGCGAGCGGCCGCAGCACTCGCTCGAGCCACTCGGCGGCCGCGCGTGACACGCCTTCGAGGTCGGCGCTGAGGTTGTGGTCGCCCTCGAGCACCACGATCTCGTGATGCGGGCCGCCTTTGGGCAAGCCGAAGGGGTCGCGTTCGCCCTGGATCACCAGGGTCGGGACCTCGACGGCGTCCAACTCGGCCTGCCGCGTCTTCTCCGGCTTCCCCGGCGGATGCTCGGGGAAGGCCAAACAGAGCACCGCCACCGCCTGCCCCGCCGCGGCCGTCCGGCAGGCGACACGCGCCCCGGAGGACCGGCCGCCGAACACGATCGGGAGATCGTCGAACCGGACGGAGATCTCGTCGGCCACGGTGAGCCAAGCGGTGTCCAGCTGCGTCGCCGGAGCGGGCGCGCGGCGACCGGCGACCCGGTACGGCTGCTCCACGAGCACGACGTGCACACCGGCGGCCTGCGCCGCCCGCGTGACCGCGACCAGGTCTTTCGCCCCGATCCCGCCACCCGCGCCGTGGCCGAGCATCAGCACCGCGACCCCTTCCTCGGCACAGTGCAGCTCGGCCCGCGCGGGACCGTAGGCGGTGTCGATCTCCAATTTCGTCATGAGTTCGGCAGGTCGAAAAGCGCGCTGTCGGCGGCGGGTTCGACGCGGTCGAGCAGCTCCGGCCCGTTGTTGCGGACGTTGTTGACCAGACTGGACACCGGCCGCAGCTCGATCGTGTCGACCAGCTCCGCCGGCGGCGGGACGAGCAGGTCGGTGACGTCGGCCAGGTCGGGGTCGAGCCAGGTGTCCCACTTCTCGCGCGGCATCAACAGCGGCATGCGATGGTGGATGTCGGTGAGCCTGCCGACCGAGTCCGTGGTGATCACCGAGAAGGTGATCAGCGGGTCCGCGTCCTTGTCGTCCTTCGGCCGCCAGGTTTCCCAGATGCCGGCGAAGGCGAGCGAAGCGTCATCAGGGCCTGTCATGAAGAAGGGCTGCTTCTCCTTGCCGTCGCGGCGCCACTCGTACCAGCCGTCGGCGGGTACCAGACAACGCCGCGAAGAGACCGCCTTCTTGAAGGACGGCTTCTCCTTGGCCGTCTCGGCGCGCGTGTTGATCATCTTCGAGCCGACGCCCGGATCCTTCGCCCAGAACGGGACCAGGCCCCAGCGCATCATCCGCAGTGACCGGACGGCCGGTTCGTCCTCGAGCACCGCGCCGTCGGCGTCCCGGGGATGCCGCTGCACCACGGTGGCGACCTCCTTGGTCGGCGCCACGTTGTGATCGGTCCGGACCCGGCCTTCGGTCAGGTCCACCGCGGCGAACTCGTCGATCAGCGCGGCGGGGTCCTTCGTGGCGGCATAGCGCCCGCACATGCGAAAACCTCCTCGTCGAAGGGCCATCGTTACACGCTCGCCCAGCGATGGCGAGCGGCATGGGATCATTCTTCCGCGATGTGCGAAGAGCAGGAGGCGGTTTGTCGGGCAAGGACTGGAGCAGGCTGGACGAATCCGATGTGCGGATCCGTCCCGGCAAGGGCACCAGACCGCGCAGCAAACGCCGCCCCGAGCACGCCGACGCCTCCACCGCGATGGTCATCGGGAAGGACCGCGGGCGCTGGACCTGCGCGATCGACTCGGATCCGGACCGGGTGGTCACCGCGATGCGGGCCCGCGAGATGGGCAGGGTCTCGGTCGTCGTCGGCGACACCGTCGGCATCGTCGGCGACGTGAGCGGCAAGCCGGACACCCTCGCCCGGATCATCCGGGTGGATGAACGCTCCAGCGTGCTCCGCCGGACCGCGGACGACACCGATCCCTACGAACGGGTGGTCGTCGCCAACGCCGAACAGCTGCTGATCGTGACCGCGCTGGCCGATCCGCCGCCGCGCACCGGCTTCATCGACCGCTGTCTCGTCGCCTGCTACGCGGGCGGACTCGAGCCGGTCCTGTGCCTGACGAAAGCCGACCTCGCGAGCCCGGACGAACTCCTCGCCGGTTACGCGGGCCTCGACATCCCGGCCGTGGTCACCCGGCACGACGAGCACCCGGACGAACTGACCGGACGGCTCAAGGACCGGGTCACCGCGCTGGTCGGGCATTCCGGGGTCGGGAAGTCCACTTTGGTCAACCGGCTGGTGCCGGACGCCGGGCTGGCGACCGGGGTGGTCAGCGCGGTCGGCAAGGGCAGGCATACGTCGGTCGCGGCGGTCGCGCTCCCGCTGCCCGGCGGCGGCTGGGTGATCGACACCCCCGGCATTCGCTCGTTCGGCCTCGCCCACGTGACCGCGGACGACATCGTGCTCGCGTTCGAGGAGTTCGCCGAGGCGGCCGAGGAGTGCCCCTCCGGCTGCGGCCACCTCGGACCGCCGTCGGATCCGGACTGCGCACTCGACGACGTGGTCACCGACGGTCACGCCAGCCCGGAGCGACTGGGCTCCTTGCGTCGCCTTTTGGGCTCCCGAGCCGGGCATGACGACGAGCGGTAACTAAATCCACGCTGGCGCGATACCCCATTCGGATTAGATCAACTTTTTCTGAGGGGTTCACTTGAAGCGCGCAACCACACTCACCGCCGTCACCGCGGCCGCCGTCCTGGCGCTGTCCGCCTGCGGTGGCGAGAAGCCGACCGGAGCGGCCGTTCCCGCCGCCCAGACCGAGGCGGGCAACTCGCTCTCGTCACCGCTCGGCGACCCGATCCAGCTCGCCGCTCTCACCAAGGAGAGCACCGCGAAGGCCAAGTCGTCGAAGGTCAGCATGGAGACCGCCGCCGGCGGGCAGACCATGACCGTGACCGGCCAGGGCCTGTACGACGGCGCGGACAGCAAGTTCTCGATGGTCGTGGACAGCGACGGCAAGAAGATGGAAATGGTCTTCATCGACAAGGCCATGTACTTCAAGCTCGACGCCGCCGACAAGGCGGAGATGAAAACCGACAAGGAGTACGTGAAGATCTCGGCCGACGGCCAGGATCCGATCTCGCAGCTGCTCGGCAAGATGATGTCGAAGGCCGTCAAGGACAGCGACCCGTCCCGCACCCTCGAGCAGATCTCGAAGGCCGGGAAGATCACGAAGTCCGACCAGGTCCAGCTGAACGGGGAGCTGACCAACCACTACGTCATCGACATCGAGGTCGAGAAGGCGATCGCACTCATCGTGAGTGAAGCGGGCGTGCCGCTCCCCGCCGACGCGCAGAAGCAGCTCGACGCCAAGCTGAAGGGGAAGAACGTCACCATCCCCACCGAGCTGTGGCTCAACGCCGAAAACCTCCCGCTGCAGGTCACCATGGACCAGACCGCCTTCATGAAGGCCATGGGCGTTCCGGGAGACGGCACGGCGAAGTCCACCGTCAAGTACACCGACTGGGGCGCTCCGATCACCATCACCGCCCCGCCCGCCGAGCAGGTCGGCGACCTGGCCGAGATCATGAAGAAGGCCGGCCGGTAGGCGCGTGCCGCAGCCGTGGTTAGCGGCCGCGCTGGCGTGAAGTACGTGATGGCCCCCTTCCTTGCGCCTAGCGCAAGGAAGGGGGCCATCACGTTCTGGGGGAAGGTGTGAAGGTCGAGTTTCCTCGGCTCAGCCGCGTGAAGGGGGCCTTCACGCGCTGCCGTTCTCTGGCTACGGTGGTGGTACAGACCATTCACCCGAGGGAGTCCTATGCGTGCCACCGGATTCGCCGCCGTCTGTACCGCCATCCTGCTGTTGGGCGGCTGTTCCGGGGAAGAGAAACCGGTGACGAAGCCGGCCACTGACGCGGCTCAGCTGGCCTCGGTCGCCGCCGCCGGCACACAGAAGGCCCGCTCGTCGAAGGTGGCGCTGGAGACCACCGCCGAGGACGGCCGCAAGGTCGTGGTGACCAGTTCCGGGCTCTACGAAGGACCGAACAGCAAGTTCTCCATGGTCGCCGAGATCGGCGGTGAGAAACGGGATCTGATCTTCGCCGACGGCGTCCTCTACTACCGCCTGTCCGACGCGCAGCTCCAGGAACTCAAGACCGGCAAGGAATGGGTCAAGATCACCGCCGGTGGCAAGGACGCGATCTCCGCGGCCAACGGCGAGCTGATGACCAAGGTCGTCGAGACGATGGATCCGACGCGGACGATCGACCGGATCTCGAAATCCGGCAAAGTCGTCAAAGCCGAGCAGGCCGACGTGAACGGCACAGCCGCCACGCACTACGTCCTCGACCTCGGCGGTGCGCCTGCCGAAATGTGGCTCGACGCCGAGCAGCGTCCGGTGCGGGTCACCCTCGGCAAGTCGACGGTCAACTACGACAGCTGGGCCTCGGACGTGGTGATCATCGCGCCGCCGCCCGAGGCGATCGGCGACAGCCGCTGAGCCGTTCCCCCGATCGGGGTGCGGCCCGCGACTGTGTTTCGCTTGGGTACCCGCACTTGAAAGCAGGTCCTCATGCGGAGAACGGCCCTGTCCACCGTCGTGCTCGTGCTCGGTGCGCTGCTCGGCGCTTGTGACGGCGGAACCGTCGCGTTCGCCGACGCCCGCGCTCTGGCGGACGGGACCGCGTCCGCCATCGACGGCAAGGCCGCGAAGTTCGCCACGGATGTCACAGCGGGTGCGATGCGCTCGAAGAGCCAGGGACAGGCGCGGGTCGCGCGAGCGGGTACCGCGCTGGTCATGACCACGGACTTCCTCGGCGAACCGCTCGAACTCCGGATGGTCGACAAGATCGTCTTCGCCAAGGTGCCCGAGAGTGCCCGTGACGAAGTTCCCGGCGGCAAGCCGTGGGTCAAGGTGTCCGCTGACGGCGCGGACCCGTTCTCGCAGGTCGCCGGCGGCAGTATCGACCAGCTGGCGAAGCAGAACGATCCCGGCCGCGCGCTCGACCAGATCCGGCGCGCGGGCACCCTCACCGAGTCCGGGCACACCGAACTCGACGGCGTGTCCGCCGAGCGCTACCGGCTGGACATCGACGTGGCCGCGCTGGGCGGCGATCTGCCCGCCGGGTTGTCGGCCGAGGCCGTCGGGGAACTGGGCGGCAAGCTCGGGAAGCTCCCCATGGAGCTCTGGCTCGACGACGCGCACCAGCCGCTGCAGGTTATGCTCGACCTCGCCCCCGTCCTCGCCGCTTCGGGTGCCCCGGACAGCGCGATGGCCAGGATCGTCACGCGCTACACCGAGTGGGGCACGCAGGGCCCTCTTTATATCCAGTCGCCGCCCCCGGACCAGATCGGCGAAATTCCGGCAGGCTGATCTGTCACGTTCCTCGCGCGCGTCTCGTCCCTCTCGTGAAGGTGAACAGGAGGGACGAACATGCGTGTGATGGTGATCGGGGCGACGGGTGTCCTGGGGCGGCCCCTGGTGCGGCGTCTGCTGGCCGAGGGCCACGAAGTGAGCGGGCTGGCCCGCGGCGAGGACCGGGTCGCGGCCGTGCGGGGGACCGGCGCGAAACCGGTGACGGGCTCGTTGTTCGATGTCGATTCCCTGGCCGCGGCGCTGCGCGGGCACAACGCGGTGGTGAACGTCGCGACCCGGATCCCGGACGCTCGCCGGGCGATGAGGCCGTCCGGCTGGGCGGAGAACGACCGCGTGCGGATCGAGGGCAGCCGGACGCTCGCGGCCGCCGTTCGACGGGTCGACGAGGTGGGAGTCGTCGTTCAGGAAGGGATTTCGTTCGTCTACGCCGACGGCGGCGACCGCGAACTCGACGAGGACGCGCCTCTGGCGCTTCGCGCCAACATCGCGTCCTCGACGGTGGCACACGCGAACGTCGCGGAGCTGGCGGACGAGGGCCGCACCGCGATCCGGCTGCGGATCGGGTCACTGGTCGCCGACGACGCGATGACCAAGACGATGCTGGCCGCCGCGCGGCGCGGTTCGCCGCTGATCATCGGCAGCCGCACCGACTGGACCTCGCCGATCCACCCGGACGACGCGGCGGCGGGGGCGATCGCGGCACTGCGGGCGCCGAGCGGCGTCTACAACCTGGCCGCGGATCCGGTGCGGAAACAGGAACTCGGGGCGGCGATGGCCGCCGCGGCCGGGGTCCGGCGGGCACACGCGCTGCCGAAGTGGCTGGCGAACCGGCTGGGCATGATGTCGGTACTGGCGCGCTCACAGCGCGTCGTTTCCACCCGGCTCACCGAGGCGACCGGATGGCGCCCCGAACGCCCGGTACCCGGCCCCTCCTGGTTCTAGCTCCCTCCCCTGGCGCGTTTGGTCCTCTCAATGCGGTAGTTGCGTGTGCAAGGACCGCATTCAGAGGACGAAACGCGTGAGGGCGGAGGGGGTCAGAGCAGTTCGAGCAGGAAAGGGAGTTCCTGGGGCGCGTACCAGGCGAGTTCGTGGTCTTCGGCGTCGCCGAGGGTGAATTCCGCGTCCGGGTCGCCGAGGTCCGCCTCGTCGATCACAGCGGCGGCGGCCTGTACGGACTCGGCGGCCTCGGCCGCGTCGACGTGGATCGCGGCGACGTCGGCGATCTTCACCGGACCGGACAGCCGGACGACGGCGGCGTCGAGATCCGGGCGCAGCGTGACGTCGTCGATGTCGGCCGAGATCACCACCCGTCGCGGCTCGGGCTTCTCCTCGGCCGCGATCAGCCGGAGCGACGCCCTCGCCGCGTCGAGCAGCGCGGCGTACTCGAGTTCCTCGTCGGACCCGCTGGCGTAGGACTCCCGCAGCGCCGGGGTCAGCGCGAACCCGGTGCCGCTGCGCGCCCGGAATTCACCGGCGGTTTCGAGATCACGGAGCATCGCGATCGTCCCGGGTAGATAGACCCTCACCAGTGCGCACCCTTCAGCTCTTCCAACGATTCCTCGATCATCCCGGCGAGCAGGTCCACATCGGACACGGCCTTGCGATCGCCGTTCAGTCCGAAGTAGACACCCCCGTGATACGAGGTGACCCCGATCGCCAGCGCTTGATTGCGCACCAGCGGCATGACCGGGAACATCTCCACCATCTTCGCCTGTCCCGCGTAGAGCGGCACCTGCGGGCCCGGTGAGTTCGTGATCAGCACGTTGAAGATGCGCCCCGACATCGATCCGGCGGCCCGCGCGCCCAGCGAATGCAGCGTGGCCGGCGCGAAGCCGCCGACCGTGAGCAGCCCGCGCGCGGCGACCGACCGGCCGGAGTCGAGGTGATCCGCCATCGCGTGGCCGATGTGCTGCAGCCGCAGGACGGCGTTCGGTTCGCCGACCGGGAGGTCGATCAGGTAGGCGTCGACCTGGTTCCCGACCAGCGCGGGCGTCGAATACTCGGCCGTCTCGGCGTCACGCACGGCCATCGGGACCAGCGCGCGCAACGTGGTCGTCGCGGTGAGGTTCGAACCGCGGGAAAGCAGCCATTCCCTCAGCGCGCCGGTGACCGCGGCCAGCACGACGTCGTTGACCGTGCCGCCGTGCGCCGCGCGGACCTTGCGGAAGTCCTCCAGCCGCGTGCGGACCACGGCGAACACGCGGCCACCGGAGGTACGGACGTTGAGCGGCCCGGACGGCGCCGGATGGACCATCGTCTTCAGCGCCGACGCGACGTCGCCGACCGTCTCGGTGACCTTGCCCGCCATCGCGGTGGCGTCGTGGGCGATGGACCGGACGTTCTCGACCAGTTCGGTCGGGCGCTGCACGGTCTCGGCGACCGCGTCGAGGATCAGCTGCGTACGGCTCGGCTCGCGGCGCGGATGCCAGTTGTCTTCGAAGGGATCCGGCTCCTGCGGGGTGGCGTCGAGGATCAGCTGTCCGAGCTCGATGGTGCCCAGCCCGTCCACAACGGACTGATGCGTCTTGGTCACCAGCGCGACGCGGTCCCCCGCGAGCCCCTCGACGAAGTACGCCTCCCAGAGCGGCCTCCCCGGATCGAGCCGCCTCGACATGAGCCGGGCCACGAGGTCGAACAGCTGGCCGTCGGAACCCGGCTGCGGCAGCGCGGACCGGCGGACGTGGTAGTTGAGGTCGAAGTCGACGTCGTCGACCCAGACCGGCCGGGCGAGGTGACCGGGCACTTCCAGCACCCGCTGCCGGTAGCGCGGCAGGAACGAGAGGCGCTGCCCGATCAGGTCCAGCAGCTGCTCGTAGGTGACGCCGTCGCGCGGCCGTTCGAAGATCGCCACGCCGCCGACGTGCATCGGGGTCGAGTGGTCTTCCACGTAGAGGAACGAGGCGTCCAGCGCGGAGAGGCGGTCGGGCATGAGCCGATCCTTACATAGTGGGACACTCGCCGGTGTGGGTGATGAGTCGGTGATTTCGCCGAAGGACCGGTTCCTGACGGTGTACGGGCGGAAACCGGTGCTCGAAGCACTGGACGACGCGGCGCTCGAGGTGGACAAGGTGATCCTCGCCGACACCGTGCGCGGGCCCAACGCCGCCGAAATCCAGCGCGCCGCGAAGGCCGCCGGAGTACCCGTGCAGCGGGCGAGCGCGCACCGCGTCAAGGTACTGGCGGGCAACGGCAAACAGGACCAAGGCGTACTGGCCGACGTCGTCGCGCCGCGAATGCGGTCGCTGCACGCCGCTCTGTCCGACGGCAGGCCGCCGTCGCGGGTGCTGCTGCTCGACGGGATCACCACCCCGGCGAACGTCGGCATGATCCTGCGCACGGCGACCGCCGCCGGGCTGGAAGGGGTCGTGGTGCCGCGACGCGGCGTCGCCGCCCTCGACCCGATGGTGGTCAAGGCCTCCGCCGGGGTCGCGTTCCGCGCGCCGGTGCTGCGCTGCGGCAGCGCGCGCGAAGCCGCCGAAATGCTGACCGAAGCCGGGTACGGCATCTACGCGCTGGGTGCTTCGGCACGCGCTTCGGTGTTCGACGTCGAGCTGCCGCAGCGCGCGGCGTTCGTGCTGGGCGGAGAGACGAACGGCGTCAGCGCCGACGTCGGCGAGCTGGTGACGGAGTGGGTGTCGATCCCGATGCCGGGCGAGGTGGAGTCGCTCAACGTCTCCGCGGCCGCCGCCGTGCTGTCGTTCGAGCTGGTCCGGCGGGCCGGCGGTGCGGCGGGCTAGCGGTCTGCCGGGAAGAGGGCGCTGAGTTCCGTCAGCGTCTCCTCGACCGACGTGTGGTGCACCCCCGCCATCCCGGCCGCCACCGCGGCGCGGACGTTGTGCGCGGCGTCGTCGACGAAGACGCACCGGTCGGCCGGCAGGTCGAGCAGTCCGGCGGTGAGCAGGTAGACCTCGCGCTCGGGTTTGGCGACGCCGACCTCGCCGGAGAAGACGAGCGCGTCGAAGAACGGGTCCAGTGCCTGTTTGGCCTCGTCCGACGCGCCGGGAGCGTTCGAGAGCAAGGCCGTTTTGATGCCGCGTTCCCTGGCGGCCCGCAGGAAGGCGTACAGCTGGTCCGCGTCGGCGTCCGTGAGCACCCCGACGTAGTCGACGACCAGCCCGTTCAGCACCAGCCCACGGTACCCCGGCCGGCCACAAGCGTTTACCGCCCGTTTCATCCTGTCGGGCGGTTCCTGTCTTCTTGCCGACCTCCGCGAGCCCCTTAATTGCTGGGCGCGGCCGAGGGGGCCGCGAAGGGGGACGACCTGATGGCTTCGTACGTACTGAGACGGCTGAAACCGTGTGAACCGCCTTACCGGACCACGACCCGCCCGGATCGGCTGACACACCGGGTACCGCCGCCGGACAACCAGCTCGTGCTGGACCTGCCGCTGCCCGGCGGAGAGCCCACGCGAACACCGGTGCCTCGGCAGGAGGAACCCGACGCGCTGGACGGGCGGCAGGTGGGCAGGCTGCTGACCACCATCCTCGAAGCCTGCGACGGGCGCCGTCCGGCGGTTCAGGTGCAGCCGATCCTCGACCCGGCGCTCCACCGCGCGCTGCTCGACCGCACCCGTCGCCGTCCGCCCGGAGGCTACCGGCCGAAGTCGATCCACCTGTGTCATCCGGCGGACGGGGTCATCGAGGCCTGCGCGACCGTCGAGCAGAACAGCCGCTGCCTCGCCTTGGCCGCGCGCTTCGAGCGGACGCCGACCGGCTGGGTGTGCACCCGCTTCCATTTGCTGAAGCCGCCGCGCCGCGTTTCCACGCTTCGCCTGACGGCATGACAAAGGGGGCCTTCTCCGCCGTCCTGCGCGGAGAAGGCCCCCTTTTCGGCCGCGTTTAGCGGCGCGGGCCCTTCTTGCCCTTCTTCTGAGAGGCGCGCTGCGCGGCGCGACGCTCCCGGCGGGTCCCGCTCTGGTCACCGGCGTCGCCGGCGGCACTGTCCGAATGCGACTCGACGCCACCGTCCTCTGACGGGCCCGACATCGTCAGCCCGGACCGCGAACCGCCGCCGAGGCCCTTGCCACGCAAGGCCGACGGCACGGATTCGGTGTCGGTCGCCGGACCTTGCGGAGGCGTCGGACGGGCGTGGCGCCCGTCGCCGTTGGCCTGTCCGTTCCCGGACGCGACACCGGCGGGCAGCGCGGCGGCGGACTCCGGCGACGGCGTGGCGGGCTCGGCCTGCTCGACCTGGAGGTTGAACAGGAAGCCGACGGCCTCCTCCTTCAGCGACTCCAGCATCGCGCGGAACATGTCGTAGCCCTCGCGCTGGTACTCGATGACCGGGTCGCGCTGGGCCAGGGCCCGCATGCCGATGCCCTCCTTGAGATAGTCCATCTCGTAGAGGTGCTCGCGCCATTTGCGGTCGAGCACGGTCAGCATCACCTGACGCTCCAGGCTGCGCATCGCGCCTTCGCCGACCTTGGCGTCGATCTCGGCCTCGCGCTGGTCGTACGCGCGATGGGCGTCCTCGAGCAGCGCCTCACGAAGCTTTTCGGCGTCGAGGTCGTCATCCTCGGTGAGCTCTTCCCAGGTGACCCCGACCGGGTACAGCGTCTTGAGCGCCGTCCACAGCTTCTCGTGGTCCCAGTCCTCGGCGTAACCCGAAGAGGTCTCCTCGGTGACGTACGCGTTGATGACGTCGACGAGCATGTGCTCGATCTGCTCGCGCAGATCCTCGCCCTCGAGGACACGCCGGCGCTCTTCGTAGATCACCTTGCGCTGCTCGTTCATGACCTCGTCGTACTTGAGGACGTTCTTGCGGATCTCCATGTTCTGCTGCTCGACCTGCGTCTGCGCGCTCTTGATCGCCTTGGAGACCATCTTGTGCTCGATCGGCACGTCGTCCGGCAGCCGCATGGTGGTCATGACGCGCTCGACCATCGACGCGTTGAAGCGGCGCATGAGCTCGTCGCCGAGCGACAGGTAGAAGCGGGACTCGCCAGGGTCGCCCTGACGGCCGGAACGACCGCGGAGCTGGTTGTCGATCCGGCGGGACTCGTGCCGCTCGGTGCCGAGCACGTACAGGCCGCCCGCCTCGCGAACCTCCTCGGCCTCGGCCTTGGCCTCCGCCTGGATCTCTTCGAGCACCTTCGGCCAGGCGGCCTCGTATTCCTCCGAGTGCTCCACCGGGTCGAGGCCGCGCTCACGCAGCACCTCGTCGGCGATGATGTCCGGGTTGCCGCCGAGCACGATGTCGGTACCGCGGCCCGCCATGTTGGTGGCGACCGTGACCGCGCCCTTGCGCCCCGCGCGGGCGACGATCAGCGCCTCCCGGTCGTGGTGCTTGGCGTTGAGGACCTCGTGCGGGACACCCAGCTTGAGGAGCAGCTTCGACAGGTGCTCGGACTTCTCGACACTCGTGGTGCCGACCAGCACCGGCTGGCCCTTCTCGTGCCGCTCGGCGATGTCCTCGGCGACGGCCTCGAACTTGGCCTGCTCGGTCTTGTAGATCAGGTCGGCCTGGTCGGCGCGGACCATCGGCTTGTTGGTCGGGATCGGCACCACACCCAGCTTGTAGGTCTGGTGGAACTCGGCCGCCTCGGTCTCGGCGGTACCGGTCATGCCCGACAGCTTGTCGTAGAGCCGGAAGTAGTTCTGCAGCGTGATCGTGGCGAGCGTCTGGTTCTCGGCCTTGATCTCGACGCCTTCCTTGGCCTCGATCGCCTGATGCATGCCCTCGTTGTAGCGGCGGCCGTGCAGGATGCGGCCGGTGAACTCGTCGACGATGAGGACCTCGCCGTCGCGGACGATGTAGTCCTTGTCGCGCTTGTAGAGCTCTTTGACCTTCAGCGCGTTGTTCAGGTAGCCGACCAGCGGCGTGTTCGCGGCTTCGTAGAGGTTCTCGATGCCGAGCTGGTCCTCGACGAAGGCGACACCCTTCTCGGTGACACCGACGGTGCGCTTGCGGATGTCCACCTCGTAGTGGATGTCCGGCTTCATCAGCGGCGTCATCCGCGCGAACTCTACGTACCAGCGCGAGGACTGGTCCGCCGGACCGGAGATGATCAGCGGGGTCCGCGCCTCGTCGATGAGGATCGAGTCCACCTCGTCGACGATGGCGAAGTTGTGGCCGCGCTGGACGCAGTCTTCGAGGCTCCACGCCATGTTGTCGCGGAGGTAGTCGAAGCCGAACTCGTTGTTCGTGCCGTGCGTGATGTCGGCGGCGTACTGACGGCGGCGGACATCGGGGGTCTGGTCGGCCAGGATGATCCCGACCTCGAGGCCGAGGAAGCGGTGGATGCGGCCCATCCACTCGGCGTCACGTTTGGCGAGGTAGTCGTTCACCGTGATGACGTGCACGCCTTTGCCGGACAGCCCGTTCAGGTACGCGGGAAGAACCTGGGTCAGGGTCTTGCCCTCACCGGTCTTCATCTCGGAGACCTGGCCGAGGTGCAGCGCGGCGCCGCCCATCAGCTGGACGTCGTAGGGCCGCTGGCCGAGCACGCGCCAGGCGGCCTCCCTCGCCACCGCGAACGCCTCCGGCAGGAGGTCGTCGAGTGACTCGCCGTCCGCGTGCCGCTTACGGAACTCGTCGGTCTTCGCCCGCAGCGCCGTGTCCGAAAGTTCCTTGACGTCGTCTTCGAGGGTGTTGATGTGATCGGCGATGTTGCGCAGCCGCTTCACCATTTTGCCCTCGCCCGCGCGGAGCAGGCGGTTCAGCACCATCCGGTCGACCTCACTAGCTGATTCGTGATCGCACCCGAGCCGGTCCCGGGCAATCTCGTACGCGGTGGTACCTGGTACCGCACCACCGTCCGACCCCCATCGTAGGGAACACCTCGGTGTTCGCGCACGCACCGTCTGTCGGTACTTGACGGGGCGGGGTCGTATCGCGCCCGATCCGGACACGGCGGCGGCCCGCACGCGAACACGTGCGGGCCGCCGTCGTGGACGTTGTGGTGGTCGGAGGGGCCGGCTAACTCAGCCGGATGACGCCGTAGTCGAAGCCTCGCCTCCGATAGACGACGCTCGGGCATCCGGCGTCGGAGTCGTTGAAGAGGTAGAAGTCGTGGCCGACCAGTTCCATCTCGTAGAGGGCCTGGTCCACCGTCATCGGTACCGCGTCGTGTTTCTTCTCGCGGACGACGCGACCGGGCTGATGTTCGGTCACCCCGTCATCCCAGCGCTGCTGGGGCATCTCGAAGTCGTCACCGCTCTCGACAGCGAAACCGTTGGCCCTGGATTCGGCCTCCGGCGCTTCGAGGACAGCGGTGCCTGCCAGATGTCGGGTGTCGGTGCTCCCACCGGCGACCGCGATCGAAGTCGCCTCGGCGACGGATTCCGGGCGGCTGCGGCCGTAGTGCACGCGCCGTCGGTCGTGTGTCTTCCGCAATCTGTTTTCGAGCTTGTTGAGTGCGGAATCCAGCGCTGCGTAGAAGTCGCCTGCACACGCTTCAGCGCGTACGGCGGGGCCCCGTCCCTTCCCGGTGATTTCGACCCGCTGGCAGTTCTTGGACTGCCGGCGATTGGGCTCGTGGAAGAGCTCCACGTCGTAACGGATGACCTTCTTGTCGTAGCGCTCTAGCCGGGCCAGCTTTTCGCTGACGAGTGCCCGATAGTGGTCGGGCACCTCCACGTTGCGGCCCTTAACGACGATGTCCATACACGACCTCCCTCGCTGAAATGACTGCGAGCTGTAGATGTGTTCACTAGGGCGCCGGTAAAGCGGGGACGAAGCCCGGTTCGCGGGCGGTGAGAGAACTCGGCATGCGGTCACGACGTCTCGTGGCGGATGTCCGAGCGCGGACTCAGCGCGGCTCCGGCGCCAGGGACATGGGCTGGTCACCTCCCTGCCTGCCGGGATTGCTGATAGCGCTGCACGTTAGCCGCATCACGCCGCGAGCAACAGCCCCCGAGCCGGGGGATGTCAGGACGTGAGACCTCGTCACCGCACGCGACGACGGAGTGGTGGACAGCGGGACAATCCGGCCTGTCGGGCGTCGTCCCCGTGCTTTGTTTTCACGCGGACGGCGCAAGCCTTCGGACAGGAAAAAGCCGAGGGTGACGCTACCCGGGGAATCCGCCGCCACCCCCGTGGAGTGGCGGGCTGCCGGAGTGTTCCTCGGTAGCTTCCTCATATCCCGTCAACGCCCTTGTACCCATTCTCGTTCCCGACTATTCATCACTCTTGTAGGTGACCGTGTGATCACCCGGCGGCGGCCAGTGCGACCACGGCGTGAACGTGAATTCCGCTTGCGTCCAAAAGTTTCGTACAAGCGGCGACAGTCGCTCCGGTTGTGATCACGTCGTCAAGAAGAATGACCGGCGTCCCCTTCGGCGGGACGGCTTCGGAGGCGAGGCGGACACGTCCGTCCAGGTTCGCCGCCCGCTCGGCCTTGGTGAGCCTCGCGGCGTCGCGGACGCCGGCCTTGAGGCCGAGCACGGGTGCCACGGTCGCTCGTTTCCCCTTGTGCGAAAGGTATTTCGCGCACTCGTCGGCCACCCGTTGGATATGCGGTCCACCTCGGACACGGGAGGCGTGCCGCCTCGACGGGACCGGGACGAGCCACCATCCGGCGTTCTGCTCCGTGGGGAGTTGCGGCAAGGCTTCGGCGACAGCTCGGCCCAGGGACGGCGCGAGATCGCGTCGGCCGCGTTCCTTGTAGGCGAGGATCAGACGGCGGGCTTCGTCGGCGTAGCGGGCCAAGGCGTAGACGGGGACGAGACCGGCCGTCGGGGCGCGGATTGTCTCGCTGAGCGAACCCCAAACGGCTTGGCAGGCCGGGCAACACGCGGCGCCGGGCACACCGCAGGAGGCGCAACGGGCGGGAATGAGGAGATCCAGGATTTCGGACATGGGGCGAGTGTCTTCGGGGGCACCGACGGTTTCGGGACGGCTTGTGTCGTGACAGGTCCGCTTTGGACGGTTCGGAGCCGAAGGTGACCGGTCATGACGGCAATCGAGGAGAAGGCTTCAGCTAGCAGCGCTAGGAAGTCTGGCGATACTAAAGGTCCCTTGCTCCCCTTTTTGGCGCGTGACCGCCCCTTCCTCGTATCGGGCGCGTGCCAGAAACTTAGGTGGCGGCAGGGCGCATGGGGGTCGCGAGTGTTATGGATCGTTCTAGCGAATCTCTCTGGGTACCTACTCGTGGCCTGCGGCGTTCTCTGAGTGAAGTACATGATGGCCCCCTTCCTTGCGCTAGGCGCAAGGAAGGGGGCCATCATGTACTGGGGGAAGGGCACAGCCGCTACCGAACTCGAACGTCTGGCGCTCAGCCTGGGTAGAACGGATCCGCGTCGGTGACGGTGTGCGCCTGCGGCCGCCAAACCTCGCCCAGTTCGGAGGCGACCCACAGCCCACCCGCGTCCGCGACCAGATTCTGCCGGTTCGGCGCCGCGGTGACGCCGTGCACCGGCGGGGTGAGGTTCGAGCTGTTGAAGGTGTCCATCCGCTGTCCGTCCAGCGGCACCTTGACCACCGGGAGGGTGGTCGACGACGTGGCGACGATCAGGTGGTCCTGTGTCGCCCAGTCGACGTCGACGACGTCCTTGAGCTGGCGTTCCTGCAGCGAGCGAGGCGAGCGCAACGCCACCGAATCCGCCGTCCGCACGATCGAGGCGATCACCAGCTGCCCGTTGACCACCGCGGCCAGCCGCGACCCGTCGCGCGAGAGCCGCAGTTCGGTGATTTGGCCGAGTCCGGTGAGCATGGTCGCGTCGACGCCCGCCTTCACCCAGCGGCCGTCCGCGGCCAGGGTGACCCTGGCGACGGTGTTGTGGTCGACGACCGTCCAGACCTCACCCGAGAGCCCGCCGCTGCCACGCGGGACCGGTCGCCAGGTCGGGCGGCTCAGGCTGCCGCCGAACAGGTCGACCGAGCCGAGGTCGTGGCCGAGGTCGCCGACCCGCAGCCACTGTCTGCCTTCGCGCTCTTCCACCACCGCGAGCCGTTTGCCGTCGACGGACTGCGCGGCGCTGACGACCTTGTACCCGCCATTGCCCGCCGGTCCCCCGACCGGGGCCCCGTCGCCGAGGGACCGGACCCGCCCGTTGACGGTCATCAGCCCCTTCAGCTCCAGATTGGGCTCGATCTCCGTGTTGTACGCGGGCAGGTCGCTGGAGCGCCAGTACTCGTGGTCCGGCACCAGCGCGGTGCCGTCGGCCAGCAAGCGGATCCGGCTCAGCGTCACCGTCTGCAGCGAGAGGACGATCTGCGCGGCGATCAGGGACCGGTCCGCGAGGCTGGCCCCGCCGATACCGGTCAGCGCGACGTCCAGGGTCCCGTCGTCCGTGCTGCGCACGTTCGTGTCGGTGGTGACCTGGTCGGCGAGCAGGTCTTTGACCGCGCCCTTCAGTCCTTCCGACGGTCCCTGCAGCACCAGGTCCATCACCCGGCCCGGGAGCCCGGACTGCGGTTTCGCCGCGACGTACCGGAGGTCGGGGACGAAGGTGCCGGAATCGGGTGAGTAGAACCGGATCGGTACCCGGAAGTAGTTGACCGAGAAATCCTCGTCGGTGATGGCGAGGTCCTGCGGCGGATCCACGATCCGCCACTGGCCGTTCGGCTGCTTCCGCAGCTTGAACTGCTGCGAGTACTCCGCCTTCTGCGGGATGAACGCGCTGTCGGGGCTCAGGGTGCCGAGTTTGAACCCGCGGACGTTCACCAGCTGCTCGTCCGGGTTCTCCTGCGGTGACGACGTGTCGTAGACGGTGCCGAAGGTGTCGTCGATGATCGTCAGCCCCGGCGACGGCTTCCAGGTGCGCCGGGCCTCGTCGTCGAGATAGACCCGCGCGTCGGCGTTCGCCGTACCCGGTGTCGCGGAGTTGCGGATGAACTGGCGGGTGACGGTCAGCGAGTCGATCCCGGCCGCCGGTTCGGGGACGTCCACCGGTGCTTGCGCGGGTTTGTCCCCGGAGACGACGACGGGCTGGGATTCCAGCGGGATGTTCGCGCACCCGGCGACCAGCAGGAACACCGCGAGCAGGGTCAGCAGCCGTTTCATCGGCCGACCTCCTCGGACTCGGCGAAGATCGCTTCGGGCGCCGGGCGGACTTCGAGCAGTCCGGACGACGAGCCGTGCGAGTCGGTCGCCTTGTGATCGGGCGGCGGCAGCACCAGCGGGCTCTCCCCCATCGGCGTGTCCTGCTGTCGCGGCAGTACGAGCCGGAAACAGGCGCCGTGGCCGGTTTCACCCCACGCGTCGAGCACGCCGCCGTGCAGCCGCGCGTCCTCCTGACTGATCGCGAGGCCGAGCCCGGTGCCGCCGGTCCGGCGGTTGCGGGACGGGTCGGCGCGCCAGAACCGGTTGAACACCAGTTCCGCCTCGCCGGGGCGGAGCCCGACACCGTGGTCGCGCACGGTGATGGCGATCGCGGTCTCGTTCACCGCCAGTGTCAAAACCACCGGCTTTCCTTCGCTGTGGTCCACCGCGTTGGCCAGCAGGTTGCGCAGGATCCGCTCGACGCGGCGCGCGTCGACCTCGGCGGCCGCCTCTTCGTCCGGCAGTACCAGCTCGACCGAACTGCCCGCGTTGCCGGCGATCACCCGGACCTGTTCGACAGCCCTGGTCGCGATCGGCCGGACGTCGATCAGCTCGGCCGAGAGCTCCTCCACACCCGCGTCGAGCCTGCTGATCTCCAGCAGGTCGCCGAGCAGGGCTTCGAACCGGTCGAGCTCGTCGACCAGCAGTTCGGTGGAGCGGGCGAGACCGGCCGGGAACTGCTCGCGGGACGCGTGCAGCACGTCGGCGGCCATCCGGACGGTGGTCAGCGGGGTGCGCAGTTCGTGCGAGACGTCGGAGGTGAACCGGCGCTGCAGTCCACCGAAGTCCTCCAGCTGCCGGATCTGCCGCTGGATGCTCGCGGCCATCTCGTTGTAGGACACGGCGAGTTTGGCGAGATCGTCCTCGCCGAGCACGGCGAGCCGTTGGTCCAGGTCGCCACCGGCGAATCCCTCCGCCGCCGCGGCGGCCTGCCGGACCGGCCGCACCACCTGCCGGGTAACCAGGTTCGTGATCCCGGCCAGCAGGAGCAGCAGCACGAGACAGCCGACGAGCAGCGTGTTCTGCACGGTCGAGACGGTGTTCTGCTCGCTGGTGAGCGGGTAGAGCAAGTAGAGCTGGAGCGGGTTGACCATGGTGGTCACCGGGGCACCGACGATCAGATACGTCGTCTTGCCGCCGTCCTGTTCGGTGACCGTGTGCATCAGGTAGCTGACCTGCTCGGTCTCCACGAACTGACGCAGCCGCACCGGCACCCGCTCGTAGGGACCGGCGGCCACCGGCTGGCTCGACTGGTCACGGCCGCCCGCGGCCAGCACCGGTTCGAAGGTGCCGGCGGCCGAGCCCGCGCCGTCCTGCGACGTCGTGGTGCTGGAGATCTTCTTCAGCGCGTTCTTCAGCCGCGCGACCATCGCTTCGGGCGTTTCGGCGCCGACGCCGACCAGTTCGCTGGCCGCGGTCTCGACGACCGCCCTGGTCTGCGCGATCGCCGCGTTCTGCTTGGTTTCGAGCAGCCGTTCGGTGATCTGGTTCTGCAGCACCATGCCCAGCACGAACACCACGGCCGACGACAGCGCCAGGGTGGACACCGTGACCCGGAACTGCAGCGAATGCCGCCACAGCTCGTTGAAGGCGACGGCTTTACGGCGCACGAAAACCACGATGCGCCGGATCTGGCGCATCGTGGCTCGGAGCACGCTTTTCGGCTGGGATTCCGGCGGGGAACCCGGTGGTTCAGCCTGGGCGGACGAAGGAGAACGTTCTCTCATGGGGTGATCACGGCGGGCCGGCCTTGTACCCGACGCCGCGAACGGTCAACACCACCTCGGGGTGTTCCGGATCCTTCTCCACCTTCGAGCGCAGACGCTGGACGTGCACGTTCACCAACCGGGTGTCGGCGGCGTGGCGGTAACCCCACACCTGCTCGAGCAGCACCTCGCGGGTGAACACCTGCCGCGGCTTGCGGGCGAGCGCGACCAGGAGATCGAACTCGAGCGGGGTCAGCGGGATGGCCTTGCCCTCCCTGGTCACCTCGTGGCCGGGGACGTCGATCGCGAGATCGCCGATCGTCAGCGACTCGGCGGGCTCGGCCTCGGTGCGGCGCATCCTGGCGCGGACGCGGGCCACCAGCTCCTTCGGTTTGAAGGGCTTGACCACGTAGTCGTCGGCACCCGATTCGAGCCCGAGGACGATGTCCACGGTGTCGCTCTTGGCGGTGAGCATCACGATCGGCACACCGGACTCGGCCCGGATCGCCTTGCAGACGTCGATGCCGTTCATGCCGGGCAGCATGAGGTCGAGGAGGACCAGATCCGGTTTCAGCTCACGAAGCGCGGGCAGCGCCCGTGAGCCGTCGGCCACGACGGCTGTGTCGAACCCCTCCCCACGCAGCACGATGGTGAGCATCTCCGCGAGAGCAGGGTCGTCGTCGACGACCAGAACACGTGCCTTCATAAACCTATGTTCGCACTAGTTTCCCCGCGCGAGCGCGCGACCCGGCGATGTGACCACCAGAAAGATCATCGAATCGGGCAAATTGCTCCATCCGAGTAGGGCGTTCGGCCCCTAGAGGGAGCGCCGGAGCCTGGTGAAGGGGCGAGGAGAGTCGATGGCGAACACACCGGTCAAGACGTCATCGCGGTAGTAGACCGCCACGAATCGCTTCGCCGCGACATCGCCTTCGACGATCCGGACGTCTTCTGTGGCCACTCCGGCGAACTGGAGGCGGCGTCCGTACTGATCGGACCAAAAGTAACCGGGTCGTGCGAAATGCGTGACGGTCGCACCGGCGAGCAGATTCGCGACCGCGACGCCGGCTTGTTCGTTCGCGGCCGTCCAGTGCTCGGCGCGGAGCCGTCTGCCGCGCAGACGGCAGCGGTACCGCGCGACGTCACCCACCGCGATCACTCGGGGATTCGCTGTGACACAGCCGGAATCGACCAGCACCCCGTCGTCGACGGCGAGCCCGGAACCGGTCAGCCATTCGGTGGCCGGTCGCGCGCCCACTCCGGCGACGACGAGATCGGCGGCGATTTCCCGGCCGTCCGCGAGCCGCACACCGGTGACGCGATCGGTTCCGGTGAACCCGGCGACGGGAACGCCCGCGAGCAAGCGGACATCGTTTTCCGCGTGCAGCCCACCGCACACCGCGCCCATTTCCGGGCCGACGACCGAAGCCAGCGGAACGGGCATCGCCTCGATCACGGTGACGTCGTGGCCGAGCAGACGGCAGGCGGACGCGACCTCCGCGCCGATGAATCCGGCACCGATGACGACGACCGAAGAAGGCCCGGTCGCGAGGACCCGTTTCAGCGCGACGGCGTCGTCGAGCGTCCGCAAGGTGCGAACGCCTTTCAAATTCCTTGCCGCACCAAGGGTCCTGGCCACGGCGCCGGTCGCGATGACGTAACCGTCCGCGGCGATCGTCGTGCCGTCACCGAGTGTCACGCCGTCGCCGGTGAGCCGTTCGGCGCGGACGCCGAGCTGCCATTCGGCCTCCAGCGCGTCGAGACCGGCTTGCTCGGCGAGCGCGAGATCCTCGGCGGAAACCTTGCCCAGCAAGAAATCCTTCGACAACGGCGGCCGGTCGTACGGCGGTTCCGCGCCGATCATCACCAGCCGTCCGTCGAAGCCCTGCGCGCGCAACTCCTGCGCCGACCGGAGTCCGGCCAGCGCCGTGCCGACGACGGCGACGGTTCTCAAGCCACTTCCTGGCGCGCCTCGGTGTCCACGTAGATCACGCCGTCGTCGACGACGACCGGGTACGTGCGCACGGCGTGTTTCGCGGGAAGACAGGCCGGGACGCCGGTCCGCAGATCGAACCGCGCGGCGTGCAGCGGGCATTCGACGAAGCAGTCCTCGATCCAGCCGTCGGCCAGCGACGCGTCCTGGTGAGTGCAGGTGTCGTCGAGAGCGTAATAGCCGCCCTCGGCGTGGAAGATCGAAACGGGGACAGGACCCTCCAGCCGGAGAGCCTCGCCTTCAGGGAGTTCGGAAACGGAGCAGGCACGGATCATCGGGGCCTCCGAGAAAGGACCGACGGTTGTTGATGTTGCGTATTACGAGACAAGTCGTGCTCTGCGCAACAATCACCCTCGAGGGGCCGGTACGTCAAGAGATTCGCCCACTCAGCCGAGCGGATGCGGGCCAAACGGCTACTGTTGCGTCATGCGGAACCAGGACACGGGGAACGCAACACCCAGTCAGGTGCAGTCCGTCGACCGCGCGATCAGCGTGCTGGAACTGCTGGCACGCAACGGGGAAACCGGGATCACCGAGATCGCGGGCGAACTCGGCGTGCACAAGTCGACGGCCTCGCGTCTGCTGAGCGTCCTGGAAAACCGCGGCCTCGTCGAGCAGCTCGGCGAACGCGGCAAGTACGCGATCGGTTTCGGTGTCGTCCGGCTCGCCGGCGCCGCCACCGGCCGGATGGACCTGGCGAAACTCGGCAGGCAGACCTGCCAGGGCCTGGCCGAGACGCTCGGCGAAACGGTCAACATCGCGATCGCCGACGACGGGGTCGCGATCAACATCAGCCAGGCCCGCGGCTCGGCCGCGATCACGACGCAGAACTGGACCGGCCAGCGCACCCCACTGCACGCCACGTCCAGCGGGAAGGTCCTGCTGGCGTACATGGGCGACGTCGAGCGCAAACGCTTGCTCCGGCGGAAACTCGAACAGTTCACGCCGCGGACCACGATCGATCCGGACGAGCTGACCGCCGAACTGGAGCGCGTCGCCGAGGACGGGTACGCGGCCTGCTTCGAGGAGCTGGAGCTGGGGATGCACGCGGTCGCCGTCCCGGTGCGCGGGCCCGGCGGCGAGGTCGTCGCGGCGATGAGCGCGTCCGGCCCGTCGTACCGGCTTTCGAAGCAGCGGGTGCGGCAGATCGTGCGGCCGCTGACCGAGGCCTCCGCGGATCTCTCGGCGCAGCTGGGGTACTTCACCGAGTGAGGTGACCGGTCCGGTCACGGCCCACACGCCCGCTATGAAAGGTCCTTTCCTTGCGAAATTTGCAAGGAAAGGACCTTTCATAGCGCGCACCGGTTGAAGCAGCCGACCTCTTCGGGCTCTTGACAGCGCGCCCGCACGTGCCGCACTTTGTTGCTGAAGACGGAACACCGTGCCTCATCCGCAACAGCGCCGGTCACCCCGATGCCCCGTGTCCACTGTGGACGGCTGGGCAGGCAGGAGGTTCCCTCACCATGACCCCCAGACCCCGCGTGGTCGTGATCGGCGCCGGTATCGTCGGCTGCGCGATCGCCGACGAGCTGACCGAACGCGGCTGGACCGACCTCACCGTGCTGGAACAGGGCGACCTGTTCACCACCGGCGGGTCCAGTTCGCACGCGCCCGGGCTGGTCTTCCAAACCACCGGCTGCGCCGCGATGACCGGGTTCGCCCGCTACACCGTCGCCAAATACGGCGCGCTCGACCTCGACGGGAAGTCGTGCTTCCGGCCGGTCGGCGGGCTGGAGGTGGCCACGACGCCGGAGCGGCTCGCCGATCTCAAGCGGCGGCACGGCTGGGCGACCGCGTCGGGGGTCGAAAGCAGGCTGATCGAGCCGGACGAGTGCGCCGCGCTGCATCCGTTGCTCGATCCGGCCAAGGTGCTCGGCGGGTTCCACATTCCCTCCGATGGTCTGGCGCGACCCCTGCGGGCGGCCGAGGCGCAGGCGCGTCGCGCGATCGGGCGCGGCGCGAAGTTCCTCGCGCACCAGAAGGTCGTCGGCGTCGAGAGCGCGGGCGGGCGGGTCACCGGCGTCACCACCGAGACCGGGAGTTTCCGCGCGGACCTCGTGCTCTCCTGCGCCGGGATGTGGGGCCCGGTGCTCGGCGAACTGGTGGACCTCACGATCCCGCTGGTCCCGATGGCGCACCAGTACGCGCGGACCACTCCCCTTCCCGGCCTGGCCGGAAAGGCCGCCCGGCCGATCCTGCGGCATCAGGACGCCGACCTCTACTTCCGCGAGCACGCCAACCGCCTCGGCATCGGCGCCTACGGGCACCGGCCGATGCCGTTGCCCGCCAAAGAGATCGGTGATCCGCGCGGCACCGAGGGCATGCCGTCGGAACTCGCGTTCACGCCGTCGGACTTCGAAGAGTCCTGGGCGGCCGCCGTCGCGCTGCTGCCGTCCTTGGGCGAGACCAAGGTCGAAGAAGGCATCAACGGGCTGTTCTCCTTCACCCCGGACGGGATGCCGCTGCTGGGCGAACATCCGGAGCTCGACGGGTTCTGGGTCGCGGAAGCCGTCTGGATCACGCATTCGGCCGGGGTCGCCCGCGCGATGGCGCAGTGGCTGGTCGACGGGCAGCCTGAGGCGGATCTGCACGGTTGTGACCTCGCCAGGTTCGAGAAGGCGCAACTGGCGCCGGACTACGTCATGACACGCAGTTGCCAGAGCTTCGTCGAGGTCTACGACGTCGTCCATCCCTTGCAACCCCTGGAGGAACCGCGGCCGCTGCGGACGAGCCCGTTCTACGAGCGGCAGGCCGAACTCGGGGCCTTCTTCCTCGAAGCGAGCGGCTGGGAGCGACCGCACTGGTACGAGGCGAACGCGAACCTGCCGGAAGTCGACCTCATCCCGGCCCGCAACGACTGGGCGGCGCGGTACTGGTCCCCGATCGGCGGCGCCGAGGCCTTGGTCGCGCGGCAGCGGGTCGCGATGTTCGACATGACGTCGTTGAAACGCGTGGAGGTCACCGGGCCCGGCGCGCTGCCGTTCCTCCAGACCATGACCACGAACCAGCTCGACAAGAAACCCGGTTCGGTCACCTACACCCTGCTGCTCGGCGAGGACGGCGGCGTGCGCAGCGACCTCACCGTGGCCAGGCTGGGCGCCGAACGGTTCCAGGTCGGGGTCAACAGCGCCATCGACATCGACTGGCTGCGACGGCATCTGCCTCGGGACGGCGCCGCGCAGATCCACGAGACCACCCCGGGCACCTGTTGCATCGGCCTGTGGGGACCGTTCGCCAGAGCCGTCCTGCAACCACTGTCCACAACGGACTTCTCACACGCCGCGATGGGCTACTTCAAGACGAAACAGGCCTACGTCGGCCAAGTGCCGGTGACCGCGATGCGACTGTCCTATGTGGGCGAACTCGGCTGGGAGCTGTACACGAGCGCCGACCTCGGCCGCGAACTGTGGGACACGCTCTGGGACGCCGGGCAGGCGCACGGCGTCATCGCCGCCGGGCGCGACGCCTTCTCCAGCATGCGACTGGAGAAGGGATACCGCCTGTGGGGCACCGACGTCACCGCCGAGCACGACCCGTTCGAGGCCGGACTGGGGTTCGCCGTACGGATGGACAAGGGTTACTTCATCGGGCGGGACGCGCTGGCCTGCCGCTCGGAAGACACCGTCACCAGGAAGCTGACCTGTCTCACGGTCGACGATCCGTACTCGGTCGTCCTCGGCAAGGAACCGGTGTACGCCGACGGCCGTCCCGCCGGGTACGTCACCAGTGCCGCGTACGGCTACACCGTCGCGAAGAACATCGCGTACGCCTGGCTTCCGGTGGAATTCACCCAGCCGGGCAGGCCGTTGGAGATCGAGTACTTCGGCGAGCGGATCCCCGCCGTCGTGGCGAACGAGCCGTTGTTCGACGCCGGGATGAGCCGGATCAGGAGTGCCGCGTGAACCATTACGACGTCATCGTCATCGGTCTCGGCGGGATGGGCAGCGCCGCCGCCTACCGGCTCGCCCGGCGCGGACAGCGGGTGCTGGGCATCGACCGGTTCGCGCCGGTGCACAACCTCGGATCCAGCCACGGCGGCTCGCGAATCACACGGCAGGCGTATTTCGAGGATCCGGCGTACGTCCCGCTGCTTTTGCGGGCACACGAACTGTGGGACGGGATCGAACGCGACTCCGGCCGGAAGATCTTCACCCGCTGTGGCGGGCTCATGCTCGGCGCCCCCGAATCACGGACGGTGTCAGGAAGCCTTGCCAGCGCCCGGAAATGGGAGCTGCCGCACGAAATCCTGGACGCGGCCGAGATCCGGCGCCGGTTCCCGACGATGAACCCCGCCGAGGGTGAGATCGCGCTGTACGAGAAGAACGCCGGATTCGTGGTGCCGGAAGGCAGCGTGGCGGCACATCTGCACCTCGCCGCGCGGGCCGGGGCGGAACTACGCTACGAGGAGAAAGTCCTTTCCTGGCACCAGACATCTACCGGTGTCCGGGTCGAAACCTCGCAAAGTTTTCATACCGCCGAGCGGTTGGTGATCTGTCCCGGCGCCTGGGCACCGGGGCTGCTCGCCGAACTCGGCGTCGAGTTCACCATCGAACGGCAGATCCAGTACTGGTTCGCGCCGTCGGGCCCAGCGGAGGCGTTCCGCGCGGAACGGCATCCGATCTACGTCTGGGAAGGCGAGAACGGCCGTCAGTTCTACGGTTTCCCGTCGCACGACGACGCCGGGACCGTGAAGGTCGCGTTCTTCCGCGGCGGCAAGACCTGCACTCCGGAGACCATCGACCGGACGGTGCACGCCGAAGAGGTCGACGACATCTCCGCGTTCGTCGGCCGGAAGATGCCGTCACTGCCCGGCACCTTTCTGCGCGCGGCGACCTGTATGTACACGAACACCCCTGACGAACATTTCGTCATCGCCCGCCATCCCACCCGTGATCGCGTGGTGGTCGCCTGCGGCTTCTCCGGGCACGGTTTCAAATTCGTGCCGGTGGTCGGTGAGATCCTCGCCGATCTGGTGGTGGACGGCTCCACCGAACATCCGATCACCCTGTTCGACCCCGCCCGGTTCGCTGGAGCCGCGAGATGACGAGTCTCATCCCGACGCTGGGCGGCGGTTACTACACCGACCCGGAGATCTTCGCGGTCGAACAGGAAAAGCTCTTCGAGCGCCAGTGGTTCTGCGCCGTGCGTTCGGCGGATCTGCCGTCGGCGGGTGACTTCCGGACCGTCCGAATCGGACGGGAGAGCGTCATCGTCAGCCGGGGCCGCGACGGCGAGCTGAAGGCGTTCCTAAACGTCTGCCGCCACCGGGGCGCCCGGCTGTGCACCGAGGAGTCGGGCACGGTGAGGCGCGCCTTCCAGTGCCCGTACCACGCGTGGACGTACGGACTCGACGGGAAGCTGATCGCGGCGCCGAATCTGGCGAACCTGCCGGATATCGACCGCACCGGATACGGGCTGCACGGCGTGCGCCTGCGGGAATGGCTGGGCTACGCGTGGGTGTGCCTGGCCGCGGAGCCGCCGTCGTTCGAGGCCGACGTCCAAGGCGCGGCGCGCGAGCGGCTGGGCGACCTCGAGTCGATCGACCGGTACGGCCTCGACGGGCTTTCGGTCGGGCGCCGGATCACTTACGACGTCAAGGCGAACTGGAAGCTGATCGTCGAGAACTTCATGGAGTGCTACCACTGCGCGACGATCCACCCCGAGCTGACCGAGGTGCTGCCGGAGTTCGCCGACGGCTACGCGGCGCAGTACTACGTCGGGCACGGTGCCGAGTTCGGTGAGGACGTCGACGGGTTCACCATCGACGGCGAGCCGGGTTTCGAGCGACTCGACGGCGTCGCGAACGAGCAGGACAGGCGGTACTACGCGATCACCATCCGGCCTCAGGTGTTCGTGAACCTGGTGCCGGATCACGTGATCTTCCACCGGATGTACCCGCTCGCGCCGGACCGGACGGTCGTCGAATGCGATTGGCTGTACTCGGCCGACGTCGTCGCCTCCGGCCGGGACGTGTCGCGGTCGGTGGAGTTGTTCCACCGTGTCAACGAGCAGGACTTCGCCGCGTGCGAACGCTGCCAGCCCGCGATGGCGTCCCGCGCCTACCGCGCCGGCGGCGTCCTGATGCCCTCAGAGCACCACATCGGCGAGTTCCACGACTGGCTACTCAAGCATTTAGAGGACTAAACGCGAAGGAGGGTGGTGGACAGCGCGGCGGCGTCGACACCGGCGACACCGTCGAGGACATGCCAAGGCGCGAGCCAGCCAGTCGCGGCCAGCTCGTCATAGACCACCGAGCACCGCTTCTGGAGCGCGTCGTCGGTCTCGAAGGAATCCCGCGCGCGGGCCGCGTCGTCCTCCGCGCGGCGCCGCGCGCGTTCGGCGGCGACGCCGGCGGTGACCCGCAGCAGCAGATGCGCGGCAGGTACCGGCAGACCGAACCGGTCGATCTCCAGGTCGCGGAGCCACCGGACGAACTCGCCGTCCGCGCCCTGGTGGAGCCGGGCCGCGCCGTACGCCGCGTTCGACGCGACGTACCGGTCGAGCAGCACGACGTCGTGCTCGTCGAGCCGGGCGCGGATCTCGTCCGCCGCGCCGCGGCGGTCGAGCGCGTAGAGCATCGCCATGCCGTACACGGAGTCGGCGAGGTCGCCGTGCCCGCGGTGCAGTGCCTCGCGCACGAGGTCGGCGTGCACACTTTCGCCGTAGCGTGGGAACGCGATCGACGTGACACTCGCGCCGTCGGCGTTCAGCGCGCCGGTCAGCGCGTCGGCGAGCGTGCGCTTACCGGCGCCGTCCAGACCTTCGATCACCACGAGTCGTCCCACAGCGCCTACTTTAAGGTGCCGTGGTCGACCGGCGGGCCAGGCGGGGTCAGCACACGCCCGGCCCACCGGTCCGCTAGGGGACGCGCCGCTTCGAGTGGAGGAAGAAGCCCGCGATACCGATGAGAAGCAAGCCGCCGAAGATCAGCAGCGGAACGAAGCCGGTGTCCTGCGCGTCGGGTGCGGGGCCGCCGTCACCGCGCGGCATCACCTGGGCGTTGTAACCACCGGCCTTGCCTTCTTGGGCGTAGGGCGAGCCCGCGAGCATCGCCCCGTACCGGCCGGAGACCGTCTTCTGATACTCCGCGAGTGTGGCCGACGCGCCGGTCGCATAGCCGCTGGCGCCCGAGTCGAGCAGTGTCACCCGGCCGTCGCGCAGCGCGTACCAGGCGTCGACCTGAGGTTCGTGCAGCAGCGCCGCACCGGCGGGCAGCCGCCGGGCCAGTTCGCTTTCCCGGTCACCAGACGCGATGTTTCCGACGCGCCAGACGCCGTCGTCGCCACGGACCGACCAGACCGTCGCGGTCTGCCCGTCGGACGCCGTCACCGGGACGGCGACGTAGGCGAGCTGCCCGGCGATCCCGCCGTCTCCGGCGACGAAATCCCTCGAAAGCTCGTAAACCGGGAAGGATTCGCCGACCACGGTGACCGACGGCGATTGTCCCGAGCCACCCGTCTGAGTGAAGAAACGACTGATTTCCGCACGCAGCGTGGGATCGTCGGCGGCTGCCTTCGCGGCCGCGAGGTCTTCACTCGACAGGTGATCCGCGCGCGCTCCCGGCGCCGACATCAGCAACGAGATCACGACCAGCCCGGCGAGCCCGAGGATCCGCCGCGCCCTCATCGCCGGATCCCGGTGAGGGTGTGGGTCCAGGTGAAGGACCGGTTGCCGGCGTAGAAGTCGTAGGTCGACCAGTTGTAGCGGTTACCGGTGGGCAGTGGATCCCCCCACGAGACCCACTTCCGGCCGGCGTCGGAGCCGTAGAGCACGTGCATGTGGCCGCCGCCCGCGGCCCAGCCGACCCGGGTCTGCACCGGCTGCCCGGCACCGGTCTGCGCCTGAACGCCCGCGTATCCGATGCGGCCCTTGAGGTAGTCACCCGGGGCCGAGAAGCCGAGCTTGCCGAAGGCGCGCCGGACATCGCTCAGCGTCCCGGGGCGGTCCGCGCAATCCCGGCGCCGCTCGTCGTGGGCCATCCGGCAGAATCCGTTCTGGCTGACGGTGACACCGTGGCGTGCCGCGATGGTGGTGCCCGAAGCCACCCAGCACCACTGCGATTTTTCCTGTACCTGCATAACGATGGGGTTCTGGTCGGCGGAGGGGTGCTGAAAGGCGGAGTGCTGCTCGGCCGACGGCCGGGGCAGCGCGCTCGCCGGGGTCTGGACCGCGAGCCACGCCGCGAGACTCGCGGCGCCCGCGGCGCAAACCCTCCTCGAGAACACAGGCACGACGGGCCTCCTGGTCACCATGGCGAACCAATGTGGTCACAACGGTGAACAGAAGGTTCACACAGAGCAAGATGGGCACTCGGCGGAACGGACCGTTCCGGGGCGTTTCCACACCCCGGAACGGTCACTCTTCCGGGGTCAACCACCCCGAACGGGGGGCGTAGTGTTCACAGTGCGCTGCTAACGTGAACGTTCCGCGGTGTTCACGCTCAGCGCACACACTGGTCTGGTGAAGGGACGAGCGGTGGCACGAGAAGGGGACACCCCGACGATCATCGACGGAGCGCGCCGTCAACCGCTCGAAGCCCTGCCCAAAGAGCTGGTCGAAGCCCTTCGCAGCGGCGAATTCCACCACGCGTTGCGGCAGGCGATCGCCTACCGCGGCCTCTCGCTGGCCAGGCTCCGTGCCCATCTCGGGCTTCGTGGTGTCCAAATCGGACAGTCGACGTTGAGCTACTGGCAGCGCGGGTTACGCCAGCCGGAGGTACCCAAGGCGCTGCCGGCGGTCCGTGCCCTGGAATCGGTGCTGCAGCTGCCTCCCGACGCGCTCGTCGTGCTGATCGGGCCGCGGACGGCGCGGGCGCGCGGGCATCAGATGGCCGCGTCGTTCCACGACATCCGTTCCGGTGACATGGGCTCGATCGTCGACCAGCTGCTGTCCGAGCTCGGCGCGTACCCGTCGTCCAACCGCTACAACGCCGACCTCGAGATGCTTTCGGTGCACGACACGATCACCTTCGACGCCGCGCACCGGCAGGTCGGCCTGCAGACCCGGCTGGTGTGCCGGGCGCGGCGGCACGGCCCGGACCGGTACGTCACCGTCTACAACGGCGACCCCGGCTGCAATATCGGCGACGTCGAGCTGATCACCGCCGAGGGCTGCCGGGTCGGCCGGATCCGGCGCAACGCCGACGCCGAGACGATGGCCACCGAGTTGCTCTTCGACCGGAAGCTCGCCGAGGGCGAGATCCACGTGTTCTGCTTCGAAGTCCGCGACGACTCGGGCACCGCGTCGCCCGGCTACTTCCGGATGCTGCGGGACCAGTGCTCCAGTTACCTGGTGCAGCTGAAGTTCGCGCTCGGCGCGTTGCCCGCGCGCTGCACCCGGCAATTCCGGACCCGCGACGACGCCGTGCCGGTCGAGTCCGAGGAGCTGCCGCTCGACATGGGCGGCGTGACCAGTGGGTACTTCAGCGACGCCGGGCCAGGGCTGGCAGGCATCGAGGTCGAGTGGCGGTAAGCGGTGGGCTCGTGAGTGGTAATGACGGTTAGAACCGTCATTACCACTCACGAGTCTTGATCAGTACCGGTAGTGATCCGTCTTGAAGGGGCCTTCGACGTCCACGTCGATGTACTCGGCCTGTTCCTTGGTCAGCTTCGTGAGCTCACCGCCGAGCGCGTCGAGGTGGATCTTCGCGACCTTCTCGTCGAGCTTCTTCGGGAGGCGGAAGACCTCCTTGTCGTACTCCTCGTACTTGGTGAACAGCTCGATCTGCGCGATCACCTGGTTGGAGAAGCTGTTCGACATCACGAACGACGGGTGCCCGGTCGCGTTGCCCAGGTTCAGCAGACGGCCCTCGGACAGCACGATGATGCTCTTGCCATCAGGGAAGACCCACTCGTCGACCTGCGGCTTGATGTTGATCCGCCGGATGCCCGGGTAGCGCTGCAGGCCCGCCATGTCGAGCTCGTTGTCGAAGTGGCCGATGTTGCCCAGGATCGCCTGGTGCTTCATCCGAGCCATGTGCTCGACGAGCACGACGTCCTTGTTGCCGGTGGTCGTGATGATGATGTCGGCCTCGCCGAGGACGTTCTCCAGCTTTTTGACCTGGTAGCCGTCCATCACCGCCTGCAGCGCGCAGATCGGGTCGATCTCGGTGACGATCACGCGGGCGCCCTGGCCGCGCAGCGATTCCGCGGCGCCCTTGCCGACGTCGCCGTAGCCGCAGACGACCGCGACCTTGCCGCCGATGAGGACGTCGGTGCCGCGGTTGATGCCGTCGATCAGCGAGTGGCGGATGCCGTAGCGGTTGTCGAACTTCGACTTGGTCACGGCGTCGTTCACGTTGATCGCCGGGAACAGCAGCTCACCGGCGGCGGCGAGCTGGTAGAGCCGCAGCACGCCGGTGGTGGTCTCCTCGGTGACCCCGCGGATGCCTTCGCCGATCTTGGTCCATTTGCCGGTGTCGGCCGCGACGGAGGCGCTCAGCAGCTGGAGGAACACGCGGAACTCGTCCGAGGTGTTCTCGTCCGGTGAGGGGACGACGCCCGCCTTCTCGAACTCGGTTCCCTTGTGCACCAGCATGGTGGCGTCGCCGCCGTCGTCGAGGATCATGTTGGGACCTTCACCGTCCCAGGTCAGCATCTTTTCGGTGCACCACCAGTACTCCTCCAGCGACTCGCCCTTCCAGGCGAACACCGGCACACCCTTCGGCTCCTCGACGGTGCCGTGCGGGCCGACGACGACCGCCGCGGCGGCGTGGTCCTGCGTGGAGAAGATGTTGCAGGAGGCCCAGCGCACCTCCGCACCCAGTGCGACGAGGGTCTCGATCAGCACCGCGGTCTGTACCGTCATGTGCAGCGAGCCCGAAACCCGGGCTCCCCGCAGGGGATACACCTCGGCGTACTCGCGGCGCAACGCCATCAGGCCAGGCATCTCGTGCTCGGCGAGGCGGATCTCCTTGCGGCCGAACTCGGCGGCCTCGAGATCGGCGACGGCGAACTCGATGCCGTTGCGGGTGTCGTGCCGCTTGGCAACGCTTTCGGGGGTCATATGCGCGCTTCCTCCAAGGTTGGATGACATCGGAACAGTACCGTTGTCGGCTCAGTCCCCACTGGAATGGTTTGGAGGCTTCACCGTGGTCATGCCGGGTCCCGACACCCGCGTCGTCGAAATACGCGTACCCGGGCTAGTGGGCACGAGCGGTGAAAGCCTGCTGGATTCGACGTCGGTGGTCGACGTCGCGGGCGACGGGATCGGCAGGCTGATCCGGCCGTCGGACCGGCTGCGCCGTCCCGCTCCCGGTCCGGTGCTGCCCGCGCTCGGCCGTTCGATCCCGCGCATTCTCGAAGGCTACCTGTGGAGCGGGATGACCTCCGGGGGCGCGGCCAAGGCCACCTGGGCCCTGCTGTTCCCCTTCTCGCTGGCGAACGTCGCGCACTGGATGCTGCCGCCGGTCCCGGAGGGCAAGCGGTCCGCCGCGCTGCTCGCCGCCGCCTGCCGCGGCGTGTTGCGGGTGGCTTCGCTGCTGCTGACGATGCTGCTGATCAGCCAGCTCGCGGTGGTCTCGCTGGACCTGTTCGCCGCGCAATGTCTCGCCCCCGGCTCCGCCTGCCTCCCGGGCGCGCCGTCGTTCCTGCGGGATCTCGCGCCGTTGCGGACCGCGATCGGCGTGCTGCCGCTGCTGGCGCTGATCTTCGTACTCGACCGGATCCCGTCCTCGGACTGGCGATCACGGAACAGGCTGCACCGCGTACCCAGTTCGAGCCCGCTGCAGCCGCAGGATCTGCCGCGGACGCCGGGCCTGCGCACGCTGCACACCGTCGCCGCGCTGACCTGTGTCGCGCTTCCGCTGCTCGGTGGGCCGTTCCGGTTGCCGACGGCGACCTTCGATCTGATCGTCTGGAGCTGCGCGCTGGCACTCGTCCTCGCCGCGCTCGTGGCCTCGACGGTCGGTTTCTCGGCCGGACCGATCGTTCGCGGCGGACTGATCGCGATCGCCGTCGCGCTGGTCGGGATCGCCGTCGTCCGCCGGACACCGCTGCCCGCCGGGCTGTCGGGCGGCGGTCTCGGCGGCGCCGACGGGACGGTCGAAGCGCTCGGCGCGGCGATGGTCGCGGTGACCTTGCTGTTCGCGCTGATGCTGATCCCGTCGGCGTTGCTCGGCCGGTCGACCTGGAAGCACCTGCCGCACCGGTTGCGGCCGTGGCTCGGCGGCTGGGCCGCGGCCCCGGTCGTCGCGCTCGCCGGTCTGCTCGGCGGCGGCTTCGGCGCGGGACTCGCGGTCGCGCTGCGGCAACTGGTCGGCGCGAACGATCTGCGACTGCCCGACACCTACGTCCTGGTGACCGTGCTGTGGGGCGCCGGGCTCGCGCTCGCCGTCGTACTCGGTGTGCTCGGGTTCGCCGTCGCGGTCCCGCTGCGGCGGCTGCGGCGCGGCATCCCGAAGATCGTCGCGCTGATGGAAATCAGCGAGGCCCAGGAAGAGGAGGCCGCGCGCGTCTGGGCCCGTGCTTCGTGGGAACGCAAGCATCTGCACCATCTCGCGCTCACCGTCGCACTGGCGATGGCGGCAGGCGGCGGCGCGCTCCTGGTGGTGCGCTTCGGTTTCGGGCACCTGCCCGGCTGGTTCACGCCGCTCTCGACGATCGGCGTGTTCGCGCTCGGCGCGCTGGCGGCGGGGCTGCTGCGGGTCGTGTTCGCCGCCGCGACGACGCCCAAACGCAGCCGTCACCTCGGCGCGCTGGCGGATCTCGTGTGCTTCTGGCCGCGTGCCGCGCATCCGATCGTTCCGCCGAGTTACGCGCTCAAGGTCGTCCCGGAACTCGCGGACCGGGTCAAGGAACACCTCGCCGATCCGGGCACCCGGGTGGTGCTGTCCGGGTACAACCTCGGCAGCCTGCTCACCGTGCTCGCCGCGGCGCGGGTGATCGCCGATCTCCCGCCGGAAGACCGTGACCGCGTCGGGCTGCTGACCGCCGGCTCACCGCTGCAATGGGGTTATCAGCGGGCCTTCCCGGCGATGCTGCCGCAGGCACGACTCGCCGATCTGTACAAGGATCTCGACGGCCGCTGGCGGGCGCTGTGCCGCGGCACGGACATCTTCGGCGGCGGCGTCACGACGTGGCGGCACCGCGTGGTCGGCGGCAAATTGCTGGGCGACGGCTATCTGCCCGGCGGCGGAACCGGACCGCTGGCCGCCGAGACCGACGACCAGGGCGTCCTCGTGCTCGGGGGCGACCACTGGCTGCCCGATCCGATGCGCGGGCCGACCGGGCGGCATCGCTGGGCACCCGGCGTGCTCAAGCACACGGACTACGTCGTCGACGCCGAATGGGACAACGCCGTCGCGATGGCCGCCGGGCTCGGCCGTCCCCGCCCGACGAACCCTTGGGGCGAGCAGGGATCTCTCTTCGGCGACTTCCCGCAAATGCGCTGAAGGCCCCCTTCACCAGGAAGAGGGCCTTCAAGCATTAGCTAGCTTCAGTTGGCCTTGCGGCGCACGCGCAGCAGGATCAGGACGCCGGCCCCGGCCAGGACCAGCAGGCCACCGGCCCACAGCAGCCAGGCGTTGTCGAAACCGGTGTCCGCGAGACCGCCGCCGTTGCCACCGTTACCGCCGACGTTCGGGGCGGGAACCGCGGTGCTCGACGGAGCGGAGGTCTCGGACGGCTTGTCCGTCGTGGTGGTCGGCGCGGTCGTCGGAGGCTTGACCGTCGTGGTCTTCGTCGGCTCGCTCGGCTTCGTCGGCTCGGTCGGCTTGGTCTTCTTCTCACCGCAGGCGAACCAGTGGCTGATGTCGGCCTGCTTGCCGCCGCCGTTCATCGGCGAACGCAGCTTCTCCCACGGCGGGGTCTTGGCGAGGCCGCGCTTGCCGGGCTCGTAGATGTTGTAGCCGTCGCCGCCCTTGACCACGATCGCGGTGACGGTGACGCCTTCACCGACCGCGGTGATGTTGAGGTACTTGTCCTTCTCCGTGCCACCGGTGAAGGTCAGGTCCTTCGTCGAGATCTCGGTGCCCGGGAGCTGCGCCTTCTCACAGGTGCTGACGTTCTTCGGGGTCGGGATGGCGCGACCGTCGTCGGTGTGGCACGCCAGCGCGGTGCCCGTGACACCGAGCAGGGCGGCGGTCGCCAGCGCGAAGACGGTGGCGGCGGAACGGACACGCCGTCTGG
The DNA here is from genome assembly GCF_055575355.1 of Amycolatopsis sp. NPDC034160. Classification (NCBI taxonomy): domain Bacteria; kingdom Bacillati; phylum Actinomycetota; class Actinomycetes; order Pseudonocardiales; family Pseudonocardiaceae; genus Amycolatopsis; species Amycolatopsis sp. NPDC034160. The sequence continues at coordinate 2,927 of NZ_JBVISU010000015.1, read as the reverse complement.
TGATGATCTGCATTCAGAGCTCTCCTGTACCGATCGGGGGACAAACGAGCAAAGCGTGGTGCCTCTTTCGAGGGGTGAAGGTCGACTCGCAGTGCGTCTACACGAGTCCCGTTCACCCGTCAGGGGGAAGCGAGAGACCGGACGCTATCGCACACCGATTTCACACCGAAACCGGGGCCCCGAACAGCGCGGCCCACCATCCACAAAGGAATGGTGGGCCGCCGAAACGAGAATGATCAGTCCGATACGGACGTCGGCACCTCGCCCTTGTTCTGCTTGCCGAGCAGCGAATGACGACGGCTGTAGGCGAAGTAGATGACGACGCCGAGCGCCATCCACGCCAGGAAGCGCAGCCAGGTCAGCACGGTCAGGTTCAGCATCAGCCAGACACAGGCGACGATCGCCAGGATCGGGACCAGCGGCACCCAAGGCACCCGGAAGGCGCGGGGCAGGTCGGGCCGGGTCTTGCGCAGTACCAGCACCCCCGCGGAGACCAGGACGAAAGCGAACAGTGTCCCGACGTTGACCATTTCCTCGAGTTTGTCCGCCGGGAAGAACGTCGCCGCGACCGCGACCAGCCCGCCGACGACGATGGTCGCCCGCTTCGGCGTGCCGTGCTCCCCGGTTTTCGCCAGGCCACGCGGCATCAGGCCGTCACGCGACATCGCGAAGATGATCCGGATCTGGCCGAGCATCAGCACCATGACGACGGTCGTCAGACCGGCGAGGGCGCCGACGGAGATGATGTTGGCCGCCCAGTCGACACCGTTGGCCGCGAACGCGGACGCGAGCGTCTTCTTGCCGCCGTCACCGGCCGAAGTGGCGAGTTCCTTGTAGTTCACCATGCCGACGACCACGAGCGACACGGCGACGTAGAGCACCGTGACGATGGCGAGCGAGCCGAAAATGCCCCGGGGCACGGCCTTCTGCGGATTGCGGGTCTCCTCGGCGGTGGTCGCGACGATGTCGAAACCGATGAACGCGAAGAACACCAGCGACGCGGCGGCCAGCAGACCGAAGACGCCGAACGCGCTACTGCCGCCACCGGCGACCAGCGAGAACAGCGACTGGTCGACGCCGGTGGACGCCGACTCCCCGGCAGGCTGGGCATCCGGGATGAACGGGGTGTAGTTCGAGCCCTTGATGTAGAAGATGCCGAGCACGATCACGAACAGCACCACCGCGACCTTGATGCCGGTGATCACCATCGAGAACCGCGACGACAGCTTCGTGCCGACTGCGAGCAGCGTCGCCAGCACGAGCACCACGAGCAGAGCGCCCCAGTCGACCGGCACGGGGCCGATCTCGAACGTCGTCTTCGTGCCCTTGCCGAAGATGTAGGAGAGCACGGTTTCGAGATAGGCGGACCAGCCCTTCGACACCGCGGCCGCGCCGACGGCGAGTTCCAGGATGAGGTCCCAGCCGATGATCCACGCCATGAACTCGCCGAACGTGGCGTAGGAGAACGTGTACGCGCTCCCGGCCACCGGGACGGTCGACGCGAATTCCGCGTAGCAGAGGGCGGCCAGCGCGCAGGCGATCGCCGCGAAAACGAACGCGAGCGAGACGGACGGGCCGGCGAAGTCACCGGCCGTACGCGCGGTGAGCGTGAAGATTCCGGCGCCGATGACGACGGCGACACCGAAGACGGTCAGGTCCCATGCGCCCAGGTTCCGCCTGAGCTTGGACCCCGGCTCGTCGGTGTCCGCGATGGACTGTTCGATGGATTTCGTACGCCACAGACCGTTTCCGGGCACCCTTGACCTCCTACACCTGACTGCGGTTCAACGGACCCTATCTCTCGGCCGAAACGGCAGCGCGGTAGGAGAGCAACGAAGTACGAGGGAGTCGGGACGGTAACCGGCGGAGTACGGACAGTTGCTCCGAACGGCGGTCGCGGAAGTCCGGAATGCCCATGAGGCCTCCTTGCCCAGAAAGACAGGGCGAACGTGTCGTGAGGGAGTCGGCAGGAGCTCGCTCGAGAGGCTCGATCCGGCACTTGATTGTCCATAAAGGACGTTTTTGCGACCATGGCGCCCGATTCGGGGGGTTTGCGCGGTTTTGCGAGGGATCGTGAGTGGCGATGAGCGTTCTATTGAGAGGTAAGGCAAAGGTGTCGTAGTTGTCCCCCAGCCCTCAGGGAGGTGTCGCGAAAGCCACTTCCAGGACATGTGGTGTCCCGAAAGTGGCTTTCGCGACACCTTCAGGACACCGCCACCCAGTGCCGAAGCCTGATGCCCAACGTCTCACAAGCCCTCCCGAACACGACACCATTGCCTTACCCCTCAATAACCCGGGTTAAGGCAAACGTGGCGGCGTACCACCCGAGTGCGGGGTCCAGACACGCGAGTCCCGTCTCTGAGCACGCGTGTTACGCCTTCGCCCTGCCCCCGGCGAACAGGCCCGCCCACAACCACAACACGTTTGTCTTTCTTCTCGATAACCCTCATTGCCACTCACGACCCCGCACAGAACCGTACATATAGGCATCAATCGGACACTCGGCCACCAGACAGTGTCCTTTGTAGACAGCGAAGGCCGGTGGACATCCAGGATCAGGCCTGCCCTATCTCGACTTTGCCGGGGCCCTGACTCTCAAGGTAGGGAAGGGGACCTTCACGGACTTCCCCGACTTGAGACTGCGGATCCTGGGGGACGGCGTGGGTGAGCGGGGAAGATTCCGGACGTTGAACGTCCGGAATCTTCCCCGCTCGGCTGGTCAGTCGTGGCGCGCGTGGTGGTCCGCTCTGACCCGAATCACCACTCAGGACCCACCGCACGTACACGCAATGAAGGGCCTTTCATCGCAGAATTTGCGATGAAAGGCCCCTTCATTGAGCCTTTTCCAACCTGTTTTGGGTTGGTAGGGGTGTGTTGGTGAGCTGGGTATGGCGAAGCTCCTGGTAGATGCGTGGAACGACCAAGAA
>NZ_JBVISU010000014.1:94944-237080 GCF_055575355.1 Amycolatopsis sp. NPDC034160 | reverse complement strand
CTGTTGGTCGAGCGGGGTAGTTCCCCGGCGGGCGTGTAGTGGGCTCGTGAGTGGTAATGAGGGTTAGAACCCGAATCGCCACTCACGACCCACGCGACCCACGACTGGCCCGCGCTGGTCAGCGGCCGAGTCTCGGCAGGGTCAGGGTGGTCACGGCCGTCGTCACCCAGCCCAGCAGGTCGCCGAGCGGGATGGTGGACAGTTTCTCCGGCCATTCGTCGGCCACGGCGTGCAGGACGAGGTGGCCGTCGTGCGCCTCGACCGCGGTGAGCCGGATTCCGCGCGGCAGTTCCGGCAGCGGGAGCACGATCGGCTTGAGGCGGGACGGCGGTCCGAATCGGCGCCGTCCGATGTGGACGGCCATCGGCCGGAGGACGACGGAGCCTTCCTCCACAGTGGACTCCAGGGCGAGGTGACCCCAGCGGGGCCGTTTCTCCCAGCGGACATGGAAGTGCCCGTCCTCGCCAGGGGTGACGATGATGCCCGGCCGGGTCTCGGCGACGCGCTCCCGCAAAATCTCCGGGGCCACCCGGATCGCCATCCGCACCTGTTCGGGGATGGCGGCCGGGGAGGGCAGCGAACGGAGCCGGACGTTCGATGCCAGGACGGTGACGCGTTCGAGCGGGGTGTCCGGCCAGTCGACGTCCTCCACCACGACGCGGACGTCGCCGACCCGGCCGGTGGCGGCGAGGCTGAGGCTGTCGGGCTGGTAGTCGAGTCCGGTCAGGGTGAGCCCGACGTCGTGCCCGTCCACCTTGGTCGTCAACCGGCGCCCGACCAGCTGTTCGGTCACGGTCTTCAGCACCGCGGCCGGGGTCAGGGGCACATTCGGCAACAGCGCCCGCCCGGCGGCGGCCAGGCCGAACAGCTCGGGAAGCGGGTTCAGGTCGAACCGTCTGCCTTCGCTCATTCGTCCAGTGTCGCCGAACGGGACGCCGGTCGCCGCCGCAGGGGGTCAGCGTGCCGCGATACGGGCGATGACGCCCGCCAGGATCACCCAGAACGCCGCGGCCAGACCGTAGTCGAGGATGACCTGGAAATTCGGGTCGTTCACCGGGAAGAGGCCTGGCCAGAACAACGCCAGCGGACCGGCCAGTGACTGGATGAAGATGAAGAAGCCGTTGCCCGCGTTGGCACCTGCGAGCACCATGACCATGTACAGCAGTTCGATGAAAGCGAACAGCGCGCCGACGCCGACGATGACGCGTACGGCCGTGTTGCTTCTGCTGGTGGTTCGCCATCTGGACATATCGGAAAAGTTCCCGGATTCCGCGACGGCAAACGTTTCACCAGCCAAGTTGCGCCGATCGGCCGTATCCATCTACTCCTCGTAGGCCCCGGCCGCGCCGTCGTCCAGCGGTGCGCCTCGCCACTGCCAGCCCGCCTGGGAAGGGCGTCCGGGCAGTTCCGTCCGGTCCGTCGCCCACAGCAACACGGTCCAGGGATCGAGGCCGACGGCGTCCACGTCCGGGAACATCCGCGCCAGGACACGGGCACACACCTCCCTCGGCGGATCGAGAGTGACGTCGAGGCCGCGCGCCATGTCCTCGCCGTGGACGAGGGCTTCGAGCCTGGCGCGATCCGTCGGTCACACTCGCTATCGCCGCGTCGAGGTCGTCGGGCGTGACTGTCATCGGGCATCAGCTCAAGGGTGTCGGAAACGCCACCGGAGAACGGCGGCCGTTCTTTCCGACCGCGCGCACACCGAAGAACACGTTGTCCTTCGACAGATCGACTTTAGCCTCGGTCTTGTCGCCGACGCCGATCGCGTGTGTCCATTCGGCCGCCGTCGTCTCCCGCCAGACGACCTCGTAGCCGCCGAGGCCCGGGTCGGTTCCGCGTCGCCACACCAGATCCGTGTCGTTCGTCAGCTGGTTCGTCCGGATCCGGACATCGTCGGGGGTGGCGGGCGCGGTCGCCAGCGACCACATCGTGGCCGCGTTGACCCGCGCGACCCTGGCGATGAACGGGAAGTCGCAGAACTCCGGCAGGTCACCGAACTGCTTGCCGTTCTCCACCCGGACGTCCTGGTGCTGATGCGCGTAGTCCTCGTGCGGTTCGGTGAACCGCGCGGCCGGATAGCCCTGTTCCAGGAACGGGATGTGGTCACCGCCCCGCAGGTAGCGGTCGCGCCGGTAGATCACGCGGACGGACATCCCGGTCGCGTCGTTCTCGGCGACCGACCGCACGAACCGGGCCAGTTGCCGCGAGGGCGAATCGTTCTCGCCGCCGACCGCGCGGCGGATGTTCGCCTGTTCCGGCGTTTCCGCGGTCGGCACCCCTTCGGCGAAGAGCCGGATGGTCCGTGGATCACGCGTCCCGTCGTCGGCCCGGCTCGAACCGACGATGTCGTTGGTGAACATCGCCTGCACGTTCGTTTTGGCCGCTTTGTAGGTGGTGGCCAGATGTCGTGCGCCGAACAGGCCCTGTTCCTCGCCCGCGACGGCGGCGAACACGAGGGTCGCGGCCGGGCGGCGGGTAGCGAGAACCCGGGCGAGTTCCATCGCGACGGCCACCCCGGAGGCGTCGTCGTCGGCACCGGGCGCGTCTTTCGTCGCGTCCAAGGGATCGGAACACCGTGAGTCGTAATGGCCCGAGACGACGTAGACCCGTTCAGGCGTGGTGGATCCGCGCAGGGTCGCGACGACGTTGGTGATCGTGGTGGCCACCGGGATCCGCGGCGGCGCGGGCTGCTGGACGTAGGACTGCAGCTCGACCGTCATCCGGCCACCCGATTTTTCCGCGGTTTTCGACATCTCCGCGAAGATCCAGTCGCGGGCGGCGCCGATGCCGCGGACGGGATCGGTCTGCGAGGACAACGTGTGCCGTGTCCCGAAGGCGGCCAGCCTGCGTACGGTGGCCTCGATGCGGTGTTCGTCGATCTCTCGCAGGATCGCCCGCAGTTCCGCGTCGGGCCGTTGCGGGGGAATGGCTCGGCCGGGCCCTCTATCGCCCAGTTCTTCGGCCCCGGCCGGGACCCCGGTGAGGGCGACCGCCGACAACGCGGCGGACGTGGACAGGAACACTCGTCTGGACCTCTCCTCAGCCATTCTTCGTTCCTACGCGCCCGGTCATCGGGCGTCTACCCGCGAAAGGATGAGCGCGGCGGACGGTGGCGCACGACCGCATTCAGAGGACTAAACGCGGGGTACTCCTTCGAGAAATCGATTATCATTGTCATCATGACCACGACCTGGAGCGAAAGCTGGGACCGGCTCATGGCGAAGTACCAGCCGAGCCGGGGCCAAGCCATCGACCGGATGATCGACCTCATCCGCACCCGCTGCGAAACCCCGGCGCCGCGAGTCCTCGACCTCGGCGGCGGCACGGGTACCTTCAGCGCTCGCCTGATCGAGCGCGTCCCCCGGGCGGAGGTCACGCTGGCCGACTTCGATCCGGTGATGCTCGCGATCGCCCGATCGGCGCTGCCGCCCGCCGTCCGGCTGGTGCGCGCCGATCTGCGTGATCCGGCGTGGATCGACCCGTTACCGCCAGGCGGCTACGACGTCGTGGTCGCGATCATGACGCTGCACTATCTGCCTGCCGAGCGGCTGACTCAGGTGTACGCCGACCTCTCCGGTCTCGTCCGTCCCGGCGGGTTCCTGGTCACGGTGGACGACATGCCGGACGCGGACGCCGAAAATCCGGACACGGTCGACGACGGCTCGTGGGCGAGCTGGTGGGCGGGTGTCGCGGCGGATCCGGCGCTCGGCTCGGCCATGGCGGAACGGGCCGTCCTCTTCGACGGCATCGCATCGGCGGAGTGGCATCCACCGGCTGCCTGGCATCTGCGGGCGTTGAGTGGCCGGTCCTTCGACACTGTCGAAGTCGTTTGGCGCGATGGCGGGCAGGCCGCCGTCGCCGCCTTCAGGCCGCGCCGAGAACGCTAGTCCTCGGTCGCGGGAAGCAGTTCCCGCAACATCGCCAGCAACTCCCGCCGGTCCCCGGCCCCGAGTTTCCCCCGGATCCGGGCCATATGGTGCTCCACGGTCTTCCCGGAGATGAACAGTTTGCTCCCGGCCTGTTTGTAGGTCAGCCCGTCGACGACCAGGCGGGCGACCTCCAGTTCACGTTCGCTCAAAGCGCTCAATCCGGTGGCCGCCACCGGTTCCGGAGCGCGGCCCTGGAACTGCCGCGCCGCTTCGAGCAGCCGCACCATCGCTTTCCGGTCCGAGGTCCGGATCGCCGCTTGACCGGCCAGCCGTGACGCGTCCCAACAGAGCCCGAGTTCGTGCAGTTCCGCCGCGGACACGGTGATCGGTTCGGGATCGAAGTCCCCGGTCAACACCGCGAGCCAGCCGGTCGCGGCCGAGGCCAGCGCCGCCGGATAGCGGCCACAGGAAGCGAAATCGTTCAACGCGGCCAGGTGCTCTTCCGCCAGCGAGCGGTTTTCCACGGTGATGGCGGCGTGCAGTTCGTGCCAGCGCAGCGTCGCCGTCCACAGTGGAGGGTTGCCGAGGGCGTCGAGCACGGTATGCGCCCGCTCCAGCTGTCCGGCGAGTTTGGCGCTCGCGCCGGCCCGCGCGGCCGCGATGGTCAGTTCTCCCAGTGGCAGCAACGAATACAGATCCGGCTGCTGGCGCATCGACGCCTGGTACGCGCGATCCCAGGAACGTTGCAGCCCGGGAAGGTCGCTCGCCCGTCGCGCCAGGCCCAGCTGAAGGGTGGCGGCGAAAAGTTCGTCGCGGGCTTCGAGACCGTCCGGCGGCAGCAAGGCTTCAGCGGCCGTTTTGAGGTCGCCCGAGGTCATCGCGACCCAACCGCGCAGCAGCCGGTGCCGTTTCGCGAGCAGGTCGCCGCCGATCCGTCCGCTCACCGCGCGGGCCAGCACCGATTCGGCCAGCGCCAGTTCGCCGGAATGCAGACCCACCAACGCCGCGAGCGCGGCCGGGCTGTCCGGGAGCGGCGCGGGTGCCCCGGCCGACTCCAGCATCGACGCCGCGCCGAGCAGGGCCGACAGGGTTTCCGAGCCGCAGCCGGTGACCGAGTCGGTGATCGCGCGCGCCATCCGTGAGGCGGCGCCCGCGAACAGGGTCGGGACTTCGGGGGTCTCCAGTACACCGCGGGCGGCTTCGAGTTTTCCGGTGCCCACCAAGGCGACCGCGGCGAACGCCTTCGATCCGGCGCGGCCGGACCACTGATACAGCTCCGCGCTGTGCGCGAGTTCGCCACGATGCGCCAGCACGGTCCCGGCCACTTCGGCGCCCGCGGCACGGGCGTCCACGCCGTCGGGGTCGTCGGTGTTGCCGAGCAGGCCGTCGCCGAGCCGGAGGGCGGTGTCGAGATCCCCGGCCAGTGCCGCGGCGTGCGCCCAGCCGACGGTGAGCGCCGCGCCGCGCCCACCGGCCTCGGACGCGGCTTCGTAGAACCGCGCCGCGAGTTTCGTGTCGTCGGGCATCGCCTCACGCGCGGCCGCCTCGAAGGCCGCCGCCGCGCTCGCGCCCGAACTTCCCGTCCCCAGCAGGGAACGCGCGAGCTCCAGTACCGGAAGTCCTTCGCGCAGCTGGAGTTCCACCAGCCGCTGTAGCACCGTCAGGCGGCGGCCCGGCGATCCCCAGGCGCGGACGGCTTCGGCGGCGATCGGCAGCAGCGCGTCGTCCTCGCCGAGCAACCCGGTCGCCCTGGCGCCGTCGAAGATCTCGGGGAGGCCGTCGCGGTCCCGGTTGAGCAAGGCCGCCAGGAGATCGAGATTCCGGCCAGCCCCGGCCTCGGCCGCGATCAGGTAGCGGTGCACGTCGTCGTCGAGTTGTTCCAGCTCGGCGCGGAAATCCGCGAGCTGACCGGTGACCGCGCGGAGCACGAGTCTCGGCACCCCACCGGTTCTGGCGTGGACGTCTTCGGCCGTGGCCGGGTCACCGCCTGCCTGCTCGACGAGCCGCCGGACGTCCTCGACGCCGAACGCGCCCAAGGACACCGATCGGCCGAAGGAGTCCGCGAGTGCGCGCAGAGCCGTCGTCCGCGCCGTCGGCCGGAACGCCAGAACGACCGGCGCGGTCGTTTCTTCCGCCCGCGCTTTGATCTTCGCGATCTCGTCGTCGCCCAGCTGGTCGGCGTCGTCGATCAGCAAGGCCTCGACTCCGGCGCTCGCGTAGTGGCGTCCGAGCAGGCCGAGCAGATGGGTCTTCCCGTGCCCGCCGGGGGCGACGACGGTGACCCTCGCCGGCAGTTCCGGTGCGGCGATCACCTCGTCGAGCAGACGCCGGGCATCCGGATGGATGATGCCGGGCTTGTCGAGCAGTGCGTTCAACAGCGACCTTCGGGGGATGTCGTGGCAGCGCCGGGGGTGGCCGGCGCGCAGGTGCTGGAAGCGGGCGGGGCTTGGTGTCCCTTGTCCGCGGTGGCTTCTCGAGTGGTCAGGGTGAGCAGCAGGGTGGTCGCGGCCAGCACCACGACCGCGGCCGCGGCGACGAGGGGCTTGCGTCGGCTGAGCAGTTTCGCCGCCCCGGTGCGTTCTGGCAAGGGGAACGGGGTGATGTCGACCGGGGGCCGTTCGGGCCGTTCGGTGAGCTCCGGAACCGCGTCCACCCGGGGGAGCAGGGTGGTTTCCACGGTCGCGACGGCGCTCGATCGCGCGCCGCCGGGTTGAGGAATGTCACGTCGTGCGGCGATGTTGGCCGCGCCGGTCGCCACCGTCAGCATCGGGTCACTAGAGGCGAAGAGGGCGCAGGGCATCCTTCCGGGAACCGGGGGAGCCTCGCCGGCGAGCACGAGGCCCGCCAGGGCGTGCGGCTGGACGCCGGCGCCGTGCGCGAGTTCGAAGACCTTGCCGACGGCCTTACCGGGTTCGACGCCTTCGACCGTCTTGACCGGCTGCCAGCCGTTGACCCCGGCGGTGGCGATCGTGACCACCGCGCCGTCCGGGCCGAACTCGCAGACACCGGCGGTGACGTCGCCTTGCGGGGCGAGGTAGGCGTGCAGTGCGGCGATGGGGGCCGCCACCAGCGCGGCGCGGGGAAAGCCTGCCTCGGCCAGGGCCCGGCGCAGCAGGTCGCGGCGGAACGAGCCCCAGCCGACGGGATGCGTGAGCACGATGTGCTGCGGTTTCTCCCCGAATCGCTCGGTCGCCTGGTCCACCGCGGCGTCCACGAGGACGGCGCTGAGGGATGCGGCGGGGAACCGTTCGCCGCCGACGATGACCGGGACGTCGTCGCCGACCCGTTCGTGGAACCCGGTCAGCAGGCGGGCGGGCGCGGACAGACCGGCCTCGACCGCCGCGTCACCGGTGAGCAGGTAGCCGTCGTCGTCGAGGAACACCGCGGACGCCGCGGCCGGGCCGCGCGCGCCGAGCCACAACGGTTCCGGCGTGCCCCAGCCGTCGCCGGAGTCCGCGCAGGTGGCGGCGGTGGTGCGGGTCGAGGCGATATCGATGCCGAGGACGTAGGGCAACGAGCATCCTCCTTCGCGTGACCAGCCCCTAAGGGCCGACTGAGCCCCTAAAGACAAGCCAGGGCCATTCACCCGTACGGCTTGACCCTTATGGGTGAGAGCTGGCATTAAACCCAACGGGGCGCGTCTCGGTTAAGCCCCTAACGCCCTAACGATGTCATACCGATCCCCTATTGGCTGACTGAGTGACGACCCGGAGTGATCCCCGATGTGCGGGGAGGTGCCCCCTCACTAGTTTCGGTGACCTGCGAGCAGCCGTGCCCTCAGGCGCTGCGTTCGCCCCATCGCCCCAGACCCCACAGGAGAGTCCTTTCATGGGTTCCGTTCAGACCCTGCACGACTTCACGCTGAACCTGCTGAACGACACCGCGGCCCGCGTGGCGTTCGCCAACGACCCGCAGCAGGTGCTGGCCGACGCCGGCCTCGGTGACATCAACGCCGCCGACGTGCACGAGGTCGTCCCGCTGGTGCTCGACTTCGTCCCGGTCGACGCCGCCACCGGCGTGACCGGCACCGCCGCCGCCACCGCCGACAACCTGGCCGGTTTCGGTGGCGTCGCGAACGTCGTCAACGGCACCGACGGCGAGTGCGCCGACGGTGTCCAGGGCGCGATCGACCAGCTCACCGCGCTGACCGCCGGCCTGCCGGTCGACGTCCCGGCCGTTCCGGGCCTGCCCGAGGTCGGCGTGCCGAGCCTCGGCGACCTGCCGCTGGACGTCCCGGGTGCCGTCCCGGGTCTGCCGGGTGTCCCGGCCGTCTCCGACGTGACCGACGTGTCGAACGCCGCCGCCGGCGTGACCGCCCTCGCGCAGAACACCGTCGGCAGCTTCGGCCTGACCGATGACCTTTCGCGTGGCCTCGACGCCGCGGCCCTCGGCCAGGCCGGTGGCGTGGCGGGCGGCGTCGTCGACACCGCGACCGACCTCGTCCACGACGTCCCCGCCGTGGACGCCGTTCAGATCCCGGCCGTCGACTCGGTTCCGGCCGTCGGCGACCTGACCAGCGACCTCCCGCGCGTCGACGGTGTCGCGGGCGGTGCCCCGGACTTCCTGTCCCAGGTGGGCGACCTGACCAGCGTCATCGGCAACGTCGGCGTCGCCGACGTCACCACCAAGGTGCACGAGGTCGCGAACAACTACGCGAACGGTGACATCGCCAACAACCACGGCGACGTGACCGGCAGCGTGGCGGGCAACGTGGCCAACGAGGTCGCGAGCGTAGCGAACCACGCGGGTGTCTCCGACGTCCACGACGTGGTCTCCGAGGTCGGCAACAACATCGGTCACAACGTCGGCAACCTCGGCGACGTCCACATCGGTGGCGGCGACATCGCCTCGGGCAACGACATCCACATCGGCTGACCTGAACATTTTTCAGCTCTGTGCCAGGGCCCCGCGACCGCCGCAGGTCGCGGGGCCCGCACGCCCGTGTTGGCCCATGCCACATTGATTCCGCGCTTGGTTAAGGGAACACTGCATCCCCGTGACAGCCCCCGCCTGGCTCGACGTGCTCAACGAGACCTTGGACGCCTGTGTCGCCCATGGTCGCGCCGACCTGGCCGAACGGCTCCGGCGCAGACGTGACCAGCAGGCGCCGGGCACCCGGATCGCGGTGGTCGGTTTTCCCAAGCAGGGCAAGGGTTACCTGCTCAACGCGTTGCTGAACGCGCCGGTCTGCGCGGTCGGGGACGCGAGTACCCCCGCCGTTCCCACCGAGATCGGTTACGCCAGCGATCCCGCCGCGACGCTGGTCGGGCACGCCCGTGAACGCGTCCCGGTCGGTGACCTGGCCAAGGAACTCGAGGTCCGCCCGCCCGGTTCACTGCGCCGCGTCGAAGTCGGCCTGCCGCGCGAACTGCTCGGCACGGGCCTCGTCCTGGTGGACACCCCGGCCATCGGTGATCCCCGGTCGCCACGCACGGCGGCCACCCTCGACGTCCTCGCCGACGCGCACGCGGTGATCCTCGTCTCCGACGCGACACAGGAACTCCAGCCCGCCGAACTCGCGCTGGCCCGGCACATCCGGACCTGGTGCCCGGCCTTGGTGCTGGCGCTGACCAAGATCGACGTCAGCCCGGACTGGCGGGAACTCGCCGCGCGCAACCGTGCCGCGCTTTCGGAGACCGGTGTCGTCGCCGACGTCTTCCCCGTGTCCGCGACGGTGCGCCAGGCCGCCGCGAAGGCCGGTGACGTCGAGCTCAATGGACGGTCGGGTTTCCCGGAACTCCTGAACTGGGTAGGGGAACAGGCCGCGCGCGGAGGCGAACGCACCCGGGCCCTCGCCGCCGCGGTCAGCGTCCGCGCGGCGGCGGTCGAACTGGTCGAGACCCTGCAGACGCGGCTCAACGCGGTTCCCCAGGACAGCGGTATCGACCAGATAACCCTGCTGCACCAAGCACAACGGCGCTCCGAGGAGCTGCGGCGGCAGAACGTCCGCTGGCAGAACCTGTTGTCGGACGAAATCACCGATCTGATCTCCGATGCCGAATACGACCTGCGTGAGCGGACGCGGGTGATCGTGCGGCATATCGACCGCACCTTCGACGAAGGCGATCCGGTGCAGATCTGGCCGGACTTCCAGACCTGGCTGGAGGAAAACCTCGCCGAGGCCGTCGAGACGAACTACCGCTGGGTGTCGGACCGGGCGACGTGGATCGCGCACGCGGTCGCCACGAGTTTCGGGCCGCACCACGGCCAGGCACCGGATCTGCCGCTCACCGGGTCCGGAGTGGACTCGATCCCCGAAGTCGGCACCCCCAAGATCGAACGGTTCAAGATCGGCCAGAAACTCTTCACCGGGTTGCGCGGTTCCTACGGCGGCGTGCTGATGTTCGGTCTGGTCACCAGCCTCGCCGGGCTGCCGCTGATCAACCCGGTCTCCCTCGGCGCCGGTGTCGCGTTCGCCACCAAGAGCGTGCGCGACGAAGGCGGGATGCGGTTGCAGCGGCGGCAGGCGCTGGCGAAGGCCGCGGCGCAGCGCCACGTCGACGACGTGTTCATCCGGTTCAGCAAGGAGATCAAGGACGAGGTCCGCCAGGTCCAGCGGCGGCTGCGCGACCACTTCGCCGCGCTGTCGGACGATCTCGCGGAAGAACTGACGCGCCAACGGGAACTGATCGTCGCCGGCTCCGCCGAACGGGATCGGCGCACGCAGCGGGTCAAGAAGGAGATCGACCGGTTGGCCGCACTGCATCGGAAGGCGGGAGCGCTCGGCAGCAGCGCGGCGCCACGCCGGGAGCTCTCCGCGTGACGGCCCTCGATGTCCGTGAACTCCTGACCGACGCCGCGGCGCTCTACCGGGACCGCCCGCCGGCGGTGGTGATGTTGCGGGAATGCCTGGAGCGGCTGGAAGAACCGCTGCGGGTCGGCTTCGTCGGCACGCCGGGAACCGGAAAGTCCACTTTGGTCTCCGCGCTGGCGGAATGGCCGACGCGGGCGTTGCGTGAACTCGACCTGTTCGACACCCCGGCGCCGGCGGAACACGTCGACGCGACCGTGCGGTTGGTGCGCCACCTCGAACCCGACGAACTCGACGGTGCCCGGCCGGTCGGTGGTTCGGCGTTCGCGCGGCAGAGCGCGGTGAACTCGGTGCTGGTACTCGGCAGGGCCGACGAGGTCGGCGCCGGCCGGATCGACGCCTTGCTCACCGCGAAACAGCTGGCGCGGCGGGCTTGGCGGGAAGATCCGCGGTGCGCGGGATTCCAGGGAGTCATCGCGGTCGCCGGGCAACTCGGGTACGCCGGGCGCGCGCTGCGGGACGACGAATTCGAGGTCCTGCGTGCGCTGGCGTCGGTCTCCCGGCAAGACCTGGAGCGGTATCTCCTGTCCGTGGATTCCTTTGTGGACGATCCGTTCCCGGTGCGGATCCCGCCGGAGTCACGGAAACACCTGGTCTCGCGGTTCGGGCTCTACGGCGTCCGGCTGGCGATCACGTTGATCCGCACCGGTTGCGAGAACAGGCTGAAACTCTCGGCGGAACTCGTGCACCGCAGCGGTCTCGGCGATTTGCGGGACACGCTCGCCGGATGTTTCGTCGCCAGGGCCGAAGCGCTGAAGGCGCGGACGGCGGTGCTGCGGCTGGAAGGGCTGCTGGCCGCCGAACCGCGTCCGCACGGCGACCGGCTGGCCGCGCGGGTGGAACGGTTCGCCGCGGCCGCGCACGACTTCCGGGAACTGCGGCTCATCGCCGACATCCGGGGCGGCCGCACGGCCTTGTCCGGCGAGAGCGCCGAGGAGGCGGCACGACTGCTCGGCGCGCAGGGCCTCGCGCCCACCGAGCGGCTCGGGCTCGAACCCGACGCGGATCCGGCCGAGATCCACGCGGGCGCCGAGAGCGCGCTCGTCCGCTGGCGGCACGAGGCGGAGCGGCCGGTCGCCGCGCACGCGGAACGCGCCGCCGCGCGGGTGATCGTGCGTTCGGTGGAAGGGCTCCTCAACCTGTTCGTCGCCTGACGCCCTCCACCCCCGTGCATTTCGTCCTCTGAACGCGGTAGTTGCACACGCAAGGACCGCGTTCAGAGGACGAAATGCGGGGTTGGCCGGAGGGTTACGCGTTGCCGAGGACCCGGGTCACGGTGATCTCGATGACCACGCGTTCCGGGTTGGGTTTGGGCTGCCGGTAGCGCGCGGCGTAGCGGTTTTCGGCGTCGCGCACCGATTCCGGGTCTTCGCGCAGCACCGCGCGTCCTTCCAAAGTGGACCATCGCGGTCCGTCCAACTGGCAGGCCGCGACCGGTATGCCCTTTTCGCCCGCTTCCTTGACCAGGCGGGCCTTCTTCGACGAGCGGAACGTGATCACGCGGGCGATCCCGGCCTCGAAGTCCACCGTGACCCCCACGGCGACGACGTGCGGGGTCCCGTCGGGACGGACGGTGGTCAGGGTGGCGAGATGCCGCTCGGTCCAGAAGTCCCGGAAGGCCTCGCCGCGCGCGCTCAAGTCGATCGTCATGGCCCCACGCTAGGACATCGTTCACGCAAGCGACTTTTGAGGTAATAGTAAGGAAACTTTCTTAACTCTCTTGTTTTTGCCGGACCCGGATGTCACCCTCGAAAAGCGCCGCCGCCACCAACGACGTTCCGGAGGAGCCATGAGAAAGACCGTTCGGACAGTGCTGGCCGCGGCCGCGCTGACCGTCGGGCTGGTCGCCACGACCGCCCCCGCCACCGCGGCCACCGCTCAGGGAACCCCTTACCTGCCGGGCGTTCTGCGCCCCTCGGTGTCGCAGGCGACGCAGGACGCGGCGCTCGCGAAGTACTACGACTACTGGAAGAAGAACTTCCTCACCACCAGATGCGGCACCGGCACGTACGCGGTGAAGGCCCCGGATGCCGACCACGCCTTCGTCGCCGAGGGCCAGGGCTACGGGATGACCATCGCGGCGATGATGGCGGGCAAGGACTCGCAGGCCCGCACCGTCTTCGACGGCATCCTGAAGTTCGTCAAGGCGCATCCCTCGTCGATCGACGGGGATCTGCACGCCGCCGAGCAGGATGAGAGCTGCAAGAGCGTCAACGGCACCGACTCGGCGACCGACGGTGACCTCGAAATCGCCTACGGCCTGCTCCTCGCCGACAAGGTCTGGGGCAGTGGCGGTTCGGTGAACTACAAGGCCGAGGCGCTGCGGATCATCAAGGCCATCAAGCGCAGCGAAGTGCATCCCACCACCAAGTTCATGCGGCTGGCCGACTGGGCGGACAGTGGCAAGTACCTCTACAGTTCGCGTTCCTCCGACTGGATGCCGGGTCACCTCCGCGCGTTCGAAAAGGTCACCGGTGACTCGTTCTGGGGCCAGGTCCGCACCCGCCAGGAGCAGGCCGTCACTCAGCTTCAACAGCAGTACGCGCCGAAGACGGGCCTGATCCCGGACTTCATCGTCAACACCAACTCCACGCCGAAGCCGGCCCCGTACAACCTCCTCGAAGGCAAGGACGACAAGTACAGCTACAACGCCTGCCGTGACCCGTGGCGACTCGGCGTCGACGGCATCACCGTGTCCGGCAGTCCGGCGCAGGGCCAGGTGCGGAAGATGAACACCTGGATCCAACAGAACACGGGCGGCGACCCGGCCAAGATCACCACCGGCTACACGCTGTCGGGCGCCAAGATCTCGGGTGAGACGGGGCAGCACCCCTGCTTCACCGCGTCGTTCGCCATCGCGGCCATGAACGACCCGGGCAGCCAGGCCTGGCTGGACAAGCTGTGGACCTCGATCACGACCTGGACGCCGAACGCCAAGGACTACTACGGCACCGGCATCACCCTGCAGGTCCTGCTCATCCTCTCGGGGAACTACATCGCGGTCTGAGCCAAGTACATGAAGGCCCCCTTCCTTGCGCCTAGGGACAGGAAGGGGGCCTTCATGTACAGCGGACATCCACCGGACAAGATTTCAACTGCTTGTTGACCTCTTCAACAGGCAGTTGTAACGTCGGCGACCATCCCGAGGCACCGTGGAGGTCCGTCATGCCGTCGACGCCGCTCACCCTGACCCGAACCTGGCGCTTGGCCGTGCTCACCGGCGTGGCCGCGCTCCTCACCGCGGCCTGCGGAGGCGGGCCCGACGGCGCCGGAGGCCGGCAACCCGCCGACACCGCCGGGGCGCCCGCCGCGATCCCCGACACCACCGCGCTGATCGAGGCCGTCCAGAAGGACGCCACCGTCGCCGCGACCCTGCCCGCGAAGTACACGCAGGCCGGGATGGTGCACCTGGCGTCGAATCTGCAGTCCGCGCCCAACAACTTCTACGCCGCCGACGGCAAGACCCCGATCGGCTACGAGGTCGACCTCGCCAAGGCCATCGGCAAGAAGCTGGGCGTCACCGTGCACCACCAGGACATGGCGTTCGGTTCGCTGATCACGAGTCTCCAGTCCGGCCGCGTCGACCTCACGATGGCCGCGATGAACGACACCAAGACCCGGCAGGCGCAGATCGACTTCGTCGACTACTTCGCCTCCGGCATCACGATCATGGTCCGCAAGGGCAACCCCGACCGGATCGCCGGCCCGGACACGTTGTGCGGCAAGAACGTCGCCGTCGTCCAGGGCACGAGTCACCAGAAGTTCGCCGAGGAGCAGAACGGCAGATGCGCGCAGGCGGGCAAGCCCGCGCTGACCGTGACCGCGACCGACAGCGACACGCAGAACCAGAACCAGCTCCGCACCGGCCGGGTCGCCGCCATCCTCAACGACCTGCCCAGCGCGGTCTACATCTCGCGGACCGCGGGCGAGGGCAAGTTCTTCGAGGTCGTCCCCGGTGAGCCGATCAACGGCGGACCGTACGGCATCGGCGTCAACAAGGACAACAAGCCGCTGGCCGAAGCCGTCCAGAAGGCACTGCAGTCCCTGATCGCCGACGGCGGCTACGGCAAGATCCTGCAGGCCTGGGGCGTCGAGCAGGGTGCGGTCAAGGAGGCGAAGCTCAATGGCGGAAGCTGAGCGGTCACTGACCGGGCCGCTCCCGATCGTCCGGCTGCGGCACTGGGGCCGCTGGGTCAGCGCCGTCGTCATCCTCGCACTGCTGGGCTTGCTCGGGATCGCGCTCGCCAACGCCCAGATCCAGTGGGATTCCGTCCCGGAGTTCCTGTGGTACCGGGTGATGGCGGTCGGTCTGCTCAACACCGTGCTGCTCGCGGTGATCGCGCAGGGTTCGGCGATCGTCATCGGGGTCGTGATCGCGCTCATGCGCCGTTCGGCGAATCCGGTGGCGCGCTGGTTCGCGGCGGGCTACATCTGGCTGTTCCGCGGGCTTCCGGTACTGCTCCAGATCCTGATCTGGTACAACCTGGCGCTGGTCTTCGAGTTCATCTCGATTCCGCTGCCGTTCGGCGGTTACCTGCTGCACGAACAGACCAACGTGCTGATCACCGCGTTCACCGCCGCGCTGCTGGGCTTGGCGCTCAACGAAAGCGCCTACATGGCGGAGATCGTCCGCGCCGGGCTGAACAGTGTCGACAGTGGACAGACCGAGGCCGCCAAGTCGATCGGGATGACACCGCTCGCCACGCTGCGCCGGGTGGTGCTGCCGCAGGCGATGCGGGTGATCATCCCGCCGACCGGCAACGACTTCATCAACATGCTCAAGGGCACGTCGATGGCGTCGGTGATCGGCGTGACCGAGCTGATCCACGCCGCCAACAACATCGCCTCCAACAACCTGCTGGTGATGGAGACCCTGCTCGCCGCGGCGATCTGGTACATGGTCGTGGTGACCGTCGCCGGGGTCGGGCAGCACTATCTGGAGCGCGCCTTCGATTCCGAAGAGCGGGCGAGCGGCCCGTTCTCGCGTGCCGCCAAGGCGTTGCGCACCGCGCCGCTGGTGAGGAGTGAACGTGTCTGAACCCCTGCTGCGGGCGGTGGGTGTCCGCAAGAGTTACGGGCACACCGAGGTGCTGAGCGGGATCGACCTCGAAGTCCACAAAGGACAGGTGGTCTGCCTGCTCGGCCCGTCGGGTGCCGGAAAGAGCACGTTCCTGCGCTGTGTCAACCATTTGGAGACGATCGACGCGGGACAGGTCTGGGTCGACGGCGAACCGATCGGCTTCCGGTTGCGTGACGGCAAGCTGTACGAACTGAGGGAGCGCGAGGTCGCCCGGCAGCGGCGCGGCATCGGCATGGTGTTCCAGCGGTTCAACCTGTTCGGGCACCGGACGGTGCTGCAGAACGTCGTCGAAGGGCCGGTCCGCGTCCTCGGAATCGCGCCGGAGGAAGCCCGAGGACAGGCGCTCGAACTGCTGGACCGGGTCGGTCTCGCGCACCGGGCCGACGCCTATCCGGCGCAGCTGTCGGGCGGGCAGCAGCAGCGGGTCGCGATCGCCCGGTCGCTCGCGATGAAGCCGAAGCTGATGCTGTTCGACGAGCCGACGTCGGCCCTCGATCCGGAACTGGTGGGCGAGGTGCTGGCGGTGATGGGTACGTTGGCCGCGGAGGGGATGACGATGGTCGTGGTGACGCACGAGATGGGGTTCGCGGCCGAGGCCGCCGACGAGGTGGTGTTCATGGCCGACGGCGCGATCGTCGAGACCGGGCCGCCGGATCAGCTCCTCAGCGCTCCGAAGCACGAGCGGACCAAGCAGTTCCTGGCGCGGGTCCTCGCATGACGCGGATCTCCCCGCGGTACCTGCTGCAGTTCGACGAACCGGCCGGGTACCTCGACTTCGCCCGGTTCGGTCCGCCGTCGCACGCCGTACTCGACACGACCGCGAGCCTGCTCGACGCCTCGACGAAGGCTGGGTCGTCCACTGTGGACGACCTGATGCGGCAGGAGATCCGGGCCAAGGCCGCCGCCGCGCGCCTTTCCGGCAGCGACACCGACCACACGGTTCTGCTGCCGCACACCAGTCTCGGGTTGTTCCAGGCCGCGTTCAACGCGCCCGGTGGCGAGGCGCTGATGTCTTCGGCCGAGTTCCCGGCCAACACCTACCCGTGGGCGCGCGCCGAACAGGCTGGACGGCTCACGGTGCGGCGGCTGCCGCTGGGACACGTCACGGCGGACGCGGTCAAGGCCGCGCTGAAGCCGGAGACGTCGCTGGTCAGCGTGAGCGCGGTGGACTTCCGCACCGGGTACCGCGCCGATCTGGCGGCGATCCGGGAAGTCGTCGGCGATCGGCTGCTCGTCGTGGACGGCATCCAAGGTTTCGGGGTGACCGAGGCGCCGTGGGAGGTCGCCGACGTGCTCGTCGTCGGCGGCCAGAAGTGGCTGCGGGCGGGCTGGGGTACGGGATTCGCCGTGCTTTCGGACCGGGCGCTGGAGCGGATGGAACCGATCCTCTCCGGCTGGACCGGCGCCCGCGACCCGGGGCTGTTCGACGATGAGATCCATCCCGCCGACGACACCGCGGCCGCGTGGTCGATCTCGAACCTGAGCCCGATCACTTCAGGCGCGTTCGCGGCGGCTTTGGAACTGGTCGAAGAGGCGGGCGTCGCGGCCATCGCCGGACGCATCTCCGAACGCGTCGGTGAACTCGAAGAGGTCGTGAAATCCGTCGGGGGACAGGTGGTTTCGGCCGTCGAACGACGGGCCGGGATCCTCGCCTTCAGCCTGCCGGGCCACGCCGCCGAACAGGTGGGCTCCGCGCTGGCAGGCGCCGGGATCGCCGCGACCGTACGGCCGGAGCACGTCCGGCTGTCCCCGCACGCGTCGACTCCGGCGAGCGCGGCCGAACAGCTACGGTCGGCGTTGGAACGGCTGAAGAAACCGGTCAAGTCTTTCGAGGCGCCGATCGTCGCGTCGGCGGCTTCCGCGGATCTGCTCACCGCGCTCGTCCCGGCGGTGCACGCGCTCGCCGCGATGCTGGGACCGGGCAACGAGGTCCTGCTGCACGATCTGAGCAGGCTGCCGGACTCGATCGTCGCCATCGCCGGCGACCTCACCGGCCGGACGGTCGGCGGTCCGATGACCGATCTGCTGCTGGGCCTGGTCCGCCGTGGCACCACACAGGACCTGACGAACTACGAGACCCACGGCCCCGACGGCCGCGCGATCCGCTCTTCGACGTTGTTCCTGCGCGACGCCGACGGGGTCGCGATCGGCTGCCTGTGCGTGAACCGGCTGTCCGACGGCTCGCCGAACGCCGACGGCCACGAACCCGAGACGTTCCCGCCGGACGTCGACAGCCTGCAGCGCTTCCTGGTCGGGCGCGCGGTGGCGAAGGCCGGGATCCCGGTGGACCTGATGAAGAAGCGGCACAAGGCGGCCGTGGTCCGGGAACTGGACGAGGCCGGGTTCTTCCTCATCAAGGACTCGGTGGACCACCTCGCCGGGGAACTCGACGTCACGCGGTACACGATCTACAACTACCTGAACGAGATCCGGGGCACGTGACGGCTGATGAGGGTTGTCGAGGGCTAAGGCAAACGTGGGGTGCTCTGGGGTTGGTTTGGTGTTGTGAAAGCCACTTTGGCAACCTTCGGGAGCCGGGTACGTCCCCATCGGGCCGCGGCGTGAGCCGATATCGCACGCAACATGTGTCCTGTATGGACACTGGAGCCTGGTCGGCGTCCGGAACCAGGCCAGGAAGGTCCGTGAAGGCCTCCTTCCCTACCTTGAGAGTAGGGAAGGAGGCCTTCGCGGACATGGCACTACTGCCGGGGCTAGCTCAGGAAGGACTCCACGGCGTCGGCGGCCCGGTCGATCCCCCCGTTTCGACGCGTCTCGGCCTGAATCTCGGCAAGACGCGCGGCCACCTCAGGAGACCCGGCCACCCGCTCGACGGCGGCCCGTAACGTCGACGCCGTCACCTCGTCGGCCGGAAGCTGCTCACCGACACCGAGTTCCGCCAGTTTCGCCGCGTTGCCGAAGCCGTCGGTCGCCAGCGGGATCGCGACGGTCGGCACGCCGTACCACAGCGATTCCGTGCTGCCGCCCATGCCGGCGTGCGTGATGAACGCCGACGCGGCTTCCAGCACCGCGAGTTGCGGGACGAACGGCAGCACCTCGATGTGCTCGGGCAGCGGCCCGAGTTCGGCCGGATCGGACTGGCCGATCGAGATGACCACGTGCCAGTCCGAGTCACGGAACCCGTCCACGCACGCGCGGAACAGGTCGAGCTGGTCGGTGAACGCGGTACCGAGCGACATCAACAGCACCTTCCTGCCGCTCGCGGGCGGAGTCCAGCTCCGGTCGGCCAGTCGTTCCGGGTCCAGCGCCGGGCCGACGAACCGGACCGTCGACGGAAGCCGGTCGACGTTGGGCTGCATCGCCTTCGGCAGCAGCGCGAGCACCTGCGGCGGGTGGGAGATCCAGTCCCAGGCGTCGGCCTCGATGCCGTGCTCGTTCAGCCACCGGGTGAACGTGGCGAAATAGTCCTTTCCGGACGGTGAGGTCCGGATCGCGGTCAGGATCTCGCCCATGTCCTCTTCGTAGCCGTCCCAGGCGACGTACGTGGGGGACAGCTGCACCGCCGGAACGCCGTAGCGCCTGGCCAGGATCGGTGCCGGAAGCCCGCCGATGTCGTACAGCAGCAGGTCCGGCCGGTTCTCGTCGTAGAAGTCGGTCAGCACCGGCATCGCCTGGATGCCCTCGTCGAGGAAGACCCGCATCTGCGAGGCGGGATCCTCCGGCCACGCGGACTGGTCGCCGAGCGGGAGGATCGACGGATGCGAGACGACCTCGGCCCCGGTCGGTTCGATCAGCCCGGTGAGCGGCTCGCCCACGGCGTAGCTGACGCGGTGACCGCGAGCGACCAGCTCACGGATGACGGCCAGCGACGGGTAGATGTGGCTCGGCGCGGTGCAGCCGATCATCGCGATGTGTTGCTTCTGCATGATGTCCTGTCTGTGCCCGTGAGGGAATGACAGACGGCGCGCAGAAAAGGGGCCACCCGATCGCGGGCGGCCCGGCGGTCACGCCGTCTCAGGCGGTGCGCATCCGGATGTAGTAGGTCATGATCCAGATCCTAGCCGCCACCGCGCGGCCGCCCAACCGATTAACCGGTTGCCCGGTTTGCCGCGATCGGGACCCGCCGTTGGTAGGGACCCTTCGCAGGGAGGGTTCCCCAGGTCACGGACGTGGATAGGGTTTCGGGGCTTTCACCTTTGGAGGGAAAGGGAGAAACCGTGAGACGTGTTCTCAGCACCGCGCTGGCCGTGGCCACACTGGCTTCGGCCGCGGTGACCGCACCGGCTGTCGCCGCGGAAGAGGCGCAGCCCGCCGAGACGATCACCTGGGGAGCCTGTACCGATCCGGCATTGATCAACGCCGGTGCCGAATGCGGCTACCTGTCCGTACCGCTGGACTACTCGAGGCCGCGCGGCGAGAAGATCCAGCTCGCGCTCAGCCGCGTCAAGCACAAGACACCGGAGACGCAGTATCAAGGTGTCATGCTCACCAACCCGGGTGGCCCCGGCGGCTCCGGGCTGCTGCTCGCGACCCGCGGCACGCGGGTGCCGAACCACGCCGGTGACGCCTACGACTGGGTGGGCTTCGACCCGCGCGGCGTCGGCTCCAGCAAACCCGCGCTTTCGTGCATCCCGAACTACATGGACTACAACCGGCCGGACTACGTGCCGACGACGCCGCAACTGGAGAAGACCTGGTTGCAACGCTCGAAGTCCTACGCCGACGCGTGCGCCGAAAAGAACAGCCGCGCATTGCTCGACAACATCAAGACGACCGACACGGTCAAGGACATGGAGAGCATCCGCAAGGCTCTCGGTGCCGAGCGACTGAACTTCTACGGGTACTCCTACGGCACCTACCTCGGCCAGGTCTACGGGACCCTGTTCCCGCAGCACGTCCGCCGGATGGTCCTCGATTCCACTGTGGACCCTCGTAATGTCTGGTACCAGGCCAATCTGAACCAGGACGTGGCCTTCGACGTCAACCTCGGCATCTGGTTCGACTGGGTCGCGCGGCACGACGACGTCTACCACCTCGGCAAGACACAGGCCGCGGTGAAGCAGGTCTTCGACGAGCAGCTGAAGAAGGTGGCCGCCGTCCCGGCGGGCGGGTTCATCGGACCGGACGAACTCCTCGACGTCTTCCAGCAGGCCTCGTACTACCAGCTGCGATGGACGCTGCTCGGCGACGCGCTGGCGAAGTTCGTCGACAAGGGTGACTGGCAGACGATGAAGGGCCTGTTCGAGGCCTTCGGCGGTCGCGGCGACGACAACGGGTACGCCGTCTACCTCGCCGTGCAGTGCACGGACGTGAAGTGGCCGCAGAGCTGGCAGCAGTGGAAGTTCGACAACTGGCGGACCTACCGGAAGGCGCCGTACTTCACCTGGCAGAACGCCTGGTTCAACGCGCCCTGCCGGTACTGGCCCGCGAAACCGGGCAAGCCGGTCAAGGTCGACGGCAAGAAGGTGCCGAGTGTGCTGATGATCGGCGAGACGCTCGACGCGGCGACGCCGTACGAAGGCAGCCTCGAGGTGCGTAGCCGGTTCCCCGGCGCTCGCCTGATCGGTGAGCCGGGCGGTACGAGTCACGCGATCACCCCGCGCGGCAACGCCTGCGTCGACAACCGGATCGCCGATTACCTGGCGACCGGTGCGCTGCCCGACCGCAAGCCAGGTCGGACGGCTGACGTCGAATGCGCGCCGCTGCCGCTCCCGGTGCCGCCTCCCGCACCCGCCGCGGCTCCGGTTGTTCCTGAGGCCGCCGGGGCTCGCGCTCCCGCCTGATCCAAGTACGTGAAGGCCCCCTTCACTGCGTTAGACGCCAGGGGCACGGCAAAGTCGAGAGAGTGCGGGCCTGATTCTGGGGCACCGACCGGGCTTTAGTGTCCACAGAGGACGCAGCCTGACGACCAGGTGGCCAGTTGATGCTTTTGTGTCCGGTTCTGCGTGGGGTCGTGAGTGGTGAGGACGGTCATTGAGGGGTAAGGCAAATGTGGCGCATGGGTCGCGGTGCTCTCACGCTCCGTGAAGGTCGTCCGACCCCCTTGTCACGTTTGCCTTACCTCTCAATAACGACCCAAATCACTCACGACCCCCTCGCGTAACCGCGCAAATCACCTAAACCGGGCGCCATGGTCGCCGACAGTGTCCTTTATGGACAGTCGTCGAAAGCGGGTCGAACCTGGTCGGAGTGTGGTGAGGTCGCGACGATGAAGGAATCGGACGTTGGGTGTCCCGATTCCTTCACCGTCGATCTTCGGCAACCAGGATGGGGTGACGCTGATCCGTCATCCTCACGTAGGTCAGGCGCGGGAGACCCGGCCGGCGTCCAGAATTGCCCTACCTCGACCTTCGTGCGCTCTGGGTTTCCAACGCAGGAGACTTTGTGTTACAAAGTGCGCATCAACTTTGTGTTTCAGAGTGCTCGAAGGGGGAGAGTCATGGCGGACGCGTTCAGTCTCGAAGGGCTGGTGAAGCGCTTCGGTGACGTCCTGGCCGTCGACGACGTCAGCGTGCGGGTCGCACCGGGGGAGGTGGTGGCGCTGCTCGGGCCGAACGGTGCGGGAAAGTCGACCACGATCGACATGCTGCTGGGGCTGACCAGGCCCGACGCGGGCCGGGTCAGCGTCTCCGGACTCAGCCCGGCCGAGGCGATGGACCGCGGCATGGTCGGCGCGATGGCGCAGAACGGGACGCTGCTCAGGGATGCCACGGTCGCCGAACTCGTCGGCCTGTTCGCGTCCCTGCACCGGAATTCGCTGCCGGTGCGCGAGGTGCTCAAGCGCGCCGGTGTCGCTGAGTACGCGAACCGCCGCTGCGGGAAGCTCTCCGGAGGGGAACAGCAGCGGGTGCGGTTCGCGCTCGCGCTGGTCGGCGATCCGGATCTGCTGGTGCTCGACGAGCCGACCGCGGCGATGGACGTCGACGGACGGCGCCGGTTCTGGGCATCGATGCGCGAGTACACCGAGACGGGCCGCACGGTCCTCTTCGCGACGCATTACCTCGCGGAGGCTGAGGACTACGCCGACCGCGTCGTGCTCATGCGCCACGGCCGGGTCGTCGCGGACGGACCGGTCGGCCAGGTCAGGGCCGCGGTCGCGGGCCGGGTGCTGCGGGCCGTCGTCCCGGACGCCACCGAAGCCGCGCTGGCCGCGTTGCCCGGAGTGTCGCGAGCGGCCTTGCGGGCCGGGCACGCGGAGCTGAGTTGCGCCGATTCCGACGCCGCCATCCGCGGTCTGCTGCGCGAGTTCCCGCTCGCCGCGGACATCGAAATCACCGCTGTCGGACTGGAAGAAGCCTTCATCGCGCTGACCACAGATGCGCCTGAAGGGCAGAACACAGATGCGCCTGAAGGGCAGAACACAGATGCGGCTGAAGGAGCCTTGCGATGAACATGAGCTATCTGGCACTGGAGATCAAGCGCATCGTCCGCAGTCCGCAGTTCGCGCTGTTCACCATCGGCATGCCGCTGGCGATGTTCCTCTTGTTCGGCGGGATCTTCGGGGCCCGCGAGATCGCTCCCGGGATCTCGACCGCGACGGTGACCATGGTGAACATGGCCGCGTACGGCGCCATGACCGCCGCGCTGTTCACCGGCACGCGCGTCGCCACCGAGCGTACCGACGGCTGGCAGCGCACCTTGCGGCTGACGCCGATGCGGGCACCGGGCTATCTGCTGGTGAAGGTGTCGGCGGGGCTGTTCGTCGCGCTGCCCGTGCTGCTGGTGATCTTCGCGGCCGGGATGATCCGCGGCATCCGGCTCGACACCGGCCAGTGGCTGGCGATCTTCGGCGCGTTGTGGCTCGGCACCCTGCCGTTCGCGGTGCTGGGCTTGATGATCGGCCTGTTCGGCAAAGGCGACACCGTCCAGGCCGTGACGGGCGCGCTGATGCTGCCGCTCGGTATGTTCGGCGGGCTGTGGATCCCGCTGCAGATCATGCCCGGCTGGATGAACACCGCCGGACATCTCATGCCGACGTACTGGCTCGGCGAGATCGGCCGCGCGCCGGTGCTCGGGGGATCGGGCGTGCTGACCGCCGCCGGAGTGCTCGTGGCGTGGCTGGTGGTGCCCGCGCTCGTGGTGATGGCGAGGTTCCGGCTCGACACGGCGAGACTGTGAACGCGTGTTAGTTTTCCCAAGTGGCGGAGCATGAACGGGACGACGACGCGCGGCCGATGACGCCCGAGGAGTCGCTCGCGCTCATCGCCAAGCAGGCGGACGAGACCCGGCGGGGGATCGGGCCGAATCCGGCCGTGCTGCTCGCCGTCTGGGGTCTGGTGTGGCTGCTGGGTTTCGGGCTCATCTATCTTTCGGCCCCGCCCACCTCGCTGACACCGCTGTGGCTGGCCGGCGCCCTCGCGGTCGTGGCCTTCGCCGGAGCCATCGCGTACTCGGCGATCTACGGCATCCGGAGCGGTCGCGGCGTCCGCGGTCCGTCCCGGCTCGTCGGGGCGATGTACGGGTGGAGCTGGATGATCGCGTTCGGCGGGTTGACGGTGGTGAACACCGCGCTGATCCGCCTCGGCCTCGATCCCGAGCTGATCCCCTTGCTGTGGTCCGGAACCTCGCTCATCCTGACCGGGCTGATGTACCTCGCCGGCGGAATGCTGTGGCAGAGCAAACTGCAGTACGGCCTCGGCGTGTGGATCATCGCCTGCGGCGCGGCGAGTGTGCTGGCGGGTGGACCGCACAACTTCCTCGTGCTGAGCCTGGCTGGCGGCGGTGGGTTCCTGGTGGCGTCGCTGGTCTTCCTGGTGCGGTCGCGATGAGCGAGGACGGGTTGCCCCAGCTCGATCCGGTGATCCACGCGCAGGCACGGCTGCGGGTCACCGTGGCGCTGTCGAGTCTCGGATCGGGTGACAGCATCACTTTTCCGCGCTTGCAGCAACTGCTGGACATGACGCCCGGCAACCTGTCGACGCATCTGCGCAAACTCGAGGACGCCGGGTACGTCGAGATCACCAAGGCCTTCGAACATCGCACACCGGTGACGCTGGTCGAGCTGACCACCCGGGGCCGCGCGGCGTTCGAGGAGTACACGAAAGCCTTGCATCGTCTTCTCGAGGTACCGGGCGATGGGCGGGCATGACCGGTGGGTCATCCACCTCGACATGGACGCGTTCTACGCCTCCTGTGAACAGCTGACCCGGCCGACCCTGGCCCACCGTCCCGTCCTGGTCGGTGGAGCGGGACCGCGCGGTGTGGTCGCCGGGGCGAGTTATCAGGCGCGTGCGCACGGGATCAAATCGGCGATGCCGATGTCGCAGGCCCGGCGGCTGCTGCCGCCCAACGGGGTCATCCTGCCGCCGCGGTTCGCCCTGTACGAACTGCTGAGCACGCGGGTGTTCGACCTCGTCGCCCAGTACGCGCCCGTGCTGGAACGGATCTCGCTCGACGAGGCCTTCGCGGAACCGCCTTCGCTGGCCGGGGCGTCGTCGGAGCAGGTCCGCGACTTCGGCACCCGCCTGCGGGAGCACATCCGGTCCGAGATCGGCCTGGTGGCTTCGATCGGGGCGGGGTCGGGCAAACAGGTCGCGAAGGTCGCGTCGGATCTGGCCAAACCGGACGGGCTGCTCGTCGTCGACCAGGGCACCGAACGCGACTTCCTCGCGCCGCTGCCGACCAGGGTGCTGTGGGGGATCGGCCCGGTGGCGGAAGGGAAACTGCGCGCGATCGGCGTCCGGACGCTGGGACAGCTGACCGCGTTGTCCGACGCCGACGCGGTGTCCACTTTGGGCAGTGTGGTCGGCAGGGATCTGCGGCGCCTCGCCACCGGCGTCGACGACAGGCCGGTGTCCGACCGCGCGGAACTCAAGCAGGTCAGCGCGGAAACGACCTTCGACCGGGATCTGATCGACCTGGTGAGCCTGCGGCGCGAGGTCCGCGACCTCGCCGTCCACGCGCACAAGCGGCTGGTCAACGCCGAACGGGTCGCGCGGACGGTGGTGGTGAAACTGCGGCACACCGACTTCAGCACGGTGACGCGTTCGGAGACGATGGCTTCGCCCACCGACGAATTCGACCAGCTCGCCGCGATGGCGGAGCGACTGCTGATCGACCCGTCGGACTTCGGTGGCGTGCGGCTGGCCGGAGTCGCGTTTTCGGGACTTTCGGTGCCGCATCAGGATCCGCTGTTCACCCTGTCGGTCCCGGTGTCCGCTGGGCCCACTGTGCCCACCGTCTCGCGGGCGCCCGCCCCGGTGGTCACCTCGACCGGCTGGCGGCCGGGTGACGACGTCGTGCACGAGGAGTTCGGGAGCGGCTGGGTGCAGGGGGCCGGGCACGGCCGGGTGACCGTGCGGTTCGAGACGCGGTCCAGTGGGCCCGGGTTCGCGCGGACCTTCGTCCAGGAGGACCCCGCCCTCCGCCGAGGCGACCCCGGTGACTGCCTCGCCTGACCGCCGCGTTTAGTCCTCTAGATGCGGTAGTTGCGCGCGCAAGGACCGCATTCAGAGGACTAAATGCGGGGCGCCGGTTTGACGGCGAGTGACCACGTTGAGGCAGGATGGGCGACAACCGTCACCCGAACGAGGGAACCGATGATCGCCAGCCGCGCCCGCCAGACAGCCGCTCTCCTCGGCGTCGCCGTGCTGCTCGCCGGGTGCGGCGGGACCCCTGACCAGCCGCCCACCGCGCCAAGTGAGCCGCCCGCGCAGGCGAGCCAGGCACCGGATGGCTCGTTCACCGTGGTCGCGACCGGTGACGTGCTCATCCACCCCGCGCTGACCGAGCAGGCCAAGGAAGACGGCAACGGCAAGATCGACTACCGGCCGCTCCTGGCCGGGGTGAAACCGCTGATCTCCGGGGCCGATCTCGGCATCTGCCACCTGGAGACGCCGCTCGCGCCGAAGGGTGGCCCGTACAGCGGCTACCCGTCGTTCAGTGCGCCGCCCGAGATCGTCGACGCGCTCAGGGACACCGGGTACGACACCTGCTCGACGGCGTCGAACCACACCATCGACCAGGGCCCGGAGGGCGCCAAGCGGACGCTCGACGAACTCGACGAGGCAGGCCTCAAGCACACCGGTTCGGCGCGGTCGGCGGAAGAGGCGAAGAAACCGCTCATCGTCGACGTCAACGGGGTGAAGGTCGCCCAGCTTTCCTACGCCTACGGGTTCAACGGCATCAAGGTCCCTGCCGGGAAACCCTGGCTGGTCAACCAGCTCGATGCCGAGGCCGTCATCGCGGAGGCCAAGGCCGCGCGCAAGGCGGGGGCGCAGGTCGTCCTCGCGAGTCTGCACTGGGGTACCGAGTACCAGCACGACCCGACGTCGGAACAGCGCTCCCTGGCGAAGAAACTCCTCGGCGACGACTCGATCGACCTGATCATCGGCCATCACGCGCACGTCGTGCAGCCCTTCGAACAGATCAACGGCAAATGGGTCGCCTACGGCCTCGGCAACAGCGTCGCCCGGCACTCGGAACCGAAGGGCTCGACCGAACAGGGTGCGGCAGCACGGTTCCGGTTCGTGCGCGACGGCGAGCGCTGGAAGGTCGACAAGGCCGAGTACGTCCCGACCTTGGTGCAGCTCGGCCCGCCGATCCGGCTGCTGGACCTGACCGCGGGGCAGAGCGGAAACGCCGGGGCGGAAGCGCTCAAGGCCACCGCGCTCAAAGACACCGACGAGGTCGTCCTCAGCCGCGGTGCCGGTGACCGGGGGCTGACCCGCCCCGGCCGCTGAAACACG
Source organism: Amycolatopsis sp. NPDC034160 (assembly GCF_055575355.1). Lineage (NCBI taxonomy): Bacteria > Bacillati > Actinomycetota > Actinomycetes > Pseudonocardiales > Pseudonocardiaceae > Amycolatopsis > Amycolatopsis sp. NPDC034160. Next base: position 209,672 of record NZ_JBVISU010000014.1, on the reverse strand, counting down.
GGTGGGCCGGAGATTTCGCCCGGCCCATCCATGCCTTCTCCGCGTCCGTCCTCAATATCGTCGCCGCACCACGAGTTTCGCGAGGGCCGCGAGCTCGGCACCTGGGCGAGGCACCGGGTTCGCGACGGCGAGATGGTGCAGCGCGCCGGTCAGGAGCGCGTCGGCCTGCTCCTGGCTCCACGTCCGGCCGCCCGCCCGGTCCACCAGTTCCGCCGCGTGGGGCAGCTCCGCGGCGTCGAGGTTTTCCCTGCGGTACAAGGCGTCCAGTTCTCGCCCGGCAGCCGTGCCGGAGTGGAGCGCGGCCACCACCGGCAGGGACTTCTTCCGGTTGGCGAGATCCGAGTGGACCGGTTTCCCGGTCACCGCCGGATCACCCCAGATCCCGAGTAGATCGTCGATGTGCTGGAATGCCAGTCCGAGTGCCCTCCCGTACTCGGTCAGCCGGTCGACCTGATCCTCCCTCCCCTCCCCGGCGAGCGCGCCGAGCGTGCACGACGCCCCGAGCAACGCGCCGGTCTTCCCTTCGGCCATCCGGACGCATTCGGCGGTGTCGACGTCACCGCGTTCTTCGAATTTCAGGTCCGCGCTCTGCCCTTCCAGCAGGTCGATCACGGCCGTGCTCAGCACCCGCAACGCGGTCTGCCCGAACGGGGCAAGCACCTCGAAGGCCTGCGACAGCAGGGCGTCCCCGGCCAGGATCGCGGCGCCGGTGCCGAAGACGGTCCAGGCCGTCGGGCGGTGCCGCCGGGTGGTGTCGGCGTCCATCACGTCGTCGTGCAGCAGGGAGAAGTTGTGCACCAGCTCCACCGCGACCCCGACCGGGACGGCGATCTCGGCGTCGCCCCCGACCGCCTCGGCGGCCAGCATCACGAGCGCGGGCCGCAACGCCTTGCCACCGTCCGAAGTGGACGGGCGGCCGTGCTCGTCCCACCAGCCGAAGTGGTAGCCGGCGATCAAGCGCATCGACTCCGGTAGGTTTCCGACGGTATCGCGCAGCGCCGGATCGAGCAGATTACGGCTCCAGGTCAGAATTTCGCCGGCGGGCCGGGCGCCGGTGCGGGTCTCGATGGTCGTCAAGGAATCCACCCGTCGTCGTGGCGGGTCATTCCGCCATGAGAACTGCTGATCGCGTATTCGCGGCTACCCATTCGAGTGGGGTACGCACAAAATGAACATAGCAAGCGGTAATCCCGGCACAAACACTCGATCGGGTCTTGGGGTATGTTCACCTGTTTGCCGGATCGGCACTGGTAGGCGCTGTTCGTGAGGGCCGTTCGGGCGTCGAAGCCGACCGGTCCGTCGGTAAACGGGCGCGTTGGTCACGTCTTGTGTCCGCTGCTCACTCGGTCGTGAAGCCGCGCTCTCCAACCGGTGACGCGCCTTTCCGGCGGGTGCCGTAAAACGTTTCGCGTGCTGAGAAATCGCACCGGGAAGGTGATGCTCGACAGACCGCGTTGCGCCGCGAGTATGAATTGATCCCATTGACCTTTTCGACGCGCCGAACGGTGAACTAGTTTCAACAGTCTTCGGAGCGAAGGAGTCGAATGGGCATTTATCTGACCGGCATCGCCTGGGTCGTCGGTGCGGCGGTCTTCGCCGGGTTCGTCGGCTACCTCGTCCGCAAATTCGGCTGGGACGAGGGGCGGCGTGACAACAACGACGCCGCCGGCCAGGTGTTCACCATCGTCGGCGGGCTGCACGCGGTACTGGTCGCGTTCATCTTGATCTCCCTGTTCGACTCCGCGAGCGCGGCGCGCGAAGGCTCCTACCACGAGGCGGACAGTCTCGTCGCCGCCGTCTGGGCCGCGGATTCCCTGGGGACGGAGGTCAAGGACGAGGTACGGAAGCTGAGCGCGGAGTACGTCACCACGGTCGAACAGCGGGAGTGGCCGTTGATGACCGCCGGCGACGAGGCCGTCCCTGACGCCGGGTGGGCGCAACTCGACCAGCTGCGCAAGGCGGTCGAAAAGGCGCCGACGGACGACGACTGGGTCCGTGAGCGCAAGGCCGAGGCGACCACTCAGCTCTGGCAGGTCTACGAAGCCCGTCAGGCTCGGCTCAACGCCGTCGGGGGCAGCCGGGTCGGCGGTGTCGTCTGGTTCGCGCTGATCCTCGGCAGCCTCATCTCGGTCCTGCTGCCCAACCTGTTCGGCGGCACCCGCCTCGCCGCGCATCTCGTCATCGTCTCCACCCTGGCCGGCACGATCACCCTCCTGTTGTTCTCGATCTACCAGCTGCAGAACCCGTTCGGCGGTGGGGTCCGGATCCCGCCCGACGCGTTCACCTCCGCACGGGCAAGGCTCGTTTGAGCGCCGTGGACGGCGTGACGCGGGCCGCGGCGACGGTGGCCGTCGCCGGACTGGTCGGCACCTCGGCGCTGCTGGCCCCGATGGCCGCGCGCGCCGCCGAGTCCTGTCTGGTGGTGCAGGCCGAGAACGGGTCGCACGGGAAGTCGAAGCTGCGCTGGCTCGACGTCGGTTCGGGGACCACGCTGCGCGTCACCGATCCGGGTTACCGGCTCAACGCGCTCGGCTACTCCGCGACGCGAGACCAGATCTTCGGAGTCGCCGAAGGACACAGCCGGGGCGCGCACGCGGTGGCGATCGATCGTGACGGGACCGCCCGGGATCTCGGTCTCATCACCCGCGCCGGGAACCGGTTGCCGGTGTGGAGCCCCGTCGCGGGGGTGACCGCCGGCGCGATCGGCGGGAATTCCTGGTACCTGCTCAGGAACGGCACACTGTACACAGTGGACTTGACGCCGGGGACCCGGTACCTGCGGGTGATCCGGACGGTGTTCCTGCGGCCGATCACCCTCGCCCACGACGTCAACGACTTCGCCTACCACAACGGACTGCTCTACGGCGTTTCGACCACCTGGCGCGGAAAAGGCGTCGTGATCACCATCGATCCGGCGTCCGGCAAGGTGCGCGAAGCCGACGATGCCCGGTTCCCGCCGGCCGATGTCTACGGTTCCGTCGTGCTCGGCCGCGACGGTGCCTTGTACGCCACGGCGAACCGGATCGGCGGGCGCAGCGTGCTCTACCGCCTCGATCGCGGCGGGCGGGTGACCGAGGTGCGGTCGGGCCCGCCGCTCGCGGGGTCGGACGCCGCAGGCTGTCTCACCGCCCCCGAAGTCCCCGAGCCGCCGAAACCGGAACCGCCCAAGCCGACGCCGACACCAACTCCGACACCCACGCCGTCCCCCACTCCTGCCCCCACGCCGACACCCACCTCTGCGTCCCCTACGCCATCACCGAGCCCCAGCCCCAGCCCCAGCCCGACACCGACTCCCCGCCCGACGCCCACACCGAGCCCGGCGCCGAGGCCCACGTCCACACCCAGGGTGGTCGAGCCGCCCGCTCCCGTGCCGCCGCCGAAGCGTTCGGCCGCCGTCCGGGAGCGCGAGGAAGCGGCGGAGGCCGACCCGCACGCCCACACGAAGGAGAAGCGACGATGGGGGATGACCACGCTGGTGCTGATCCTCGGTGGTGCGGCGGCGGCCGGTGCCGCGCGGCGGGCCCGGTGAGTCAGTACTTGAACTGGTCCACGTTCTCGCGCGTGATCAGCAGCGGATCACCCAGCAGGACGGTCTTCGTGGCGGCGTCGTACTTGATCGCCGGGAGTTCGAGGTTCACCTTGTTCGACGGGCCGAGCTGCCTGCCCTCGGCGATCTGCTTGCCCGCCCACGCGGTGAGGTAGCCGAGCGATTCGACGTTCCACAGCACCGAAAGCGACGCGGAACCGTCCAGCAGATAGGGCTTGATCGCCTGCGGCGTCCCGACGCCGACGGTGAAGACGTGACCGATCTTCTGCTGCGTGCGGACCGCCTCGGCGACTCCCGGCGCGGACGTCGTGCACTCGCCGACGAGGCCGGTGAGGTCCGGGTACTTGATCATCAGGTTCTTGGCCAGCGTGGTGGCGTGGTTCCGATCTTCGCCGGCGTAGACCGTCTCGACGAGCTGGGCTTGGGGGTACCGGGTAGCGGTATAGGCCCGCTGGACGGCGATCCACGCGTTGAGGTTCTCGGCGTTCTCACCGCAGGAGACGATCGCGTACTTGCCCGTGCCGCCCATCTTCTTCATCAGGGCGTCGGTGAGCGCCTCGCCGATGCCCTCTGGGGTCGCCTGGTTGACGAACAGTTCGCGGCCGGTGCCGGGTGCGTCCGTGTCCGAAGTGATCACGTGGACGCCCTTGGCGCGCGCCTCGGCGATGGCGGGCGCGATCGCCTTGGGGTCGTTCGGGGCGATCGCGATGACGTCGACCCGCTGGTCGACGAAGCCGCGCACGATCGAGACCTGCGCGGCGGGGTCGACCGTCGCCGGCCCGGTCGAGACCCATTCGACGCCGAGCTGCTTGGCCGCGGCGTGCCCGCCGGTGTTCATCGCCTCGAAGTACGGGATGCCCGCGACCTTCGGCACGAACGCGATCCGGATCGGCTTGGCCGCCGTCCCGGTCGGCTCTTCGCCGCCGCACCCGATCAGCCCGAACAGCATGCCCAAAGCGCACACGGCCGCCACCACGAGCGTCTTCGTCGGCCCTCGCATCTCCACCCCATAGTCACGGAACTACCTGAACCAGCCGATCGGTCTGCGCGCGGTGGAGACCTCCGGCGAAACTAGGGTCTCCGGTTACCCCGGTCAACCGGATGAGCGCAAAGGGTTACGGAAGTGAGTTCATCGACCTGGCCCGATTACCGAGTCGGCCTACGGGGGTGACGGTGAGCGACCGGGAGAGCCGCGTCACCGCACCAGGTATACGGGTAGGGGGTATATTGGTTCGTATGAACGAGACACGGCATGGAGCAAGTTGGTCGATGGCGGCGTCGGCGACCCTGCATTGCCTCACCGGCTGTGCGATCGGCGAGGTCCTCGGCATGGTGATCGGCACGGCACTCGGCCTGCACAACGCGGCGACGATCGTCCTGTCGGTCGCGCTGGCTTTCGTCTTCGGTTACGCGCTGACGATGCGCGGCGTGCTGAAGTCGGGCCTGCGGATCGGCGCGGCCCTCAAGGTGGCGCTGGCCGCCGACACCGTCTCGATCGCGGTCATGGAGATCGTCGACAACGGGATCATGGTGGCCGTGCCGGGCGCCATGGACGCCGGGCTGGGGAGCCTGCTGTTCTGGGGCGCGCTGGCGTTCTCGCTGGCCGTCGCGTTCGTGCTGACGGTGCCGGTGAACAAGTGGATGATCGGGCGCGGCCTGGGGCACGCGAAGGTCCACGCGCACCACGCGCACCACGCGCACTGACGCCTCGTGAGTGGTAATGACGGTTCTAACCGTCATTACCACTCACGAGACGGCTTCACGGACCGGTGGAGAGGTCGATCGCCTTGTCGAGCTCCGCGGGCATCAGCACCCGCAGGATGCCTTCGAGCAGGTAGTAGTCGCCGTAGGGCAGTGAGACCTCGACGCCGTCCTCGGCCGGGCGGTTGCGGGTGCCCCGCGCCATGATCGCCTCGGCGCGGGTGGACTTCGTGGTCAAGCAGGTGTCGCACAACGCTGTGAGAATCCGGATCGCCGCCTGGCGGTACTGCGGCCGGTTCGCGACCTTCGCCAGGTCGAGCAGCCCGCATGCCATCACGGCTCCGGCGGAGGAGTCCTTGATGTCGTGCGGCGCCTGCGGGGCGAGGTAGTCCCACACCGGCACGTTGTCCGGGGTCAGGGCGCGGAGCGCGAAGTCGGCCAGGCGCTGCGCGGTCCGCAGGAACAGCGGGTCGCCGGAGCGCCGGTACATCGTGGTGAACCCGTAGATCGCCCAGGCCTGGCCGCGCGACCAGCACGACGCCGGGCCGTAACCCTGCACGGAGTTCGGACCGAGTTCGGCGCCGGTGTCCGGATCGAAGTCGAACACGTGCGGGGTCGAACCGTCCGGCCGCAGGAAGACCCGTTCGGTGGTCTTCGCGTGGGAGACGGCGATGTCGAGGTACTTCCGGTCGCCGGTCTGCTCGCTCGCGAAGGTGAGCAGGTCCAGATTCATCATCGTGTCGACGATGACCCGGCCGGCGTTGCCCGGCGTGCCGAGCGCGCCCCACGCCCGGATGAACCGGCCCTTTTCGTTGTAGCGCTGGATGAGCGACGCGGCGGCGTTGAGCGCGCCGGTGCGCCACTTCTCGTCGCCGGTGAGCCGCCAGCCGGTCACCCACGAGGGATAGAACAGGAATCCGAGGTCGTGATCACGCGTTTCGTGCTGGCGCGGCGCGAGCTTTTCCGCGGCCGCCATCGCGAGTGCCCGGAATTGCGGATCACCACTGTAGATCGAGGCGAGCCATAATGTCCCCGGCCAGAAACCGCCGATCCAGCCCCCGTTCGTGGAATAGGTCCATTTCTCGAATCGGGTGATCTCCGGAAAGGCGGTGACGCGGGGTGCGACGGCTCGCAGTTTGGTCACCGCGTAGTCGGCCGTTCGGCGGAAAGTCCTCAGCCCGTCGGCTTCTTGCGCCGTCGCACTGGTGGCGGGGGTGATCGCCGTCGCCGCGACGGCGGCACCGGCGGCGGTGGTCAACAGGGTGCGCCGGGAAACGCTCACGATGCCCGCCATTCGTCAGTGGGAATGCGTCACGGGAGTTTCGCACGACGGCTGAGCGTTTGTGAAGGCCATTCATGATTGTGAATAAAGGCGCCGTTCAGTGGGACACTTCTGATGGTGATGGTAAGGCTGATTCGGCGCGGCTTGGGGGCTGGCGGCCCAGGCCGCGGCTTGGTGCTCGCATCCATGAAGGGATTGGGACGTTGAGTGTCTCGATTCCTCCAAGGCACGCGAGTCCCGTCTCTGAGCACGCGAGTACGGCGGCGCGTGAAGGCCTCCTTCCCTACTCTCAAGGTAGGGAAGGAGGCTTCACGGACTACGCGAACTTCGGGGTTGTCACCCACGGAAAAGGGCGAAGGCCCGGCGCAATGGGGGTGCGCCGGGCCTTCGCGTTCAGGGGGTCACGCGCACTTGGGCGCGACGGGCAGGTCCGATCCGGTCTGCAGGTAGGTGTCGGAGATGTAGTGATCCGGGCCGATCCGGTCCCAGACGTTGCTGGTGCCGAACTTGCCGGTGACGGTCTCACCTTCGACGTAGCATTCGATGTTGACCTTCGCGTAGTTCGCCGCGAGGCCCTTGACGGCCGCCGTGGTGCTCGCCGAAGCCCGCACGTTCATCGGGTCGCCGGCGGTGCTGACGACACCCGTCGGGCCGGAGCCGGTCCACAGGTAGGAGACGTTGACCCAGCCGTTGTCGGTCATCTTCAGGCCGTCCCAGAAGGTGCCGTCCGCGAGGTCGATGCCCGCCGGGTTGGCCACCTTGCGGCCGAACTCGTCCTTGCCGCCGTTGTAGCCGTCCTGGTACGCCGCCTGCGCTTCAGGCTTGCCCTGGGGCAGGTTCTTCCACATCTGGCGGGTGGCCGACGGGTTCCAGTAGTCGTCCTTGGTGTTCCACGGGCCGACGTCCCATACCGGCGCGTACTCGCAGCGGCTGTTGTCGGTGCGGCAGATGCGGACGGTGTAGTTGCCGGTGTTCTTGGGCGCCAGGCCGCGGCCGGAGGGCAGCGCGACGAAGTGGTCGCGGGACTTGATCACGTGGCCGTTGGCGGTGGTGCCGCCGACGAGACCTTCACGGGTGCCGAACACCTTGTAGGTCAGCGGGGCGGCGGCCGCGCCGATCGCGTTGGTCTGCGGGCCGAGCTCGCCCTGGAGCGTGATGTCGCTGACCTTCGCAGTCAGGCCGTCGTTCACGGTGCGCAGGCCGACCCGGACCTGGACGGTGGAGACCGAAGTGGACAGCTGGGCGCCACCGTCCTCGGTGGGTGTCCACTCGGTCCAGTCGTTGTTGTTGAGCTTGCCCCGGACGTCGACCTCGACGGCCGTGCCCTTCGGCGCGTCGGCGGTCACCCGCGCGGTGACGCGGTTCACCGGCTTTCCGAGCTTCTGCTCGGCCAGCAGCAGGTAGCCCTGGCTGCCGATGGAATCGGGTTTCCTGTGCCAGGCGGCGTTTTCCAGGCTGAGCACGCCACCGTCACTGCGGACGTTGACGTCGTCACCGTCCACAGTGGACAAGTCGGCGCGCCAGCTTCCTTCGGGCGCCGCGTTCGCGGGGTTGGCGGCCAGCGCGGTGACCGCCCCCATGGCCAGCACGGCCGCCATCACACGGCGGGCCTTCACGGTCCGGACCATTCCGGTCTCCCTTCGAGCACTCTCGGTTGCTACGAAGGGAGCTTCGCCGGGACCTGTACACGATCGATACAAACGCCCGGGATGTACATGAAGGCCCCCTTCCTGTACTTAGGCGCAAGGAAGGGGGCCTTCATGTACTTCGACGTCAGGCGCTCGCGGAGTCGCCGTAGGAGGCTTCGGCGGATTCCTGTAGCCGCGAAGCGAGCGCGGACTCCTGTGGCCGCGCGGAAAGTTCCCGCCACAACGCCAGCGCGCGTTCCGAGTACGTCCGCGACCGCTCCGGCTGGCTCAGTGCCTCGTGCAGCTGCCCCAGCAACTGTGACACCTCGGCCTCGGACCGGCGGTCCCCGTTGCGCCGGTGCACGCTCAGCGAATTGACCAGCAGCAGTTGCGCGTGGGCCAGATCGCCGCTGTGCAGATAAAGCTCGCCGAGGTTTTGGTTCGCGTAGCCGACGCAGTGATCGTCGCCGAGTTCGTTGAAGATCGCGATGGCCCGGTCGACCCGCTCGCGCGCCCCGGCGAGGTTTCCTTGATGCTGCTGCAACATCGCGAGCCGTTTGAGCGCGTGTGCCTCCCGATGCCGGTCGCCGATGTCCGCGGCCTGTTCGAGTGCCTCGGTGAACCAGCGCTCCGCGTCGGCGAACCGGCGCCGCGCCAGCCACACCGCGCCGATCGCGATCCGCGCGACGGCCTCGCCGTGCGGGTCACCGGCCGCCGAGAACTGGTCGAGCGCCGCGTGGCAGTGCTCCAGCGCGACGGCGACCTCGCCCTTGATCCGCAGCACGGTGCCGAGCCCGGCCAGTGCGATCGCCGCGCCCCGGGCGTCGCCGATCTTGTCGAACAGCAGCTGCGACTGCTCGAACGCGACCAGCGCTTCGGCGTAACTGTCTTGGTACAGCTGGATTTGACCGAGGTTGCGCTGGATGATCGCTTCGCCTCGGACCTCGCCGGACCGGCGGGCCGCCGCCAGCGCCACGGCGTGCGTGTGCAGCCAGTCGTCCTGGTGCCCGCGCTGGTCGAAGTACGGCGCGAGCGCGGCGGCGAGCCGCCAGGCGAGCGCGTCGAAACCGAGGTCGGCGGCCAGCGAGACGGCGGCGACGCAGGTGTGCCGCTCGGCGGCGAACCACGCGGCCGGATCCTCGACCAGCCTCGCGGTCCCCGGCGGGAGAGCCGGCTGGACGGCGGTGTCGTCCCGGTAGAGCCCGAAGAAGTGGATCGGCATCCGATCCGCGGCTTCGACCGCGAGGGCTAGATATCCCTCCAGTACGCGTTTCGTGGCGTCGCGCGCCTTCGCCGGGACGTCCTGTGCCCGCAGTTCGACGGCGTAACACCGCAACAGGTCGTGCAGGCGATAGCGCGGCTCGCCGGTGCCGTCCGAGCCGGTGAGTTCGACCAGGTGAGCGTCCACCAGCACGTCGAGGACGTCGTCGGCGTGGGTCCGGCCGAGCAGGGCCGCCACCGCCCAAGCGGGGAACTGGACCGAGCCGAGGCCGCCGAGGCCGCGGAACGCGGTCGCCGCCGACATCGGCAGGAGGTCGTAGCTGAGCGTGACACTGGCGCGGACGGCCAGATCGCCGACGCGGAGTTCGTCGAGTCTTCGTCGCTCGTCCCGCAGCCGGTCCGCCAGTACGCGCAGCGTCCAGCCGGGCCGGTGGGTCAGCTTCGCCCCGGCGACCCGGATCGCCAGTGGCAGGTACCCGCATTGGCGCAGGATCGCGGCCGCGCACTCCGGCTCGGCGGCCACCCTGTCCTCGCCCACGATGCCTTCGAGCAGCTCCGCGGCCTCGGCCTCGGGCAGCAGATCGACGTCGACCGGGGTGGCCCCGGCCAGATCCGGCATGCGTACCCGGCTCGTGATCAGCACCGCGCAGGTGCCCGCGCCGGGCAGGAGCGGCCGGACCTGCGCCGCGCTGCCGGCGTCGTCGAGGACGACGCACATCCGCGTACTCGCCAGCCGGGATCGCAGCAGTGCCGCGCGTTCGGGAAGCTCGCGCGGCAAGCCCGCGTCGGGGACGCCGAGCGCGCGGAGCAACTCCGCGAGCACGGTCATCGGCGGCCGGGGCGAGGACGACGTCCCGGCGAGGTCGACGTGGAGCTGGCCGTCCGGGAAGTCCTCGCGTACCGCGTGCGCGACCCGGATCGCGACCGAGGATTTGCCGACCCCCGGTGCCCCCGAAAGCACGACGATCGCCGGTTTTCCCTGCTCGCGGCGGCGTCGGAACAGCTCGACGAGGTTGCCGACCACCGCGTCGCGGCCGGTGAAGTCCGGCAGGTCCAGGGGCAGCTGGCAGACCGGCGCCAGCGGCCGGGTGAGCGGGACGGCCACGGTTTCCGCGGCCACGGACGGCGTCGCGACCAACGAGGCCCGCACTTCCCGCAACCGCGGTCCCGGCTCGGTGCCGAGTTCCTCGGCCAGCACCTTCTCGGCCGTTTCGTAGGCCTCGATGGCGTCGGCCATGCGGCCGTCGGCCCGCAACGCGACGATCAGCTGCTGCCAGAGTTCTTCACGCAAGGGATGCTCGGTGACCAGGCCGCGCAGTTCGGCGACGGCTTCGGCGGTACGGCCGAGTTCGATCCTCGCCCGCAGCCGTTGTTCGGAGACCGCGAGCCGCGATTCCGTCAGCCGGGCCACCGTCGCGCCCCAGCCGTGGTCGTGGGGTAGCCCTTCGAGGACTTCCCCGCGCCACAGCGCTTCGGCTTGCCCCAGCAGGTCGAGAGCGGTTTCGGCCTCCCCGCGGCCGAGCGCGTCCTGTGCCAGCGCGGCCAGTTCGCCGAACCTGATGTGGTCGATTTCCCCAGGTGAAGCTTTCAGGATGTATCCGGACGCCCGGCTGCCGATCCGTTCCCCGAGTTCCGGATCGTGATCGGCGAGGCGTTTGCGGAGGGAATGGACGTAGGTGCGGATGTTCGCCGCCGCCGAACGGGGAGCCGACGAGGGCCACAGGACCTCGATCAGCAGTTCGGTGGAGACGACGACGTTGGGCTGGAGAAGCAGAGCGGCGAGCAGCAGACGCGGTTTGGGGCCGCCGAGCGGCACCACCTGTCCGTCCACCGCCACTTCCAGCGGACCGAGAACGCGAAACCCGAGAATAGTCACCTAAACCGCCAATACGGCAGGAGCCCCATTCCGTCGATAATATTGCCGTACCGCCATGGTTGGCTAGATCCATTCGTATGCATGTGCAGACGGCCTTCGGTGTTTGTACGGGATGTGTACGACTCCGGTCGACGCTGCGGCCATGAAGCGTTCAAGTGTCCGGCGGCTCGCCGGTTTCTTCCTCGTGCTGGTGACGGCGGGTGCCTTCGGGCTCGCCGGTGCCACCCCCGCGCTGGCCGCGGCGACCGGGACCGTGAAGACGGCAGGCGATCCGCTGAACGTGCGCCGCGCGCCGAACACGGCGTCGACCGCGGTGCGCACGGTGGCCAACGGCGCCACGGTGACCATCGACTGCCAGACGATCGGGACCTCGGTCACCGGTCCGCTCGGCACGACGACGTTGTGGGACTACGTTCCCGCGCTCGGTGGTTACATTTCGGACGGATATGTCCACACCGGCTCCGATCAGCGGATCGCGCCCGACTGCGGGGTCGGTTCCGGCAGCGCCGAATGTTCCACCGGTACCTGCGCCGGCGAAGGGCAGTTCCGTTCATCGGATGCTCATTTCCTGGTTTACGACCAGGACGCCGACGGCAAGTCCGCCGTGGTCGCCTACTGGACGAAGGGTGGCGCCGGCCCGTTCTACGTCTGGGCTTCCGGCGGTAACGGCACGCACGTCGACAAGGCCGTGCCGGTCGCGAAGGGGTCGTGGGTCTATTACAAGGTCTGCGTCGCCAACGCCGCCGCGAATCCGGTACTCGAGGCCTGCAGTGGCGGCATCACCGATTACGCCGCGTGAGATCCCTCCCTGTTCTTTCCCCACTTCGAAAGGTTGAATTCTCATGGGTCAGGTGAACCGGCGGGCGGTACTCCTCGGTGGGGCCGCGGCGGTTTCGGCGGCGGCGTTGACGTCGACGTTGCCTTCGTGGGCGAACGCGAGAACGATGGCGGCGGCGCCGGCCATCCACGATCCGTTTCAGCTCGGTGTCGCCTCGGGTGACCCGTTGCCGGACAGCGTCGTGCTGTGGACGCGGCTCGCCCCCGCTCCGCTGAACCCGGACGGTTTCGGCGGAATGCCGGACGCCGCGTACACAGTGGACTGGGAGATCGCGAACGACGAGGCGTTCTCCTCGATCGTCCAGAGCGGCAATGCGACCGCGGCCCGCGCTTCGGGGCACAGCGTGCACATCGAGCCGGTCGGCCTCGCGCCGGGACGCGAGTACTTCTACCGCTTCAAGACCAGTGGGTACATCTCGCCGGTCGGCCGGACGCGGACGGCGCCCGCCGCCGGTGCGACGGTCAATCAGCTGAAGTACTGCTTCTCCTCCTGCCAGCACTGGGAGGAGGGCTGGTACCACTCGTACAAGGGAATGCTCGCCGACAACCCGGAGCTGGTGCTGTTCCTCGGCGACTACATGTACGAGAGGAAGTCCGGGCGCGCGGCCGCCGAACTGAATCCGCGCAGGCTCGCCTTCACCGAGGACGTGACGACGCTGGCGCAGTACCGCGCCCGGCACGCGCAGCACAAGACCGACGCCGACCTGCAGAAGGCGCACGCGATGGCGCCGTGGATCGTGGTCTTCGACGACCACGAGGTGATGAACAACTGGAACGGCACCGCCACCCCCGCGACCGCCGAGCGGAAGGCCAACGGATTCCAGGCGTTCTACGAGAACATGCCGATCCGGTCCACCGCCAAGCCGAGTGGTTCGACCATCCGCCTGTACCGGCAGTTCGCCTGGGGCAACCTCGCCCGGTTCCACCTGCTCGACACCCGGCAGTACCGCAACGCGCAGGTACCCGACCCTTCCGGCGACGCGGGGCCCGCGTGCACCGACATGCGGTCGACGTCGCGCAGCATCCTGGGCACCGCACAGGAAGCGTGGCTGCTGAAGGCGCTGGAGACGGCCCCGGCGAAGTGGGACTTCCTCGGCCAGCAGGTCTTCTTCGCCACCCGTGACGGCGACGGCAACAAGGCGACCTGCGAAAGCCCCGACTCCTGGCAGGGTTACGAGGCTTCCCGCGACCGGATCGCCAAGGGCATCGTGGACCGCAAGGTGCCGAACCCGATCGTGCTGACCGGCGACGTCCACCGGCACTGGGCCGCGGATCTGCGTCGCGACTACTTCAACCACAGCGACCCGGTGTTCGGTTCGGAACTGGTGACCACGTCGGTGACGAGCAACAGCGACACCGCGAGCGATCCGTCGTCGACGTGGCTCTCGCACAACCCGCACATCAAGTACTGCCGCGGAAAGCGCGGCTATGTCCGGGTGACGGCCACGCAGGCGCAGATGCGGGCGGATTTCATGACCGTCTCGGACACCACCGAGCGCGACTTCTCGAAGGTGACCCTCGCCGCGGACCGCAGCTACGTCGTCGAGGCGGGAAAGCCGGGCCTGCAACGGGTTTAGGGCCTCGTGAGTGGTAATGACGGTTAGAACCGTCATTACCACTCACGAGTCAGGACAACAGATCCACCAAAGCGTCACCGCGGGGTGTCCGGACCACCAGGACGACCTGGCCCTCGCGGTGACGCTGGATCAGGCCCGCCGAGACGAGCTGCTCGCAGTGGTAGGTCGCGGTGCTCGCGGCGCAGGACAGCAGGTTCGCGATCTCCCCCATGCGGGCGGGTTTTCCCAAGTGTCGCAACAGTTTCGCGCGGTGGGCGCCGATGACGAGGTCGAGCCCCTCCGCTACTGGGGGTGCTTCGGGCTTGCCGTTCTCGAGCAGGCCGTCCAGCCCGGGGAGGGGGTAACCGATCCAGATGGCGTCCTCCTCGTCGAAGTTGGACACCACCGACCGGCAGCCCGCGAGCATCGGGACGAGGATCAGTTCGCGGCCACGGGTGGTGTAGCGCGCCGGTTCGGCGTCGGGCAGCAGCAGTGCGCCGTTGCTGAACCGGAAATGGGGCCGCAGCAGGCCAAGTACCGCATCCGTCCCGCCGCGGACGGAGGCGACGCCGATCCGTTCGATCTCGCGGTCGAGCAGGGGACGGGCCTTGGTCCAGAGTTTTTCGGTCGCCACCCTCGTCGCGGTGAAGGCGTCCGCGAGCGAGGCGACCCAGCGTCTCGGATGGTCGGCCGCCTGCCGCCACTGCGCGGGCACTTGGTCGCCGAAGACCTCTTCGAGGCCTTTCAAAACGTCGGTTTCCGGCAGTTCGCGCAGCATTTCCGCCTGTGCGGCGGCGGAAGCGTCCTCGGTGGGACTGATCGGCACGATGAAATCCGGCTGCACGGAGGTACCCCGGCGGGCGAGCGCGCTCGCCGCGCGGTATCCCTGCTCCGGAATCGCCGAGCCCACCTGGCGGCGCCAGGGAGCGGGCAGGCCGCGGTCGTACCCGCCGACGACCTCGACGAGCATCGAAACCAGTGAGATATGCGGGGAAACCGTCACACTGACCGGGATCTTGCTGGTGTCACCGAGTTCGAGCCGGGTAAAGGAGGCCTGGGTCGGCGTCTCGCGCATCCGGTCGTCCCTCCTGGGAGTGGGCGTCGCAGCACGCGATGTTAGCGCCTCAGGTCAATACCCGACACCGCCTTGGAAAGCCAGTTGCTCATTCATGATGAGGAACGCGCCGAGACCGTGGAAATCGTTGGTGTTGCGCTTACGCGCGTAGTAATACGCCGTGTCGCCGACATTCGTGCCTTCGGAGATGTTCTTGATTTCGGTCAGCCCGTCGGAACCGGTGGAAATCTGGGACAGGACGCCGGCGTGGCCCTTCGCGGCGACCGGCCCGTACTCCGCGCCGATGTACCCGCGTTCCACCGCCCTGGAGAGCAGGAACGTGTACATCGCCGAGGCCGAGGTCTCCAGCCAGTTGTCCTTGTCGCCGCCGCGGTCGACGACCTGGAACCAGCGGCCCGAAGTCCGGTCTTGCCACCGGGTGTAGCCGGCCGCGAGGAACTTGACGACGTCGACGAGTCGTCGCCGTCGCGGGTGGTCGGCGGGGAGGATCTCCAGGAGGTCGATCGCCGTCATCCCGAGCCAGCCGATCGCGCGGGCCCAGTGGTACTTCGAATGCCGCCCGGCCCCCGTCGCCCACGGTTCCGAACCGTCCTCGTCGTAGGCGTGGTAGAGCAGGCCCTTGGCGGGTTCCTTGAGCCGGTCGAAGTAGACGGTGACATTCTTCGCGGCCTCTTCGTAGCAGTAACCGCGATCGCCGAAGGTCTTGCCGTACAAGGCGAGGAACGGCTGCGCCATGTACACGCCGTCCGCCCACAATTGTCCGGTCTTGCTCGTGGCGTGGAACATCCCACCGTCGGACGTCCGGGGATAGGACGGGAACCGGCGGCGGAGCTGTTCCGCCGCTGTCTTGTACTTCGAATGCCCGGTTTCGTTGTACAGCAAGGGGAACATCTGCCCGGAGCGCATCGCGTCCAGGTTGGTGAACTCGTTGGAGATTCCGTTCTCGGTGACGAACCGGTCGTACCAGGCGAGGATGTAGTCGAGATAGCGCTTCTCGCCGGTGCGTTCGTAGACCAGGTACTGGCCGTAGAGGTACAGGCCGCGCGTGTAGCCCCAGCCGCCGAGGGTGGCCGGGGTGTGGCGCTTCATCGTCGACTCGACGACCGCCCGGGACCAGTCCACCGGTACCGCGCCGGCCACGCCGGGCAGGGCGAGCGCGCCGAGGGCGCCCGCGGTTCCGGCCAGCACCGTGCGCCGCGAAAGCCGTGCCGCGCGAAGAGGATCTGAGGACATCGTGGCCCTTCCTGCGCCGGGGAGATCGGGTCGCCGGGCTGAGTTTTCCTTGCGGGACAAGCACTACTCGCCTTCTCGGCGGTGCGTCAAGAGAGATCCGATGTCTGGTGTCGTACCTGGGATGCAGCCACTCGAATGGCCGCTCCGGTGTCCGGGACGGTCCCGGTGGGCGGCACCCGCACCGGCCCTCGCCTACGATCGAGAGGTGAACGAGCTGACCTTCCGCGGGCGCCGCGTCGCCCGGGACCGCGCCTTGGTCATGGCGATCGTCAACCGCACCCCGGATTCGTTCTACGACCAGGGAGCGACCTTCGCCGACCCGGACGCGCTCGCGGCCGTCGCGCGGGCGGTGGCGGAGGGGGCGGACATCGTCGACATCGGCGGTGTGAAGGCGGGCCCCGGTGCGGACGTGGACGTCGAAGAAGAGATCCGACGGGTGGTCCCGTTCGTCGAGCGGATCCGTGCACTGCATCCGGATCTGGTGATCAGCGTCGACACCTGGCGGCACGAGGTGGGCAGGCGCTCGGCCGAGGCGGGCGCGGACCTGATCAACGACACCTGGGCGGGCGCCGATCCGCGGCTGGCCGAGGTCGCGGCGGAGTTCGGCACCGGCTACGTCTGCTCGCACACCGGCAACGCCGTCCCGCGTACCCGTCCCTTCCGGGTGCGCTACCCGGACGTCGTCGCGGATGTCGTCGCGGAGACCGCGGCGCGTGCCGAAGCGGTCGTCGCACTCGGGGTCCCGCGCGAGGGCGTGCTGATAGACCCGACTCACGACTTCGGCAAGAACACGTGGCACAGTCTCGCGCTGCTGCGGCACGCACGGGAACTGGCCGACACCGGCTGGCCGGTGCTGATGGCACTGTCCAATAAGGACTTCGTGGGGGAGACGCTCGGCGTGGAACTCGCGGAACGGGTCGACGGGACCCTGGCCGCGACTGCCTGGGCGGTGGCCGAGGGGGCGAAGGTGTTCCGGGTGCACGAGGTGAAGCGCACCCGGCAGGTGCTGGAGATGATCGCGTCGATCCAGGGGGTGCGGCCACCCGCGCGCGCGATCCGCGGCTTGGCCTGACACCCGCCCCCTCTCGCGTTTAGTCCGCTGAATGCGGTAGTACGCACCACCAACCACCGCATCTAGAGGACTAAACGCATGGTGGTCAGGAGTTCTTCGGCTCCAGGTGCAGCGCGGTGATCCCGCAATCGAACGTCTTGGACGACACCAGCCGCAGCGGCTGATTGGTGCCCAGTGCGGGGAACACCGGCAGGCCGGCGCCGATCGCGGTCGGGTTGACGAACAGGTGGATCTCGTCCAGCAGGCCCTTGGCGATCAGATCCGCAGCCAGCCGGGCGCCGCCCGAGGTGATGATGTCGCCGCCGGGCTGGTCCTTGAGCTTGTGCACCATCTCCGTGAGGTCGCCACCCGCGATGGTGGTGTTCTCCCACGGCGACTCGGTCAGGCTGTTCGAAATCACCACCTTGGGCGTGTTGTTCATCTTGTCGATCGTTTCCTGCGTCTCGCCCTCCATGCCCGACTGCCAGGCCGGGATGAAACCTTCGGCGAGGTTGCGGCCCAGCACGATGCAGTCGACCGGGTCCCAGAGCGGGCCGACGTAGGCGTTGACGTCGTCGGTCCACGGCATGGTCATCCAGTCCATCTCGCCTTCGGGGCCGCCCATGTAGCCGTCAACGGTGGTCTGGACCTGCAGCTTGAACTTGCGCATGGCGCCGTTCCTTCCCAGTGAGTATCTCTTGGACGCTCTTGTATCCCCAGGAGAGCGATGTGTCCGCCGGACACATGGTGTACGTTAGACACATCCGATACCGGATGACAAGCCCGAATCTTCGGAATTGGAGTGCACGATGGCGACCTCGACGGGAGGCGTCCCGGATTCCGGTGACGGCAGCATCGACCTGCTTTGGGGGCTGTCCCGGCGCGAACCCAAACGCAGTCGCCCGGTGCTGACGATCGAACGGATCGCCGCCGCCGCGACGGCGATCGCCGACGCCGACGGCATCGCGGGCGTCTCCATGCAACTCGTCGCGAGCAGGCTCGACGTGACGAAGATGGCGCTGTACCGCCACGTCAAGAGCAAGGCGGAACTGCTCGCGGTGATGACCGAACTGGCCATCGGGCCCGCGCCGGACCTTGTCGCGCTTCCGGGTGATTGGCGGTCCAGGCTCGCGGAATGGACGCGTCAGATGCGCGAGACCTGGCAGCGGCATCCGTGGCTGCCCGACGCCACCGTCGGGGTCCGGGCGACCGGGCCGCGCGAGATCGGCTGGACCGAATCCGCCGTCGCCGCACTGGCGGACACCGGACTCACCGGCGCCGAGCGGATGGACGCGGTCTTCCTGCTCAGCGGGCATCTGCGCAACACCTTTTCGACGAACAACGCCGGGACCCAGCCCTGGGAGGACGACCGCGCCCTGCGCGGGCATGTCGCGGCGAATCCGGACATGTTCCCGGCCCTGCTGGAAGCGGCGAAGTCGGTCGACGGCGCGCCCGCCGACAGTGGGTTCGAGTTCGGGCTGGAGCGGATCCTCGACGGGCTCGCCGTGCTCATCGCGCAGCGGGTCTAACCGTCCAACGGGATCACGGCCGACACCGTGCTGCCGGAACCGGCCTCGCCGTCGACGGTGAGTTCGCCGCCGAGCGCGCGGACGCGGTCACGGAGACCGTGCAGCCCGGATCCGCCGCCGATGTCGGCCGCGCCGGTGCCGTCATCGTGGACGTCCACCCGCAAGCGGTCATCCTCGACGTCGATCCGCACCCTGACCTCCCCGGCCTGCGAGTGCTTCAACGCGTTGGTGACCGCTTCGGAGACGACGAAGTAGGCCGTCGCCTCGACGGCGCCGCTGAGCCGGGGCACGTCAGCTCCGGCGAGGTCGACCGCGAGCGGGATCCGGTCCAGCAGCGATCGGACGGCGGGGATCAGCCCGGCCTCGGTGAGGATCGCGGGACGCAGCCCGCGCGCGAGTTCGCGCAGTTCGGTGACGGTGGCCTGCAGTTCGTCGATGGTGCTCCTCAGCAGCTTCGCGACGGCGGGGGTCAGCTCGTCGCCGAGGCGCCGTTCCGCCATTCTCAGCAGTAGCACGACACTCACCAGCCGCTGCTGCGCGCCGTCGTGCAGGTCCCGTTCGACTCGTCTCCGCTCGTCGTCGGCGGCGGCCACGATGCGGGCCCGCGAGGCCTGAACCTCGACGAGCCGCTCCTCCAGTTCCGCGGCGAGACGCTGGTTGTCCAGCACCAGCCCGGCCGCGGCGTTCAGCGCGTCGATCGACCGGGTGTCCTTCCACACCTCGTCGTCCTGCACGAGCGCGGCCAGCCCGGAGCCGTCGCGTTCCAGCAGGAGCCGGATCATCTCCGCGTTGCCGACCCGCGCCCGCAGCACCCCGATCAGGAACGCCAACGGCCACAGGCAGAACGAGACGCGGTAGACGTCGAGCAGCGGTTCGGCGACCGGATGCCCGGAGCCGAGCGCGCTGCCGACCGTCGTGCTCACCGCGCCGATCACGGCGATGGCGACGACCGGGGAGAGCAGGCGCCGCTGCGGCAGCCGCCCGGCGAGCCAGCGGTAGACCAGCACCACGACGACACCGCCGCCGATCAGCGCGCCGACGAGTTCCAGCAGCCGTTTGACCAGCTGTTCGGCCTCCGGGGAGGCCGCGACCGCGGCGAGGTTCCGCGGATCGTCGTTGACCAGCAGACCGAGTACCGCCGAACCGAAGACCACGCCGTAGGCGGAGAAGACGAGCGCGCGTTCCCCGCGGGACCGGAGTCTCCCGTGCGGGAAGACCAGCACCAGATGCGCGATCACCGGGCTGGACGCGGCGGACAGCGCGAGCCCGGCGGTGTGCGTGACCGCGTTTCCGGCGAACTGCAGGTCCTCGGCGAACAACGCGAGCCCGGCCAGCGCGATGAGGAGACCGGTGGGGTTCGAGGGCCGTCGCACATGCGCGACGGCGCCGGCGAGCAGGAAGAGGAACCCGGTCGTCGTCGACAGGGTGGTGTCGAGCACGGTGTGCGTACCGTCGGCGATCTTGAGCGTCATCGCCAGCACGCCCAGCCCGAGGCCGGCGGTCAGCACGCCGGCCATCGCGACGGTCCGACGGGGTGTCACCACTAAGCGTGATTCGCCCGTTCGGCCCGGACCGTTACACCAGGAGGCCGCTCGCCGCGTCTTGACATATGGAACAACAGTTCCGCCTGGTGTCAAGGTTTCTCGGGATCTTTCCCGTCATTCGGATGGCGATGCAGGCAGGTGGGTGAACATGCGACTCTCGCGCCACCACCCGAGCAGCGTCGTACCCTCCGAAAGGCGACTTTCCGTGCGCACCCACCACAGAGCCCGTCTGCTGGCCGCGGCCTTCGCCGTACTGACCTTGGCCGGCGGGATCGCGGGGTGTTCGCGCGCCGACAGCGGTACGGCCCCCGCCGAGCTGAAGAGCCAGGGAGCCGCGTCCGAAGTGCGGGTCGGATACTTCCCGAACGTGACGCACGCGCCCGCGCTGATCGGGGTGAAGAAGGGATTCTTCGCCGGTGAGCTGGGCTCGACGAAGCTCACGCCCCAGACGTTCAACGCCGGACCCGAAGAGGTCAACGCGCTGCTGGGCGGCTCGCTCGACATCGCCTTCATCGGCTCCGGTCCGGCGATCAACGCCTTCACCAAGTCCAAGGGCGCCATCCAGCTTGTCTCCGGTGCGGTCACCGGCGGCGCGCAGCTGGTGGTGAAGCCCGAGATCACCACCCCGGAGCAGCTGTCCGGCAAGAACATCGCGACGCCGTCGCTGGCGAACACCCAGGACGTCGCGCTGAAGAAGTTCGTCGCCGAGAAGAAGTTGGCGGGAGTCAAGGTCACCAACCTCGACAACCCGAAGACGTTCGACGCGTTCAAGAAGGGCGAACTCGACGGCGGCTGGCTGCCGGAGCCGTGGTCGTCGCGGCTGGTGCTGGACGCCGGCGCGAAGGTGCTGGTGGACGAGAAGAACCTGTGGCCGGAAGGCAAGTTCCCGACCACGGTCGTGATCGTCCGCAGCGAGTTCCTGCAGCAGCATCCGGAGACCGTCACCGCCATCCTCAAGGGTGAACTCGCCGCCATCCAATGGGCGAAGACGAACCCCGCCGAGGCGAAGACGGTGGTCAATGGAGAACTCAAGGCGCTGGCGGGCAGCACCCTGAGTGAGGCGGTTCTCGACCGCGCGTTCTCGGGTATCGAGCTCGGCATCGACCCGGCCGCGTCGACCTTCAGCCAGCTCGCGCAGGATTCGGTGACCGCCGGCGTCGTGAAATCCGCGGTGGACCTCAAGGGGTTCGCCGATTTCGGCCCGCTCAACGCAGTGCTCTCCCAGCAGGGCCAGCCGGGCGTGAACGCGCCCGGGCTGACGAAGTGACCGAAGGGGATCAGCGATGACGACCACCTTGGAGCCCGGCCTGTCCACCGGCGTCGCCGTGCGCCTCGACGGCGTCCGGAAGGCGTTCGGTCCCACCGGCCGTGCCGTCGTGGCCCTCGACGGGATGGATCTGACCGTCGCCCCCGGCGAGTTCGTCTGCCTGCTGGGCGCCTCCGGCTGTGGCAAGAGCACCCTGCTGAACCTGGTCGCGGGCCTCGACCAGCCGACTTCCGGCTCGATCACCCTCGAGACCTCCCGTCCCGCGGTGATGTTCCAGGAGGCCGCGCTGATGCCGTGGCTGACCGCGGCCCGCAACGTGGAACTCCCGCTGCGGCTGGCCGGGTTCGGCCGGTCCGAGCGCCGCGAAAAGGCGGGCGAACTCCTCGATCTCGTCCGCCTCGGCGGCGCGGGCGACAAGCGGCCGCACGAGCTGTCCGGGGGGATGCGCCAGCGGGTCGCGCTCGCCAGGGCGCTGGCCGCGACCCTGCGCGTAGGCGGTGACCCGGAGCAGTCGCTGCTACTGATGGACGAGCCGTTCGCCGCGCTCGACGCCATCACCCGCGACGTCCTCCAGGGGGAACTGCTGAGGGTCTACCGCAGCACCGGCACGTCGGTGCTGTTCGTGACCCACGACGTCCGCGAGGCCGTCCGGCTCGGCCAGCGGGTCGTGCTGCTCTCGTCGCGGCCGGGCCGCGTGGTGCGCGAATGGCGCGACGTCCAAGCCTCCGACGCCGAAGGGCTGACGCTGGAGATCACCGGTCACCTCCGGGAGGTGATCAGTACCCATGCCGCGGCTTGACCGCCCCGAAATCGCGGCGGAGGAGGCGGACGAGGCCGTCGGCGCGGGGCTCGACTCGCTCGACACCCCCGCCGGGGAACGCCGGGAAAGCCGGGGGAAACGGTTCCTGCGCGGCTTCGTGCCGCCAGTGGTCTTCCTGATCTTGCTGGTCGCGCTGTGGCAGGCCTTGTGGGCCGCCGCGTTCTGGCCCGAGTCGATGCTGCCCGCCCCGCTCACGGTCTGGGCCGAACTCGTCGGCATCACCACCGACGGGGAGATCTTCGAGTTCGTCTGGACATCGGTGCACCGTGCCGCGCTGGGCTTCCTGATCGGGGTGCTCATCGGCACCCCGCTCGGCCTGCTGGTGGCGAAGGTCCGGCTGGTCCGTTCAGCCGTCGGGCCGTTCCTGACCGGGCTGCAAAGTCTTCCGTCGGTGGCCTGGGTGCCGGCGGCGATCCTGTGGTTCGGGCTGAACGACGCCTCGATCTACTTCGTCGTCCTGCTGGGTTCGGTGCCGTCGATCGCGAACGGCCTCGTCTCGGGCATCGACCAGATCCCGCCGATCCTGCCGAGGGTCGGCCAGGTGATGGGAGCGGGCAGGCTCTCCTCCGCCCGGCACATCCTGCTGCCCGCCGCGCTGCCCGGTTTCCTGGCCGGGCTCAAGCAGGGCTGGGCGTTCTCGTGGCGTTCGCTGATGGCGGCCGAACTGATCGCGCTGTCCCCGGCACTCGGCAAGGGGCTCGGCGCGTACCTGAACGAGGGCTCGTCGTTCAACAGCATGGAGGCCGTGATCTCGGCGATCTTCCTGATCCTGCTGGTCGGCGTCGGCATCGAACTGATCGTGTTCCGGCCGCTGGAGCGGTCGGTCCTGCGCGCGCGGGGGCTGACCGCCTCGCTCTAGGCCTCGTGAGTGGTAATGACGGTTCTAACCGTCATTACCACTCACGAGGCCTGAGCGTTCATCTTCCGACGGTGGCCTACCTACGAGACCGTAAGTTACGGTGTCGTAGGTAGGCGTTTTCCGTACCCAGGAAGGACGAACGCATGACCACGGTCCCCGAAAGCACCCGGCTGATGCTCGAGCTCGAGGGGACGGTCGAGGAGAACCTCAACCGCCATCTCTCGGTCGCCAAGGAATGGCTGCCGCACGAGTACGTGCCGTGGAGCGAAGGGAAGAACTTCGCCGAACTGGGCGGCGAGCCGTGGGATCCCGAGCAGTCGCGGGTGTCGCCCATCGCGCGGACCTCGCTGGAGGTCAACCTCCTCACCGAGGACAACCTGCCGAGCTACCACCGGGAAATCGAGCGGGCCTTCGGCCGCGACGGCGCGTGGGGCACCTGGGTGCACCGCTGGACCGCGGAGGAGGGCAGGCACGGCATCTGCATCCGCGACTACCTGCTGGTGACGCGCGCGGTGGACCCGGTCGAGCTGGAGCGGGCCCGGATGCAGACGATGCAGGCCGGATACGACAGTGGCGACAAGGCGTTGCTGAACGTCTTCGCCTACGTGTCGTTCCAGGAGCTGGCGACGCGGATTTCGCACCGCAACACCGGGCGGTACACGCAGGATCCGCTGTGCGAGAAGCTGCTCTCCCGGGTCGCGATGGACGAGAACCTGCACATGGTCTTCTACCGGAATCTGGTGCAGGCGTCGCTGGAGCTCACCCCCGACGCGATGATGCGCGCGATCACCGACGAGGTCGTCCAGTTCCAGATGCCGGGCGCAGTGATCCCGAGCTTCGTACGAAAGGCCGCGCTGATCGCGAAGGCGGGCATCTACGACCTGCGAATCCACCACGACGAAGTGATCTGGCCGTTGCTGCGGCAGTGGAAGATCTTCGAGCTGGAAGGGCTCGGCGAGGTGGGGGAGAAGGCCAGGGACGAACTCGATCAGTTCCTGAAGACCCTCGACACCCAGGCGTCGCGGTTCGAAGAGCGCCGTGCGGCCGCCGAAGCCCGCGCCGCCGCCCGGAACTGAGGTGACCGCCGTCTCGAAACGTCATGAGGGGTCCCCATAAGACGTGATTCGTCCTATGGGGACCCCTCATGACACTGCCGGTACGAGGCGAGCCTCAGCGGGAGCGGCGGGCTCCGGCGCGGGTTCCCGAGGAGAACGCGGCGGCACCACCACGACGGGCCGGAGCGCCGCCGGAGCCGTTGCGGGACTGGGACTGGGACTTCGCGGCACCGGAAGCCCGGCGCGGCTGCGACTCGGCCGCACCTCGACGAGCCTGACCGCCCTTGGCCGCGCCTTCGCGACGTCCGGTGGTCTCGGCCGCGCGACGGCCCTGACCGGTGGGCGCGCCACCGCGGCGATCGCCCTCCGCCCGGGGCTGACGCGAACGGCCTTCCGAGGAGCTACCGCGACGGCCGCCGGAAGCACCCCGGCCACCGACGGACGGGCCACGGCCACGGCCTGCCCGGTTACCGCGGCCACGGCCGCCTGCCGGGCGGTCCTCTTCCTCGTCGCCCTTGCCGAGGATGGCCTCGCCGCTGGCGGAGACCTTCTTCGGCCGGGTGTCCACGATCGGCCGCCGCGGTGACGCGTCGAACGAACGCTCGCCGGGAGCCAGCTCGGCCAGCAGCGGGTGACCGGGGCCGAGCTGTGTCGTGGTCGGCTTGATACCGGCCTTGCGGGTGAGGTCGCGGACGTCGCCGACCTGCGCGTCGGTCATCAGCGTGACGACGGTGCCGGAGGCCCCGGCCCGCGCGGTCCGGCCGGACCGGTGCAGGTACGCCTTGTGCTCGACCGGCGGGTCGGCGTGGATGACCAGCGTGACGTCGTCGACGTGGATACCGCGGGCGGCGATGTCGGTCGCGACCAGTGTCTTCGCCGCGCCGGAGGAGAACGCCTCCAGGTTGCGCGTCCGCGCGGTCTGCCCGAGGTTGCCGTGCAGTTCGACCGCCGGCACGCCGGAGGCCATGAGCTTGCGCGTCAGCTGCTTGGCGCGGTGCTTCGTGCGGGTGAACACCAGCGTGCGGCCCGGCGCCGCGGTGAGGTCGATCAGCACCGCCAGCCGGTGGGTCTCCTCCAGGTGCAGCACGTGGTGCTTCATGGTCGAGACCGGTGACTGCGCCGAGTCGACGCTGTGCGTGACCGGGTTGTGCATGAAGCGCTTGACCAGCACGTCGACGCCCGCGTCGAGGGTCGCGGAGAACAGCAGCCGCTGGCCGCGCTCCGGGGTCTCGGCCATGATGCGCCGGACGTCGGGCAGGAAGCCGAGGTCGGCCATGTGGTCGGCCTCGTCCAGCACGGTGATCTCGATGTTGTCGAGCTTCACCTCGCCCGAACGCATGTGGTCGGCGAGCCGGCCGGGGCAGGCGACGACGATGTCGACGCCGTCACGCAGCCGGGTGATCTGCGGGTTGGGGCTGACCCCGCCGAAGATGGTGGTGACCTTGAGGCCGAGCGGCTTGGCCAGCGGAACGAACGAAGCCTCGATCTGGGTGGCCAGTTCGCGGGTCGGTGCCAGCACCAGCGCGCGCGGACGGCCGGGGCGGCGCCGCGTCGGGCCGGCGGCGAGCCGGGCGAGGACGGGCAGCACGAAGCCGTAGGTCTTGCCGGAGCCGGTGCGGCCGCGGCCGAGGACGTCCCGGCCTGCCAGCGAATGCGGCAGCGTGGCGGCCTGGATGGGGAACGGGCTGGTGACGCCCTGTTCGGCGAGCGAGTCCACGAGGGTCTTGGGCAGGCCGAGTTCGGTGAAAGTAGGTGTGCTCATAAGCGTGTGGGCACAGGCGCGCCCTGGTATCTCCGTACGGATAGGAAGGGTTGTCCTGCCCGGCGCAGACCTCGGGGGGCCGCGGCGCGTGGTCTTCGACAACGAAACGCGGCCCGAGGCAGAACTGAGCGGACCGCGACTCCAGTGTAGCGGGTCGTGATCTCCCGGACCACGTGATATCGCCCGCACCGGTCCGGTGATGTTCGTCGGTTCGTACGAGCCGGGCGCGGCGCCGCGGTGAAACGCTGGCCTGACCGCATGAAAGGGGACACGGGTGTCGAACGTTCAGGAGCTGCGAGGCGTACTCGACGAGGGGGCGCGGGAGGCGGGTGTCCCCGGAGCCGTGGTGGGGGTGACGCACCGCGGCCAGGAGTCGGTTCTCGCCACCGGAGTGTCCAGTGTGGACACCGGGCTGCCGGTCGACGCCGGGACGCTGTTCATGATCGGCTCCACCAGCAAGACCTTCGCCGCGGCCGCCGTCATGGCCTTGGTCGAGGACGGTCTGCTCGACCTGGACAGGCCGGTCGTCGAGTACCTTCCCGAGCTCCCGCTGGCGGATCCGGTCGCGCGGAACACGGTGACACTCCGGCATCTGCTCACCCACTCCGCCGGGTTTCTCGGCGACGTCGACTTCACCACCGGCTGGGGTGACGACGCGCTGGCCCTCGCGATCGCGAAATTCGGCGAGCTGCCGCAGAATTTCCCGCCCGGCGAGGTGTTCTCCTATTGCAATGCCGGCTTCCAGCTGGCCGGACGGGTCGTCGAGGTGGTGGCGGGCGAACCCTTCGAGGACTTGGTCCGCGCCCGGCTGCTCGAACCGCTCGGCATGACCGAGTCGTACTACCTGCCGTGGGAGGTGCTCACGCGCCGTCACGCTGTCGGTCACGTGGTGCGCGACGGCGGGCCGGCGGTCGCGCACACCGTGGGCCTGACCCGTGCGGACAGCGCGAGCGGAGGCCTGTGGTCCACGGCGGGTGACCAGCTGAAATGGGCCCGGTTCTTCCTGACCGGTGAGGCCGGGGGCAAGCCGCCGCTCAGTGTCACTTCCCGTGACCTCATGCGCGCGCCGCAGCGCGAGGCCGCGCTGCGGTTCGAGGAGGTCGGGCTGAGCTGGCTGCATACGACCCACGGTGAAGCGTGCCTGGTCAGGCACGGTGGCAACGTGAGCAATCTGCAGCTGTCGGACTTCGTGACCCTGCCCGAGGAGAACTTCGCCGTCACCGTGCTGACCAACAGCGCGGGCGGGGCCGCGCTGGGCGCGAAGATCATCGACTGGTGCCTGGAGAAGCTGGTCGGGGTGCCTCCGCTCGCGAGCCTGCCACCGGTGGCCCAGCCGGACATCGCCGAGTACGTCGGCCGCTACCAGACCGGTGACCTGGCGTTCGTGGTCAGCGACCGCGATGGCGCGCTGTGGGCTCAGCTGGTCACCGACATCGGGGACTTCCCGCCGTCGCCGCCGTTCGAGGCCGTGTTCGTCGGAGACGACGCGATCAGCCCGGCCGCCGACACCCGTAAGCCCGCCGGGCGTTTCCTGCGGAATGAGCACGGGGAGGTGACTTCGGTCGAGTTCGGTGGCCGGACGGCGAAGCGGCGCGCTACGGTTACCGGGTAGTAACTTCGGCGACCAGGAGTGACGATGAGCGAAAAGGCGACCGCGTTGTTGCTGAACCCGGGTGGGTACGACCCACGGCAGTTCGACCCGGAGACGCGTCGCCTGCTGCGTGCGACCATCGAGTGGTTCGAACAGCGAGGCAAGCGCAAGCTCGTCGAGGACTACCACGAGCGCACCTTCTACGCGGACTTCATCGAGTTCGCGGGCAAGGAAGGCCTGTTCTCCACGTTCCTCACGCCCGGTGCCAACGCCGAAGGGAATCCCGACAAGCGCTGGGACACCGCGCGCATCGCCGCGCTTGCGGAAATCCTCGGCTTTTTCGGGTTGAATTATTGGTACCCATTCCAAGTCACCATCCTCGGCCTGGGCCCGGTGTGGCAGAGCGCGAACGAGGCCGCTCGCAAACGCGCGGCGGACTCGCTCGCGGCAGGCGGCGTCGCCGCGTTCGGACTGTCCGAAAAGGAGCATGGCGCCGACATCTACTCGTCGGACCTCGTGCTGACCCCGGACGGTGCGGGCGGTTACCGCGCGAACGGGTCGAAGTACTACATCGGGAACGGGAACTGCGCGCGGACCGTGTCGGTGTTCGGCCGCATCGACGGTGTCGAGGGCCCGGACCAGTACGTGTTCTTCTACGCGGACTCCGAGCACCCGAACTACCACGTGGTGAAGAACGTCGTGCCGTCCCAGATGTACGTCGCCGAGTTCAAGCTCGACGACTACCCGGTGTCCGAAGAGGACATTCTGCATGTCGGCGCCGAAGCGTTCTCCGCGGCGCTGAACACGGTCAACATCGGCAAGTTCAACCTGTGCTTCGGCGGCATCGGGATGTCGACGCACTCGCTGTGCGAGGCGATCACGCACGCGCACAACCGAGTGCTCTACGGCAAGAAGGTCACCGAATTCCCGCACGTGCGCAGGGAATTCGTCGAGGCGTACGCGCGGCTCGTCGCGATGAAACTGTTCTCCGACCGCGCCGTGGACTACTTCCGCAGCGCGAACCCGGACGACCGCCGGTACCTGCTGTTCAACCCGATCACCAAGATGAAGGTGACCACCGAGGCGCAGAAGGTCATCGGCCTGGTCGCGGACGTGGTGGCGGCCAAGGGTTTCGAGGCCGACACCTACCTCGCGATGGCCAAGAACGACATCGACGGCCTGCCGAAGCTGGAAGGCACGGTGGCGGTGAACCTCGCGCTGATCGCGAAGTTCGTGCCCGCGTACCTGTTCGCGCCGCAGGCCTACGAGCCGGTGCCAACGCGTTCCGACGCCGCCGACGACGAGTTCCTGTTCCGCCAAGGCCCCGCGCGCGGGCTGTCCAAGGTGCGGTTCCACGACTGGCGCGAGGCCTACGCCAAGGCGTCCGCGATCCCGAACGTCGCGCGGTTCACCGAGCAGGCCGAAGCGCTGGTGAAGCTGTTCACCGACGCGGCACCGGACGAGGCTCAGCAGCAGGACATCGACTTCGGTCTCGCGCTGACCGAGCTGTTCACGCTGGTCGTCTACGGGCAGCTGGTACTGGAGCAGGCCGAGATCACCGGCATCGAGACCGAGGTCGTCGACCAGATCTTCGCCATCCTGGTGCAGGACTTCAGCGCCACCGCGGTCGAGCTGCACGGGAAGTCGTCCTCGACCGAAGCACAGCAGGCACTCGCGCTGGCTTCGATCCGGAAGCCGGTCGTCGACGCGGCGCGCTTCGACCACGTGTGGTCGCTGGTGCGTGACCTCTCGGGCGCCTACGCCATGAACCCCTGAGCCGCCGACTGCGATGAAGGGGCCTTTCATAGCAAATTTTGCTATGAAAGGCCCCTTCATCGCATCCTTTTCCATCCTGAGGTTCCGAGGGTGTGGGGGGCGTGAGTGGTGATGACGGTTCTGGCGGACCGGTACTTGCTGACCTGCTGGAACCTGACCTCGCCTTGGTGCCGCTACGTCCGAGTGGGGAGGATTCCGGCCGCCCAGCGGCCGGAATCCTCCACTCGGCTGTGTCAGCCGCAGAGCCCGAGCGGCACGACGTCGATCGTTGATCAACATCGGGCCGGGGCAACCTCACGACGATGTGGGAATCGGGACACTCCCTGTCCCGATCCCCACATCGCCACCCCGACCCGACCGGGTCAAACCCTCCAGCCGCCTTACGGAAGGGCAAAGGACACCCCGGCCAAGCCTTACCTCACAGTCGACTACCTGCGAGGTAAGACCTGCTCGTGAATGGCGCCACTCACGCCCCCACACCCTCTGAACCTCAGGATGGAAAAGGCTCATTGCACGTCTGAGGGCTTACTTGCCGTAACCGGCCTTGCGAAGGGCGTCCGCCAGCGAGCCGCCGCCACCACCGGAGTTCCCGCCCCGGTTGCCGCCGCGTCCTCCCTGGCCGCCTTGACGCTGACCGCCGCCCTGACGCTGGCCGCCGCCTTGACCGCGGTCACGACCGCCGCCACCGCCGCCGCCCTGCTCGCGAGCAGGCTTGCCGGGCTCGTCGTCCAGCCGCAGCGTCAGCGAGATCCGCTTGCGCGGTACGTCGACTTCCAGGACCTTCACCTTGACGATGTCGCCGGGCTTCACGACCTCACGCGGGTCCTTGACGAAGTTCTTCGACAGCGCCGAGACGTGCGCGAGGCCGTCCTGGTGCACGCCGACGTCGATGAACGCGCCGAACGCGGCCACGTTCGTCACGACGCCTTCCAGCCGCATGCCCGGCTTGAGGTCACCGATCTTCTCGACGCCGTCGGCGAAGGTCGCGGTCTTGAACGCCGGACGCGGGTCGCGGCCCGGCTTTTCGAGTTCGGCGAGGATGTCGGTCACCGTCGGAAGACCGAAGGTGTCGTCGACGAACTCCGTGGGCTTCAGTGCCTGCAGTGTCCGCGAGTTGCCGATCAGCGAGCGGATGTCGGTGCCGGTCGAGGACAGGATCCGCCGCACCACCGGGTACGCCTCCGGGTGCACCGAGGACGAGTCGAGCGGGTCGTCGCCGTCCGGGATCCGGAGGAAGCCCGCGCACTGCTCGAAGGCCTTGGGGCCGAGCCGCGCGACCTCCTTCAGCCCGGAGCGGGTCTTGAACGGCCCGTTCGCGTCGCGGTGCGCCACGATGTTCTCCGCCAGCCCGGTCGTGATGCCGGAGACGCGGGTCAGCAGCGGCGCCGACGCGGTGTTGACGTCCACGCCGACCGCGTTCACACAGTCTTCGACCACCGCGTCGAGTGAACGCGACAGCGAGACCTCCGACAGGTCGTGCTGGTACTGCCCGACACCGATCGACTTCGGGTCGATCTTCACCAGTTCCGCCAGCGGGTCCTGCAGCCGTCGCGCGATGGAGACCGCGCCGCGCAGCGACACGTCCATGCCCGGCAGTTCCTGCGACGCGAACGCCGACGCCGAGTAGACCGACGCGCCCGCCTCGGAGACGACGGCCTTGGTCAGCTTCAGCTCCGGGTGCTTCTTGATCAGCTCACCGGCGAGCTTGTCGGTCTCGCGTGACGCGGTGCCGTTGCCGATCGAGATCAGGTCCACCTTGTGCCGGGCGCACAGCGCCGCCAGTTCGGCGATGGACTGGTCCCACTTGTTCGCGGGCTGGTGCGGGTAGATGACGTGGGTGTCGACGACCTTGCCGGTCGCGTCGACCACGGCGACCTTGACACCGGTGCGGAAGCCCGGGTCGAGGCCCATGGTGGCGCGGGTGCCGGCCGGGGCGGCGAGCAGCAGGTCGCGCAGGTTCGCGGCGAAGACGCGGACGGCGTCGTCCTCGGCCGACTGGCGCAGCCGCATCCGCAGGTCGATGCCCAGATGCAGCAGGATCTTCGTGCGCCATGCCCAGCGGACGGTGTCGTTGAGCCACTTGTCGCCAGGACGGCCTTCGTTGGAGATGCCGAACTTGTGCGCGATGCGGGTCTCGTACTCGGTCGGCCCGGTGCGCGGCTCTTCGGACGGCTCCTCGGACTCCATCGTGAGGTCGAGGATCTCTTCCTTCTCGCCGCGGAACATCGCGAGGATCCGGTGCGAGGGGAGTTTGGTGTAGGGCTCGGAGAAGTCGAAGTAGTCGGAGAACTTCGCGCCCTCTTCGGCCTTGCCGTCGCGGACCCTCGAAGCCAGCCGGCCCTGCGACCACATCTTCTCGCGCAGTTCGCCGATGAGGTCGGCGTCCTCCGCGAAGCGTTCGACGAGGATCGCGCGGGCGCCGTCGAGCGCGGCCTGCGCGTCCGCGACACCCTTGTCGGCGTCGACGAACACCGCGGCGGCGGCCTGCGGATCGGTGTTCGGGTCGCTCAGCAGCCCGTCGGCGAGTGGCTCCAGACCGGCCTCGCGGGCGATCATCGCCTTCGTGCGGCGCTTCGGCTTGAACGGCAGGTAGATGTCCTCGAGGCGGGACTTCGTGTCCGCCGCCATGATCGACGCTTCCAGCGCTTCGTCGAGTTTGCCCTGGCTGCGGATCGAATCCAGCACCGCGACCCGGCGCTCGTCGAGTTCACGCAGGTAGCGGAGGCGTTCTTCGAGGGTGCGGAGCTGGCTGTCGTCCAGCATCCCGGTGACCTCTTTGCGGTACCGGGCGATGAACGGCACGGTCGATCCGCCGTCCAGCAGGTCGACGGCCGCCCTGACCTGCCCTTCGCGCACACCGAGTTCTTCGGCGATCTTCTGCTCGACTGTCTGCAGGCCCTGCACGCTCACTCCCACGCTCCTGAATCCGCCCTCGGGTGCTCTCGGACCCTGCATTCTGCCGCTCGTACCGAGCCGACTTTCGTATGGCCTCCCTTAACCGAACCCTTGACAGCCGTATTGGTCTAGTCCATTTTGATGTGGCCGACGTCACCCGTTCGTGGAGGCCACCTGTGAAAGTCAAGCCGAAACACGCGTTCCTCGCCCTGCTGTCGTCACTGGCCGTCTGCCTGGGGGTGACTTTCGCGGTGTCGGGCAGCGCCTCCGCCGCCAACATCCTGACCAACCCCGGCTTCGAACTCGGGACCACGAGCGGCTGGACCTGCTCCGGCGCCAACGCGGTGGTCAGCACCCCGGTCCACTCGGGCAGCCACGCGCTCAGCGCCACCCCGGCCGGGCAGGACAACGCCCGCTGCTCGCAGAGCGTGCCGGTGAAGGCCAACACCGCGTACACGCTTTCGGCGTGGGTGCAGGGCAGCTACACCTACCTCGGCGTCACCGGAACCGGGACGGGTGACAAGAACACCTGGACCCAGGGCGGGGCCAACTGGTCGCAGCTCTCGCTGAGCTTCACCACCGGCGCGTCCACCACGAGCGTCGTGATCTACCTGCACGGCTGGTACGGCCAGCCCGCCTACTTCGCCGACGACGTCAACCTCGACGGTCCCGGCGGCTCCCCGACGACGACGCCGACCACGCCGACGACGTCCACGAGCCCGACGACCACTACCACCACCAGCTCGCCGACGACCACGACGAGCACCCCGCCGACCGGGAACCTGCCGAAGCACGTGATCACCGGGTACTGGCAGAACTTCTACAACGGCGCGAAGGCGCTCAAGCTCGCCGACGTCCCGACGAAGTACAACATCATCGCGGTGTCCTTCGCCGACGCCACGGCCACGCCGGGTGCGGTCACCTTCACCCTCGACTCGGGGTTGTCGAGCCAACTCGGCGGCTACACCGACGCGCAGTTCAAGGCCGACATCAAGACGGCGCAGGCGCGAGGGCAGAAGGTGATCCTGTCCGTCGGCGGCGAGAAGGGCACTATCCGCGTCGACTCCTCGGCCGCGGCGACGAACTTCGCCAACAGCATGAAGTCGCTCATCGCGACCTACGGCTTCGACGGCGTCGACATCGACCTCGAGAACGGCGTCAACGCGACCTACATGGCGCAGGCGCTGCGCAGCATTCACGCGGCGGGCGGCACGGTCATCACGATGGCGCCGCAGACGATCGACATGCAGAGCCCGGCGGCCGAGTACTTCAAGCTGGCGCTCAACGTCAAGGACATCCTGACGATCGTCAACATGCAGTACTACAACAGCGGCTCGATGCTCGGCTGCGATCAGAAGGTCTACTCGCAGGGCACGGTCGACTTCCTCACCGCGCTGGCCTGCATCCAGCTGCAGAGCGGCCTGCGGGCCGACCAGGTCGGGCTCGGTCTGCCCGCGTCGGGCTCGGCGGCCGGTGGCGGCTACCAGGCGCCCGGTAACACGGTCAACGCGCTGAACTGCCTGGCGAAGGGCACGAACTGCGGTTCGTTCAAGCCGTCGACGACGTACCCGACGATCCGCGGCGCGATGACGTGGTCGATCAACTGGGACGCCTCGCAGGGCTACGCGTGGTCCAACACCGTCAGCGCGGGGCTTGCCGGCCTCCCGTGATACGCGTTTCGTCCTCTGAATGCGGTAGTTGGCAGTACGCACTACCGCATCTAGAGGACGAAATGCGGGGGGTCAGGGCGGGGTGAGGGGGAGGCGGAGGGCGGCCGGAGCGTGCGGGGGCACGACGGGCTTGAGGGGAGCCACCGGGGAGAGGCGCCGGTAGGGGGAGCCCAGCGGTGGCCGCGGGTCGGCCTCTCCCTTGTTGGGCCACAACGACCTCGCGCGCTCCGCCTGCGCGGTGATGGTCAGCGACGGGTTCACTCCGAGGTTCGCCGAGATCGCCGAACCGTCGGCGATGTGCAGGCCGGGATGGCCGTGCACTCGCTGGTACGG
This sequence comes from Amycolatopsis sp. NPDC034160, assembly GCF_055575355.1. Classification (NCBI taxonomy): domain Bacteria; kingdom Bacillati; phylum Actinomycetota; class Actinomycetes; order Pseudonocardiales; family Pseudonocardiaceae; genus Amycolatopsis; species Amycolatopsis sp. NPDC034160. Next base: position 175,564 of record NZ_JBVISU010000014.1, on the reverse strand, counting down.
GTCGACGACGCCGGTCTCGGGGCCGTCGCCGATCGCGCAACCACCGAGGAAATGGCCGGTGATCGGAATGTTCGCCAGATCCGTCCACGCACCCTGCGCCAGCCCGCCGATCTTGTCCGCCACTCGCCGGGTGACCTCGTGCCCGGCGGGGATCCACTCGGGGTTCGGGTCACCGATGCCCTGCTTCGTCGTCATGCGGCGGCCGAAGAGTCCACGTTTGGTGTACGTGGTCACGGAATTGTTCAGCGTCTGCATCACCAGCAGCCCGACCATCCGCTCCGACCACCGTCGCGGGTTGTGCAGCCGCACCAGGTTCCGGCGGTTCCGCACGAGTTCGCGCAGGCCCAGCGCCCACCGGCGTTTCCCCGGCTCGGCGTCGACGAGCACCGTCGTCAGCAAGCCCATGAAGTTGCTGCCCTTGCCGTAACGCACCGGTTCGACATGCGTGACGGCGTCGGGGTGGATCGACGACGTGATCGCGACGCCACGGGTGAAGTCGGTGTCCTCGCGCAGCGACCGCGCGGCGAGGACGGCCTCGGAGTTCGTCCTGGCGAGCAACCCCAGCCGCGGCGACAGGTTCGGCAGCGTGCCGGAGTCCTTCAGCGAATGCAGAAGCCTTTGCGTGCCCAGGGAAGCGGCGGCGAACACGACCTGTGAGGCGGTGAAGGCCCGCTTGCGCTTGCGCACCCACCGTCCTGTTTGGACGGTATCCACCGCGTACCCGCCCTCGATCGGCCGGACCGACACCGCGGTGGTGAGAGGGTGGACCTCCGCGCCGGCTTTTTCCGCCAGGTACAGGTAGTTCTTGACCGTCGTGTTCTTCGCGCCGACCCGGCAGCCGGTCATGCACTCACCGCAGTGCGTGCACGGCTGCCGCGTGGGGCCTTCGCCACCGAAGAACGGGTCGACGTCGCGCTTGCCGAAGTAGACGCCGACCGGCGCCGGCCGGTAGGTGTCCGCGATGCCCATGTCCTCGGCGACCTCGCGCAGCACCCGGTCGGCCGGGGTGACCAGCGGGTTCTCCACCACGCCCAGCATCCGTTTCGCCTGGTCGTAGTGCGGGGCGAGTTCGGCCTTCCAGTCGGTGATATGCGCCCATTGCGGGTCTTCGTAGAAGGTGTCCGAGGGTTCGTAGAGCGTGTTCGCGTAGACGAGCGAGCCGCCGCCGACGCCCGCGCCGCTCAGGACGAACGTGTTCTTCAGCAGCGTGAGCCGCTGAATGCCGAAGCAGCCCAGTTTCGGGGCCCACAAGTACTTCCGCAGCCGCCACGACGTCTTCGCGAACTCGTCGTCGGCGAACCGGCGGCCGGTCTCCAGCACGCCGACGCGGTAGCCCTTCTCGGTCAGCCGCAACGCGGTCACGCTGCCGCCGAAGCCGGAACCGATCACCAGCACGTCGTAGTTCATCGCGTTCCCGCCGTCCGGTAGTCGCCGAGGTCGAGCGTTTTGGTCCGGCGGTCGTATTCGGTCACCAGGCCGGGCCAGTTCGTGCTCACGCGGCCGTTGTCCTCGCGGTACCAGCTGGCGCAGGTCGTCCAGACGCTGCCGCCGAGCCGTCGCTGGACCTCCTCGTCGTAGTGCTGCTCGAACTCGGGAACGACGTCCATATAGGACACTCCGGGTCGGCTGAGGTGTTCGACGGCTTGGCGGATGTAGCGCGCCTGACGTTCGATCATGTAGATGATGGAGCCCGCGCCGAGGTTGGTGTTGGGGCCGTAGACGCAGAACAGGTTCGGGAAGCCCGGCACGGTCATGCCGAGGTACGCCCGCGCGCCACCGGACCAGGCGTCGGACAACGCGCGGCCGCCGAGACCCTGCACCTTGAGGTCACCGAGGAAGTCCGTCGCCGCGAAACCGGTTCCGTAGACGATGACGTCGGCCTCGTGCTCGACGCCGTCCTCGGTGCGCATCCCGGACGGCGTGATCGCGCTGATGCGGCCGGTTTCCACCGCCACGTTGTGCTGCGCCAGCGCGGGCAGGTACTCGTTGGTGAACAGGATCCGCTTGCAGCCCAGCGGATAGTCCGGGGTGAGCTTCGCGCGCAGCTCCCGGTCCTTGAGGTGACGGCGGCGCAACTGGGCCGCCCGGAGTTCGAAGACCTTGGCCAGCGGCGGATGTTTGGTCATCGCGTAGGTGGCGTACTCGGCGAGCAGGAAGATCCGGAGCCTGCCGAGCAGTTGCGTGGCGGGAAGCGACCGGAATAACCGCTGCTGCCAGCGCCGGTAACGGGTGTCCCGTTTGGCCAGGATGTAGGGCGCGGTGCGCTGGAACACCGTCAGTTCCGCGGCCTGGCGCTGGACCTCGGGCACGAACTGGATCGCGCTCGCGCCGGTGCCGATCACCGCGACCTTCTTGCCGCGCAGGTCGACGTCGTGGTCCCAGTGCGCGGAGTGAAAACTGGGGCCCTCGAAGGTTTCCTGGCCGGGGATGTCCGGCAGCACCGGCCGCGAGAGCTGTCCGACGGCGGGGACGAAGACGGTGGCCTCGAAGGTCTCGCCGCCCGCGGTCTCCACCCGCCAGAGCCCGCGCTCCTCGTCGAACGACGCGCTGGTGACGCGCGTGTTGAAGCGGATGTGCGGTTCGAGTGCGTGGCGGCGGACCACGCGTTTGAGGTAGGCGTGGATGTCGGGCTGCAGTGAGAACCGCTTCGGCCAGTCAGGATTGGGCTCGTAGGAGAACGAATACAGCGGCGAGGGGATGTCGCAGCCCGCGCCCGGATAGGTGTTCTCCCGCCAGACGCCCCCCGGTTCGGCGGCGCTCTCCAGGATGGTGAAGTCGTCGAACCCGGCGCGTTTGAGTTCGATCGCCGTCCCGACCCCGCCGAAGCCCGTCCCTACGATCAGCACGCTCGTCTCGCCCATGCCGAACGAAGTTACGCACCGGTCACCCCTGGTGGAAGTAGACGACCGGCCACTCAATCGAGATTTCCGGCCACGCCCCTACCGCATTTCGTCCTCTAAATGCGGTAGTTCGCGCCACCAACTACCGCATTTAGAGGACGAAACGCACGGAGTGCGACTCGGACGTCGGGTGCGCCCAGGTCAGGAGGCGGTGCGCGGAGCTTTCGAGAGCGTCCAGATCGCGCTTCGGGACGCGCTCGAACGGCGTGATGGCGACCGAAGCGGCCTTCTTCGCCGCTCTGATCTCCCAGAAGCCCTTCACCGACCCGTCGACCAGGACGGTGCCCTTCACCAGGCCGTTATGGGTGATGACGACCTTGCGGTACTCGTCGCTGATCACCCGCGTGCGGTCGGCGTAGGACAGGATCGTCTGGTCGAACGGCCCCAGCAGCCGCGGCGGCGCGGGGGTGTCCGGATCCGGTCGTGGCGCGTCCGGCAGATCGAACAGCTCGCGCCCGTTCTCGTCACGGAACACCCGAAGTTCCGGCCGCAGCCGCTCGGCGACCTCGCCGAGTTTCGTGATCCCGGCCCAGGCCTGCGCGTCCTGCACGGACGCCGGTCCGAACGCGGCCAGATATCGCTTGAACATCCGCTCCGGCGACGGCGTCGCGTCCGGCTCGGCGCCGAGCCAGTCCCCAGTGGTCTGATAGGTCGGCTGGCCGGATTTGCCCCAGACGCCGCGCGGCGGGATCTGCACCAGTGGCAGCAGCGCCCGTGCGACGTGTACCAGCGCCGACGGCCCGGCACTTTCCCAGCGCTTCGCGAGTTCCGCGCCGAGTTCACCCGACGAGAGCGGCCGTTCGCCGAGCAGTTTGCGTGCGGTCCGGGCGATCTCCTCGTGATCGAGACCGGCGATCTCGGGGGTGAACTGGGTGTTGTACATCGAACGGTCGTAGAGGGGCTGCACGATCGGCCGCCACGCCAGCGCGTCTGACGGCGTCACCAGGTGCACGGTGCCACGCATGAGCGCGATGCGCACGACACTCTTGTCCAGCAGCAGCTCGGCCAGGTCTTCCTGGCGGAAGCCGTGCAGCCGCGTCCACAGCGCGAAGTACGGCGGGTTGGGCGCCTGCGCCTGCAACCCGGCGAGCTGCTCGACCGCTTCGAGCGCGGTCATCTTCGAACGCCGGAGCAGCAGCTGCCGGTCCAGCATGGCGCGGTTCAGCGCGCGCCTGCTCAACGTGTCGGACATGCCGCTCACCTTAAGCGGGATCCAGGACAGTTACGGTCCTCAATGCGTCGATCGCTGCCGGGATCCATAATCCCGGCCATGGAACTACCGCCGCCGGTGATCCGCGATTGGGACTACCCCCGTGGCACGGCGAGCATCGTGCTCATGGCCCGCTTCGCCGCCGACCACGGCGTCACCGGACTGACCCACTACGAGAACGCCCCCGTGGACGGCCAGGTCGACGCGCGCCAGGAACTCGCCGTGGTCCGCGAGCTGATCCGCGGGCTCGGTGCCGGGGACGACGTCGCGCTGCGGCTGAGCAGGCGCTACCGCGTCAGCGCGTTCGGCATCTTCGGCTTCGCGTGCATCAGCAGCCCGACGCTCGGTGACGCGATGCGCTTCGCCCTGCGCTACCTGGACCTGAGCTTCACCTTCTGCATCCCGCACGTGACCGTCGAGGCCGGGCGGCTCGCCTTGACCATGGACGACAGCCGGGTGCCCGGCGACGTCGCCCGTTTCCTGATGCTGCGCGACCTCGGCGCCATCCACACCGTCATGCGCGACATCCTCCCGGACATTTCGCTGCGTTCCCTCGCGTTCCGGCACGAGCAACCCTCCACTGTGGACGAATATGCGCGGACGTTCGGGTTGGCACCCTCGTTCTCCGCCCGGTCACAGGTCGCAACCCTGGACCCGCTCCTGCTCGACAAACCGCTGCCGCAGGCCAACGACCAGACGGTCGCGGTCTGCGCCGCGCAATGCGATCTGCTGGTGTCCCGGAAACGCGAGCGATCCGGAATCGCGCAGCAGGTCCGGGAACGGCTGGTGCGGCTCGGCGGGGTCGACGCCGGGATGGACGAGGTCGCGCGACGGCTCGCGCTCAGCCCCCGCACACTGCGGCGCCGCTTGTTCGAGGCCGGGACGGGCTATCGCGCGCTGCTGGACGAGGTTCGCCAAGCCCTGGCGGAGGAGATGCTCGACACCGGCGTGCTCAGTGTCGAGGACGTGGCGCTGCGGCTGGGCTACGCCGAGGCGTCGAGCTTCATCTACGCCTTCAAACGCTGGAAGGGGATGACGCCGGCGGCTTATGCCCGGCGGAACGCGTTGCGAGCACGGCCGGGTAAGTGACCCGCAGCAGATGCAGGATCGAGTCGGTGAGGAAGACCCGCAGTTCCTCGCGGTCGAGCGTGCCGCGGATCAGCCACTCGCGTGAAGCGGCGCGCAGCATCCCGCCGTACGAGCGGATCATCGCGCGGAGTTCTTCGCGCCCTTCGGTGATGTCGCTCATCAGCGCGGCCGCGAGCACGCGGTCGGCGGCGATCTCGTCACCCTCCAGCATGATCCGTTCGATGTCCGGGTCGCGGCCGACGGCTTCCTGGCCGATCGCGGTCAGCCACGCCTGTTCGTTGCGTTCGACGACCTCGATCCAGTGCCGGACACTGATCTCGAGCCGTTCTTCGGCGGTCGTGTCGGGCAGGTTCTCGATCACCGGCGCGGGCACGATCATCATCTGCCGCACGACTTCCAGGTACAGCTCGCGTTTGCCGCCGAAGTAGTGATTGATCAGCGGCCTGGCCACCCCGGCGGCCTTCGCGATGTCCGACGTCGACACCGAGGCGTACGTGCCCGCGCCGAACAGCCGCCGTGCCGCGGCCAGGATTTCCGCACGCCGGGCGGCCGGTTCGAGTCGGCGCCGCCGGATCTCCGGATCGGTGCTCATGGCCCGAGCGTAACCGTTTCACGTGAGCGGGTGCCGTTATCGAACCGGAACAACCGGCCGGTAACCCTCCGGGCCCCGGGTGCGACGTTGGGGGCGAGGGAGCGGGCGTCATAGGTAGGGACGAATGGCCAGTGCCGAACGCGAACCGGTGTGCCGCCCCGGACGGTGGGTCAGTGTGCGGCTGCAGCATCGTGACGTCCGGATCCAAGGTGACAGCGGAGACGAAACCGTCTCCTACGCCGGGATCGTGATCACCAGTTTCGAGAACGGCACCGAGGTCGGCGAACGGTGGATCCCGCTCGGGGTCGATCCGTCGGAGGCCGACGACGAACAGCTCATCCAGCAGTTGCGGGACGCGCTGATTTGGCAGGCGCGACTGCCCCCGAAGGCGTAACTCGCGTGCTCGGAGGCGTAACTCACGTGTCTGAAGCCGGTCCGGCTCCAGACACGCGAGTTACGCCTTCAAGCACGCGAGTTACGGCTATTGGGTCCGGAGGCCGTCGAACGCGATCTTGCACACCGCGTCCGCCAGTTCCGTCCCCGCCGAACCCCGGCGCGGCCGGTACCACTCGATCAGCGAGTTCACCATGCCGTACAGCAGCCGCGCGGTGACCGCCGGATCGATGTCGGGCCGCACGTCACCCTCGGTCTCGGCCTGTTTCACCAGTTCGGTGACCAGCCGGTCGAATTCACGCCGCCGCGCCAGCGCCGCCCGCTCGATCTTGGTGTTGCCCCGCACCCGCAGCAGCAGCGTCACGAACGGCAGTTGCTCGACCAGGACGAGGACACTGCCCCGCACCAGATGCTCCAGCTTCTCGATCGCCCTGCCCTCGAAGGATTCCGTCTCGGCGGCGACGGCGAACAGGCCGTTCAGCGCGCGGTCGACGGCGAGCCGCAGCAGTTCCTCCTTGCTCGGCACGTGGTGGTAGATCGCGGATTTCGTGATGCCGAGCTTGCGGGAGAGGTCCTCCATGCTGGTGCCGTCGTAGCCGCGTTCGTTGAACAGCTTGACCGCGACCTGCAGCAGCGATTCGAGGTCGTAGCCGGGGCGCCCCCGGCGGGCGGGCGTGCTCAACCGCGGTCCCGCTCGTCGAGTACCCGGCGCATCTTGCCCAGCGAACGCTCCAGGGTGTCCGGGTCGACCACCTCGACGCCGACGCTCACGCCGACCCCGTCCTTGACCCCGGTGATCAGCCGAGCGGCGGCCTCCGCGCGTTGCTCGGCCGTCGCGTCCGGACGGGCTTCGACGCGGACCGTCAGCTGGTCCATCCGGCCCTTGGTCGACCGCACCAGCTGGAAATGCGGGGCGAGCGCGGGGGTCACCAGCACGACTTCCTCGATCTGCGTGGGGAAGACGTTGACGCCACGCAGGATGATCATGTCATCGGTGCGGCCGGTCACCTTCTCCATCCGCCGGAACGCCGGCCGCGCGGTGCCCGGGAGCAGCCGGGTGAGGTCGCGCGTGCGGTAGCGGATGATCGGCAGAGCCTGTTTGGTGAGCGAGGTGAACAGCAGTTCCCCGGTGTCGTCGATCGGTTTCTCGGTGAACGGGTCGATCACCTCGGGGAAGAAGTGGTCCTCCCAGATGTGCAGCCCGTCCTTGGTCTCGACGCATTCCTGCGCGACGCCCGGGCCCATCACCTCGGACAGGCCATAGATGTCGACGGCGTCGATGCCGACGCGTTCTTCGATCTCGGCGCGCATCTGCTCGGTCCACGGTTCCGCGCCGAAGATGCCGACCTTGAGTGAACTGCTCCGCGGGTCGATGCCCTGGCGCTCGAACTCGTCGAGCAGGGTGAGCAGGTACGACGGCGTGACCATGATGATCTCGGGTTTGAAGTCGGTGATGATCTGCACCTGGCGCGCTGTCATGCCGCCGGACGCGGGAATGACGGTGCAGCCCAGTTTCTCGGCGCCGTAGTGCGCGCCGAGGCCGCCGGTGAACAGGCCGTATCCGTAGGCCACGTGGACCTTGTCGCCCGGTCGCCCGCCGGCCGCGCGGATCGACCGTGCCATCACCGTCGCCCAAGTGTCGATGTCGTCGGCGGTGTAGCCGACGACGGTCGGCTTACCGGTGGTGCCGCTGGACGCGTGGATCCGGCTGACCTGCGATTCCGGCACCGCGAACATGCCGAAAGGGTAGTTGTCGCGCAGGTCCTGCTTGGTGGTGAAGGGGAACTTCGCCAGGTCTTCCAGCGCCTTGCAGTCGTCCGGATGGACGCCGGCCTCGTCGAACTTCCTGGTGTAGAAGGGCACGTTGTCGTAGGCGTGCCGCAGTGTCCACCGGAGGCGGTTCAGTTGCCGCGCCTGGAGTTCGTCGATGGTCAGGTTCTCGGCGTCGTCACTGAAGGTCATCGCCCTGTGGCTTTCTCGATGGTGCGGCTCCGGCCGCGGAATTCGGCGACGACCTCCGGCCCGCCGGGGGTCTCCCGGTGGACGGTGACGTCGTAGATGCCGTTGCGCCCGTAGCGGGTCCGTTCGGTGGCGGTGGCGATGAGGTGGTCGCCGAGCTTTCCAGCGGCGACGAAGGAGATCTCCGCGCCCGAGGCGACGGTGACCGGGCCGTGGCTGTTGCAGGCGCAGGCGAACGTCGTGTCGGCGAGCAGGAAGACGTAACCGCCATGGGCGATGCCGTGCCCGTTGACCATCGTCTCGGTGATCAGCATGGTGGCGACGGCGTGCCCTTCGGCGGCCTCGACCAGCTCGATGCCCAGCGCGCTCGACGCCAGGTCGTCGGCGAACATCGTGTGCGCGGCGTTGCTGCTCAAGCCAGACCACCTAGTTACTGACCGAATGGACGGTTGTTAAAGGGTGCCGCCAGTAAAGGCGCGCTTCCGCGTGGATGTCAAGGATCCGCCGCCGTCCGGGGGTTTGCAAGACCCCGGACGCGAGCTACAGTGAATTACTGAACGGACGGTCTGTAATTCACCATATTCGAAGGGTCGGCCCCATGGCATTGCTGCGCAGCTACGTCTCCGGCGGGTGGCACACGGCGGACAACGACGGCGTACCGCTGCACGACGCCTCGACGGGCGAGGAGGTCGCCCGGGTCTCGTCCGACGGCGTCGACTTCGCCGCCGCGCTGGAGTACGGCCGCCGCACCGGCGGTCCCGCCCTGCGTGAGCTGACCTTCCACCAGCGCGCCGCGTTGCTGAAGGCGCTGGCCTCGCACCTGCGCGAACACCGCGACGAGCTGTACGCGCTGTCGGCGCGCACGGGTGCGACCAAGACCGACTCGATGGTCGACATCGACGGCGGCATCGGCGTGCTGTTCGCCTACGCCGGCAAGGGCAAGCGCGAACTGCCGAACGACACCGTCTACGTCGACGGCAACGTGGAGCCGCTGAGCAAGGGCGGTACCTTCGTCGCCCAGCACATCGCCGTCCCGCTGCGCGGCGTCGCCGTCCAGATCAACGCCTTCAACTTCCCGGTCTGGGGCCCGCTGGAGAAGTTCGCGCCCGCGTTCCTGGCCGGGGTGCCCAGCCTCGTCAAGCCGGCCAGCCAGACCGCGTACCTGACCGCGCGGCTGGTCGAGATCATCATCGAGTCCGGCATCCTGCCCGAGGGCACGCTGCAGTTCGTCGCGGGCAGCGTCGGTGACCTGCTCGACCACGTCACCGCGCAGGACCTCGTCTCCTTCACCGGCTCCGCCTCGACGGCGCAGAAGCTGCGGGCCCATCCGGCGATCGTGCGCAATTCCGTCCGGTTCAACGCCGAGGCCGACTCGCTGAACTGCTCGATCCTCGGCCCCGACGCCCGACCCGGCACCACCGAGTTCGACCTCTTCGTCAAGCAGCTGACCACCGAGATGACGGTCAAGGCCGGCCAGAAGTGCACCGCCATCCGCCGTGCCTTCGTCCCCGCCGATTTGCTGGACGACGTCGCCGAGGCCGCGAGCGCGCGGCTGGCGAAGGTCACCATCGGCAACCCCACCGCCGAGGGCGTCCGGATGGGCGCGCTGGCCAGCCTGGAGCAGCGTGAGGAGGTCCGGCGGTCGCTCAAGGCGCTGCTGGACGTCGGCACGGTCGTCTTCGGTGACCCGGAGCGGGTCGAGGTCGTCGGCGCGGACGCCGAACGCGGCGCCTTCATCTCGCCGGTCTTGCTGAAGGCCGACCCGGAGCGTTCCGAGCCGCACGAGGTCGAGGCGTTCGGCCCGGTCTCGACGTTGCTGCCCTACACCTCCACCCTGCAGGTCGTCGAGCTCGCCGCACGCGGCGGCGGCAGTCTCGTGGGTTCCGTCGTTTCCGCGGACCAGGAGTTCGTGCGCGAGGTCGTGCTCGGGGTCGCGCCGTTCCACGGCCGTCTGCTGGTGCTCGACGCCGACGACGCCAAGGAGTCCACCGGCCACGGTTCCCCGATGCCGCAGCTGGTCCACGGCGGCCCCGGCCGCGCCGGTGGCGGCGAGGAGATGGGCGGGATCCGCGGCGTGCTGCACCACATGCAGCGCACGGCCGTCCAGGGCAGCCCGAAGGTGCTCAGCACGGTCACCGGCCGCTGGGTCGCGGGCGCCCCGCGCACCGAGAGCGACGTCCATCCGTTCCGGAAGTCACTGGCAGAACTCAAGATCGGCGATTCCGTGGTCGCCGGGCCGCGTCAGGTCACGCAAGCCGACGTCGACCACTTCGCCGAGTTCACTGGTGACACCTTCTACGCGCACACTGATCCCGAGGCGGCCGCGGCGAATCCGCTGTTCGGCGGCATCGTGGCGCACGGGTACCTCGTGGTCTCGTTCGCCGCGGGCCTGTTCGTCTCGCCGGAACCCGGCCCGGTGCTGGCCAACTACGGCCTGGAGAACCTGCGGTTCCTCACCCCGGTCAAGGTCGGCGACTCGCTGACCGTGACCCTGACCGCCAAGCAGATCACCCCGCGCATCGACCAGGAGTACGGCGAGGTCCGCTGGGACGCCGACGTGACCAATCAGGACGGTGACTCGGTCGCCAAGTACGACGTGCTGACCCTGGTGGCGAAGGAGCAGGCATGACAGCGACGGTGTCTGAAGAAGACCTCGAACAGCACTTCGAGGCGACCATCGCGCGTGATCAGCGCATCGAGCCGCGCGACTGGGTGCCCGAGGGCTACCGCAAGACGATGATCCGGCAGATCGCGCAGCACGCGCATTCGGAGATCATCGGCATGCAGCCCGAAGGCAACTGGATCACCCGGGCACCTTCCTTGCGGCGCAAAGCGATCTTGCTCGCGAAGGTGCAGGACGAGGCCGGGCACGGGCTGTACCTGTACTCGGCGGCGGCCACGCTCGGCGCCGACCGGGCGGACCTGACCGACAAGCTCATCAACGGCAGGCAGAAGTACTCGTCGATCTTCAACTACCCGGCGCTCACCTTCGCCGACGTCGGCGTGATCGGCTGGCTGGTCGACGGCGCGGCCATCTGCAACCAGGTTCCCTTGTGCCGCAGCTCGTACGGGCCGTACGCGCGCGCCATGATCCGCATCTGCAAGGAGGAGTCCTTCCACCAGCGGCAGGGCTTCGAACTGCTGATGACGATGATGCGCGGCACGGACGAGCAGCGGGAAATGGTGCAGGAGGCGGTGAACCGCTGGTGGTGGCCGTCGCTGATGATGTTCGGCCCGCCGGACGCGGAATCGCCGAACACCGCGCAGTCGATGGCGTGGAAGGTCAAGCGGCACACCAACGACGAGCTGCGCCAGCGCTTTGTCGACATGTCCGTTCCGCAGGCGGAAGCGCTGGGCGTCACCTTCCCGGACCCGGACCTGAAGTGGAACCCCGAGCGCGGGCACTACGACTTCGGCGCGGTGGACTGGGAAGAGTTCAAGAACGTGTTGAAGGGCAACGGCCCCTGCAACGCCCAGCGCGTCGCGCACCGGCGCCGGGCCCAAGAGGACGGCGCATGGGTGCGGGAAGCCGCCACCGCGCACGCAGCGAAGAAGGGTTCGTGATGAAGCACGACTGGCCGTTGTACGAGGTGTTCGTCCGGGGCAAGCGCGGCCTGAACCATGTGCACGTGGGTTCGCTGCACGCCGCCGACGACGACATGGCGTTGCATCACGCGCGGGATCTCTACACCCGCCGCAACGAAGGTGTGTCGATCTGGGTGGTGCGCGCGTCGGACATCACGGCGTCCTCGCCGGACGAGAAGGACCCGTTCTTCGCGCCCAGCGGCGACAAGGTGTACCGGCACCCGACGTTCTACGACATCCCCGACAACGTTCCGCACATCTGACATGAGCTTCGACAACGCCTACGAGGCGATCACCGAGGAAAACGACTCCCGCTGGGCCTTCGGCACCGGGTTCGAAGATCCACTGTCCGGTGTGGACACCACGGTTCCGTCCGGTGTGGACGGTGCCCGGCTGGCCGCGTACTGCCTGATGCTCGGCGACGACGCGCTGATCTTCTCGCACCGCCTGCAGGAGTGGTGCACGAACGCGCCCGAACTCGAGGACGAGGTCGCGATCGCCAACATCGCGCTCGACCTGCTCGGACAGGCACGGCTGCTGCTGGCGCGCGCGGGCAAGGCCGACGGGAGCGGGCGCACCGAGGACTCCTACGCCTTCTTCCGGAGTGAGCAGGAGTATCGCAACGTCCGGCTCGCCGAACTCGACGGCGGGCACTTCGGGCATCTGATCGCGCGGCTGCTGGTGTTCTCCATCTGGCGGCTGGCTTTGTTGCAGCGGCTTCAGTCCTCTGAGGACCCGGTGCTCGCGGCCATCGCGGACAAGGGCGTCAAGGAAGTCGCCTACCACCGCGACTACGCCGCCCAATGGGCCGTGCGCCTCGGCGACGGGACCGAACTGTCGCACGAGCGGATGCAGGAGGGACTGGACGCGGTCTGGCCCTACGTCGACGAGCTTTTCGTGGCACACCAGGACGAATTCGTCGATTCGCCGTCGCTGCGGCCGGAGTTCGACGCGATCCTCGACCAGGTGCTGGCCGTCGCGAAGCTGACGCGCCCCGAGATCGGGGCCATCGCCGGGGTTTCCGGCCGGATGGGCCGCGACGGCGTGCACACCGAGCGGATGGGTTACCTGCTGGCGGAGCTGCAGAGTGTCGCCAGGGAACATCCGGACGCGACATGGTGACCGCGTACGCCGTGGCGGCCACGGTCACCGACCCGGAACTGCCGATGCTCACCCTCGCCGACCTCGGTGTGCTACGCGAGGTGTCCGAATCCGACGGTCGGGTGGTCGTCGCGATCACCCCGACCTACACCGGCTGCCCGGCGATGGACACCATGCGCGACGACCTCGTGCACGCGCTGACCGGGGCGGGCTACGGCGAGGTCGAGGTTCGCACCGTGCTCCAGCCCGCCTGGTCCACCGACTGGATCACCGAGGACGGGAAGCGGAAGCTGGCCGAAGTGGGGATCGCACCGCCGGGGGCCGCGCCGCGGCGGACCGGTCCGATCCCGCTCACGTTGAGCCCGCCGGCGTCGTCGGTCCGCTGCCCGCTTTGTGGTTCCGCGGACACCGAGGAGCAGTCCCGGTTCAGCGCGACGGCGTGCAAGGCGCTGCGCCGCTGCCGTTCCTGCCTCGAACCGTTCGAACACGTCAAGGAGATCTAGCGTGACCGCGTCCACTCTGCGCCGCACGGGGTTCCACTCCCTCAAGGTCTCCGACGTCCAGCGGCTCTGCGACGACGCCGTCGCGGTGACCTTCGACGTACCCGAAGACCTCGCCGACACCTTCCGGTTCAAGGCTGGTCAGTCGCTGACCCTGCGCCGCGAAATCGACGGCCGGGACGAACGCCGCTCGTACTCGATCTGCGCACCCGCCGGTGCGGCACCGCGCGTCGGCGTCCGGGAGGTGCCGGGCGGGTTGTTCTCGTCGTGGCTGGTGCGCGACGTGCGCCCCGGCGACGAGATCGAGGTCGCCGCGCCGACCGGCAACTTCACCCCCGACCTGGAAACCGCCGGGCACCACGTGCTGATCGCGGCGGGTTCGGGCATCACGCCGGTGCTGTCGATCGCGTCCTCGTTGCTCGGCGATTCCGACGCCACGGTGACCGTGCTCTACGGCAACCGGCGTACGGACACCGTCATGTTCGCCGACGACCTCGCGGATCTGAAGGACCGTTACCCCGCGCGGCTCGAACTCGTCCACGTGCTCTCGCGAGAGCCGCGCGAGGCCGAACTGTTCACCGGCCGTCTGGACGCGGAGAAGCTGCGGCGCCTGTGCACCGTGCTGATCCCGGCCGACGACGTCGCGCACTGGTGGCTGTGCGGCCCGTTCGACATGGTGACCGGCGCGCAGGAACTGCTGCGCTCCCTTGGCGTGCCGGACGAGCGTGTCCACCAGGAACTGTTCTATGTGGACACCCCGCCGGAGCCGGTGCGGCACATCGACCCGGCCGTCGTGGGGTCCTCCAGCGAGGTCACGCTGGTCCTCGATGGCCGGTCGACGACGATGACGCTGCCGCGCAACTCCTCCCTGCTCGACGGCGCGCAGAAGTACCGCCCGGATCTGCCGTTCGCCTGCAAGGGCGGCGTGTGCGGCACCTGCCGGGCGAAGATCTGCGACGGAAAGGTGGACATGCGGCGCAACTTCGCGCTCGAGAAGGCCGAAGTCGACGCCGGTTTCGTGCTCACCTGCCAGTCGGTGCCGATCTCCGAGTCCGTCACCGTCGACTTCGACGCCTGATCACCGCGCATTTCGTCCTCTAAACGCGGTAGTTGCGCGTGCAAGTACCGCATCCAGAGGACGAAATGCGCTTCCGGAGCTGGCCGACTCCCGCCTGAACGGTCCGTGAGTGGCGATTGGGGTTGTTGGTGGGTTAGCCAAGTATGGCGTGCCCTGGCGCGGGTCCGGACTGGCTACCGGAAGTCGGGACGAGGGTAGAGTGTCCACAAAGGACACTTTTGGCAGGTGGGTGTCCGATTTGGGCAGTATGCGTGACTTCCCGAGAGGGTCGTGAGTGCCAAGTGGTGTTCTAACCCTAATCGGCACTCACGACCCGACCCGAAACCGCACATGTAGGCCTAAATCAGACATGGAGTTGTCCGACAGTGTCCCTTGTGGACAATCAAGGGCGCGCCGAGTCTCAGCGGGGAGTACTGGACTGCGGCCAAGTAGCGAAGGTCCCCTTTGCTACCTTCAGGGTAAGCAAGGGGACCTTCAGGGCAACGAGCCGATCACGCCATATTTGCCTTACCCCTCAAGAGAACCCGAATCGCCACTCACGACCACCGCGCATTTCGTCCTCTAAACGCGGTAGTTGCGCGTGCAAGTACCGCATCCAGAGGACTAAACGCGGAGGTCCAGCCACCTCGTGATGCCGATATCGGCGAGGAACGGCCGGTCGTGGCTCGCCACGATCAGCGCGCCCCGGTAGGCGCGTAACGCCTCGGTGAGCCGTCGCACGCTCGCCAGGTCGAGGTTGTTCGTCGGCTCGTCGAGCACCAGCAGTTTCGGTGCCGGATCGGTGAGCAGCAACGCCGCCAGCGCGGCCCGGAAGCGTTCCCCGCCGGACAACGACGCCACCGTTCGTTCGGCCGCCGTGCCCCGGAACAGGAACCGCGCCAGCCTGGCGCGGATCTGGTTGTCCGTCAGCGACGGCGCGAACCGGCGCACATTGTCCACAATGGACATGTCGTCGTCGAGGATGTCGATCCGCTGGGGGAGCAGCCGGGCGGGCACGAACAAGCTCACCTCGCCCGACTTCGGCGGGAGTTCGCCGATGATCGTGCGGAGCAGGGTGGTCTTGCCCGACCCGTTCGGCCCGACGAGCGCGATCCGCTCCGGCCCCATGACGTGCAGGTTCGCCGCCGGGCCGAAGCGGGGAACGGCGTCGACGCGGAGCACGTCCTGTCCCGACGACACCAGGGTTTCCGGCAGTTCGACGCGGATCTCGGCGTCCTCGCGCACCAGCTCTTCGGCGGCCTTCAACGTCTCGACGGCGTCCTCCAGCCTGTCCGCGTGCAGGTTCCGGTACTTGCCCGCGGCGATCTGCGCGTCCTCCTGACGTTTGCGCATCCGCACCTTGGGTTCGCGTTTCCGGTCCCACATCTGCTGGCCGTAGCGGGCCCGCCTGGCGAGTTTGATCCCGGCCTCGACCAGCTCCCGTTTCTGTCGCTTGACGTCCGACTCCGCCGCCCGGACGTGGCGCCGCGCGGCCTCCTGCGCCACCTCGACGGCGTGCTCGTAGTCCGCGAGATTCCCGCCATAGGTGGTGACTTCGCCGTCGCGGACCTCGGCGATCCGGTCGACCGACTGAAGCAGTTCGCGGTCGTGCGAGACCACCACGAGGATCCCGCTCCAGTCCTCGACCTCGCGGTGCACCAGTTCGCGGGCCCGCAGGTCGAGGTTGTTGGTCGGTTCGTCGAGCAGCAGGACGGCCGGACGGCGCAAGAGCAGCGCGGCCAGCCCGAGCAGCGTCACCTGGCCGCCGGACAGTTCGCCCGCCCGCTGGTCCAGGCGGACCACGCCCAGGCCGAGCCGGTCGAGGATGGCGCGGGTGCGCTCCTCGACAGCCCAGTTTTCGCCGATGGTGGTGAGGTACTCCTCGGCGGTGTCGCCGTCCTCGACGGCCTTGATCGCCGCGCGGATCGCCGTCACGCCCAGGACGTCGTCGACCCGCCGCTCGGTATCCAGGACCAGGTTCTGCGGCAGGTAGCCGATTTCCCCCGGCGTGGTGATCGAACCGGATTCGGGCCGCAGCCTGCCGGCGAGCAGGCTGAGCAGCGTGGACTTGCCGGAACCGTTGGTGCCGACCAGTCCGGTGCGGCCGGTGCCGAGGGTGAGCGAGAGCCGCTCGAACACCGGAACACCGTCCGGCCAGGTGAAGGTGACGTCGGAAAGCGTCAAAGAATTAGACATGAGACTCCCTGCGAAGGAGGTGGATGAGGGCGCAGGTTCGTCTCACAAGATCATGGGGCCACGCTAACCGACCGCCGCGAACTAACGCAACTCTTTTCGCGTTAGGTTTCGGGGCATACTGGCGAACGTGATCGAACGCCCTCACGTCCTGCTGTCCGCCGCGGTCTCGCTGGACGGCTACCTCGACGACGCGACCGACACCCGGCTGGTGCTGTCCAACCAGGACGACTGGGCCAGGGTGGACGGTCTGCGCGCGGCATCGGACGCGATCCTGGTCGGGGCCAACACCGTCCGCGCGGACGATCCCCGGCTGCTGGTCCGCTCGCCGGAGCTGGTGCGCGAGCGCGTCGCGGCCGGGCGGCCGGCGCAACCGGTCAAGGTCACGCTGACGCGCAGCGGCTCACTCGATCCGGCGGCCCAGTTCTTCACCGTCGGCGACACGGAGAAGCTGGTGTACGCGCCGCCCGGCGTCGTCACGGGCGTGAAGGCCACCGTGGTCGAGCTGACCGGCCTGCGCGAGATGCTGGCGGACCTCCACGCGCGCGGCGTGCGACGGCTGATGGTCGAAGGCGGCGGCGCGATCCACACCCAGTTCCTCACCGAGGGACTGGTCGACGAGCTGCATCTGGCGATCGCGCCGTTCTTCGTCGGTGATCCGCGCGCGCCGCGGTTCGCCGGTCCCGGTGCCTTCCCCCGCGGGCTGACCCTTGTCGAAAGCACCCGGCTGGGTGACATCGCCGTACTGGAGTACCACGCGACCCCGGAACCGTCCGAAGTGGACATCCTCCGCTTGCGCGAGGCCATCGCGCTGGCGGAGTTCTGCCCGCCGCGGACTTTCCGCGTCGGCGCGGTCATCACCGACGCCGACGGTGAAGTGATCTCCACCGGCTACTCGGGCGACGGCGATCCCGCCAACCACGCGGAGGAAGCCGCGCTCGCGAAACTCGAACCGGGAGACCCGCGACTGGCGAAGGCGACGATGTACACGTCGCTGGAGCCGTGCAGCTCGCGGACGTCACATCCGCGAAGCTGCACCCAGCTCATCCTCGACGCCGGCCTTCCCCGAGTCGTGTTCGCCTGGCGCGAGCCGTCGGTGTTCGTCGACTGCGTCGGCGCCGAGATGCTGGAAGCGGCCGGACGCCGGGTGATCGAGGTACCCGCCCTCGCCGCCGACGTCCGCCGCGCGAACACCCATATCGCGGGTGTCCACCCTTAGTCCGTGTCCTGCGGACCTACTTGCAGGCGCCGCAGCAGCCGCAGCCCAGACCGGTGCACGCCGAGCAGCAACCGTGACGGAGCACGACCTTCAACAGACGCTTGATCATCGCTGTCCTCCCGATCATTGACGTCCCACCGCCCCTGTCACGCTAAGTTCCGCGCATATGACAGTGGTACCGCCGGGCGGGCCATGGGCCCGCTCCACCGGGTGATGTCACGATTCGAGGTCGCCCTCCAACGAGAGATAGACCTCGCGCAGCTGAGCCAGAAGATCGGCGTCCGGCTCCGCCCAGAGCCCCCGGTCGGCGGCCTCGTTCAGCCGCTCGATGATGCCGCGCAGCGCCCACGGATTGGCCTGGCGCAGGAACTCCTGGTTGACCTCGTCGAGTACGTAGGACTCGGTGAGCTTCTCGTACATCCAGTCGCCGACCACACCGGCGGTGGCGTCGAAACCGAACAGGTAGTCGACCGTCGCCGCCAGCTCGAAGGCGCCCTTGTAGCCGTGCTTGCGCATCGCGGTCAGCCAGCGCGGATTGACCACCCGGGCGCGGAAGACCCGGGCGGTCTCCTCGCCGAGCGTGCGGGTGCGGACGGCGTCCGGGGTGGTGCTGTCGCCGACGTAGGACGCGGGCGCGGTCCCGGTCAGCGCGCGGACGGTCGCGATCATCCCGCCGTGGTATTGGAAGTAGTCGTCGGAATCGGCGATGTCATGCTCACGGGTGTCGGTGTTCTTGGCCGCGACCACGATCCGCTTGTACGAGTTCTCCATGTCCTCGCGGGCGGGCCTGCCGTCGAGGTCCCGGCCGTAGGCGAACCCGCCCCAGACCGCGTAGACCTCGGCGAGATCCTTGTCGTCACGCCAGTTCCCGGAGTCCATCAGCGGCAGCAGGCCCGCGCCGTACGCGCCGGGCTTGGAGCCGAAGATCCTCGTGGTGGCCCGGCGTTCGTCACCGTGCGCGGCCAGATCCGCGCGGGTGTGGGCGCGCACGAAGTTCTGCTCGTCCGGCTCGTCGAGGCCCGCCACGAGGCGCACCGCGTCGTCCATCAGGCTGATCACGTGCGGGAAGGCGTCACGGAAGAAGCCGCTGATCCGCACGGTGACGTCGATCCGCGGCCGCCCGAGTTCGGCGAGCGGGATCGCCTCGATGCCGGTGACCCGGCGCGACGCTTCGTCCCAGACCGGCTGAACACCCAGCAGCGCGAGGACTTCCGCGGCGTCGTCACCCGAGGTGCGCATGGCCGACGTGCCCCAGACCGAGAGGCCGACCGAGCGTGGCCAGTCACCGGTGTCCTCGCGGTAGCGCCGGAGAAGCGAGTCGGCGAGCGCCTGCCCGGTCTCCCAGGCGAGCCGGCTCGGGATGGCCTTCGGGTCGACGGTGTAGAAATTGCGGCCGGTCGGCAGCACGTTGATCAGGCCGCGCAGGGGAGACCCGCTGGGGCCTGCCGGGATGTAGCCGCCGTCGAGCGCGTGGAGAACCGCGTCGAGTTCGCCGCTCGTCCCCGCCAGCCGCGGCACGATCTCGGTCGCGGCGAAGGTCAGCACGCGGGCGACCTCCTGATGTTCCGGCACGTCGGCGACGACCTCCGCGACGGCGGCGGGGGACCAATCCCTGGCCTCCATCGCCTCGACGAGCGAGCGTGCCTTCTGCTCGATGGCGTCCACTTCGGACAGTGGGGCGTCGCTGTTCTCCTTCAACCCCAACGCGGAACGCAGACCCGGCACCGCGCCCTGTTTGCCGCCCCACATCTGCTGGGCACGCAGCATCGCGAGCACGAGGTTGATCCGTGCCTCGCCTTCCGGTGCGGCACCGAGGATGTGCAGGCCGTCGCGGATCTGGGCGTCCTTGACCTCGCACAGCCAGCCGTCGATGTGCAGCAGGAAGTCGTCGAACTCCGCGTCGTGCGGCCGCTCTTCGACGCCGAGGTCGTGATCGAGCTTGGCGGCCTGGATCAGCGTCCAGATCTGCGCGCGGATCGCGGGCAGCTTCGCCGGGTCCATCGCGGCGATGTTGGCGTGCTCGTCGAGAAGCTGCTCCAGCCGGGCCATGTCGCCGTAGCTTTCGGCGCGGGCCATCGGCGGGATCAGGTGATCGACGATCGTGGCGTGTGCGCGCCGTTTCGCCTGCGCGCCCTCGCCGGGGTCGTTGATCAGGAACGGGTAGATCAGCGGCAGATTGCCCAGGACGGCATCCGGCGCGCAAGACGCCGAAAGTCCGGCCGTCTTGCCGGGAAGCCATTCGAGCGAACCGTGTTTGCCGAGGTGGACGACGGCATGCGCGCCGAATTCCTGCTCCAGCCAGCGGTAGGCGGCCAGATAATGGTGGCTCGGCGGGAGGTCCGGGTTGTGGTAGATCGCCACCGGGTTCTCACCGAACCCGCGGGGCGGCTGGATCATCAAGATGACGTTGCCGGACTGCAAGGACGCCAGGACGATGTCCCCGTTGTCGACATACAGCTCGCCGGGGGCGGGCCCCCAGTGCTCCTCCATCGCTTCACGGAGTTCCGCCGGCAGTTCGGCGAACCACTCGCGATACCGGTCGGCCGGGACGCGGATCGGGTTGCCGGACAGCTGTTCCTCGGTCAGCCACTCCGGATCCTGGCCGCCCGCGGCGATGAGCGCGTGGATCAGCGCGTCGCCGTCGGGCTGGTCGGTTCCGGTGGGCTCGACGCCGGGGAACGGGGCGTCTCCGAGGTCGTAACCCCTGTCGCGCATGAGGCGCAGCAGCTCGATCGCGGACGCGGGAGTGTCGAGACCGACGGCGTTGCCGACACGGGAATGCTTCGTCGGGTACGCGGACAGCATCAGCGCGATGCGGCGTTCCGGCGGCGGCGTGTGCCGCAGGCGGGCGTGGGCGAGCGCGATCTTGGCGACACGGGAAGCGCGCTCGGCGTCCGGCACATACTTGGGGAGGCCGTCGTCGTCGATCTCCTTGAACGAGAACGGGACGGTGATCAGCCGCCCGTCGAACTCGGGAACGGCCATCTGGTTCCCGGCGTCGAGCGGGGAGAGGCCGTCGTCGTTGGCCGACCAGGTCTCGCGGTCGCTGGTGAGGCAGAGGGCCTGGAGAATCGGGATGTCGAGTGCGGCCATCTCGGAGACGTCCCACGCCTCGTCGTCGCCACCGGCGCCGACCTCGGACGGCCGGGTGCCACCCGCGGCCAGCACGGTGACCAGGAGCGCGTCGGCCTTGGCCAGCTCGGCCATCATCTCCGGCTCACGGGTCCGCAAGGACGCGCAGTGGATCGGGAGCGCGCGGCCCCCGGCGTCTTCGATGGCGTCGGCGAGGGAGTGGACGAACTCGGTGTTGCCGGAGAGGTGATGCGCGCGGTAGTAGAGGATCGCGATGACCGGACCCTCTTTTCGCGAGGTGTGGCGCTCGAGGACACCCCAGAGCGGCTGCACCGCGGGCGGCTCGAACCCGTCGCCGGTGAGCAGCAGCGTGTCGCTCAGGAAACGGTGCAGCTGGGTGAGGTTCTCCGGCCCGCCCTGCGCGAGATACGCGTGTGCCTCCGCCGCGGTACCGGCCGGGACCGTGGACAGCTTCATCAGCTGCGCGTCCGGCGTCTGCTCGCCACCGAGGACGACCACGTGCGCGCCACTCGCGCGGACCGTGTCGAGACCGGCGGACCAGCTGCGCTCGGACCCGAGGATCCGGACGACGACGATCTGGACGCCGTCGAGCAGGGCGGGCAACTCGGCGAGGTCGAGCCGGGCAGGGTTCGCCAGCCGGTAATCGGCCTCGCTGGAACGAGCGCTGAGCAGGTCGGTGTCCGAAGTGGACAGAAGCAGGATCACGGCAGTCCTCACTCGGGGTGTCCGCGCCCCGGGTCGTGCGGTCGCGCCGGCCGGAGTTCCTGGCTTCCCCTGATGGCTCAGGGGTGACAGTGGCGGGACCGCCCCGGACTTTCACCGGGTTCCTCCACCTGCCGACGCGTGGGTCGGAGCTCACTCTCCGGTGCGGCTCGGCCCGGCGTCAAGGTGATGTGCCCTTCAGGGGTGGCCGCGTCCCGCGTTTAGTTGACTACTTGCGGCGTGGGGGCTCTCGCAGTGCCTGTATCGCCAGGATCTCCCAGGTGCCCAGGATGCCTGTCAGCCTGTTCAACGCAGCCACGCGAGGCGCATGCTTCCACGATAGAACGGACGAAGACCGATGACGGGCAATCAGTTCACCACCCACGCAGACCTTTTCGATCTGAGTGGGAAGTACGCACTTGTCACTGGCGGCACGAGGGGCATCGGGATGATGATCGCGCGCGGCCTTCTGCAGGCGGGCGCCCGCGTCGTCGTCAGCTCGCGCAAAGCGGACGCGTGTGCGGAGGCACAGCGTCTGCTGTCCGAATTCGGCGACGTTCGAGCAATCCCCGCGGACCTGTCCAGGTACGACGAGTGTCAGCGCCTCGCGGATCTCGTCAAGGCCGACTCGGAGCGCCTGGACATTCTCGTCAACAACGCGGGAGCGATGTGGCGCGAGCCGCTGGAGACGTTCCCGGCCGAGGCCTGGGACGCGGTGATCGACCTCAACCTCAAGTCGCCGTTCTGGCTGGTGCAGGCGCTGCTGCCCGCACTGCGCCGGGCGGGCACCGCCGATGATCCCGCGCGGATCATCAACATCGGCAGTATCGCCGCCATCCACGTCGCCGAGGCGCCCAACTATTCCTACGCCAGCAGCAAAGCGGCACTCCATCAACTCACCAGGGTGCTTGCCAGGGAACTGGGCCCACAGCACGTCACGGTGAACGCGGTAGCTCCGGGAGTGTTCCCGTCACAGATGATGGCGGCCACGATCGACGCCATCGGCGACACGATCGCGGCGAAGGCCCCCCTGCGCCGGCTCGGCCGCGACGACGACATGGCAGGTGTCGCCGTGTTCCTCGCCAGCCGGGCCGGGTCTTATCTGACGGGCACCATCGTCCCGGTCGACGGCGGCACCGCCACGACCGCATCGGGTACCTGAGCGTCGGCTCTCAACGGGGTACCGGCAGGACCTCCCTTCGCCTGCGAACAGGGCCTACGGTGAAGGGGTGGCCACGATCGATCTGCGCACTGAGATCAAGGAGTTCCTGAGCTCGCGTCGCGCGCGGATCACGCCTGAGCGGGCCGGACTGTCCGCTTACGGCGGCAACCGCCGGGTGAAAGGCCTGCGTCGCGAAGAGGTAGCTCTACTGGCGGGGGTATCGGTCGACTACTACGTGCGTATGGAGCGCGGTGGCCTCGCCGGCGCCTCCGACGGGGTGCTCGACGCGTTGGCCTCTGCCTTGCACCTTGACGAGGCGGAGCGCGATCACCTGTTCCACCTTGCGCGGCAGTCCAGGGCGCCCGGCGGTCCACGCCGCCGTCGATCCGCCGTGACGGTGCGTCCGGCGCTTCAGCAGGTGCTCGACGCCATCACCGAGGCGCCGGCGTGGATTTGCAACGGCCGTTATGACGTGCTGGCCATGAATCACCTTGCCCGCGCGCTGTATGCACCGGTGCTGGCCGACACGCGACGGCCGGCGAACACCGCGCGGTTCGTGTATCTGGATCCCGAGGCGGCGAAGACGTTCTTCGTCGACTATGACCGGATCGTCTGTGATGTGGCCGCGAAGCTACGCATGGAAGCCGGCCGCAATCCGCACGACGAGGAGCTGGTCACCCTGGTCGGTGAATTGGCGACAAGCAGTGAACTGTTTCGGCAGCAGTGGGCATCTCAGAACGTTCGGCTCCACCGGTCCGGACGCAAACGTATGCACCATCCGGTAGTGGGCCGGCTCGACCTGGACGTCGAGTCGATGGAGCTGTCTGCCGACCCCGGCCTGCTCCTGACTGTCTACACCGCGCCCGCCGGCACGGCGACCGCGGACGGTTTGGCCCTCTTGGCGTCGTGGGCGGCCGGCCAGGAGAAGCCGGCGACCGAGATTCAAGCTGAACGATCGGTGAGAGCGTCGGGCCCACCTGGGGGCGTGAGCGACGCTGAGTGAGGGCTGTGTGGAAAGGGGGACGTCGAGTGTCCCTATTTCCACACACCCTCTTCGTACCAGGCCGCTCACCGGCCCCGATCGGGCTGGTACGGCAGGACTTATTGAGGGGTAAGGCAAAGCTGTCGTGTTCGGGAGGGCCTGTGAGACGTTGGTCATCAGGCTTCGGCACTGGGCAGTGGCGTCCCGAAGGTGTCGCGAAAGCCACTTTCGGGACACCACATGTCCCGAAAGTGGCTTTCGCGACACGAGCGGCGGGCGCCGCCTTCGCGAGAACGCGCACCGCATAGGTGGCCGACCACGACACCTGCGCCTCATCCCTCACTAACCCTCATTTTCTTGAGGGGTAAGGCCAAGGTGGCATGCCCTGGGGTCAGCTTGATGTTGCGAAAGCGGCTTTCGCAACGCCTCCCTTGAGGGCCTGGGGGACGTTGGTCACCCCTGGCGGCGTGAGCAGGAAATCGGGAGTGGGGACATCAGGCCGCGGCTCGAGCCGACGTCGCTCGCGACACGCCATGTTCGTCTTTCTTCTCAATATTGTGGTTTCCCGCAAGTCACGCCGAGCGCTCCGAGGAATCACCGATCCGCGGGAAAGGCGCGGTGGAGAAGATGATCTCCACCGCCACCTCGAAGAACGCCGCGATCCGCAAGGCGAGATAGAGGCTCGGGCTGTACTCGCCGCGTTCGAGGTAGCCGATGGTCTGGTAATGGACGCCCAGCGCATCGGCGAGCTCGCGGCGGGAGATGCCTCGTTCCGCCCGTAACATCGCGATCCGGTTGTAAACGACCTCGCTCATGAACTAGCCAATTCGCTGCATCGCCTTTTCCCGTCGTTCCGCCACCGAGGACCCGGACTCACGCCGCGCCATGCGCCGCAGGACGACCGGGGCCAGCGTCAATCCGATCACGGCCCACGCGGTCAGTACGCCGAGGGTCTCCCATGGCCGCCAGGACTGCCCGATCTCCACCATCACGGTCGAGTCCGGCAGCAGCGCCGACCGCATGCCGAGGCCGAGCCAGTACATCGGGAACGCCTGCCCGATTCCCTGCAGCCATTCCGGCAGCGCGGTGATCGGGTAGAAGATCCCGGAGATCGCGCCGATACCCAGTGTCGGCAGCATGATCAGCCCGATGCTGCGCGCGTTCGAGGTCAGCGAGCCGAAGATCGCGCCGATCGGCATGGTGGCGAGCAGGCCGAGCGCCAGTACCCACAGCAGGCCCAGCCATGACGTCAGCCCGCCGGGCGCGATGCCGTCGAACAGGATCAGGCAGGGGATCAGTACCAGCAGCATCCCGATGATCGTGCTCAGCGACACCGTGACGACCTTGCCGACGAGGTAGCCGAGCATGCCGTTCGGGGTGGCCTTGGCGCGCAGCAGCGTGCCGTCCTCGCGTTCGACGGCGAGGACACCCGCCATCCCGAGCATGCCGCTGAACACGATCGACGCGCCCAGCACGCTCGGCACGGTGGCGGCGCCGAGTGAGAACTCCGTGCCCGGCAGTTTCGAGTCGCGCATGAAGAACATGACGACCACGAAGATCGCCGGGAACAGGAAGGTGTTGAAGAGGTCTTCCCGGTTGGTCATCATCTGGCGGCTTTCGAGCCAACCGCGCCGGACGCCCATCCGGACGCTGTGCTGGACCGCGTTCATGGCGCGCTCACCTCCACGAGCGGGGCTTCGGCCTGGCGGACCAGGGTCATGTACGTGTCTTCCAGTGAGGCCCGGCGGACCTCCAGATCGGCGATGGCGTCGCCGTGCTGCTTGAACAGTTCGTGCACGTACTTCGTCGATTCCGTGGTCGAGTGCACGAACCGCTGGCCGTCCAGCGTCCAGCGCACCTCGGCCTCGCCGGCGATCTGCCTGCTCAGCGCGTCGGCCGAACCGTCGGCGACGATCCGGCCGTGGTTCAAGATCAGGATCCGGTCGGCCAGTTTCTCGGCCTCGTCGAGGTCGTGCGTGGTCAGCAGGATCGTCGTGTCGTCGTCATCGGTCAGCCGGTGCACGAGTTCGTGGAACTCGCGCCGCGCCTCCGGGTCCAGCCCGGCGGTCGGCTCGTCGAGGAACAACAGCTCCGGACGGCCGACGATGCCGATCGCGACGTCGAGACGGCGCCGCTGCCCGCCGGAGAGCATCCGGACCCTCTTGTCCTTGTGTTCGGTCAGGCCGACCGCGGCGACCAGTTCGTCCGGATCCCACGGCCGCTTGATGCGGTCGGTGGAATACGGCGCGTAATAGCCGCCGAGGTGTTCCAGCAGCTCGCGCACGCGCCATTTGGCGTGGTCGCGCCAGGCCTGGAGGACGACCCCCAGCCGCGCCCTCCAGTTCTCGTCCGCGTGTGCCGGGTCGGTGCCCAGCACGTCGACTTCGCCCTCCGAGCGCATCCGGAAGCCTTCGAGGATTTCGATCGTCGTGGTCTTGCCCGCGCCGTTCGGGCCAAGCAGGCAGATCACCTCGCCGCGGTGCGCGGTGAAGTCGACGCCGTGGAGGACGTCGTTCGTCCCGTACCGCATGCGGAGATCTTTGACGGCGATCATCACGTCCTGTGGATCTCTCATTGGTCACCCCCATCTCAGTGCTGCGATCAAATGTAGCACACCTACTACACATGATCCGAGCAGTGCTAACGCCGAAAAGAGGCATCTACAGTGAGCGAATGTCCACGAGCGCGCGTGCCCGAGCCGACGCGTGCCCTGGTGTTTTCGCCACGCACGACGCCGCCGACGGTCCGCTCGCCCGGGTCCGGCTGCCCGGCGGTGCCATCACGCAAGCCCAGCTCAGGGCGCTCGCGGAGGCCGCCGACGATCTCGGCGACGGCGCCCTCCACCTGACTTCTCGCGGAAACGTCCAGCTGCGCGGCGTCACCCGTCCCGGTCTCGCCGCCAGGCTTTTCGCGGCCGGACTGCTGCCCGCGCCGTCGCATGAGCGCGTACGCAACATCCTCGCGTCGCCACTGAGCGACATCGCCCAAGATCTCGCCCAGGCGCTCGACAAGGCCCTGTGCGCCGTACCCGAGCTGGCCGAACTCCCCGGACGCTTCCTTTTCGCCTTCGACGGTGGTCAGGGTGACGTCGCCGGAGAGGGAGCCGACGTCTGCTGGCGCGACGGCGCGCTGCTGCTCGACGGCACCGATACCGGCCTGCGCGTCCCTGCGGAGCAAGCCGTCGAGGCCCTGCTGGCGGTCGCCCGCGCGTTCCAGGACCAGCGGGGAACGGCCTGGAGGGTGAGTGAACTTCCCGGCACGCTGCCTCTTCTCCGCGGCCTCTCCGGCACGCGAGTCGAACCGCGGGTCTTCGCGGCGAATCCCGGCCTCCCCATCGGACCGATCGGCGAAGCGATCGTGGTCGCCCCCGTCTTCGGCAGGCTGACCTCGGCTCAGGCTCGGGCTATCGCGAAGGCCGGGGACGCCGTGGTCACCCCGTGGCGGTCGATCCTGGTCCGCGGCACCCTCGAAGCGGGTACCGGGCTGATCAGCGATCCGGGCGCGCCGCCGCTCGGCGTCAGCGCCTGTATCGGACGCCCCGGCTGCGCGAAGTCGCTCGCCGACGTCCGGGCCGACGCCGCGCGGATCGGCTGGACGCCGAGGGTCCATTTCGCCGGCTGTGAGCGGCGCTGCGGGAAACCGGCGCACGAGCACGTCGACGTGCTCGCGACGGAGGACGGATATCTGGTCGACGGGGCGTGGGTCCCGGTCGGCGAGCTGGCGACAGTGTTGGCGGACAAGGACAGTGCCGAAGTGAAGGGACAGCAGTGATCGACTACCTCCGGGACGGGGCCGAGATCTACCGGCATTCGTTCGCCACCATCCGCGAGGAGGCGGATCTCGCGATCCTCCCCGACGACGTCGCGGTACTGGCCGTGCGGATGATCCACGCCTGCGGGATGGTCGACCTGGTCGACGACCTCCGCTACAGCCTCGACGTGGTGGAGTCCGGCCGCGCGGCCCTCGAAGCGGGCGCGCCGATCCTGTGTGACGCCAACATGATCGCCTCCGGCGTGACCCGCAAACGGTTGCCTGCCGCCAACGAGGTGCTGTGCACGCTGTCCGACCCGAAGGTGCCGGGGCTGGCGGAGCGGATGGGCACCACCCGCTCCGCGGCCGCGCTGGAGCTGTGGCGCGACAAACTGCCCGGATCCGTGGTGGCGATCGGCAACGCGCCGACCGTGCTGTTCCGGCTGCTGGAACTGCTGGACGAGGGCGTCGGCGCCCCGGCGGCGGTCATCGGTGTCCCAGTGGGCTTCGTCGGTGCCGCCGAGTCCAAAGTGGAGCTCGTCGAACGCGCTCCCGCTCCTTATCTGGTGGTGCACGGACGTCGTGGCGGCAGCGCGATGGCCGTCGCCGCGATCAACGCGATGGCGAGTGAGGTCGAATGAGCGGGCTCGGGAAACTCTGGGGTGTCGGGCTCGGACCCGGTGACCCGGAACTGATGACGGTCAAGGCCGCGCGGCTGATCGGCGAGGCCGATGTCATCGCCTATCACAGCGCGCGGCACGGCCGGAGCATCGCGCGCTCGGTCGCGGAGCCGTATCTGCGGGACGGCCAGATCGAGGAGAAGCTGGTCTACCCGGTCACCACCGAGACCACCGACCATCCCGGCGGCTACGAGGGCGCGATCGCCGATTTCTACGAGCTGAGCGCGAAACGGCTCGCCGAGCATCTCGACGCCGGACGCGACGTGGTCGTGCTCTGCGAAGGCGACCCGTTCTTCTACGGCTCCTACATGTACATGCACGAACGGCTCGCGGACCGTTACGAGGCGACCGTGGTGCCCGGCGTGACGTCGGTGAGCGCGGCGTCGTCGGTGCTCGGCCGTCCGCTGGTGCAGCGCGACGAGGTCCTCACCATCCTGCCCGGCACCCTGCCCGCGCCGGAACTCGCGCGACGGCTGGCCGACACGCAGGCCGCGGCGGTGCTCAAACTCGGCCGTACGTTCGGCAACGTCCGTGAAGCGCTGGCCGAGGCCGGGAAGCTCGACGACGCCTTCTACGTCGAAAGGGCGACCTGGCAGGCGCAGCGCGTCGAGCCGTTCGCCGACGTCGACCCGGAGTCGGTGCCGTACTTCTCGCTGGCGTTGCTGCCCAGCCCGGCCTACGCGTCCCGGCTCGCCGACGAACCCGAAGTCACCCGGAAGCGGGAAACGCACACCGGTGGCGAAGTCGTGGTCGTCGGACTCGGCCCGGCGGGACCGGACTGGCTGACACCCGAAGCGACCGAGGAACTGGCCGCGGCGGAGCACATCGTCGGCTACGGCCCGTACGTCGCGCGGGTGCCGCAGCGCGCGGGCCAGCAGCGGCACGCGTCGGGCAACCGGGTCGAGGCCGAACGCGCCGTCGAAGCGCTGGAACTGGCCTCGAACGGGGCCAGGGTCGCGGTGGTGTCCTCGGGCGACCCTGGCGTGTTCGCCATGGCGTCGGCCGTGCTGGAGCAGGTCGCGGCCGGGCACGGCGTCGGCACGCGGGTGCGGATCGTGCCGGGGGTGACCGCCGCGCAGGCGGCCGCGTCCAGGGTCGGCGCGCCGCTCGGGCACGACTACTGCGTGCTTTCGCTGTCCGACCGGCTCAAACCGTGGGAAATCATCGAACGACGGCTGGACGCGGCGGGTGCCGCGGACCTCGTGCTCGCGCTGTACAACCCGGCGTCGCGGACGCGGACCACGCAGCTCGCGCAGGCCCGCGAAGTGCTGCTCCGGCACCGCGCGCCGGAGACCCCGGTGGTCGTCGCCCGCGACGTCGGCGGTCCGGAGGAGGACATCCGCGTCGTCACCCTCGGCACTCTCGATCCGGCGAGCGTGGACATGCGCTGCCTGCTGATCGTGGGCTCGTCGAAGACCAGGGCCGAAAACGGGATCGTCTGGACGCCTCGCACCTACGAGTGACGGTCCAGCCCGGCGTTGCGCACGGTCTTGGTCGCGATCCCCACCCGCCGCCACCCCGTGGACGGCGCGGAGCAGGTCTTCGGGACCGGCGGTCCGGGCCAGGACGTCCGGGCGCAGCGCGGTGGTGCGCGAGGGCGCGTCGCGTTCGTCGGTAACGCCAGTACATGATGGCCCCCTTCCTTGCGCCTAGCGCAAGGAAGGGGGCCATCATGTACTGCCCGCGAGCAAGCCCGCAGGCCACGCGTAGGTTACTTGGGAGAGGGTCCGATCCCACCCGAATCGCAGCTGTACCGACGCCCGCCCGCACAACGTCCAAAAACCGTACATGTAGGCATCAATCGGACACGGAATCGGCCAGGGGTATCCCTTGTGGACAGTCAGGGAGGCGCCATGTCGCAGCGGAAGGTTCTGACTGCGGCCGGGTAAGGGGAGCTTCACGGTAGCGTGCGTTACCGCTCGCTAACTCCCTCCGTAATAAACATATAGCGCATAGGGGGACTTGCCACAAGCCCCCGGTCATGCCGCAGACTCACTCGCCGTAGCCGGAACCTGCGGAAATGGGAGCCTGTGTCAACTCAGGGTCATGAAGAAGAACTGCGATCCGAACGCGAATACGTCGCCGGGCTCTACACGCGCCTGGACGCCGAACGCGCGCGGGTGAAGGGGGAGTTCCAGGCCGCGCTGGGGGGAACCGGCGGGACGGCCATGGAACGGGACGTCGAGGTGCGCGCGCTGGACCGGGAGTCACGGCGGCTGAACGTCGTGGACAACGGCCTGTGCTTCGGCAGGCTGGACAGCGTCGCGGGGGAGACCTCCTACATCGGCCGCATCGGTCTCTTCGACGAGGAGAAGGATTACGAACCGGTGCTGCTCGACTGGCGGGCACCGGCGGCCCGCCCGTTCTACACCGCGACCGCCGCGACGCCGGAGAAGATGCGCCGTCGCCGCCAGTTCCACACGCACGGGCGTGAGCTGCGCGGATTCACCGACGAGGTGTTCGGCCGTCCCGGCGAGGACGCGGAGGGTGACGCGGCGCTGCTCGCGGCCGTCAACGCGCCGCGCGGGGAGGGGATGCGCGACATCGTCGCGACGATCCAGGCCGAGCAGGACGAGATCATCCGGCACGAACACCCCGGCGTACTGGTGATCGAAGGCGGGCCGGGTACCGGGAAGACCGTGGTGGCCCTGCACCGCGTCGCCTACCTGCTCTACACGCAGCGCGAGCGGATGGAACGCCACGGCGTGCTCGTGGTCGGGCCGAATCCGGCGTTCCTGCACCACATCGGCCGCGTCCTGCCGTCGCTGGGCGAGACCGACGTCGTGTTCATGACCACCGGCGACTTCGTCCCCGGCAAGCACGTCACCGCCGAGGACGGGCCGGAGGTGGCGCGGCTCAAGGGCTCGCTGAAGATGCTGGACGTCCTCAAAGCCGCCGTCGCCGACCGTCAGCGGGTTCCGGAGGAGCCGCTGGAGATCGAGCTGGCCGACGTCACCGTCCGGATCGACGCCGAGACCGCGGAATGGGCGAGGGACGAGGGGCGCAAGAGCGAGCTGCCGCACAACGAGGCCCGCGCGGCGTTCCTCGACATCGTCACCTACGTGCTCACCGAACGGGCGATCGCGCGCATCGGCCGCGGCTGGCTCAGCCGGGACGACCGCGGCGAATGGGAACGGTTGCGCAAGGACCTGCTCAAGGAGCTTGCGGAAAGCGAGGCGTTCACCGCCGCGCTCGACACGCTTTGGCCGATCCTGACGCCCGAAAGCCTGCTGGGGTCGCTCCTTTCGTCGGAGGAACGGCTGCGCGCGGCCGGGGCCGACCAGGCGTTGCTGCGTGCCGACGGCGAGGCCTGGACGGTGTCGGACATGCCGCTGCTCGACGAACTCGTCGACCTCCTCGGCCGGGACACGGCGGTGGAGAAGGCGGCTGAGCAGGCCGTGGCACGGGAGAAGAAGGCCGAGGCCGAGTACGCCGAAGGTGTACTCGACACGATGAAGCTGGACCGCGAGGAGATGGACGAGGACGTCATGCTCTCCGCGGAGAACCTGCTCTTCGCCGACGAACTCGCCGACCGGTTCGTCGAGCACGACACACGCAGCCTGGTCGAACGCGCCGCGGCGGACCGGGACTGGACGTACCGGCACGTCGTGGTCGACGAGGCGCAGGAACTGTCCGAAATGGACTGGCGGGTGCTGATGCGGCGCTGTCCCAGCCGGTCCTTCACCGTGGTCGGCGACCTCGCGCAGCGCCGGTCCGAAGCCGGGGCGCGGTCGTGGGCCTCGATGCTGGAGCCGTACGTGCCGGGCCGCTGGGTCTACCGGTCGCTGACGGTGAACTACCGCACGCCGTCGGAGATCATGGCCGTCGCCGCTTCGGTGCTCGCCGGGTTCGCGCCGGACGTCCGGGCGCCCGATTCGGTCCGGTCCACCGGGGTCCGGCCGTGGGCGAGGGCTGTCACCGACGACACCTTGGCCGCGGCCATCGCGGAGTTCGTCGAGGACGAAACCGGCCGTGAAGGCACCAGCGTCGTGATCGGGCCGCCGGGAGTGCCGGGCACCGTGCCCGCCTCGGAGACGAAGGGCCTCGAGTTCGACGCCGTCCTGGTCGTGTACCCGGATCGGATCCTCGCCGACGGCCCCCGCGGCGCGGCCGAGCTCTACGTCGCGCTCACCCGCGCCACGCAGCGGCTCGGCGTCCTGCACGAGGGCCCGCTGCCGTCCGCATTGGCGTGCTTGAACCCGTCTCCCATCACGTGAGTTACGGGTTCAAGCACGCGAGTGAGGCTTAGCGCGTCGGGTCCTTGCCGTTCGGCTGCCGCGGTCCGGGACCCGGCGACCACCAGCCGGGGACGACCTTCTCGCCGTGGATGATCGTCGGCGCGATCCCCTCGGTGAACGGTTCCACCTGCAGCAGCTGGCCCCACGACTGGCTCGGCTGGCCGATCAGGTAGCTGGGCACCTCGGGTTCGGCCGCGACCTCTTCGAGCCAGCCGATCGGGCCGCCGTTGGTGCTGGACGCCCAGTTCGCCTCGTCGGCGACGGCGCCGGCGGTGATCCGGTAGTCGGGCACCTTCGAGATGCCGTCGTGCGAGGTCACCGGCTGCACGCAAGGGTAGACGAACGACGCCGGCCAGTCGACGTACACCTGCTTGCCCGCGATCTTCTCGGTCAGCGTGGTGAACGTCGGCACGCGGGGCGCGGACGCGGCGATCCAGCCGTCCTCGGTCAGGTCGTTGTCGACGATGTTGATCCGCACGGACGTCGTCTCGGCGGGGAGATCACGCAGGTTGATGCGGGTGTCGTTCCAGCCGTTCGTCCCCGCGCCCGGCGGGAGCGCGAACTGGCTGCGGAGCACCTTCACGCCTTCGCCGGTGTTCACGCCGTAGTCGAGGCTGACCGACGTCGGCCGTCGTGACGCCCCGGCGGTGGCCACCACGATTTGCCCGTCCGCGGGCTTTTCGGCGAGGGCGTACCAGTCGCTGCGCAACCGTCCGGCCCGCGTTTCGGGGTCGAGGAAGCTGCTCCACATCGGCACTTCGTCGGGTTTGAACCCGTGCGGCGGTTCGGCGAGCGGGTCCTTGTCGTCGATCGCGCGGGTGTGGAACCCGGTCTGCACGCGGCCGTTGTCCTGTTCCGGATCGGGCAGCGGCGGCGGGGTCTGCCCGGCGGGCGGCTCCTCCTTCTTCACCGGCACCGTTCGCTGTTCGGGCTGGGCCCGCAGGATGCTGGTGGCGGCGTCCCGTTCCACCATCACGTGGTCGGAGAGGTTGCAGCTCTTGCCGGACAGATGCCCGAAGTTCGCGGCGCCGAGGCTGTAGGAACCGGCCTGGTTGTGGATCGCCCACGCCATGCTGACGAACTCGCCCGTGGCCATCAGGCCGCAGACGACCACCAGCGAAAGCGACCCGAGCCGCAGCGAGCGGCCCCGCCCTTCCTGTGGCACGGCCTGCAGCCCTGGCCGATGCGCGCGGACGTTCTCCACGAACGCGTACACACCGGAGATCCCGGCCGCGATGAGCAGGATCGTCGACAGCGGGATCCCGCCGATCGAGGGCGCCACCGCGGTCCACTGCACGCCGAGTTTCGAGACGAACCAGAAAGAGTTCGGCCCGGTCGCGGCCAGCGCGCCGACCACGAGCAGCCCGGCGAGGAACGCCGCCCGGTTCCGTCGCGACCGCAGCACCGTCGAGCTGGTCGCCAGCGCGGTCAGCGCCGCCATGGCCGCGCCGACCGCGGCGAACGCGCCGAAGTGGTGTGTCCACTTGGTCGGGGTCAGGGCCAGCAGCAGGAAGAAGAGCGCGACCGTGCCGATCAGGCGGCGGCTGGGGCCGAGCGCGGCGCCGGGAATCCGGCCGCGGCGCAGCAGTACCACCAGGCAGGTTCCGACGCAGAGCAGCACGAGCAGCACGGGGAACCGGCGTGGCATCGAGCCGTCCGGCAGGCTTTCGAAGAGCAGTTGGTAGCGCGCGAGTTCCTGGAACCACGACAGGTTCGGGCCGACCTGGGTGCGGATCCGGGTCGCCTCCTGCACGGTGGCGAAGGTCTGGTCGGCGAACACCACGACCAGCACCAGCAGCCCGGCGGCCAGCACCGGCGCGAGCACCGGCAGCCAGCCGTTCTCGGCGCGCTGGCGGACCAGTTTGAACAGCGGGCGGGCGGCGACGAGGAACGGCGCGACCGCGATCAGCCCGGTCGGCGTCGCGGCCAGGGTGAACCCGGCCGCGGTGAGCCCGAGGGCGAGCGGCAGCAGACGGCGCGTCACCAGCGCGCGCTCCACGGCGCAGATCGCCAGCAGCGAGCCGAGCGCGGCGACCGGTTCCGGCCGGACGCCGTTGTTGTACGGCATCCACCAGACCAGGAAGACCGCGGCGGCGGCCCAGCCCGCCGCGCGGCTCGTCCGGACCTGGGTGCCCAGGCGCGGCATGACCTCGCGGCTGATCAGCAGCCAGCTCAGCACGCCGAGCAGGAACGACGGGAGCCGGATCCACGGCGGCACCGTGCTGACGTGCGCCATCAGCTGATACACGTGGTAGAACCAGCCGAACGGCGCCTCGGCGACGCCGAACCAGCGGTGATAGTTGGTGAGGTAGCCGGTCTCTTCGGCCACTCTCGACATCGTGAGGATGTAGCCGTCGTCCGAGGTGACCGGGCCGATGAAGACCCAGGCGCCGAGCGCGACGATCACCGTCGCGTCGCGGGCGGTCAGCCGCCACCAGCCGACCGGTGCCCACCGGGGCGCGCGCCGGGCGAAACCGGAGTCCATCCGCCACACCGCGATCAGGCAGCCGATGAACGACAGCGCCGCGATCACCCCGATGATCCACTTCAGCACGGTGGGCGAGGTCTGGTAGCGGGTATCCGGGACCACCGAGACGTGCAGCCCGGTGATCGGATCCTTGCCCGCGTTGATCGACGAGTAGATCCCTACCAGCCGCGGCCGGACGTCGCCCTCGGCGTGGAACACCACGGTCTTGGCGACGGTCACCGTCATCTGGTTCGCGTCGGTCGACAGTTCGACGTCGCAGTTGTTCTGTGAGGTTGGCTGAGGAGACGCTGACTCAGGAGGCAGCGGCTGCTGCACGATCTGCTGGCCCTGACTGGAGGCGAGCAGTACGCCGTTGTCGATGCGCAGCTGCAGGCCGACGCCCTTGCCCGCGCGCGGGTCGGTGCGGCCGTCGGGCACGGTGGAGAACAACAGTGCCTGGCCCTGCGACCGCGCGTCCAGCGAACGGATGGTCGCGCACGGCAGATCGACGCGCAGGTCTTGTGCCCAGTACCCGGTCAAGGGCGCGTTGACGGAGCGGGTGTCGCCGCCCGTTGGCCAGACGACCTCCGCTGTGTCCTGCACGACCGGCAGGAAGGGGAAAGCCAACGCGCACAAGGCGGACAGCAACCCCAGCGTGACAGCGATCAGACGCATCGGCGCAACGCTAACGGGTCTGGTCCGAACGGCTTACGCAGGGCTGCCCTTGCTCGGCGCCCCGAGCCAGGCGAGGGCGTCCTGGACGGTCGTCACGCTGGCCGTTTCGGGTCGCCGCGGCCGTCGGACGACGACCACGGGAAGGCCGAGTTCGCGAGCGGCGGTGAGCTTGGCCGCGGTCATCGCGCCGCCGCTGTCCTTCGTGACGAGCACCTCGACGCCGTGCTGTTCCATCAGCGCGCGTTCCTTCTCCACCGTATACGGGCCGCGGTCCAGCAGGACTTCGTGCCGCCGGGGGAGCGGCGACTCGGGCGGGTCGACGCAGCGGATCAGGAACCAGAGATCGAGTTCGGCGAAGGCGGCGAGTCCCTGACGCCCGCTGGTGAGGAACACGCGTTCGCCGAGAGCCGGGAGCAGGCGGGCGGCGTGGTCGAGGTCGTCCGCCCAGTGCCACGTGTCGCCCGGCTGCTCGGTCCAGCCGGGTCTGGCCAGCCTGAGCAGTGGCGTGTTCGTCACCTGTGCGGCTTTCGCCGCGTTGGCGCCGATGCGTTCCGCGAACGGGTGCGTCGCGTCGATCATCGCGGCGACGTCGTTCTCGGTCAGCCAGCGCGCGAGACCTTCCGGGCCACCGAAGCCACCGACGCGAACTTCGCCGTCGGGCAATTTCGGGCGCGCGACACGCCCCGCGAGTGACGACACGACGTGCTCACCACGCGCCACGAGTTCCTTCGCCAGCTCGCGGGCTTCGCCGGTGCCGCCCAGGACGAGCAGCGTCATCGCGCCACGGCGGCGCGCCACCGTTCCAGCGTGCGCAGGTTGGCGAGCGTTTCCGCCCAGGTGAGTTCGGGCGCCTGACGGTGTTCGAGGTGTGCGGCGACGTGGTCGGCCTCGCGAGCGAAGAGGCCTTGAGTCGCTTCGACCTCGATCACCTCGGGCTCGCCGCCTTCCGGCGTGAGGATGATCTGCGAGGTCTCCGGCTTGCGCATTTCGTGGATCCACGCCGGTTTCGGCACGTACAGCTGTCCTTGCGAGCCGTAGACGCGGATGTGGTCGTCCTGCGTCAGCTGGAAACCGCACGCCAGCTGCGCGAGGATCCCGCCGGGCAGCCGCAGCAGCCCGAACGCGACCTCGTCGATGCCGTTCTCGTCGAGCCTGGCCATCCCGAGCACCTCGTCGGGCTCGACGACGTCCTGCCCGGTCGCGGCCTGCGAGACCAGCCGCGCGAGCGAGGTGCAGTAACAGCCGACGTCGAAGATCCCGCCCCCGCCCAGCGCCGGATCGGTGAGCCGGGGAACGGCGAAGTTGTAGCTGAAGGCGACGTCCACGGCGCGGACCTCGCCGATGGCGCCGCAGGAGATCAGCTCAGCCAGCCGCCGGATCTGCGGATGCAGCCGGTACATGAACGCTTCCATGAGGAAGACGTCGTTGACGCGGGCCGCTTCGATGACCTTCTCGGCTTCGGCGACGGACACGGTCAGCGGCTTCTCGCACAGGATGTGCTTGCCCGCCTCGGCCGCGCGGATCGCCCATCCGCCGTGCAGCGGATGCGGCGTCGAGATGTAGACCGCGTCGACGTCCGGATCGGCGAGCAGGTCTTCGTAGGCGCCGTAGTACTTCGGGATCTCGAAGCGGCTCGCGAACTCGGCCGCCCGGTCACCCGATCGCGCGGCGACGGCCTCCAGCACGCCGTGCTTGCTTTCGTCGACGCCCGCCGCGAACTCGGCGGCGATGGTCCCGGCGGCCAGCAGGCCCCAGCGCAGGTTCTTCACAAAGACTCCGTCTTCAAAGTGATTCGGGTTGGTCGGCGCGATCACGGGTGGCCGAGTACAGGAAACTGTCGGGAAACCCTTCGGCGGCAAGGACCTCCCCGACGAAGATCATCGCCGCGCGGGTGATCCCGGCCTCGCGGGACTGCGCGGCGATGGTGCCGAGTGTTCCACGCAGCACCTGTTCACCCGGTTGGCTGGCCAGTGCGACCACGGCTGCCGGGCAGTCGTCGGGGTAGAACGGCCGCAATTCGTCGACTACCTGCTCGATGCGGTTGATCGCGAGATGCAGCGCGAGGGTGGTGCCGGTCCGCGCGAAGTTCGCCAGCGTTTCCCCCGGTGGCATGGCGGTGGACCGGGCCTGTGCCCGCGTGATGACCAGGCTCTGGCCGACCTCCGGCACGGTCAGTTCGCGGTTGAGCAGCGCGGCGGCGGCGGCGAACGCGGGCACTCCGGGCGTGACGTCGTAGGGAACACCCGCCGCGTCGAGGCGGCGCATCTGTTCGGCGACCGCGCTGTAGATCGACGGATCCCCGGAACACAGCCGCGCGATCTCGTGACCGTTTTCGTGGGCCTCGACCATGCGCTCGACGATCGCGGGCAGGTCGAGGTTCGCGGTGTCGATGAGTACTGCCTCCGGAGGGCAGTACGCCAAGAGCGCCGTGGGCGTCATGCTGCCGGGGTACAGGCAGGTTCCGCAGCGGCCGAGCAGGTCACGGCCTCGCACGGTGATGAGATCGGCGGCGCCGGGACCGGCGCCGATGAAGTGCACGGTCAAGGTTTGCTCCACTGTGTGACGACCCGCGCCGGGGTCCAGCCGGTGAAACCGCCCAGCGGCGCGGCCTGTTCGACGCCGACGCGGATCAGCTCTCCGCCGTGTTCGCCGTACGCGCGGGCCAGTGCCTGTTCGGATTCGAGGGTCACGCCGTGCGCCACGATCCGGGCGCCGGTCGCCAAGCAGGCGTCGAGCACACCGGGCACGGTCAGTCCGCCGCCGACGAAGATCGCGTGCGGCTTGGCCAGCCCTTCGAGTGCTTCGGGCGCGGTACCGATCACCACGTCGAGTTCCGGGACCCCGAGCGCGTCCGCGTTCCGGGTGATTCTGGCGGCGCGCTCCGGCGAGCGCTCGATCGCGATCGCCCGGTTCAGCGGATGCACGCGGGACCACTCGATGCCGACGCTGCCCGCTCCCGCGCCGACGTCCCACAGCAGTTCGCCGGGTGACGGCGCGAGCCTGGCCAGCGCGGACGCGCGAAGGTCGCGTTTCGTGAGCTGACCGTCGTGCTCGAACGCGTCGTCGGGCAGGCCGGTCAGCGGCAGCGCGGGCCCGTCGGCCTCGATGGCGTACACGGTCAGCGAGCCGGGTCCGATCCGCTCGTCGGGGCCACCGAGGTCGGACAGCGCGGTGACGCGGCTCTTGCCGTAACCACGGGCTTTGAGCAGGTCAAGCAGGTCTTCGGCGTTCGCGCCGAGGACGAGGATCTTCCGGCCGGGGGACAAGGCCCGGCTCACCCGGCCGATGGCGCGGCCGACGACGGTGACCACCTCGGTCTCCTCCGCCGACCAGCCGAGCATCGCGCGGGCGAGTGTCACCGAAGAGAGCGCCGGCACGATCTCGACGTCGTAGCCGCGCTGGATGAGCGTCGTGCCGATGCCGGACAGCAGAGGATCGCCGCTGGCCAGCACGCAAACGCGGCCTTCGCGTTCCGCGAGGAACTCGTCCAGCCCGGGCAGGAGCGGGCTGGGCCAGGGTTCGCTTTTCGTCCCGGCGGGCAGGTACGCGAGCTGACGCGGAGCGCCTACGACCACGTCCGCGTTCACCACCGCTTCCTTGGCCTGCGAGGACAGACCGGACCAGCCGTCGGCCCCGATCCCGACGACCGTCAGGGGTGATTTTTCGCGCACGCCCGTCACCGTAGATGACGGTTTTCCTGTGCGATGATCGGCCGAGGTCGCCGACGATGAGGGAGTGCTGTGAAGCCGTATCCGTTCACCGCCGTTGTGGGGATGCCGGATCTGCGCCTGGCGCTGGTGCTTTCCGCCATCTCGCCCGCCGTCGGCGGGGTACTGGTGCGCGGCGAGAAGGGCACGGCGAAGTCGACCATGGTGCGCGCGCTGGCCGGTCTGCTGCCCGGTGTCGACGTCGTGGACGCGTGCCGGTTCTCCTGCGACCCCGTCGAGCCTGACCCGGCCTGCCCCGACGGCCCGCACGCCGAAGGCTCGCCCGCCCACCGCCGTCCCGCGCGCCTGGTGGAACTGCCGGTCGGCGCGGCCGAAGACCGTGTGATCGGCTCGCTGAACCTGGAGCGCGCGCTGGCCGATGGCGTCACCGACTTCCAGCCCGGCCTGCTCGCGGCCGCGCATCGCGGGCTGTTGTACGTCGACGAGGTCAACCTCCTGCACGATCACTTGGTCGACACGCTGCTCGACGCCGCCGCCATGGGCCGCGCGACCGTCGAGCGCGAAGGCGTCTCGGTGTCGCATGCCGCCAGGTTCGTCCTGATCGGCACGATGAACCCCGAGGAAGGCGAACTGCGGCCGCAGTTGCTGGACCGCTTCGGCCTCACCGTCGAGGTCGCCTCCAGCCGCGATCCGGAACTGCGGGTCGAGGTCGTCCGGCGGCGGCTCGCCTACGAAGCGGATCCCGACGGTTTCGCCGGCCAGTACGCCGCGGCCGACGCCGAACTCGCCGCGGACATCGAGGCGGCACAACGACTTTTGCCCTCGGTCAAGCTGCCGGACGACGCGCTGCGGCAGATCGCCGAGGTCTGCGCGTCCTTCGAGGTCGACGGCATGCGCGCGGACATCGTGACCGCCCGGACCGCCGTCGCGCACGCCGCCTGGGCCGGGCGCACCGAGGTGACCACCGACGACGTGCGGGTCGCGGCCCGGCTCGCGCTGCCGCACCGCCGTCGCCGCAATCCCTTCGACGCGCCCGGAATCTCCGAGGAGCAGCTGGAGCAGGCGTTGCAGGACGCCGAGCCCGAAGGACCCGGTCCTGACGATGACGGCCCCGGTTCCGGTGCCCCTCCGGAGGGTGGCGAGACTTCGGGTCCGCCGCCGTCGGAAGGCGGCCAGGAGCCCTCTGGCAGCGGCCAGAGCGGTGGTGAGCAGAAGCCGGTCGGAGCCGGCGAAGCCTTTCGTGCCAGGCGTTTCGAGGTGAAGGGCACCGGTGAGGGCGCCGCCGGACGGCGGTCACGCGCGATCACCGACAACGGCCGCACCATCGGCGTCCAGCCGACCGGGGTCAAGGATGGGCATCCGCATCTCCTGGCGACCGTGCGCGCGGCCGCGCCGCATCAGCGGTCTCGCGGCCGCAGCGGCGCCGGACTCGTGGTGCGGCCCCAGGATCTGCGGTTCGCGCGGCGGGAAGGGCGCGAGGGAAACCTGGTGCTGTTCTGCGTCGACGCGTCCGGCTCGATGGGCGCACGGCAGCGCATGCGCGAGGTCAAGACCGCCGTGCTGTCCCTGCTGCTCGATGCCTACCAGCGACGCGACAAGGTGGGCCTGGTGACCTTCCGTGCCTCCAGTGCCGAACTCGCGCTGCCGCCGACGATCAGCGTCGACGCCGCGGCGTCCCGTTTGGCCGGTCTCGCGACCGGTGGCCGGACTCCACTGGCCGAGGGACTCCTTGAAGCGGCACGGGTTCTGCGAATCGAAGCGGTGCGCGATCCACTGCGCCGTCCGCTGCTCGTCGTCGTCACCGACGGCCGCGCGACCAGCGGAGCCGACGCCGTCCAGCGCGCGAAGCAGGCGGCCGGGCTGCTGGCCGGGAACGTGACTTCGATCGTGATGGACTGCGAGAGCGGCAAAATGCGCCTCGGGCTCGCCGCGGAACTGGCGGAACACCTTGGCGCGGAACATGTTCCGGTCGCCGAGGTCGCCGCCGACACCCTCGCGGGTGCCGTCCGGAACAAGATCTCGGGGAGGGCCGCGTAATGCCACAGGGCAAACCGGAAACCGTGCCCGCCGACGGCCTCACCACTCGTCAGCGCCGTAATCGTCCGCTGCTGGCCGTGCACACCGGCGAGATGAAGGGCAAATCCACGGCCGCCTTCGGGATGGCGTTGCGGGCGTGGAACCAGGGCTGGTCGATCGGCGTGTTCCAGTTCATCAAGTCGGCGAAATGGCGCGTCGGCGAGGAAGCCGCGTTCCGCGCGCTCGGCAAGCTGCACGAAGACACCGGCCAGGGCGGCCCGGTCGAATGGCACAAGATGGGTGAAGGCTGGAGCTGGGCGCGCAAGTCCGGGTCCGAAGAGGACCACACCGCCAACGCCCGCGAAGGCTGGGCCGAGATCAAACGCCGTCTCGCCGCCGAGACCCACGACTTCTACGTGTTCGACGAGTTCAGCTACCTGCTCAAATGGGGCTGGCTCGAAGTCGACGACGTCGTCTCGACGCTGACTTCGCGTCCTGGTCACCAGCATGTGGTGATCACCGGCCGGTACGCGCCGCCGGAGCTGATCGAGGCCGCGGATCTGGTCGCCGAGATGACCAAGGTGAAGCATCCGATGGACGCCGGGCAAAAAGGCCAGCGAGGCATCGAATGGTGAACCGTGTGGTCATCGCCGCGCCCGGTTCGGGGCACGGCAAGACCACGATCGCCGCGGGGCTGATGGCGGCGTTGCGCGGGCGAGGACTGAAGGTGTCCGGGCACAAGGTCGGCCCCGACTTCATCGACCCGAGCTACCACGCCCTCGCGACCGGGCGGCCCGCGCGGAACCTCGACCCGTTCCTGCAGGGTGAGGAGCAGCTGATCCCCTTGCTGCTGCACGGTTCCGCCGGTGCCGACATCGCGGTCATCGAAGGCGTGATGGGCCTCTTCGACGGGGCGCTCGGCACCGAAGGGTACGCCTCGACGGCGCACGTCGCGCGGCTGCTGGACGCGCCGGTCGTGCTCGTCGTGGACGCCTCGGCCGCTTCGCGCAGTGTCGCGGCCACCGTGCTCGGGTTCGCGCAGTACGACACCCGTGTCCGGCTCGCCGGGGTGATCCTCAACAAGCTGGGCTCGCAGCGGCACGCGGACGAAATCGTCACCGCGCTGGAGGCGACCGGGGTCCCGCTACTGGGAACGTTGTACCGCAACGAAGAGATCCACGCGCCCAGCCGTCATCTCGGCCTCGTGCCCGCGGCGGAGCGGGCGAGCGAGTCCGAGCGGATGCTGCCGGAACTGGCCGGGTGGATCAGCGAAGGCGTCGATCTCGGCGCCGTCGTCCAGGTCGCGCGTTCGGCTTCGCGGCTTTCGGGCGAGCCTTG
Organism: Amycolatopsis sp. NPDC034160; assembly: GCF_055575355.1. Classification (NCBI taxonomy): domain Bacteria; kingdom Bacillati; phylum Actinomycetota; class Actinomycetes; order Pseudonocardiales; family Pseudonocardiaceae; genus Amycolatopsis; species Amycolatopsis sp. NPDC034160. The sequence continues at coordinate 132,995 of NZ_JBVISU010000014.1, read as the reverse complement.
GCGACCGCCGCTTTCCCACGACGGACCGCGCACGGTGGTCGCCGCCGCCGCGGGCCCGGCGTTCACCTTCCGCTACACCGAGGCGGTGGAACTGCTCGCCGCCGCCGGTGTCGACGTCGTCGATGTGGATCCGTTGCAGGACAAGGAACTTCCCGAAGGCTGTGCCGGACTGTACTTCGGCGGCGGCTTCCCCGAGGTGCACGCCGAAGAGCTGTCGGCGAACGTCGGCCTACGGACGGCGGTCGCGCGGGCGATCGACGACGGGATGCCTGTCGTGGCCGAATGCGCGGGACTGTTGTATCTGTGCCAGGACATCGACGGGCTGCCGATGACCGGCGTCCTCGACGCGTCGGCCACCATGACCAAACGCGGGAAACTCGGCTACCGCAAGGCGTTCTCGCCCGCGGACACCGTGCTGACCGTCGCCGGGCAACGCGTCACCGGCCACGAGTTCCACCGCACGATCGTCGAACCCGGCAGCGGGCCGACGCCCGCCTGGGGCTGGGACCGGACGCCCGACGGCTTCGCGTCGGCGTCACTGCACGCTTCGTACCTGCACGTCCACTGGGCAGGCTATCCCGAACTCGCCGAGCGGTTCGCCGCCGCGGTGCACGCCCATGGCTGACTACGATCTCCGGCATCACGGTGATCGAGAGGTCGGCGAGGGGCTCGTCGATCTGGCGGTCAATGTCCGGCTTCCGGCCCCGCCGGCTTGGCTGCGTGCCGAACTGGCGGCGGCGCTGGACGACCTGGCCGCGTATCCGGACGTCACCGCGGCGACCGCGGCGGTGGCCGCCCGGCACTCCTTGCCGGAGTCGCAGGTCTTGGTGACCGCCGGCGCGGCCGAGGCCTTCACGTTGCTGGCCACGGCGTTGCGTCCTTCGCACGCCGTCGTCGTGCACCCGCAGTTCACCGAGCCCGAAGCCGCTCTGCGCGCGGCCGGTCATACCGTGTACCGCGTTCTGTTGTCGCCCGATGACGGTTTCCGGCTGCGTGCGGTTCCCGAAGAAGCGGATCTGGTGTTCGTCGGGAACCCCACCAATCCGACTTCGGTCCTGCACCCGGCCGAGGAGCTGCTGGCGCTGGGTCGCCCGGGCCGCTTGGTCGTCGTCGACGAGGCCTTCCTCGACGCCGTCCCCGGCGAGACCGAAAGCGTCGCGGGACAGCCGGGTTTCGCCGTTCTCCGGAGCCTGACCAAAACGTGGGGCATCGCCGGTCTTCGCGCCGGTTACGTGCTGGCGGAGAAGTCCCTTGTGGACACTCTGCGCGCGGTCCAGCCGCCGTGGTCGGTCTCGTCGCTCGCCGCCGTCGCCGTGGTGGCCTGCTGCCGTCCGGCGGCGTTGGAGGAAGCGGAAAAGCTCGCGGTGGCGGCGGAAGCGGACCGGGAGTACCTGGTTTCGGGCTTGGCGGCCTTGGGCGTCGAGGTGCTGGGGGAGCCGCGAGGTCCGTTCGTGCTCGTGCGGCTTCCCGGCGCCGACGGTGTCCGTGAACGGTTGCGGGAGGCCGGGTTCGCGGCGCGGCGCGGGGATACCTTCCCGGGGCTGGACGCGCGGTACCTGCGGATCGCGGTGCGGGACCGGGAGACGGTGGACGCGTTCCTGGCGGCGTGGCGCACGATGTCGTGAGTGGCGATCCGGGTACTGGCCGCGCGTGAAGGTCCCTTCCCCAGTACATGATGGCCCCCTTCCTTGCGCTAGGCGCAAGGAAGGGGGCCATCATGTACTTCCCCCCGGATCCAGCCCACCTCGCCGGGCAGAGATGATTGGATGAACCGGTGAACTTCGTGATCGGCGTCTTCGATCTCTTCGCCTACACCATCCCCGGCGCGCTGTACGTCGCGTTCTTCGGTTACCTCGGGACGAAGCTCCACATCCTGACGGCGGCCTCCATCGGCGGCGTGCCCACGGTGGTGCTGGTCATCGTGATCGTGGTGCTGAGCTTCCTGCTGGGCTATCTGGCCTATCCGCTCGGTGATGCCATCGAACGGATCGTGCCGCGCCGTCGGCAGCGGATCCCCGCCGAAGAGTTCCTCCGCCGGATGCCGTCGGCCCAGGATCGCCCGTACCTGAAGGAGAGCCCGCATCTCCTGCTGGGCGCGCTGCAACTGCACGACAAGGACGTCGCGGTCGATGTCACCCGGTTGCGCGCGTCCGGACTCATGGTGCGCAACTGTGCGCCGCCACTGCTGTTCGGGGCGATCGCGGCGATCGTCGAGATCTTCACCGGCAAGCACCCGTTCATCGCCGCCGGAATCGCGGTGCTGCTGCTGTTCGCGGCTCTCACGCTGATTGCGCAGGGCCGCAAACTCGGGCTCTGGGCCGGGATGAAGACGCTCGAACTGTGCTTCTGGCTGCCGGAAATCGACGAGAAGCTGACGGCTCCTCAGAACGACGACGCCAGCAAGACCGCCGCGACGGCGACCTCGACGCAGCCCCCGAGTACGTCTCCGGTGACCCCGCCCAGCCGCTGAACGCATCGCGCCAGCAACGCCGACGCGGCCAGATAGCCGACCACCACCGCGAGCAGACCCTGCCACCACGGGAACACCAGCGCCGCCGAACCCGCGAGCACGGCGAACACCGCCGCAGTCGCCCATCCGGGCACCGAACCGGCGACGGTCGCGCCCAATCCCTCGGGTCGCGCGGAGGGAACACCCCGCGCGCAGCACAGGGAAAGCACGGCACGTCCGGCGACGACCGCGATCGCGGCCGCCGCGATCCCGTGCCCGGCCGTGATCGCCCCGGACAGCGCGCCGACCTGCACGAGCAGGACCAGCACCAGCGTCGCGATCCCGGTCGGCCCGGAATCCCCGCGCCGCATGACCTCCAGCGCCCGCGCGCGGTCGTACGAGGCGCCGAGCCCGTCGGCCGTGTCGGCGAGCCCGTCCAGATGGAGTCCGCGGCTGCCCAGCGCGACCGCGCCCAAGGCCAGTGCCGCCGACGCGAAGGAAGGCAGGCCGATCAGCTCACCCAGGTAGACGAGCACGGCGGCGACGGCGGCGAGTGGCACGACGGCCAGCGGGGCGAGCACCATCGCGGCCCCGGCCACCCGCCGGTCGATCACCCCCGGCGCGGGCACCCGGACCGTGGTCAGGGTGCCGACGGCCATCTTCAGCGCGTCCAGGATCAACCGAGGTCCGCCAGCAGGCCCATGTCCGCGAGGATCGCCCGCGCCGCCCTCAGCGTCGGCACCGCCTGCACCGCGCCGCTGCCCTCACCGAGCCGCAGCCCGAGGTCGAGGATCGGCTCCAGGCCGAGCGCCTTCAACGCAAACGCTTGCGAGGGCTCGGTCGAACGATGTCCCGCCAGCCACCACTGCTCCGCACCCGGCGCGATCTCCCTGGCCACGAGCGCTGCCGCGCCGGAGAAGACGCCGTCGAGCAGCACCGGTACGCCGCGGACCGCGGCCTGCACGAGAAAGCCCGCCGTCGCGGCGAGACAGGCGCTGCCGAGGGCGGTCAACACCGCGAAGGGGTCCTTCATGGCTCCGGCGCGGGCCAACGCGGCTTCGACGACCGCGACCTTCCTGGCCCGCCCGTCCTCGTCGATGCCCGTCCCCGTGCCGACGACTTCTTCGGCGGCAAGGCCGAGCACCGAAGCGACCACGGCCGCGCAGACCGTCGTGTTGCCGATCCCCATGTCGCCGGGGATGAGCAGATCCGCGCCGCCGTCGATCTCCTCGTCCGCGATCGCGAGGCCGTGCTCGAACGCCGTGCGCGCCTCGCCCTCGGAAAGCGCGTCCTCGACGTCGATGGAGCCGGAACCCCGCCGCACCTTGTGCGCGGTGACCTCGGCGGGCACGTCCGCGCCGTCCCAGTCCACCGCGACGTCCAGCGCCCGCACCTTCGCCCCGGCGAGGTCGGCCAGTACACCGACGCCGCTCTTCCCGGCGAGGAACACCCGCACCATCGCCGCGGTGACCTCGCGCGGATACGCCGACATACCGGAGACCCCGTGGTCCCCGGCGAACACGACCACCCGGACGTCGTCCAGCGGGCGCGGCGGGACGACGCCGTGCGCGGCGCTGAGCCACGCGGCGAGGTCTTCGAGCCGTCCGAGCGAACCCAGCGGTTTGACCAGGCCGTCCAGTCTGGTGCGCGCGGCGGCTTCGGCGGCGGCGTCCCGGGTGGCGATACGCATAGCGGCTCCCTAAGGCAGGTCGAGTGTCCGTCCGGCGACGACCAGCACGGTCCGGTCGGAGATCGCGGACACCCGGTTGTTCAGCGCGCCAAGCACATCACGGAACACGCGTCCCGACACCGTCGCGGGCACCACACCGCTGCCGACCTCGTTGCTGACCGCGATCACCGGCACATCGGCCTGCGCCCACGCCGCCAGGAAGTCCTCGAGCCGCTCGTCGAGCCGCCGTTCCCACCCCGCGCGCTGCTCCCAGGCGCCGACCTCGTCGAGCACGCGGCTGATCCAGGTGCCGAGGCAGTCGATGAGCAGCGGATGCGTCGCCGTGCGCAGCACCGTGGCCAGGTCGGTGGTCTCGATCGTCTTCCAGGTGCTCGGCCGCCGCGCGCGATGCGCGGCCACGCGAGCGGCCCATTCGGGATTCTCGGCGCTCGGCGGCAGTCCGGGCGCGAGGTAGGTCAGGTGCGGGTGGCGGGACGCGAGCCGCTCGGCGTGATGCGACTTCCCCGAGCGGACGCCGCCCAGTATCAGCACCTTGCCGTCGTCGCGCGAATAGCGGCGAAGTGCCCGCGCGAGGGTCTCCAGGACCCCCGCGAGGCGATGCGTCAGCTTGGTCATACCCCGCATTCTCGTGCACGCGCTACGGTTCGCCACGTGCCACTCCGACAAGCCGCCACCGCAGCCGGACTCGTTACCGGTTACGTCGCCGACGCCGTCTTCGGAGATCCACGGCGATGGCATCCGGTCGCCGGCTTCGGCCGCGCCGCGCAAGCCCTTGAACAGCGGGTTTGGGCGGATTCGAAGGCCCGGGGTGCCGTGTACACCGCCGCCTGCGCGGGGACCGTCACCGGATTGGGGGTCGCCGCCCGGTTCCTGACGCGGAATCGGCCGTTCGCGCGGTTCGCGCTCACCGCGGCGTCCACCTGGGTGGTTCTGGGCGGACGCGGGCTCGCGGCCGAGGGCACGCGGATGGCGCGGCTGCTCGACGACGGCGATCTGCCCGGCGCGCGGCAGCGGCTCTCGCACCTCTGCGCCCGCGACGCCACCGGGCTCGACACCGAGCAGCTCGCGCGCGCGACCACCGAGTCCATCGCCGAGAACACCTCGGACGCCGTCGTCGCGCCGCTGCTATGGGGCGCGGTCGCCGGAATTCCGGGGCTGCTCGGGTATCGCGCGCTCAACACCCTGGACGCGATGGTCGGCTACCGCTCGCCGAAGTACGCGAACTTCGGCTGGGCCTCGGCGCGCGCGGACGATCTGGCCAACCTGGTCCCGTCCCGCGTCGGCGCGGCGCTGACCGTGGCGTCGGCGCCGCTGGCGGGCGGCTTCGCCAAGCCGGCGTTCCGGACCTGGCGCCGCGACGGGAAGCACCATCCGAGTCCCAACGCCGGCCAGGTCGAGGCCGCCTTCGCCGGTGCGCTCGGAGTCCGGCTCGGCGGGACGAACAGCTACGGCGGCCGCACCGAACGCCGCGGCGTCCTCGGCGACGGCCGCGAACCGGAACCGGTGGACGTGCGCCGCGCGGTCCGGTTGTCGCGCGCGGTCGGTCTCGCCGCGCTGGCCGTCGCGGTGGCGGTCACGCGGTGAGCGGCCTGCTCGTCGCGGGGACGACGTCGGACGCGGGCAAGAGCCTGGTCACCGCCGCGCTCTGCCGCTGGCTCGCCCGCCGCGGGGTGCGGGTCGCGCCGTTCAAGTCGCAGAACATGTCGAACAACTCGATGGTGTGCGCGGACGGCGCCGAGATCGGCCGCGCGCAATGGCTCCAGGCGCGGGCGGCCCGGGTCGAACCCGAGGCCGCGATGAACCCGGTCCTGCTGAAACCCGGGAGCGACCGCCGCAGCCACGTCGTCGCGCTCGGGAAGCCGTTCGGCACGCTCGAAGCGGGGGAGTACGCGACCGGCCGCGCGGGGCTCGCCGAGATCGCCTTCGACACGTTTCATTCCTTGAAGCAGCGCTTCGACGTCGTGCTGTGCGAAGGCGCGGGCAGTCCCGCCGAGATCAACCTGCGCGAAGGCGATTACGTCAACATGGGGCTGGCACGGCGGTTCGGCCTGCCGGTGGTGGTCGTCGGCGACATCGACCGCGGCGGCGTCATGGCCGCGATGTTCGGGACCCTCGCGCTTCTCTCCGCCGAAGACCAGGCACTGGTTTCGGGTTGGCTGGTCAACAAGTTCCGCGGTGACGTCGGCCTGCTCCGGCCGGGGCTGGAGACGCTGGAGAAACTCACCGGCCGCGAGGTCTTCGGCGTGCTGCCGTGGCTCGACCAAGTGTGGATTGACTCCGAGGACGCTTTAGCCGCCGCGGGCTGGGGAGCCACCGGTGGCTCCCTGCGCGTCGCGGTGGTGCGGTTTCCCCGTGCTTCGAACGCGACCGATGTGGACGCCTTGGCCGCGGAGCCGGGGGTTTCGGTCACGCTGACCGCGGATCCGGACACGGTCCTGTCCGCCGACGTGGTGATCCTGCCGGGTTCCCGCGCCACCGTGGACGATCTGGCATGGCTGCGGGCCCGCGGGCTCGCCGCCGCGGTCGAAAAGCGCGCCGACGCGGGCAGTCCGGTACTGGGGATCTGCGGTGGCTACCAGATGCTGGCCGCCGAGATCGAGGACGACGTCGAGTCCGGCGCGGGCACGGTTCCCGGCCTCGGACTGCTGCCGACCAGGGTCTCGTTCAGTGCCGACAAGGTGCTGGGCCGCCCATCGGGGGAATGGCGCGGCCAGCCGGTGGAGGCGTACGAAATCCACCATGGCGTGGTCTCGGCGACCGGACCCGCCGAGTCCTTTTTGGAGGGACATCGGCAGGGATCGGTGTGGGGCACGATGTGGCACGGCGCCTTCGAAAACGACGGCTTCCGCCGTGCCTGGTTGGGCGAAGTGGCGGACTGGTCACCCGCTTCTGGGGCGCAGGGGTTCGGCACGCTCCGGGAGAGCATGCTCGACCGGCTCGCCGACGCCGTCGAGGAACACGTCGACACCGCGCGGCTCCTGCGTCTGATCGAAACGGGCGTCGACGTCGACCTGCCCTTCGTCCCGCCCGGCGCCTGAGCGGAACCGCAGCGCGCGCAGCACCAGCCGGACCACCGACTCGACGAACCCCTCGGTGAGCGGTCCGGTCCGCAGCAGCCACCGGTAGTAGACCGCTCCGTAGTACATGTCCACCGCGATGTCGATGTCGGCGCCGTCGATCTGTCCCGCCTCGGCGCCCGCCCGGAATCGAGCCCTGGTCGCCTCCAGCCACGGCCTCATCAGCCGCTCGTCGAGCTCCGCCGACAGTTTCGCGTCCCCCTGGATCGCGGTCAGCAACGCGCGGTAGAACGCCTCGAAGCCGCTGTCCGCCAGGGGGTCCACAGTGGACCGGAGCGCCGTGCGCAGATCCGCTTCCAGATCGCCGGTGTCCGGGAAGCCCAGCTCGCCCGCCCCCTGAACCAGCGTCAAGTACGCGTCCAGTACCAGCGCGCCCTTGTCCGGCCACCACCGGTAGATCGTCTGCTTCCCGACTCCCGCCCGTGACGCGATCGCCTCCACCGCCAGCTTCGGATAGCCGACCTCGCCGAGCAGCTCGGTGGTCGCGGTCAGGATCGCCTGCCGCGAGCGTTCGTTGCGCCGGGTCGGGTCCGGGGACTTGACGTTTCCAGCCATGCCGGTATGGTAGCACCACGAGACGAGACGGACCGTCTCGTTAAACAAAGGAGTGGACATGCGCACTTGGTTCATCACCGGAGCAGGCCGAGGCCTTGGCCGCCTCGTCGCCGAGCACGCGCTGAAGGCCGGGGACAACGTCGTCGGCACCGCCCGTCGCCCCGAGGTCCTCGACGATCTCGTGGAAGCGAGCGACGGCAGACTGGTCGTCCTGTCCCTTGACGTCACGGACAGAGCCGCGGTCTTCGCCACCGTCGAGAAGGCGGCCGGAGCGTTCGGAAGGCTCGATATCGTCGTCAACAACGCAGGATTCGGCCTGATGGGCGCGGTCGAAGAGGTCGGTGAAGACGACGCGCGGGCCATCATGGAGACGAACTTCTTCGGCGCCCTGTGGGTCAGCCAGGCCGTGCTCCCGGTGCTGCGGAAGCAGGGTGCGGGCCGGATCCTGCAGATGTCGAGCGTGAGCGGCCTGATGGGCGTGCCGACCATGGGCCTCTACAACGCGAGCAAGTTCGCCCTCGAAGGCCTCAGTGACGCGCTCGCGCAGGAGGCCGAAGGCTTCGGCGTCCACCTGACGCTGGTCGAGCCGCGGATCTATGCGACCGATTTCCTGGGTGCCAGCCTGAAGATGTCACCGGTGAACCCGGCCTACGACCCGGTACGCGCGGCGCTGATGGCGAAGTACGCCGAAGGTGTCCCCGGCGACCCGGTGAAGGTCGCCGAGGCCGTCCTCGAACTGGTGGCCAGTGACGCGCCGCCCCGCCGACTGCTGCTCGGCGACGGGGACTTCGACGTCATCGTGGGCCTGCACCAGGACCGCGTCGCGGAATGGCGCTCGTGGGAATCGGTCAGCCGGGCTGCGGGCTAGAGACTTCCTTGCGTGCCAACGCCTTCTCGACCAGCGCGCCGAAGACCAGGCCGAGCGCGGTCCACAGCACCACCTGCGTGCCGACCGAGGCCAGCCGGAAGGTCCACAGCGTGGAACCGGGGAACTCGGCGGGAACCTCGTCGATTGACGGCAGCAGCGCCGCCGCCACCGCGATCAGCACGATGTACCCGCCCGAGGCGATCAAGCCGCCTCGCCAGGCACCGATCTTGTCGGCCAGCTTCCGGCCGAACGCCGCGGCGAGGATCCCGATCAGCAGCGAAAGCGCCACGAAGCCGAAGTACAGCGAAGTCCGGCTCCCGATGGTGCCCGCCTGCCCGACGGCCGGCGGATTCGCCGGGTACTTCAGGAACGGCACCAGGAACACGACCACGAAGGCACCGCCGGTGAGCAGGGCGGCGGTCACCCGGGGCCGCAGGGTGCCGAGCCGTCCGTAGACGAAGGCGAACGCCAGCGAGAACAACCCGCCGACGGCGACGCCGTAAAGCCCGACACCGGTCAGCAGGCCCACGGTGCTCTGCACACCACGGGTCACGAGTTCTTCCTCCGCCGCCTCCGGCGCGGCGTGCTCGTGGGCGCCGGGAGCACTGTGCGAGTGCGCGGAGGTGCCTTCGAGACCGATGGCGGTATCGACCGAAGGCTCACCGAAGAAATAAGCGAAAAGGGTCGCCAAGACACCAGCGACCAGGCCCGCGAGCATGCCGCGGACCAGCAAGGTCCTCATCATGGGGCGCGTGCCGCCTAGTGGCAGGGGAAGGCCAGCAGGTGCCGGCCGTCGTGGACGAACTCGTGGACGTACGAATTCGCGAACACCGACACCGCACCCTGCTCGGCGCTGACGAAGTACAGCGTGATCAGCGAAAGGAGGATGACGAGCACCGCCCAGGGCAGGATCTCGCGGACGGGGATCCGGATCGGGGCGGGAATTGCGGTTACCGCTGGGGACGACATGGCGGTGGGACCTCCTCGGGCTAGCGCGGCCTCTTCAGGGGTGACACGACGGCGCCGGGTCTGGCTTCCCCGAACCTGCCGGTCCGAGGTCACAGTGGCGCGACCGCGCGGAATCTCACCGCGTTCCGGATACCGTCGTCTGGCCGGTCGAGCGTAGGTCTCCGCAAAGCGTCCGGTCAATGTGACAATCGCGGGTATGACACCTGCGGTGGCGGCACTCGATGTCGGCGGCACGTCCATCAAGGCGGCCTTGTACGACGCGGACCTGAAGGATCTGGCCAGTTTGCGCGAGCCGACGGCGCGCGGAGCGGACGGCGAGGCGCTCGCGGACCAGGTCGCGCGGATCGTGGAAACCCTGGGCAAGCAGGCGGGCACCGGCACCCCGGACGCGGTCGGCGTGGTCATCCCCGGCATCGTCGACGAGGTCGAGCGGGTGGCGCGGTTCTCGGCGAACCTCGATTTCCGGAACGTGCCGTTCGGCGAGATGCTCGACAGCAGGCTGGGGTTGCCGTTCGCGTTCGGGCACGACGTCCGCGCGGGCGGGCTCGCGGAGTTCCGCGTCGGCGCGGGCAAGGGCTGCGCTGACGCCGCCTTCATCCCGGTCGGCACCGGGATCGCGGCCGCGCTCCAGCTCGACGGGAAGCTGTACGCCGCAGGGGGGCAGGGCGGCGAGATCGGGCACATCGATGTCGGCCACCGGCTGCCGTGCGGCTGCGGCGCCACAGGATGCCTCGAGGCGATCTCGTCGGCGTCGGCCATCGCCCGCCGCTACAGCGAGCACACCGGTCGCCCCGCGGAAGGCGCCGAGCAGGTGGTCGACGCCGCCCGGCACGGCGACGAGGCCGCGATCTCGGTCGTCAACGACGCGCTCGACGGACTCGGCCACGGCATCAAGACCCTCGTCACGCTGCTCGCCCCCGAGGTCGTCGTGCTCGGCGGTGGCCTGTTCACCGCGGGCGACTACGTCCTCGACCCGGTCCGCGCCTGGCTGACGGCGAACCTGCAGTTCCAGCGGATGCCGGAACTGCGGATCGCGGAACTCGGCGACGAGGCGGGCAGGCTCGGCGCGGCGCTACTCGCGTTGGACCAACTCAGTGCCTGATGGTGAACCCGCGTCCGCGATCGACGTCGGCAGGGTGAACCAGCGACTCAGACGCCACATTCGACTTACCCCTCATTAAGCCTTGACCACCCGCACGCCTTCCTCTTCGAAGGCGTGCACCCGCTCGGGATCCGCGCGGCCGTCGGTGACGAGGACGTCGACGTCGGCGGTCGCGCAGATCTTCGCGAAGGCGCGACCGCCGAGTTTCCCGGCGTCGGCGAGGACGACGACCTGCCGCGCGCGGGCCGCCATCAGCCGGTTCGTGCTCGCGTCACCCTCGTGATGCGCCTGCGCGCCGTGCACTGGGTCGAACGCGTCCACCCCGAGGAACACCAGATCCAGCGAGATCTGGTCGAGGAACAGGTGCGACAGCGGCCCGGACAGGTCGAACGACTGCTGCCGCGCGACGCCGCCGGTCACCACGATCTTGATGTTCGGCCGCACGGCGAGTTCGTGGGCGATGTTGAGCGCGTTCGTCACCACGGTGAGGGACGGGCCGCCGCTCGGCTCACCCATGTCCGGCCGGGTGGCGAGCGCACGCCCCACTTCGGTGCTAGTGGTGCCGCCGTTGAGGCCGACCACCATGCCGGGGTCGACCATTCTCGCCGCGGCCGCCGAGATCCGTTGCTGCTCCGGTGCGTTGCGTGCGGCCTTGTGCCGTAACGGAAGGTCGTAGGCGACGTTGCTCGCGACGGCGCCGCCGCGGGTGCGGACCACGAGATTGCGGCCCGCCAGGTGATCGAGGTCCCGCCGGATCGTCGCGGGCGAGACGCCGAGTTCGTCCGCCGAGACTTCGACGTCGACCTTTTCCCGCTCTCCCACCATGTCCAATAAGGCCGTCAGCCGTTCATGCCGATTCATCCCCAGCTCCCTCCCCGAAGCGCGATGTCGCTTACCGCACCGGACAAAGTACTACGCGTCGCGATACGGGCGGAGAGAAGCGGCGGGTTCGGGAAAACGAGGAGAACGGGGGAAGCGGGCGCCGGCCACCCCCAGTGTGACCGGCGCCCGCCCCGTGGCCGGTACGCCCAGAACCGGCCCGCATCGGAGGCTAGTGCCGCTGACCGCGGACGGATATCCGCTTTGCGTCCGTTCCGGTGACGTTTAGCGGATACCCGCCGAACCGTCCGCCGGGTGTGCGGGGGTCAGCCCTCCCCGGCCAGGAAGGCGAGGGACGGCGTGAAGGAGGAGTCAGTCCTTGGCCGTAATAGGCGAAGAAAGGAACGTTTTCGCGCTCTTGGGCTGCGAAAAACGTAGAAGGGCCGTGAAATGAATGCGGTATTCCATTTCAGGGTGGTGCTCAAGTCGATCGTCATACCAAGGACCCCCCACCGCCGTGCGAGTCGTACCCTTGATTCAACCGATACCGGAAGCTCGCGGTCGTCGCTCGCGTTCGCCCTCTTCCGGCGGCTTTGCCACCCGAAAGAACCAACGCGCGACTACACCCTGCATTTAGTCCTCTACTTGCGATAGTTCGCCGTTGAACTACCGCAAGCAGAGGACTGAACGCGGGCCTTCAGGGCCTTAAGAGATCGGCCGGTCGGTGGGAGCGATCGGCGCGGGCAGGACGTCACGCCCGGTGAGGAACGCGTCGACGCCCGCCGCGGCGGAGCGGCCTTCGGCGATCGCCCACACGATGAGCGACTGGCCGCGGCCCATGTCCCCGGCCACGAAGACGTTGTCGACGCTGGTCTTGAACGCCTTGTCGCGAGCGACGTTGCCGCGCTGGTCCAATTCGACGTCGAGCGCTTCCAGCAGGCCTTCCCGCTCCGGGCCGACGAAGCCCATCGCGAGCAGCACCAGCTGCGCCGGGAGTTCCTTCTCGGTACCCGGGACGGGGACGAACTTGCCGCCCTCGTTGCGCACCTCGACCAGCTTCAGCGCGCGGACGCGTCCGTCGGCGTCGGCCAGGAACTCCTGGGTGTTGACCGAGTACAGCCGCTCGCCGCCCTCTTCGTGCGCGGACGAGACGCGGTAGATCATCGGGTACGTCGGCCAGGGATGCGCGTCGGACCGCGAAAGCGGCGGCTTCGGCATGATCTCCAGCTGCGTCACCGACTTCGCGCCCTGCCGGTGCGAGGTCCCGACACAGTCCGCGCCGGTGTCGCCGCCGCCGATGACGACGACGTCGAGGCCTTCGGCGCTGATCGGCGAGACGTCCAGTTCACCGGCCGCGACGCGGTTGGCCGGCGGCAGGAACTCCATCGCCTGGTGAATGCCCTGGTGCTCGCGGCCAGGGATCGGCAGGTCGCGCCACGCGGTCGCGCCACCGGCGAGGACCACCGCGTCGTACGACGACTTCAGTTCCTCGACGGTGAGGTCCACGCCGACGTTCACCGACGTCCGGAATTCCGTGCCCTCCGCCCGCATCTGCTCGAGACGGCGGTCGAGCCGGCGTTTCTCCATCTTGAACTCGGGGATGCCGTAGCGCAGCAGCCCGCCGATCTTGTCGGCCCGCTCGAAGACCACGACACTGTGGCCCGCGCGCGTGAGCTGCTGCGCCGCGGCGAGTCCCGACGGCCCGGATCCGACCACCGCCACCTTCTTGCCGGTGAGTGCCACCGGCGGCTGCGGCGTGACCCAGCCTTCTTCGAAGGCCCGGTCGATGATCGAGATCTCGACCCGCTTGATGGTGACGGGATCGTCGTTGATCCCGAGCACACACGCCGTCTCGCACGGCGCTGGGCATAGGGTCCCGGTGAACTCCGGGAAATTGTTGGTCGCGTGCAGCCGCTCGGCCGCGTCGCGCCAATCGTCGCGCCAGGTCAGCGTGTTCCACTCGGGAATGAGGTTCCCGAGCGGGCAGCCCTGGTGACAGAACGGGATGCCGCAGTCCATGCAGCGCCCGGCCTGCTTCTGCAGCTTCGACGTCGCGAAGTCGTCGTACACCTCGCGCCAGTCCATCAGGCGCAGGTCGACGGGACGGCTCTTCGGCGTCTCGCGAGTGGTGGTCAGAAAGCCCTTGGGGTCAGCCATGTGCGGCCTCCATGATCGCCTCGTTCACGTCACGCCCGTCGCGCTCGGCCTTCGCCTGCGCCGCGAGCACCCGCTTGTAGTCCTTCGGCATGACCTTGCCGAACCGTTCGACGGCGGCCTCCCAGTCGGCGAGCAACGTGCGCGCGACCGCGGACTCCGTTTCGTCGTAATGCTTCTCGAGCGCCTCGCGCAGGAAGTCCACATCGGACGAATCCAGCGGGTCGACGTCGACCATCTCCGGGTTGACCCGGTGCACCGGCAGATCCAGCACGTAGGCGACACCGCCCGACATACCGGCCGCGAAGTTGCGGCCCACACCCCCGAGTACGACCACCCGACCGCCGGTCATGTACTCGCACCCGTGGTCGCCGACGCCTTCGACGACGGCCAGCGCGCCCGAGTTGCGCACGCAGAACCGCTCGCCGACCTTGCCGCGGATGAAGATCTCGCCACTGGTCGCGCCGTAGCCGATCACGTTGCCGGCGATGATGTGCTCTTCGGCGTTGTACCGCGCCACCTTCGGCGGCCGCACGATGAGCCGTCCACCGGACAGGCCCTTGCCGACGTAGTCGTTGCCGTCACCGTAGAGCCGCAGGGTGATGCCCTTGGGCACGAACGCGCCGAACGACTGACCGGCGGTCCCGGTGAAGGTGACGTCGATCGTGTTGTCCGGCAGGCCTTCCCCGCCCCAGCGCTTGGTGAGCTCGTGGCCCAGCATGGTGCCGACGGTGCGGTTCACGTTGCGCACCGGCAGTTCCAGCCGGACCTTGTCGCCGGAGGCCAGCGCGCCCTCGGCGAGCTGGATCAGCGTGTTGTCGAGCGCCTTCTCCAGTCCGTGGTCCTGCACCGTCTGCTGGTGACGCCGTCCGGCCGGGGCCATCTCGGGCACGTGGAAGATGGGCGACAGGTCGAGCCCGGCGGCCTTCCAGTGGTCGATCGCCTTGCGCTTGTCGAGCATCTCCGCGTGCCCGACGGCCTCGGCGATGGACCGGAAACCCAGCTCCGCCAGGTACTCCCGGACCTCCTGGGCGATGAACTCGAAGAAGTTCACCACGTACTCGGCCTTGCCGCTGAACTTCTCGCGCAGCTTGGGGTTCTGCGTCGCGACGCCGACCGGGCAGGTGTCGAGGTGACAGACCCGCATCATGATGCAACCGGACACCACCAGCGGCGCGGTCGCGAAGCCGAACTCCTCCGCGCCGAGCAGCGCGGCGATGACGACGTCGCGGCCGGTCTTGAGCTGGCCGTCGGTCTGCACCACGATCCGGTCGCGCAGCCGGTTGGCCAGCAACGTCTGCTGCGTCTCGGCGAGTCCGAGTTCCCACGGTCCGCCGGCGTGCTTGATCGACGACAGCGGGGAGGCGCCGGTGCCGCCGTCGTGCCCGGAGATGAGCACGACGTCCGCGTGCGCCTTGGACACGCCCGCCGCGACCGTGCCGACGCCGACCTCGGACACGAGCTTCACGTGGATGCGCGCGGCCGGATTGGCGTTCTTGAGGTCGTGGATCAGCTGGGCGAGATCCTCGATCGAGTAGATGTCGTGGTGCGGCGGCGGCGAGATCAGCCCGACGCCCGCCGTGGAGTGCCGCGTCTTCGCGATCCACGGGTACACCTTCGCGCCGGGCAGCTGGCCGCCCTCGCCGGGCTTCGCGCCCTGCGCCATCTTGATCTGGATGTCGTCGGCGTTGACCAGGTACTCGCTCGTGACGCCGAACCGGCCGCTCGCGACCTGCTTGACCGCGCTGCGGCGTTCGGGGTCGTAGAGCCGGTCCGGATCTTCGCCACCCTCACCGGTGTTCGACTTGCCGCCGAGCCGGTTCATCGCGATGGCCAGGGTTTCGTGCATCTCCGCCGAAATGGACCCGTAGGAGATCGCGCCGGTGGCGAACCGCTTGACGATTTCGGAGACCGGCTCGACCTCCTCGATCGGCACGGCGGGGCGCTGGCCGATCTTGAAGTCGAACAGGCCGCGCAGCGTGTACAGCTTCTGCGCCTGGTCGTCGACGGCCTTCGTGTACTCCTTGAAGACCTCGTACTTCCCGGCACGGGTGGAGTGCTGCAGCTTGAACACCGTCTGCGGGTTGAACAGATGCGGCTCGCCCTCGCGGCGCCACTGGTAGTCCGAGCCGGTCTCCAGCTCGCGATGGTTCGCGCGGAACCCGTCGCGCGGGAACGCCCGCCGGTGCCGCTCGGCGACCTCCAGCGCGAGCGTGTCGAAGCCGACGCCGCCGAGCCGGGAGGTGGTGCCGGTGAAGCAGTTCTGGATCACCTCGTCGCCGAGACCGACCGCTTCGAAAATCTGCGCGCCGGTGTAGGAGGCCACTGTGGACACTCCCATCTTCGACATCGTCTTGCGGACGCCCTTGCCCAGCGCCTTGATGAGGTTCGCGGTCGCCTGTTTGGCGGTGACACCGGGGATCAGGCCCTGATCGGCCATCTCCTCGACGGTCGCCATCGCCAGGTACGGGTTCACCGCGGCGACGCCGTAGCCGATCAGCAGCGCGATGTGGTGGACCTCGCGCGCGTCGCCCGCCTCGACGATGAGGCCGACCTGCGTGCGGGTCTTCTCACGCACCAGGTGGTGGTGCACCGCGCCGGTGAGGAGCAGCGACGGGATGCCCGCGTGGTCTTCGTCGATTCCGCGGTCGGACAGCACGATCAGCCGCGCGCCCTCGGCGATGGCCGCGGACACCTCGGCGCGGATCTCGTCGAGCCGCCGCACGAGCGCCTCGCCGCCGCCGTGGACGTCGTAGGTGCCGTGCACGGTGACCGACTGGAACTCCGGCAGGTCGCCGTCGTCGTTGACGTGCACGAGTTTCGCGAACTCGTCGTTGTCCAGTACCGGGAACGGCAGCACGATCCGGCGGCACGATTTGGCGTCGGCCTGCAGGAGATTCGGCTCCGCGCCCAGCTGGGTGCCCAGCGAGGTGACCAGTTCCTCGCGGATCGCGTCCAGTGGCGGGTTGGTCACCTGGGCGAAGAGCTGGATGAAGTAGTCGAAAAGCAGCCGGGGGCGGCTGGACAGCGACGCGATGGGGGAGTCGTTGCCCATCGAGCCGATCGGTTCCGCGCCGGTGCGGGCCATCGGTTCGAGCAGGACGTCGAGTTCCTCTTCGGTGTAGCCGAAGGCCTGCTGACGGCGCACGAGCGCGGCGTGTGGCGGGATCTCCCGCTCACGCTCGGGAAGCCCGTCGAGCGGGAGCAGCCCGTCCTCGACCCACTCGTCGTACGGATGCTCGGTGGCGAGGCCGTTCTTGATCTCCTCGTCCTCGACGATCCTGCCCGCCTCGGTGTCCACGAGGAACATGCGGCCCGGCTCCAACCGTCCTTTCCGGACGATCGTGGCCTGCTCCAGTTCCAGGACACCGACCTCGCTGGCAAGGACGACGAGGCCGTCTTCGGTGACCCAGTACCGCGCCGGGCGCAGGCCGTTGCGGTCGAGCACCGCGCCGATCTGGGTGCCGTCGGTGAAGGACACGAGCGCGGGGCCGTCCCACGGTTCCATCAGCGTCGAGTGGAACTCGTAGAAGGCGCGGCGCGCGGGGTCCATCTCCTGGTGGTTCTCCCAGGCCTCCGGGATCATCATCAGCACCGCGTGCGGCAGCGACCGGCCGCCGAGGTGGAGCAGCTCCAGCACCTCGTCGAAGGACGCCGAGTCGCTCGCGCCGCGAGTGATGACGGGGTAGATCCGCTTGAGGTCACCCGGGATCAGGTCGGATTCGAGCAGCGCCTCGCGCGCGTCCATCCAGTTCCGGTTGCCGCGCAGGGTGTTGATCTCGCCGTTGTGGGCGACGTACCGGTACGGGTGCGCCAGCGGCCACGACGGAAAGGTGTTGGTGGAGAAGCGGGAGTGCACCAGGCCGATGGCGCTGGTGACGCGCTCGTCGGTGAGGTCGTCGAAGAACTTCTCGACCTGCGGCTCGGTGAGCATTCCTTTGTAGACGATCGTACGCGAGGACAGGCTCGGGAAGTAGACGTCGTCCTCGGCCAGTTCGTGCTCGGCCCGTTTGCGCACCACGAACGCGGCGCGTTCCAGGGCCAGGCCCTCCAACGCGTCCTGTCCCACCAGGAACAGCTGGCTGAAGTGCGGCATGGTCTCGGCCGCGCCCGTCCCGACGTGTTCCGTGTGGACGGGAAGGTCGCGCCAGCCGAGGACGCGCATGCCTTCTTCGGCGGCGACACGATCGATGGTCGCCATCGCCCGGCCACGGCGGTTTTCGTCCTGCGGAAGGAAAGCCGTGCCGACGGCGTAAGCGCCGGCCTCGGGCAGGTCGAAGTCGACGACCTCGCGATAGAACTCGTCGGGGACCTGGATGAGGATCCCGGCGCCGTCGCCGGTCTCCGGGTCGGCGCCACGGGCCCCGCGATGTTCCAGGTTCCGCAGCGCGATCAGTGCTTTGGCGACGATGCCGTGATCGCGTTTGCCGGAGAGGTCCGCGACGAACGCGACACCGCAGGCGTCATGTTCGAACTCCGGGTCGTACAGGCCTTCGGGGGCCTTGCTGCCCTTGTTGCTGGCATGGTGGGTCACGGCTGGCCGCCTCCCAAGGCGTCGGCGCGACCGGTACCACTCCGTTCGGGTGGTTCGTGCGTGAACCAGTTAACGGAGTGGTCCGGGACCGCGATGGTCAGTCGAGAGGGAACGATCCCGCCCGCGGAAACGGGGGCAGGCCTCGTTGAGCCGCACTGCACTGGGCGGCCGATGCGCATATCGGTACTGCTGTGCACGTGGGCGCCGTCCGGCCACTGTGGTGGGCGGCTGACGGGTACACGTGTTACTCCCGGGTTCGCCGGTCTTATGACGATAGTGTGAAATCGCTGTTATCGACATACGTCGCTTGGTCGGGGTGGGAAATGCCACGCGGGCGTTGACTTCACACGTCATCTGCCCACTGGCTGGAATAATGTGTCCACTGAGTGGTGCATCAGCGCGCTGACCTGCATGAACGGTCGCTCACGTCACTCGATAGTGTGATCTGGATCGCGCAATGGAGTGCGTATCGCGGGTGTTGCGGTCACCTGACGTGACCGTCGGATCGCCCGAACGGCAGAGTGGTCCCGCTGGTTTGAGAGGCTTGGCCGATGGCGGATCGTTACCTGACCGTGGCGGGCACCGGGGTCCACGAGATCGAAATCCGGCGTTCCCGCTTCCTGTGCGCCCTCGCGCCGGTCACCTCGGAAGAGGCCGCCCGCGAGGTGATCGCCGCCCGCAAGAAGGCCGATCCGGCGGCCCGGCACCACTGTCACGCCTTCGTGTTAGGTGCCGACGGTCGCGCCCAGCGTTCGAGTGACGATGGTGAACCGGCGGGCACGGCGGGCACCCCGATGCTCGAGGTGCTCCGCCGTCGGGAGCTGACCGACACGGTCGCGGTGGTGACCCGGTACTTCGGCGGGGTGCTGCTCGGCGCGGGCGGCTTGATCCGCGCGTACGGGCAGGCCGTGTCGGAAGCCGTCGACGTCGTCGGGGTGCGGGAGTACCGGCGGCTGCGGCTGGTGGAGGTCGTCGTCGACTACGACCGGGCCGGACGGCTGGAGAACGACCTCCGCTCGTCGCCGTACCTGCTGCACGCGACGCGGTTCGAGGACGTCGCGCATTTCGACGTCGGCCTCGCGCCGGACCAGGGCGACGCCTTCAACTCCTGGCTGGCGGACCTGACCGGCGGGGAGGCCCTCGCCGAGGAGATCGGCGAGACCTGGCTCCCGACGACCCGCATTTAGAGGACTAAATGCGCCGCTGGAACCTGAGGTGGCGGTAGGGCGAACATGGCGTGCGGAAGTTGAAGGCGAGTGCGGACCCGTCCAACCGACCCCACGCCCTCGCGGCCATCCATACAGGATCATCTACACGGCGAAGTGCCTGATTTGGGTATTTTGCGCCGCATGTGCGTTATCGGTGGTGGTGCTGGTGTGGCTGAGGTGGCGGGTGAGGTGTGGGTTGGGTTGGTCGTGAGTGGCGATTCGGGTTAGGGCCAAAAGTGTTTCAGGTGCCTGCGGGGCGAGTCCGGTAGCGGCCGTGCCGTGAAGGACATCACGAGCCTCAGCAGCACCACCGGTCACAA
This sequence comes from Amycolatopsis sp. NPDC034160, assembly GCF_055575355.1. Classification (NCBI taxonomy): domain Bacteria; kingdom Bacillati; phylum Actinomycetota; class Actinomycetes; order Pseudonocardiales; family Pseudonocardiaceae; genus Amycolatopsis; species Amycolatopsis sp. NPDC034160. The sequence goes on along the minus strand of NZ_JBVISU010000014.1, from coordinate 113,250 downwards.
CGGCGGCGTGGGAAGAACCCCTCCCCAGTACATGATGGCCCCCTTCCTTGCGCTAGGCGCAAGGAAGGGGGCCATCATGTACTTCACTCGGACAACGCCGCAGGCCACGAGTAGGTACCTACCATCTCCCGCGTTTAGTCCTCTAAATGCGCCGCTCCCGGGAGCGGGCGCGCCACTCGTCGACGGTGATGGCGTACTCGACCTCGCCCTCCTCGGTGCCGGGGATCGGGTCGTCGAAGTCCTCGTGATAGGTCCGGATGTGGCGCATCCCGATCTTCTCCATCACGCGCCGCGACCCGAGGTTCACCGCCATCGTTCCCGCCCAGACCCGCTGGACCCCCAGTTCGGTGAAGCCCTTCTCCAGGAGCGCGAGCGATCCCTCGGTGGCGTACCCCTTGCCCCAGGACGACCGGTTCAGCCGGTAACCCAGTTCGGGATCGTCCGTGTGATGCCCGCGCAGCGGCCGGAAATGGAACCACCCCAGGAAAGCCCCGCCGGCTTTCTCGATCGCCGCCCAGAACCCGTAGCCGGGGGAACGCTCGTAGTAACCGAGAAAAGCGGGAAGGTCGCGCTTTTCGATCTCCGCCCGGTCGGCCGGTTTGCCCCCATTGAGGTACCGCATGACTTCGGGGTCGTCGTAGAGCGCGAACAGACCGTCGACGTCGGCGTCGGTGAACTGCCGCAGGAGGAGCCGTTCGGTCTCCAGAAAGACACGCATGGGCAAAGCGTCGCGCCGGGGAACCGCCGGGGCAACCCGTTTTACGCGGCCAGCTCCGGTGTCGCGACCCCCAGTGCCGCCGCCCCCGCCTGGGTGAGCAGGGCGGGGACGCGTTCGCCCCACCTCCCGCCCCTGGCGGCAGCCACCAGGCCGAGACGGGCGAGGCGGTGCGCGGTGTGCTGGTCGCAGCAGGCGAGACCGTCGACGAACAGGTCCGGCTCGCAGCTGCAGCTGATCTCGGCGTGGCCATCGGCCACGGCTCTCAGGGTGGCCCGCTCACGATGATTCAGCTCGGTCCGAACGTCCATGGCGTGCCTCCTTTCTGGTCCGCTGATGAACAGTTAAACCCAAACCCCCGACAGTTTCCGTCTTCTCCGATGCGATTCCTCGGATTTCGGACGTACTCAAGGGCGGTGTGTCGCGTAATCAAGGGTGCGCCCCTAGGGACCCTCACCCGGTATTCGTCGCGGAAGCGGTTCCAGCTCGGTCTTGCGCAGATGCCGGAAAATGATCGAACTCCGGAAGCCGACGATCTCCTTGCGCTTCGACAAGCGATCCACCAGAAAGGAGTGGAGCTGATCGACGTCCTGCGCGGCGACGTGGATCAGGAAATCATCGCTGCCGGCGGTGACGAAGACGGAAAGGACCTCCGGCAATTCCGCGACCGAGCGCTGGAAGGAGTCGATCACCTCCCGGCTCAGCGGCCGCACCTGGGCCGAGACCATCGCCTGGACACCGCGGTTGAGGCTGCGCAGGTCGATGTCCGCGTGGTAGCCGCGGATGACACCGCGTTCCCGTAACAGCCGCGTGCGTTCGAGACAGGTCGACGGCGCGACGCCGACCTTGCGCGCGATGTCGCGGTTCGACTGCCGCGCATCCGCCTGGAGTTCCCGGATGATCGCCGAATCAAGTTCGTCCACGATGCTTCCTTCCCGGAGTCTGCCGAATATCGTTCGCCAGAGGCTCTGCAAGCCTGGTGATCAGCCTAACTTCAGAGCAGCCGACTAATTGCGCGGAAGGAAGCGAAAATGTCCGTACAGGAGTTGGTCGTGCGGCGGGGCCGCCGATCCGGGGTGACCACGATGGTGGCCGTGCATTCGAGCACGCTCGGCCCGGCCGTCGGCGGCTGCCGGTTCAAGGTCTATCCCGGTATCCGCGACGCGATCGACGACGTCTTGAGGTTGTCCGAGGCCATGACCCGTAAATGCGCGGTCGCGGGCCTAAACTTCGGCGGCGGCAAGAGCGTCGTCGCGCTGCAGAGGACGCCGACGCCCGCGAAGCGGCGTGACATCCTGCTCGACCACGCCGACCTCATCGCGTCACTCGGCGGGGCGTATCTCGCCGGTCCGGACGTCGGCACGGGCCCGGAAGACATGCTCGTGCTGCGTGAACGGACCCCGCACGTGTTCTGTCTCCCCGAAGAGCACGGTGGCACCGGTTCTTCGAGCGGGCCGACCGCCGTCGGCGTGCTCGCGGCACTGAAGGCCGGGGCACGGACGGCCTTCGGAGACGCCTCGATGAAGGAACGAAAAGTGGTCATCAGCGGCTACGGCTCGGTCGGTGCGTATCTGGCCACCGAGCTTTCCGCGCGGGGCGCCGAGGTGACCGTGTCCGATGTGGACGAACGACGGCTGGCTCTCGCGGCGGACCAGGGGCTGGGCGTGATCCGGCCGGATCAAGTGCTCGGTTTCCCCGCCGACGTCCTGATCCCGGCTGCCGTCGGCGGGCTCTTCGGGCCGGAAACCGAGGTCACCGCACCGCTCGTCGTCGGCCCCGCCAACAACCAGCTGACCGACGACACGGTGGCGGACGACCTCGCCGCCAAGGGAATCCTGTGGATCCCGGACTTCGTGGCGAGCGCCGGGGGAGTCCTCTACACCCTCGGACGCGAAGCCAAGGCGCTGACCCACGCGGAGGCAATCGCCCGCGTCGAAACCCTGGAGACGACCACGCGACAGCTCCTCGACGCCGCCTCGGCCAACGGCACCACACCGCTGGCCGAAGCGAACGCTCTCGCTGAAGCTCGTCTCACTTCTGGTGCGGCGCCACGTACTCCTTCGCCTCAGGAGCCTCGAACAGCGGCTTGACGTAGCGGACCCCGCCCTCGGCCGACGCGTCCGGTGTCGCCGCGTACACCTGGCGCGTCGCCGGGGTGCCCGCCTTCGAGAAGTCCAGCGCCGCCACCAGATCCCCGGTGCTCGCCGACGTCGTCTGCTTCAGTGCGGCGGCGATGCCGTCCCGGGTGAGGTCCTTGTTCTCGCACGCCTTCGTGAGCACCGTGCCCCACACCTCGCCGACCGCGTAGCCGTAAGGGATCCCGCCGTTCGGGGTCTCCTTGTACGCTGCCTTGTACTTCGTCGCGACGTCCTTGGCCTTGGGGATGTCGGCGGAGAACGGGACGCTGCTGGCGACGATCGTCAGCTTGTCCAGCGCGTTAGCCGCCGGGCTCTTCAGCAGCACGGGATCGAATACCGGGTTGTTGCCGAGCACCGGCACGTTCAGCCCGAGCGCCTTGTTCGCCGCGAGCGCCGAACCGGTCTGCGCGGGGGTGGTGGTCAGGACGATGGATTTCACGCCGTCGCCCTTGAGTCCGGTGATGATGTTGGTGAGGTCGTTGTCGGTCGAGGTCACCTTGACCTCTTTGATCGTCAGGTTGTGCTTCTTGGCGTAGAACTGCGAGCCGCGCAAACCGTTCTTGCCGTATTCGCCGTCGATGTAGACGTGCCCGATCGTGTCGCCGTCCTTCACGAGGCCCTGTTCCTGGAAGTACGACAGCCCGTCGATGATCTCCAGGTCGTAGGTCGTCCCGACGATCATCACGTACTGGTTGTCGAGCAGTTCCGACGACCACGACGCGGGCGCGGCGACGGTCTTGTCCGAGGCGATGTTCTGTTTCAGCGCGGCGACCACCGGGGAGCCGAGCAGCTGGACGAACCCGAGCACCTTCGGCTCGATCTGCGGATACAGCGTCTTGGCCGTGTCCGCCTTGTAGCCGTGGTCGACGGTCTCCAGTTCGACCTGGCGCCCGCACGCCCCGCCCGCGGCGTTGAAGTCCTTGGCCCACAACTCGTTCCCCTGCGTGATGCCGAGCCCGAGGTTCTTGAACACCCCGGTCTTGTCGGTCATCACGCCGAGGGTGATCTCCGAGGCGGTCACTCCTTTGTCGGTCTTGACCCCCGAACCGTCCGCCCCCGAGGACCCCGAGTCGCCCGCTTTCGTGCTGCACGCCGCAAGGGCGAGGACCGCCGCCAGCGCGACGGCCGGATATGTGCGCTTCATTTGTCTTGCTCCTCCGGGAGACGATGTTTCTTGGCGGGGGTGATGCGGCGGCCGATCGCGGCGAGCCCGCCCGGTTCGAAGAGCACCACGAGGATGATCGCGGCGCCGTAGACGAACGAGCTGACCAGGATCGGGGTCAAGGCGCCGTCCCCGGTTCCGGAGAACCAGCCGAGATCGGCGGAGTACAGCGAAAGCACCTGCGGCAGCCCGTTGACGATCAGCGCGCCCACCAGCGCGCCCGGCACCGAGCCGAGTCCCCCGATGATCACCATGGCCAGGAAGGCGATGGAGATGTTGATCCCGTACGTCCCGAATTCGCTCTCGTCGGGTTTGAGGATGTCGAACCACAGCACGGTCATCGCGCCGGCGAGCCCCGCGTACGCCGAGGAGACCGCGAACGCGCCCGCCTTGGCGTGCGTGACGCTGACTCCCATCACGGACGCGACCGCCTCGTTGTCCCGCACCGCCCGCCACGACCGGCCGACCCGGCTGCGCACCGCCGCCTTGGCGACCACGAACGCGAGCACGGTCAGCAGCAGGAACAGGTACCAGATCCGTTCCGCCTGCCGGATCGGGACGCCCATCAGCTCGATTTCGGGGCCGCCGTTGGTGAACGGGAAACCGAACAGGGAGAACGGCTCGGGCGTGCGCCCGGTCGACGTCCCGCCGGTCAGCGTCTCGGCCGACTGTCCTAAGTAGAGACCCAGGAACACCAGTGAAAGAGACGCGACACCGAGGTAGATTCCCCGCAGCCGTCCCGAAACCGGAGCGAAAGCCAGCCCGAGCAGAGCCGCGATCACCACCGCGCCGACCAGCGCCAGCCCGGGATCGACGCCGAGCCCGAACACGCGCTCGTCGTCGGCCGGTCCGGAAAGGACGGTGTACCCGGTCGCGCCGGCCAGCAGGAAGAACGCGTGTGCCAGCGACAACTGCCCGGCCTGCCCGACCAGCAGCGTCAGCCCGATCGCGCCGACCCCGCCGATCATCATGTACTGCCCGGCCTTCAGCCAGGCGGCGTCGAGATAGAGCGGGATGGCGAGCAGGACGACGAGCAGCGCGACCCAGGCCAACGCCTTGAACAGCCGCCTCCGATCGCGTTTCACCGGCGGTGTCGGCGGCGCCGCGGGCGAGGTCTTCACAGCGGTGTCAGACACGTGTGCTCTCCCTCGTCCCGAACAATCCGGACGGCCGCACCACCAGGACCACGAGCATCACCAGGAAGACCGCGCTCTTGGAGAAGTCGAACGACACGTACTGCGCCGAAAGCGCCTCGACGAGTCCGACGACCAGGCCACCCACCACCGCGCCCGCCGTCGAGTCCAGCCCGCCGAGGATGGCCGCGGGGAACGCCGCGAGCGCGATGGAATGCGTGCCGCGAGACAGCCCCGCGCCCGAGAAGTCCTGCGTGGCGATGAACAGCACCGCGACCCCGGCGAGCACCCCGGCGACCACCCACGCCGTCGCCGTCACCCGGGAACTGCGGATCCCCATCAGCGCGGCGGCCTCGCGGTTCTCGGCCTGCGCCCGCATCGCGACACCCCAGTTCGAGTACTTGAAGGCCAAGGTGAACGCGGTGATCAGCACGGCGGCGACCACCAGCGCCACGAGATGCGTGCGGAACAGGGTGATCCCGCCGATCCGGAACGGCTGCGCGTCCCAGGCGTCGCCGAGGAACGGCAACGTGACGCCGAGGCGCCGGACGATCTCCTCGGTGACGATCACGTCGACGCCGATGGTCAGCAACGCCAGGCTGTTCGCGTCCGCGTGCCGCGAGCGGGACAGCAGAAACCGTTCCAGCAGCAGCGCGAGCAGCCCCGCCGACACGATGCCGACCAGCGACGCGCCCGCCCAGCCGAGCGCCTCCCTGGTCACGACGACCAGGTAGCCGCCGAACAGCACGAGCGAGCCGTGCGCGAAGTTGACCACCTCGGTGGCCTTGAAGATGATCACGAAACCCAGCGCCAGCAACGCGAACACCGCGCCCTTGCCGAGTCCGTTCACCACGAGTTGCAGGAAAGTGTTCACGCCGTGGCCTCCGTGCCGAGGTATGCCTTGATCACGTCCGGATCCGACTGGACATCGGCCGGTGTCCCGTCGGCGATGCGCTTGCCGAAGTCCAGGACGGTGACCCGGTCCGCGATGCCCATCACCAGCCCCATGTCGTGTTCGACGAGCAGGATCGAAATGCCGAGCTCATCGCGGATGTCGCGGATCGTCCCGGCCAGTTCGGCCGTCTCGGTCGCGTTCATCCCGGCCGCTGGTTCGTCGAGCAGCAGCAGGACCGGTTCGACGGCGAGCGCGCGGGCGAGGTCGACGCGTTTCACCGCGCCGTAGGGCAGCGCGCCGACCGGCAGGTCCACCAGCGCGCCGATCCCGAGGAACTCGCAGATCTCCTTGACCCGCGCGGAATGCCGTCGTTCCGCCCGGATCGTCCACGGCAGCCGGAGACCACAGGCGAGGAAGCCGCCCTTGGTCAGCGCGTGCCGTCCGAGCATGACGTTGTCGAGCACGGTCGAGCCGGGGGAGAGCGCGGCGTTCTGGAACGAGCGGCCCACGCCGAGTCCGGCCAGCCGATGCGGCGGGAGTCCGGAAAGGACGGTGTCGCCGAGCCGGACGCTGCCGCTGTCCGCCCGATAGAGCCCGCTGATCACGTTGAAGCAACTGGACTTCCCGGCGCCGTTCGGGCCGATCAGCGCGTGCAGCGCACCGGAGCCGACGGTGAACGAGACGTCGTCCAGCGCCCGGATGCCGCCGAAGCGCAGGGTCACGTTCTCGACGTGCAATTCCGGCGGCGTCATCCGGCCCACCTCGACAGGCTCCGGCCCGCGCGGTGCTCGCGGGCGTCTTCGGCCTCGGCTTCGGCGGTGGCCTGCGATTCGGCGTGACCGCCGAGGTAGAGCCGCTGGACGTCCTCGCTCGCCACGAGTTCGGCCGTCGTCCCGGCCAGCGCGACCCGGCCGACCTCGAGGACGATCGCGTGATCGGCCACCCGCAACGCCATCACGGCGTTCTGCTCGACCAGGACGACCGCCGTGCCCTGCTCGTGGATCTCGCGGACGATGGCGCCGATCCGCTCCACGATCTTCGGTGCGAGCCCGAGCGAAGGTTCGTCGAGCAGCAGCAACCGCGGGCCGGACATCAGCGCGCGGCCGATCGCGAGCATCTGCTGCTCGCCGCCGGAAAGCAGACCGGCGCGCTGGTTGGCGCGTTCGGACAGGACGGGGAAGAGCTCGTCGACGCGTTTGCGGGCGGCGGCGCGTTGGCCGGGGGAGCGGGCGCCGATCCCGCCCGCGCGCAGGTTCTCTTCGACCGTCATCCGCGCGAAGACCTGACGGCCTTCGGGGACGCCGACCACGCCGAGACCGACGATGCGGGCCGGATCGAGCCTGGTCAGCGGTTTGCCGTCGTAGCGGACCTCGCCGGCGGAAACCGAGCCGCGGTGCATGCGCAGCGTCCCGGAGACGGTGCGCAGCAGGGTCGACTTCCCGGCGCCGTTGCTGCCGAGGACGGCCAGTACGCCATCAGGGGAAACGTCGAGGTCGACCCCGTGCAGTGCGGCCACCGATCGGCCGTACCGCACCTGAAGATCACGGACACTCAGCAAGCCGCCTCCTCCGTTCGTGTGACGCGAGTCACGATCGGTGGCGGTCATCCTGCGTGGGCACCCTCCGCCGCGTTACCCCCACCTGGAGACCCACGCGGCTACAAAACGGACACGGTGCCGACCAGCCGCATTTAGTCCTCTCAATGCGGTACATGCACGCGCAACTACCGCATTGAGAGGACGAAACGCAGGGTTACAGGAGGCCGGCTTCGGAAGCCTTCCCGATGGCTTCGACGCGGTTGCGGGCACCGAGCTTGTGCAGCGCGGACTGCAGGTAGGTCTTCACCGTGTTCCGCGCCAGCCCGGTCGACTCCGCGATCTCCGGGTTCGTCTGGCCCTGCGCGGCCAGCCGCAGGACCTCGTACTCACGCCGCGTCAGACCGCTGCGGGCCAGCGCGTCGGACCGGTGGCCGTCGTCGGGGAAGATGCGCGGATCGACGACGTGTTCGCCCTTCAGCACCTGCCGTAACGCGGCCACCAGATCCGTCCCCGCGACGTCCTTGAGCAGGCAACCGTGCGCGCCGGAGTCCAGCGCGGCCCGCACCCCCTGATGGTCGCCGTGCGCGGTGAACACCACGATCCGCCCGGCCGGATGCACCCGCCGGAGTTCGGCGATGACCTCGGGCGCGAGCATGTCCGGCAGCCGCAGGTCCAGCAGGATCAGCACCGGTTTCAGCTCACCCGCCCGCTGGATCGCGGCCCGTCCGGTCTCGGCCGACCCGACGACGCTCATCGACGGGTCGTAGCGCAGCAGCAGGCTCACCCCGTCACGGACCACCGGATGGTCGTCCACGACGAGCACGGTCACCGGCGACGGCACGGTTCCGGCACCCAAGCGCGCAGTGTGCACCCGTCGTCATCGTCGCGGACCAGGCTGACCCGGCCGCCGAGCCGCGCGGCGCGTTCGGCCAGCGCGCGCAGGCCCATCCCGGTGCCGGGAGCGGGTTCCTCGTCGCGATGACCGGCGCCGTCGTCGGCGACGACCACCTGCACGCCGTCTTCGCTGGGCAGCAGGCTGACCACGACCGACAGCGCGTCGGCGTGTTTCTCGACGTTGAGCAGGGCTTCCCGGACGGCCGCCACGAGCAGGCCGGTGCGCTCGGCGTCCAGCCGTGGCACCGGGGCGAGCTGGACGAACCGAGCCGGGACGCCGCTGCGGGCCTGGAACGAGCGGCAGTGCTCGGCCAGTTCCACCGGCAGCGCGCGTTCCGGACTCGACTCCGACAGCGCCAGCAGCGACTCCCGCAGCGCCCGTGACGCGGCCGACACGTCGCCTTCGAGCCGCCGCAGCCGCGATTCCAGCGCCGGGTTGTCGCTGATGTCCTCATGCAGGTTCCGGACCTGGACGCCGATGGAGAACAGCAGCGCGCCGACCGAATCGTGCAGCGCGCTCTGCATCCGAAGCCGTTCGGCGGACAAGGCCGTCTCACGGTCGGCCTCGGCGACCGACGCCAGTTTCAGCGCCCGGCCGGCCTCACCGGCGATGTCTTCGAGGGACTGCACCGCGTCGTCACCGAAGTCACGGGGCTCGCGCATGGCGGCGTACGCGATGGCGACGGTCTCGGTCTTCCCACCGGACTCGCTGAGGATCGGGACGGCGATCATCGCGGCCAACCCCTCGCCGCGGACCTGCGCGTCGAACTGGTGGGTGATACTTGGCGAGCTGACGTAGTCGGTGACCCGGACCGGCCTGCCCAGCGCGAGCACCCGGCCGCCGATGCCCTGGCCGATCGGCACGGCGAGATCCTGCAGCGCGTCCGTGCGGGTGCCCGACGTCCAGCGGATCACCGCCTGTTCGGGGCCCGCCAGCTCGGCGACGAAGCCGGAATGCGTACCGATGGACTCGCGGATCAGCCGCGCCGTCCCGTTGAGCGCCGCGACCCGGTCGAGGGTGGCGAGCAACTCTTCACGCTCGCGAAGGAGCCCGCCGAGCACCGCGCTGTGCTCGGCGGCGAGTTCCTCCGCGACCTGGCGTTTCGCCGTCACGCGATCACGATCGCACACGGACGTGGTTTCCGACACACCCGACCGGAGAGGTACACCGGTGCTTTCTCGGCCGCGGTTGTCTTGAATGGACCCGTGGAGATTCTGGCCGACGCCGCGACACTCGCCCTGTACACGACCGACGCCTCCAATTACCGGCACGTGCCCCTGGGTGTGGTGCTGCCGCGGAGCGTCGACGAGGTGGTCGCGGCCGTCGCCGCCTGCCGCGAGGCCGGGCTGCCGGTCATCGCCCGCGGCGGCGGCACCAGCGTCGCGGGCAACTCGTGCGGGCCGGGCGTCGTGATCGACACTTCGCGACACCTCGGCGGCGTCCTCGACCTCGATCCCGGGGCGCGGACGGCGAGGGTGGCGCCCGGAACCGTCCTCGACGACCTCCAGGCGCTCGCCGCGCCGCACGGGCTCCGGTTCGGGCCCGATCCGTCGACGCATTCGCGCTGCACGATCGGCGGGATGATCGGCAACAACGCTTGCGGCTCGCATTCGGTCGCCTATGGGCGCACGGTCGACGTCGTCCGCGAACTCGACGTACTGCTCTACGACGGCACCCGGCTGACCGTCGGGCCGACCTCACCGTCCGAAGTGGACACCCGTGCGGCCATGCCCGGTACGGAAGGCCGGGTCTTCTCCGAACTACGCGCACTCGTCCGGGACAACCTGGCGTTGCTGCGCACCGAACTGTCCACCTTCGGCAGGCGCGTGTCCGGATACGGCCTGGAACACCTGTTGCCGGAGAACGGTTTCGACGTCGCCAAGGCGCTGGTCGGCAGCGAGGGCACCTGCGTCACCGTGCTGGAGGCGAAGGTCTCACTCGCCGAGGTCCCGAAGCGCAAAGTGCTCGCGGTACTCGGTTTCGAGTCCGACATCGCCGCGGCCGACGCCGTCCCGGCGATCCTGCCCTGGTCGCCGCTGACCGTCGAAGGTGTCGACGCGGACCTCGTCGCGCTGCTGGAACCCGGCCGCGCCGACGGCCTGCCGCCCGGTGGCGCCTGGTTGTTCGTCGAGATGGCCGATCCGGACAAGGCGCGCGACCTGATCGCCGCACTGAGCGGCGCGCTGACCGGAGCCACCCTGCTGGACGACGCGGCCGCGCAGAAGCGGCTGTGGCGCATCCGGGAAGAGGGCGCCGGGCTGGCGACGCGGCTCGCCGGTGGCGAGGAGGCCTGGCCCGGCTGGGAGGACGCCGCCGTCCCTCCCGAGCGGCTGGGGGCGTATCTGCGCGAGTTCAAGGAACTCATGCGCGCGCACGGCCGCAAGAGCGTCGTCTACGGCCACTACGGTGAGGGCTGCCTCCATCTGCGGCTGGACTTCGATCTGCTTTCCCCGCAAGGGATCGCCGGGTTCCGGTCCTTTCTCGAAGAGGCGGCCGACCTGGTCGCGAAGCACGGCGGCTCGCTGTCCGGGGAACACGGCGACGGCCAGGCCCGCTCGGAACTGCTGCCCCGGATGTACAGCCCTGAGATCCTCGCGCTTTTCGAGCGGTTCAAGGGAATTTTCGACCCGGGCGGAAAAATGAACCCCGGCATCCTCGTCGCCCCGAGGGCGGTCGACGCGGATCTCCGGGTGCGACGCGCGCCGCTGGAACTCGAAGACGTCACCGCGCTCGCGTACCCGGAGGACCAGGGCAGCTTCGGTCAGGCGATGCGGCGCTGTGTCGGCGTCGGGAAGTGCCGCAACACCACCGGCGCGGGCGTGATGTGCCCGAGCTACCGCGCCACTCGCGAGGAAAAACACTCGACGCGGGGCCGCGCGCATCTGCTCGCCGAGATGGTGAACGGCGAACTGATCACCGACGGCTGGCGGTCGAAGGAGGTCGCCGAGGCGCTGGACCTGTGCCTGTCGTGCAAGGGCTGCCTGTCCGACTGCCCGGTCGATGTCGACATGGCGACCTACAAGGCGGAATTCCTGCACCAGCATCACAAGGGGCGGCTGCGCCCGGCGTCGCACTACTCGATGGGCTGGCTCCCGGTGTGGCTGCGCGCCGCCGCGCTGGCGCCGCGGCTGGCGAACACGATGTCGCGCCGGTTCTCCGGCCTGCTGAAACGGCTCGGCGGGATCGCGCCGGAACGGGAGCTGCCGACCTTCGCCACGGCGCCGTTCACGCGACGCCGTGGCGATCTCAAGCGCTGGGCGACCGGTTCGAGGCCCGTGGTGCTGTGGCCCGACTCCTTCAACAACTACCTGACCCCGGACGTCCTCGACGCCGCGGCCGAAGTGCTCACCGCGGCGGGCTACGACGTCGTCCTGCCGGATCGCGGTGTCTGCTGCGGCCTCACCTGGGTGTCCACCGGACAACTCGACATGGCGAAGAAGGTGTTGCGCAACACGCTTTCCGTCCTCGAACCGTATCTGCGCGCGGGGTATCAGGTCGCCGGGCTGGAACCGAGTTGCACGGCGCTCTTCCGCGGTGACCTTCCGGCGCTCCTGCCCGATGAGCCGATGGCGGAACTGCTCGCCCGGCACACCAGGACGTTCGCCGAACTCGTCGAGGACTCGCCGCTCGAATTCCGCGCGCTCGACGTCGAGGCGCTCAGCCAGGTCCACTGTCATCAGCACGCCGTGCTCGGTTTCGACGCCGACGAGGCCGCGATGCGCGCCGCGGGTATCCACAATTCCACCATGGATTCCGGCTGCTGCGGGTTGGCGGGCAACTTCGGTTTCGAACGCGGGCACTACGACGTTTCCGTCGCCTGCGCCGAGGATCGCATGCTGCCCGCGATCCGCGCCGCGGCCGAGGGGACCGAAGTGGTCGCCGACGGGTTCAGCTGCCGGACACAGATCGGGCAACTGGACGGACGCCGGGCCGTGCACCTCGCGGAACTACTCCGGCGCGCGCTTCCCTAGGGCCGATCCTCGTGAGTGGTAATGACGGTTCTAACCGTCATTACCACTCACGACACCCGACCGACGACGAAAGGCAGTTTCTCCTGGCTTTCGCGAACCCGGACGCGCTCGTCGAAGCCGCCTGGAGTTCCTGCGCGGGATTATCACGTGGTGAGAAGGATCTTCGGCTCTTCGGGCGGGTGATCGGCCGGAGACTTCCGATCCCGGCGTCGCCCGCTCATCATCGGCCCATGACAGCCACGTACCCGGCGGCCAAGGACGACCCCGCGACCCCGATGGGCGCGATCTACGCCGACCATCCGCCGATGTCCAAGGTCGTCTTCCCGAGCGGCTGTGAAGGCTGGCTGGTGACCAGGTACGAAGACGTCCGGCTGATCTTCTCGGACAAGCGGTTCTCCCGGAACCTGCTCGCTCCGGGCGCGCCCTGCCTCATCGAGCCGGGCGACTTCTCCACCGGTGAGCACAGCATCCTGAACATGGACCCGCCGGATCACACGCGGTTGCGGAAGCTGTCGGCGCAGGCCTTCACCGTCCGCCGGATCGCCGCGCTGCGGCCACGGATCCAGGAGATCGCCGACGGTCTCCTGCACGCGATGGCCGAACACGGGCCGCCGGTGGATCTCGTCGAGGTGTTCGCCTTCCCGCTGCCCACCGCCGTCATGTGCGAGATCCTCGGCGTCCCGTTCGCAGGCAGGGAACGGTTCCGCCAGTGGTCGCGGGTGATCGTCACACCGGTGGCGCACAGCCCCGAGGAAGTGGCGCAGGCCCGGCGGGACGGGGCGGAGGACATGGCCGCCCTCGTCGCCGTCAAGCGGGCGACGCCGGGTGAAGACCTGCTAAGCGTGCTCGTGCACGCCCGCGACGAGGACGGTGACCGGCTCACCGAGGAAGAGCTGATCGACCTGGCCACCCAACTTCTCCTGGCCGGACACGAGACCACGGTCAGCCTGATCGCGACCGGGATCGTCCTGCTGTCCGGGAATCCGGAGCAGTTCGCCGCGTTGCGCTCGGATCCCGGGCTGACCGCGGGCGCCGTCGAGGAGATCCTGCGATTCGACGGGCCGGCCGACGCGTCGCTGCTGCGAGTCGCGCTGGAGGACGTCGAATTGAGCGCGGGGCTGGTTCGGCGCGGTGAAGCCGTGCTGGCGCACACCGGCGCGGCGAATCGCGACGAGAGCGCCTTTCCCGGCGCGTCGCGGTTCGACATCCGGCGCCGGAACGCGCCACAACTCGGCTTCGGGCACGGACTTCACTTCTGTCTCGGCGCCGCGCTCGCCCGGCTCGAAGGGGAGATCGCGTTCCGGACCCTGCTCGACGGACTGCCGGGACTGGATCTCGCGGTTCCGGCGTCGGCCATCGTCTGGCGGCCGCCGCTTTCCATTCGCGGTCCCGAAGCGGTGCCGGTGACGTGGGCTACCACCAAGCGCGGCTGACGCTCTCCAGTGTCGGTTCGTCCGGCGCCGGAAGAATCTTGAAGTACCAGGTGAAATTGCTGTAGACGTGCAAAAGCGCGTACGCCAGGCAACGTCGCGCGAAGTCCTCGTCCGGGTCGGCGCCGTACCCGGCGAGCAGTCGCCGCAGGAAATTCTTGTCCCCGCCGGAAACGAACAGGCCGACGGCGACGAAATCGTACTCGGCCGCGCCCCGCATCGCCGGTTCGAAATCGAAGAGGCCGCTCAGCCTCGGGCGTTCGCCGTCGTGGGTGACCATGACGTGGTCGCGCATGAATTCGGTGTGCAGCGGAACGACGGGCGGGCTGCCCAGGTCGACGGAGTCGAGGAACGCCGGGATCTGTCCGATCCAGCTCTCGTCGAGGCCGGTCCGGCGATGGTGCTCGACGGCCTTCGCGCGCTGTTCGGCGATGAAGGCGGCCCAGTCCCGCGGGGCAAGGACGTCCAGCCGTGGGTCGTGCAGCGAATGCAGGGCGGCCAGCGCCTCGCCGAGTTCGGGCGCGAGCCGGTGTTTGTCCTCTGTGGACAGTTTCGGCCAGGCGTCTTTCAGTGTCTCGCCCCGAAGACGCTCCATGAGCACGTAGCCCCAGCCGTCCCGCTCGCCGGCGTCCCGCACCGCGGGGGTCGGGATCGGCAGTTTCCCGTGCAGGACCTCGAGCATCGTCCGTTCGGTGGGGAGTTCGTCGCGGTGCACCGGCGGGAACAGCTTGAGCACCAGGTCTTCGCCGACGGCGTAGACCGGCAGTGAGCCTTCGGTGAACGGGACGACGTCGCCGAGGCCGAGGGACCCGGTCAGTGACGTCACCGCCGGAAGGAGGTCCTGCCTGGTCAGAGCGTCGAACTCGGCTTCGGTGCCGGCAGGTGGGAACGAGGTCACGGACGCGACCGTAGGGCAGCGGATCCTCCGGCGGCGACCGAATTACCCGCTGCGTTCCAGCAGGGTTCGCGCGGCGCCGAGCACGAGGCGGCAGACGTCGTCCGGATCCGCGCTGGCCAGAGGCTCCTTACCGGTGATCTCGCGGACGAGCCCGATCCCGAGCAGCCAGGCCAGGATGAGGTCGGCGCGCAGATCCGCGTCTTCGGCGTCGGTCAGCGTGGCCAGTACCTTCGCGTATTCCTCGCCGAGTTGCCGCCGGACCGCGGCCGCGGCGCTGTCGTGCCCGGTCGAGCGCAGATAGGCGTCGAGGGTGCGATCGCGGCCGGTGTCGGATTGCAGCATGCTGCGCAGTGCCGTCCCGAGGAGTTCACCCGGCGGGGTGGTGGCGATCTGCTCGCGGCCACCGCGCGCCAGTACCTCTTCGAAGAGCGCATCCTTCGAACCGAAGTAGCGGAACAGCAGAGCTTGGTTGACCCCGGCGAGCTTCGCGATGTCGCGCACCGTCGTCCGGTCGAAACCGCGCTCGCCGAACAGAACCGCTGCCGCGTCGAGCAGGGCCGCCCTGGTCGCGGCCGCGTCACGCTTGCGGACCTGCGGTTCTTCCGTCATCGGGCACAGGCTATCCGGCTGTCGCACGGTAGGCGCATTGACGCTGTCCGTGATCATGGTTAGCGTTGTAAGCAGCTGCTTACAAACCGCCGAGCCGGGGGGTTTCCGGACAAATGACCACCACTGACACCGAAATTTTCGCCTATCCCTTCAACGAGGACGCGGGACTCGAACTCAACGAGGCCTACGCCGCCGCCCGCGAGGCCGAAGGCATGCTCCGTGTCCGCCTGCCCCACGGTGAGCCCGCCTGGCTCGCCGTGCGGTACGCCGACGCGCGGTTCGTGCTGGGCGATCGGCGGTTCTCCCGCGCGATGGCCACCGACAGGGACGAGCCGCGGATGGCGCCGGGCAGGCGGCCCGGCGGGATCCTGAGCATGGACCCGCCCGACCACACGCGGCTGCGCACGCTGGTCGCGAAGGCGTTCACCATGCGCCGCGTCGAACTGCTGCGGCCGAGGGTCGCGGAACTGGCGGCTGGCCTGATCGAGGACATGAAGGCCAAGGGGCAGCCCGCCGACCTCGTCGAGGATTACGCGCTGCCGATCCCGGTCGCGGTGATCTGCGAACTGCTCGGTGTCCCCGTCGAAGACCGGCCGAAGTTCCGCGTCTGGAGTGACGCCGCGCTGTCGACCAGCCCGTTGACCACCGAACAGATGATGGCCAACCAGGACGAGCTGCGGGCGTACATGCACGTGCTCGTCGAGCAGCACCGCGCCCAGCCTCAGGACGACCTGATGACCGCGCTGATCGAGGCACGCGACGTCCGCGACAGGCTGAGCGAGCTGGAACTGGTCGACATGTGCATCGGCATCCTGATCGCCGGGCACGAGACCACCGCGAGCCAGATCCCCAACTTCGTCTACGCGTTGCTCGACCAGCCGGACCAGCTGGCCCGGCTGCGCGCCGACCTGGACCTGATCCCGGCCGCGGTGGAAGAACTGCTCCGGTTCATCCCCTTGGGTGCCGGGGCCGGGTTCGCTCGCTACGCCACCGAAAACATCCAGGTGGGTGACGTGCTGGTGAAGGAAGGCGAACCGGTGATGGTCGCGATCGGCGCCGCCAACCGGGACGCACTCCAGTTCAGTGCGGCGGAAACCCTCGACTTCGACCGCGAAACCAATCCCCACCTCGGTTTCGGCCACGGCGTGCACCATTGCCTCGGTGCCCCGCTGGCGCGGTTGGAACTGCAGGAAGCCCTGCGCGCCTTGCTCCGAGATCTTCCCGGATTGCGCCTCGACGGCGATATCGTGTGGAAGACGCAAATGCTGGTGCGGGGGCCCCGCTCCATGCCGATCGGATGGTGACCATGAGCTGGAAAGTCGAGGTCGATGGCGGAACGTGCATCGGCTCGGGGATGTGTGCTTCGCTGATGCCGGAGGTCTTCGAACTCGAAGGCGCCACGGCGACGGTGATCGCGGACGAGGTCGACGCGGACGAGACCGTGCTCGACGCGGCCGATTCCTGTCCCGCGATGGCCATCGAGGTCAAGGAAGCCGGAAAGGTGATCGGGCCTCGGCCCTGATATCCGCACTTTAATGCGTGGCGGTCGTCGGTGAACAGGCGTAGGACGACGGTGTGAGCGATGAAAGCCTGACCATCCGCACCCTGACCACCGACGACCTGCCCGCGTTCGCCGAGCTGCTCGCAGGCGCTTTTCTCACTGATCTCACGGAGGGGTTGAAGCACCGCGAAACGCTGGTGTTCGAGCCGGAACGTGCGCACGGCGTCTTCGACGGCGACGAACTCATCGGGACCGGGGAACTGCTCACCCGGAAGATCACCGTTCCCGGCGCCGGGCAGACGCCGCTCGCCGCGGTCACGTCGGTAGGCGTCGCTCCGGGGCACCGCAGGCGCGGCGCGCTCACCCGCGTCATGCGGGCGCAGTTGCACGGCCTGCACGAGGACGGCGGCGAACCGATCGCCGCGCTGTGGGCGTCCGAAGCGGTCATCTACCCCCGCTTCGGTTACGGTCTCGCGGCGCAGTTCTACCGGGCGAAGGTGCGGGCGAAGTCGGTGTTCCGTCCCGGCGTCGAACTCGACACCGAACCGGTGCGCGAAATCAAGCGCGAGCAGGCGATCCCGCTGATCAAGGCGCTCTACGAGAAGGAAGCGCCGCAGCGGGTCGGTGCGCTCGACCGGCCGGAGTCGACGTGGGAGTTCATCCTCGACGACCCGGAGTACCGCCGTCACGGCGCGACAGCGCTCAAGTTCGCGGTCCTGGCGGACGGCTACGTCATTTACCGCGTGAAGAACGACTGGAACGAAGAGGGCCCGCGAGGGATCCTGACCGTGCAGGAACTGGTCGCGACCACGCCGGAGGCGTACGCGGCGCTTTATCGCTTCCTGCTCGACTACGACCTGGTCGTCACGGTGGAGACCTTCGCAGCCCTCGACGAACCGCTCATCCATCTGCTGGCCAATCCGCGCGCCATGACCCGCTCCGCCGGGGACTCGCTGTGGTTCCGGCTCGTCGACGTCGATCGCGCCCTGGTCACTCGCCGCTACAACGCTCCGGTGGACCTGGTGCTCGGCGTGCGCGACGCGTTCTGCCCGTGGAACACCGGGAACTGGCGGCTCGTCACCGACACCGACGGCCACGCCGAGGTGACCCGCGTCGACGACGCGCCGGGTCTCGAACTGGACGTGACCGACCTCGGCGCGATCTTCCTCGGCGGGACCCGGCCGAGCACGCTGGCCGCGGCGGGGCGGATCAAGGAGCGGACGGCCGGGGCGGTTTCGCGGGCGACGGCGGCCTTCGCCACCGATCGGGAGCCGTGCTGCCTGGAGTCTTTCTGATGAGGGTTATCGGGGGTAAGGCAAACGTGGCGTCTTGAGGCTTCCGGTGAGGGGTGGGTCCAGTGGGTCGTGGGGGGGGGGGGTGGGTGTGGACAACAACGCCACCCCCCGAACCACCCGACCCCAC
>NZ_JBVISU010000014.1:56455-94934 GCF_055575355.1 Amycolatopsis sp. NPDC034160 | reverse complement strand
CTTGGGGGGGGGGGGGGGGGTCGTTTGGGGCGAAACCACCCCCCCCCCCCCACGACCCACTGGACCCACACCCTCACGCAGGACAGGGCGGGGAGACCCCCACCGTTGCAGCATCTTCGCCGCCGACGGGACACTGGCCGACTCGGGCAGTGCGCCACCGGTCGTGGGCAGGACGACCATCGCGAACAGCCTGCGGACACCGCTCGGTCACGGGCGCAGCACACCCTGCTCGGTGACCACCGCGGTGACCAGTTCGAACGGTGTCACGTCGAAGGCCGGGTTGAACACCTCCGTGTCTTCGGGCGCGACCTTCGTGCCACCGAAGGTCAAGACCTCGCCGGGATCGCGTTCCTCGATCACGATCCCGGCGCCGTCGGGCATCGCGGTGTCCACAGTGGACGAAGGGGCGACGACCACGAACGGGACGCCGTGGTGTTTCGCCGCGATCGCCAGGCCGTAGGTGCCGATCTTGTTGGCGACGTCGCCGTTGGCGGCGATCCGGTCGGCGCCGACGAGTACGCAGTCGACCAGGCCGCGGCTCATCGCGGCGGCGGCCGCGCCGTCGGGCTGGATCCGGTACGGCACACCGGCTTCGGCCAGTTCCCAGGCGGTCAGGCGAGCACCCTGCAGCAACGGCCGGGTTTCGTCGACCAGAACGGATTCGACCAGGTTGCGAGCCTGCAGATGCCAGACGACGCCGAGCGCGCTGCCCCAGCCGACCGTCGCGAGACGGCCGGCGTTGCAGTGGCTGAGCAGCCGTAACGGCCGCCGCTCACAGTGTTCGAGTACCACCTCGGCCGCCAGCCGGGACGCCTCGTGGTTGATCCGCTCGTCCTCGTCGAGGATCGCCAGTGCTTCGGCGAGAACGGCTTCCGGCCCTTCGGGGAGCTTCGCGAGCGCGCGGGCGACGCCCCAGCTCAGGTTGACCGCGGTCGGCCGGGCCTGGGCGACGCGGTCCGCCTCGGCCTCGACGTCCCCTCTGGTGCGAGTCGCGAGCACGACCCCGAGCGCACCGGCCGCGCCGAGCGCCGGCGCGCCTCGAACAGCGAGCCGTTTGATGGCGTCGACGAGTTCACCGACCGTGCGCAATTCGAGCACACGGTACTCGGCGGGCAGCGCCGTCTGGTCGATGATGGTGACCGCGTCGCCGGTCCAGTCGATCGTCCTGCGCATGGCGAGGTCCCCCGGAAATCCAGTTGGCCGGCCGAGACCGGTTCGGTGAGGATGCGGTTCGTGACCATTGAACGCCACCATCCGCCCGGTCTGCATCCCACGCCCACCTACCACCACGTGACCATCGTCGAGGGGCGGCGGGACGTCCACCTCGCCGGCCAGTGCCCGCTCGCCGAAGACGGCAAGGTCGTCGAGGGCGACGTGCTTGCCCAGGTCGACCAGGTCGTCGCGAACACCGCCGCCGCGCTCGCCTTCGCCAAGGCGACCCCGGCCGACGTCGTGCGCACGGTGATCTACGTGGTGACGCCGGACGCCGACGTGCTTTCGGCCGTATGGGACCGGTTCGTCGAGTCGGAGATCGGCGAGGCCTTCACGACCGCGAGCACCCTGCTCGGCGTCGCGCAGCTCGGCTACCCAGGGCAGCTCGTCGAACTCGACGTCACCGCCGCGACGGCCTGACACCCCCGCCCGCCGCGATTCGGCACCCGCTTCGCGCGCGAGCAGGTGCCGAATCGCGTGCTCAGGTGATGACGGTGACCACCCGGTCACCGGCCTTCGCGGCACGCGCGAAGAAGGTCACGAGGTCGTCGTAGCCCGTCCGGACGTAGTCCAGCGCGTCGGGGTCGTCCCAGAACCGCGGGTAGATTTCGTTGGCGTCGAGTTCCGTGAGTGTGACGCCGCTGGAGAGTTGCTCGAACCCTGTTCGGGACAACTCCGCCGAGATCGTCTCGACTTCGGCCGCGGTGAAGTACCGCGGCGGCCCGTCGCTGTCGGCTTCCCCCAGCAGCGCCCCGCCCAGCACGAAGTCGACTTCGAATCCGGCCTTGTCGATCAGGTACCACAGCGCGTGCCAGGCCTTGTCGATGTCCGCCGCCCGTTCGGTGTCCCGGGCGTCGTCGGCGTACTCCCAGTACCGCTCGGGTTTCTCGCTCAGCTCACGGAGTTCCTCGGCCGTGACCCGGAGATAAGCGCCGTACATTCCCATCGGTCAGAGGCCGGCCATGAGATCGGTCTCGGTGATGCCCGGTCCCTGCCCTTCGCGGATGAACCACTCGACACCGAACGCCTGCGCGAAACCCTCGTCGGGCATCGCGAGGAAGAAGGAGTCCTCGCTGATCTGGCTGGCGTGCGCGCGCATCGCCGCCCGCTTGTACGGCAGGTACTCGGTGACGTCGACCCTCGCCGTCAGGATCGCTTCCGGCTTGCCGAACTCGGCACCGTCTTCGAAATCGGGAAGGTCCTCGGCCTTCATCTGCCCGGTCCGCACCGCCTCCTCCATGCCGCGGCGCATTTCGTCACTGTTGCTCGTGGCCTCGTAGACCCGCGGCGTCCCCGCCAGTTCGGCCGCGCGCTTGCCGACGCGGTGCACCTGGATGTGGTCCGGATGCCCGTAGCCGCCGTTGTCGTCGTAGATGGTCAGGACGTCGGCCTGCTCTTCGCGCAGGATCGCGGCCAGCCGCTGCGCGGCCTCCTCGACGTCGGCCTGCCAGAACGTGCCCGGCTCGTCGTTGCGCGGCTCGCCCATCATGCCGGAATCGGTGTACCCCAGGAACTCCACGCGCTTGGCCCCCAGTACCTCGGCCGAAGCGTGCGTCTCTTGGACGCGGCGCTGCCACAACTCCTCTCCGTCATCGAGGAAACCGTCCGGCACCTCGCCGACCTCTCCCCTCGTCGCGACGACGAGCACGACACGGTGGCCTTCCTCGAAGGCCTTGCGCATGACGCCGCCCGCGACGATGCACTCGTCGTCGGGGTGGGCGTGAAAACTCACCAATGTGGCCATGCTGGGGAAACTACCGCGAGGTACCGACATATTCCGTCGGCTCGGACCAGGACGGCCGGCCTGGACGGGGCGTGGCAGGGGGCACCGCTCACGCCTCGGGGGCGGCGCCCGGAGAACGAGTTCGACGCGGAATTGATCGACAATCGGTTACTTGAGGCAAATCCGGGGGTTGATTGAGCCATTCGGGTTGTGTTCAAAACGCGCAGACTTTCGCCTCCCTGCGACTAAAGTAGGAACTTTTCTTCTTGATCACTCAGCTCGCGAGACCGGGTGATCAAGCGGGTTTCACAAGGTGGCGTGAATCGTTAAGAGCCGTCTCCTTAAACTTGAAGCTGACTCTGTTAGCGTGCCTTGCTTCGGCTTGATTTTTGGGTCGCGCGACGGGGAAGAGGGGTTCGATGCTTGAGGCGCGAGAACTGCTCGGCCCGACGAGCGGAACGAAGGAGCAGAATCGCCGGAAGCTGATCATCGAGATAATGATCAAGGCGGATCAACAGTCCCGCCTGGCTCAGCGGCTGGGTATCTCCGGCGCCTCCGTCTCCACCGCCGTCGCCGATCTCGTGGAAGAGCGCATCGTCGAGGTCGAGCCGGGGCGCAAGGGGAGTGTCGTTCGCCTGCCCGAGACCAGGGGCGTCGCGCTGGGGATCGACCTGGGTTTCCGCCGGGTCGCGGTGATCGCTCGCCCGGTCGACCGGGCGTTCGACACGGTCGAGGCCCAGATCGAGATCGAGGGCGCCAACCGCGGGTTCTCCCGATTGCTCCCCCAGCTGGAAAGCATGATCCGCGCCGCGGTGCGGTCGACCGGGCAGGAACTGGACGACGTCGTCTCGGCGGGGCTGGCCGTGCCCAGGATGATCGACCCGCGCAACGGTCGCTTCACCACTCCGGTCCTGCCGCCGTGGACCGACACCGACGACCCGGCCGCCAGTTTGCGGGAACTGCTCGGCGTCCGGGTCGCGGTGGACAACGACGCCAACCTCGGCGCCATGGCCGAGCAGACCTACGGCCTGGAGAGACCCCTGGAAACGGTGGTGTACATCAAGGCGTCGACGGGGGTCGGCGCCGGGATCATGATCGGCGACAAACTGCTCCGCGGTGAACGGGGGATGGCGGGCGAGATCGGGCATCTGACCATCGACCGCGACGGCCAGGTGTGCCTGTGCGGCGGCCGTGGCTGCCTGGACACGTTGGTCGGTGCCGAAGCGCTGACCGGTCAGGTGCGCCGGGCCGGACGGCGGGACTACCGCCCGCCCGACAATCTGGGCCTGCTGATCGGGTTGGCGCAGCAGGGCGACGCGGCTTGCCGCCGGATCATCGGCGATGCCGGCCGGACGCTGGGCTTCGCGCTCGCCCAGCTGTGCAACCTGGTGAATCCCCGTCTCGTGGTGCTCGGCGGGGAACTGGCGGGCGCACAGGAGCTCGTCCTCGACCCCTGTCGCCAGGAACTGGAGCGCTACGCCCTCGGCGGTACGGTCACCGATCCCGATCGGTTCGAGCTGCGCATCAGTGGGCTGGACTCGCTCGCCGAGGCGCACGGCGCGCTCATCCTGGGGTTGCGTGCCCGGCAACAGGATCATCCCGGTGACGGGGCTCCCGGCGGTGTGGTTTCGAATTGAACGAAGTGCCGCGGGGTTCTCGTATCTTTCGTTAGAATATATACGGCGGGGTTGTCAATTAAGGCGGCTCACTCGGACGTGTGATTTTTGCGAGACAGCAAGTCGCCTTCTTCTCGGTGGCTCGATAGCACCGGCGTTTTCCGTAAGTCTTCCCGAGGGGGCGCCACAGTCGCACAATTGAGTCCCGTTACGATTCTGCCTTCCTCGGCGATTTCGTAACCGGGGATGCGTTTCCTCCTGGCGATCAGGAGATACCCGGACTCGAAGGTGCTGACCATGAACCTGCTTCCCGTGCCTAATCCGTCGCCCGCGGGCGGCCCCGCCGCCGCGGTCGCGGAGCCACCTGCCGGCGCGGTCGACTACGAGCCGCCGTTGCTGTTCGACCTCGGGCACGTGCGGGAGCTGACCCTGGGCAGTTCTTCCAGCGGGAGTGCCGACTCCAATTCGCAGTACTACTGGTGACCCCCTGTGACGACCGGCATACCGGGCCTGCTGGGGGCCTTCCCCGGCCCGGCGCCCACCGTAGGCGGCGCGGAACCGGTGTGGCCAGGGGAGACGTCGTGGACGGCTTTCGGTGCCTGGCGGCACCGCGAGCTGCGTACCGTGCGGTGCCCGGGCGGCATGCTGGCACTGGTCGGCCAGTGTTTCGAAACCGACTCGGTCGTCCGCGAGGACTTTCGGCGCGCACTCGAAGGTGACCGGCTCGCCGAGGTCACCAGGTGGCCGGGCAGCTACCTGGCGGTGGTGGTCCGGCCCGAAGACGTCACGGCGTTCGTCGATCTCGCCGGACAGTATCCGCTGTATTTCCACACGACCCCGGCGCGGACCGTGCTCGGCACCCGGGCGAGAGCCACCGCGCGCGCCGCGGGCCTCCCGTTGGAACCGGACGTCCTCACCATGGCCGCGGACATGTTCTGCCCCGGCGTACCCCTCCCGACCGAGGCCCGTTCCGTCTACCGCGGACTCGGCAGGCTCGCGGGCGGCCAGGCACTGCGCGTCCGCCGCGACGGCGGATGCCGGACGTGGACCTACGAAACCCTCGCGCCGGACCGGAACCGCTCGTCTCTCGACGCCGCGCAGGCGTTGCGCACCGCACTCGAGAACGCCGTCGACGCCCGTGCCGACCAGCCGTTGACCGCCGATTTCAGCGGCGGCCTCGATTCGACCTCACTGGCCTTCCTGGCCGCGCGCCGCCGGGACCAGGCGTTGCCGGTGTTCACCTATCACCATCCGGACGCCCCCGCCGACGATCTGCTCCACGCGAAGCGCTATCTGCGTTTCGACCGGCGGCTCGAGCCGACGGTCGTCACCGGCACCCCTGAATCGCTTTCCTACCAAGGACTCGAGACGGCGACCGCCACCGACCTGCCCGATCCCGGTGCGGTCACCCAAGTCCGGACACGGCTGCGGTTGCGGCACGTCGCGGCCGCGGGCGGCGGTGTGCATCTCGGTGGCGAGGGCGCGGACGCGCTGCTGGTGGCGGCGCCGGGCTATCTGGGGGATCTGGCGCGTCAGGGCGAGCTGCGGCGGCTGGGGCGGGAATGCCGGCAGCTGGCCAAGCAGCGCCGGGTCGCGTCCGCGCGGGTGATGGCGCGGTCCGCGGAACTTTCGGTGACCTCGCTCGGCCGGGCGCTCCGGCTGCTGGCCGGCCGGTTCGAGCATCCCGCCGACCGGCAGATCCAGTGGCTGGACGCGATCGCGTGGTGGCCTGACCTCGGCGCGGAGGCCACCTGGCTGACCGCGTCCATGCGGAAGCGGCTGGCCGAACTGGTGCGTGACGGCGCCGGCGAGCTCAGTCCGCCCGAGGAGGCGGGCATCGGCGATCGCGCGGCGGTCACGGAGGTCCGGCTCTCCGGGGCGGTCCAGCGCCAGCTCGACGAACGCGCGCGGCCGTTCGGGGTCTGGCCGCAGGCGCCGTTCCTGGACAACGACGTCATCCGGGCCTGCCTCACCATTCCCTCCTACCGGCGAGCCGATCCGATGATCCGCAAACCCTTGCTCGGCCGCGCACTCGCCGGCGTCGTCCCCGGTGAGGTGCTTTCCCGTACCACCAAGGGCGATTACACCGGGGAGGACTACCAAGGGGTCCGCCTGGCCTCGGCGGAACTCGATGCCAGGCTGTCCGGTACGAGACTGGCGGACCTCGGACTGATCGAACCGGGCAAGGTGAAGCAGAGCTTGTCGCGTGCGGCCGCCGGGCTGCACGCCCCCTTTCCCGCGCTCAACCGGTTGCTCGCCGCGGATCTGTGGCTGCGAGGGCTCGATGGAGGTGAGGCATGACGGGGACTTCGAAGGTGATCCATCTCGAAGGTGCCGGGCACGAAGGCGGCGTGCTGTTGAATCTGCGCACCGGTCGCTGGTACGCGCTCAATCCCACCGCCGCCCTGATGTGCCGGGAACTGCGTGCCGGTGGACTCGAAACGGCGGTCCGCGCGGTCGGCGAGCGCTATCCGACGGTGGCCGAAGACCGCGTTCGCCGCGACGCGGGGGAAATGATCAAGCGGCTGGCCGATCGCGATCTGGTCGTCTTCGAAGCGGCGATGAACACGGAGACGGGGGAGGCCCGCACGCCGATCATCGCCCGGTCGGACGACGGCCGCTATCGGCTGCGCGCGGTGGCGGCACTGGCCTTGGCCTTGGTGGTACTGAGCCTGCCGTTCCGCTGGACCCTGTCGATCACTTCCGCCCTGCGTTCCCGCGGCACCGCGGTGGCGAGCACGGAAGAAGCGGCGGCGATGGTGTACATGGTCGAGAAGGCCGCAGGGCTGTTCCCCGGCCGGGTCGCGTGCCTCGAGCAGTCGCTGGCCGCCGTGTTCACGGCCGCCTTGTCGCGGCGACGGCTGACCTGGGTGATGGGTGTCGCGGAAGACCCGTATCGATTCCACGCCTGGGTCGAAAGTGACGGCGTACCGGTGCTTTCGGCAAACGAGTCCGACTTCTCCCGATATCGCCGGGTGCTGAGCCGGTGAACACGAAAGGGCGATCACGGTGGCCCGTGATCGCCCTTTCTCGTTTCGCCGCTCAGCGGTGCAGCAGCGTGATCAGCTCGCTCCCTTTATACCCCGGCACCAGGAAGATCACCACGATGATGGTGATCCACCAGCGCGTCGGCAGAACGGGAAAATCGATACAACGAGCTTCCATCGCGAATCGGAACTTCATGCCTTCACCTCACCCGACTGTTCAACCGACCCCACTCCGCCTGCCGGCTCGAGTGGGGATTGATTCGAGTTTTACACGCTTCGCCGATTTGTGGCGGCGGGTCCGCGCGCAGTGATCAATGCGTTCGGTATGAGAGATTTTTCGGCTTGACTCCCGATTGCCGTCAAATGCCGATGGGCTCGGTTTCGAAAAAAAGAACAGTGCCGGAAAGGGGATCTCGGTGGTTCCGATTTGAAGAGAACGGCCGGATTCGGCGGCGATGAGCGTTCTTCGCCGGTTTCATACCTCGGCTCGACGGTCGAGGTTTCTCCGGGGCGGGGCGTTCGGGGGCCCGATGCCACCTCTTGAGGATGTGCCCCCCGCCGAGGGCTGACGTGGGGAAGATTTGAACGTCCGTCGCGTCGCGTGGAGGCCGCGATGGTAATCCCGAAATCCGCACCCCGGTCATCATGGGTCCGAGCCCTCGCGGCCGGGGAGCGAGACGTCAGGGATATATCACCCGATCGGGGGAGGCTTACGCAGGGTAGGTCCGCTGCAGGAACTCCAGCGTCAGCGCCCAAGCCGCCGCGGCGGGCTCGGGCTGGTGGAACATCGGCGCCACATGGTTGTGGAACGCGTGCCCGGCACCCTCGTGGATGTGGATCTCCGCGCCGTCGTGCGAAGCCACCGCGTCGGCCAGCTTCCGGACACCCTCGACGGGGATGTAGGGATCCGCGCCGCCGAACTGGAACTGGATCGGGCAGGTGATCTCGTCCAGAAGCGCGAGCTGCTCGGGAATCCGGGACCCGTAGTACGACACGGCGACGTCCGGGTCGCCCTCGGCGGCGGCCGCGTAGGCCATCGAACCGCCGAGGCAGAAGCCGAAGACGCCCGCGCGGCCGCCGGTTTCGGGCAGTGACCGCAGCATCGCCAGCGTCGCGAGCACGTCGGTCACCGCGCGCGCCGGGTCGAGCTTGCCGGAGACCTCCATCGAGGCGGAAACACCGGCTTCGTCGTGGGTGGCCGACCAGCCGGGGGCGATCCGCCAGAACAGTTCGGGCACGGTGACGACGTAGCCGAGCGCGGCCAGATCGGCGGCGACGGACTTCAAGTAGTCGTCGAGCCCGAAGATCTCCTGGATCAGGACCAGTCCGGGGCCGGAGCCCGATTCGGGCAGCCAGAGCGGGGCGTCGAACGAGCCGTCGGCGACGGTCACTTCGGTCATCGGGTTCCTTCCAAAGCGCGGACGAGCGAGTCGGCCACCAGTGCGGCCTGCGTGCCGTCGGGGTCGAGGTCGGGATCGAAGATGGTCAGCTCCAGCCCGGCGGCGCCAGGGATCGCGAGGAGACCGCGAAGAAGCTCGACGAGCTTGTCGGGGCTGAGCCCGCCGGGATCGGGACTGTCCACAGCGGACACATACTCCGGGTCGTGGGTGTCGATGTCGATGTGGATCCAGAAACCGTCCAGCGGTGCGAAAATCTCGCGTGCGGCCGCGAGCGCGCCGTCGGTTCCGCGAGCCATGATCTCTTGGCTGGTGATCGTGCGAAGCCCGGCCTCGCGGGCTTCGGTGGACTCCTCTTCGCGCACGCCGACCACGAGGACGTCCTCGTCGCGGACATAGGGCGCCAAACCGTCCACATCGGCCAGTTCCGGAGCGCCGCGGCCGGTCACGACGGCGAGCGCTTCACCGCCGACGGACGAGACCTGCCCGGAGTTGCCGAGGTGGCGGAAGTCGTCGTGCCCGTCGAAGTAGACGATGCCGAAGCGACCTTCGCGGCGCAAAGTGAGCATGGCGGCGAGCGCGATCGAACAATCGCCGCCGAGTACCACCGGGAAGCCGCCGTCCGCGCGGATCTTCGCGAGGCGACCGGCGAGGGCGGCCGTGTAGTCCGCGATCCCGGCGGCGTTCCGGACGCCGCTGTCCGGCGACCAGTCGGGCAGATAACGCGGCGGGGTGACCACGCCACCGTCGGTTGCGTCCAAACGGGTGAGCAAACCATGGTCACGCAAGGCGCCCGGTGCCTTGTAGCAGCCCGGGACCACTCCTTCGGCCGGTGGACGCAGTCCGAGATTGGACGGCGCGTCGAGCAGCACGAAATTCCCCATGCCCACACCGTAGTAGTGACGCCTGGTGCCGTGCCGTCCGTCCCTTCGGGGCGTCAGGCTCGACCGGAGGAGGCGCCCTTGACCGCGCTGTCCGCCTGCGCCCTCGAGAAGTCCTTCCCCGGCCTGCCCTGATATGCGTTTAGTCCTCTAAATGCGGTCCTTGCCCGCGCAACTACCGCATTTAGAGGACTAAACGCGGGCGGGGAGGGGGTCAGCCGGTCACCTGGTAACCGGACGTCCGGTTCCGTCCGGTGTTCTTCGCCTCGTAAAGCGCCCGGTCCGCGACGGCGATCAGGGCGTCGAGGTCGGTCACGCCCGGCCGGTCGGCGAGGCCGATCGACACGGTGACGTGCTCCGGCAGGTCGCCCCGGTTCGCGATGCTCGACCGGATCCGCTCCGCGATCGCGTGCGCGTGCACGGCGGCCGTGCCGGGCAGCAGGACGACGAACTCCTCTCCGCCGAACCGCCCCACCAGATCCGTGGCGCGCACCTCGGCGCGCAGCGTTTCCGCGATGGCGGCGAGATACCGGTCGCCGACCAGATGCCCGTGCCGGTCGTTGATCAATTTGAACCGGTCGACGTCGAGCATCAGCAGGCTGGTGTGCCGTCCCGCGCGCCGCGCGCGGTCGAGTTCGTCGGCGGCGGCGTCGCGCCATGCCTTGGCGTTGAGCAGTCCGGTCTTGGCGTCACTGCGTGCCTGTCGTTTCAGTTGCCGCAGCAGCACGCCGCGATGCAGCACCAGCGTGATCCCGATGATCAGCAGCAGGACCACCGGCCAGTCCCGCAGTGCCCACGCCACGACGACGCCGAGCGCGATCGTCGCCGCTTCGAGCGCGTACTCGAACGGTTTCGCCACCGCGTCACGCAGCCTGTCGTGCGGGGTGCCGTAGTACACCGCGATGGTCATCAGCACGGTGTTCACCAGCAGGAACACCCCGCCGGCCGCGACCACCACCCCGAACGACCGGACGTCGCGGGGGAGGACGTCGAACGGCACGGCGTACCGGGTGAGGAAGGCGGAGGCCGCGAAGCCCGAAAGCACGGTCGCCGACATGGAGAACGTGCGCCGGAACAGCGGGTTGGGTTGACCGCGGAACCAGCGGTAGAAGAACGACACGGCGATGACCAGCGCGGCGAGCCCGGGATGCAGCAGCAGTACGGCGGCGAAGGTCCAGACGCTGTCGAGTGAGATGTGCGGCGTGCCCGCGAACCGTTCCCGGACCCGTTCCACCGGCCGCGACAACTCCGTGTACAGCACGACGCTGGCGAGCAGGACCGCGAAGGGGACCGCGTCGCCGGGGGTGACCGGTGCGCGGAGAAAAGTCCAGACCGATCCGGTGATCGCCGCGACGTCCACCAGGAGGACGAAGCCGATCAAGCCGCGGTCGGGTAGCCGCCACAGCGCCCAATTCGTTAGCGCCACGGAGACGAACGTAATCGGTTGGATACTAGGTGTCACTACGCTGTATGGGTAGGCGTGGGTGCACCACGCGTGACCGGATCGGGGAAACGGAGGGGGTGAGCTCCATGCGCGGGCAGAACTGGTGATTACCCGGTTCCGGTCAAAGGGGGTGAAGAGGGGCCACGTGGCGCCAAGCCCGGGTGGCCGGAACAGCCACTACGAGACCGGCGAGTGCGATGACCGAGACCGTCGTCGCGGGTGAACCGAGTACGCCGACGAGCAGGCCGCCGGCGATCAGCCCGATTCCCTGCACGGCGATGAGTCCCGACCCGGCGAGGCCGAAGGCCTGGCCTCGTTCGGTGTCGGGGACCAACCGCATGAACGTGGTACTGGCGGTGACCTGGTAGGCCGCGCACATCCCGGACAGCACGAGCAGTCCGGCGGCGTAGGGGAGCGAGGGCCGGAACCAGAACGCCGCCAGTGGCACGATCGCCCCGAGTGCCAGCGTCCCGACCAGCCGCAGGCGTCGTTCGGGCCGCACCAGACGGCCGAGGACGAACACGCCGAGCACGATCCCGGCTGGATGCGCCGCGAGCAGCAGCCCCGCCGTCACCGCCCCGCCGCCGATCTCCGCGGCGTAGGGCACGGCCAGGCCTTCCGGCACGATCACGAATCCCGCCAGCCACGCCAGGCCGACCAGCGCGCGCAACCGCCGGTCACGCCAGATCGTGCGGGCACCGGCGGACAGTCGTCGCACCGTCGACGTCGCCGGTCCACCGGCTCCCGAAGCGGCTCGGGCGCGGACACCGAGCCGCAGCACGATGGCCGAGACGCCGAACGTCACCGCGTCGATGGCGAGCCCCCGGCTGGTCCCGACCGCGGCGATCACCGCGCCGCCCAGGGCGAATCCGGCGAGCTGGCCGATCTGGTTGGTCATCTTCAGCAGCGACTGGCCGAGGACGTACTGGTCGCCGCTCAGCACCGACGGCAGGACGGCGGCCTGCGCGGCGGTGAACGGCGCGTTGGCCAGCTGCACCACCACGAGTACGGCGGCGAGCGCGGGCAACGGGATCCCGGGGATCGCGAGTACGGCGACCAGGATCGCCCGAACGACGTCGGAGCAGACCATCACCGCGCGCCGGGGGAACCGGTCGGCCAGCCCGCCGAGCAGTGGTCCGCCGATCAAGTCGGGCAGATAGGTGAGCGCGTAGGTCAGCGCGGGCCAGGTCGCCGACTGGGTCCGCTGGAACACCAATACCGACAGGGCGACCCTGGCCACCTGGTCGCCGAGGATCGACTGGAGTTCCGCGAACCAGATCGCCCGCAGTTCGCCGACCGCGAGGATCTGCCGGAAGGTCGCCTGGGAAGTCACGAGCCGGCCACCCCCGTCCCGTCGGGTGCGCGACTCAGGGTACCGCCCCGGACGCGTTCGGTGAAGCCTCGGAAAGCGCGTGAAGGCCCCCATCCCCCCGCTCAGCCGGGGGATGGGGGCCTTCACGCGCTAGGGACTACTCCGTGCCGCAGGTGATCTTCGGCTGCGGGTTGTAGTGCACGCTCCGGGTGTGGCGCCGGATCTCGCGGCCGGTCGCGGCGTCCTTGATGACCCGGGTGTCCGAGGTGGTGAAGCCGGGTGCGCCGTTGCTGGGCTTGCAGTTCTCGGCGGGGCCGGGTTTCGTCGGCGGGTCGGACGGGTTGGTGCGGCCGCCCGGGATCGACTCGACGGTGTACTTCTTCGTGCCCCACATGCGGATGGTGATGTCCGAGGGTGACCAGATGGCCTGGATCGCGACCCCGGTGTCACCGTCGTTGGTGAACTTGAGGTCGATCACGCTGCCGCCGTTGTGGTTCTGGAACACCGTCGCCTCGCGCGCGGCGGGATAGCGGCTGATGTAGTAGCTGTGTTCCTTGTGCTCGGTGTCCTTCATCCCGGCGAAGTACGAGGCGTTGTACAGCGTGGTCGCGAACTGGGAGATCCCGCCGCCGACCTCGCGGCCGGGCGCGCCGTCCTTGATGACGCCGGCCTCGACGTAGCCCTGCGCCGCGCCGCGCGGCCCGGTGTACCCGTTGAGGCTGAACGTCTCGCCCGGCTTCACGATGGCGCCGTTGACCTTCTGCGCCACCACCCGGATGTTCGTCCCCGAGTCCGGCGCGAAGCCGCCGGTCTTGAACTCGCTGACGACCTCCTTGATGCCGAGCTGGTTCGCCTGCTCGGTGGTCACCTTGGCCGGGGTCTTCTTGTAGGTCACCGGCAGCTCACGGGGCGCCGCGCGCTTGAGGACGTCGAGCACCGGCTTGAGGCTCGGCTCCCAATCGACGACGTTGGCGTCTTCGGACGGCTCGACGGTCGGCTTGCCGCCTTCGAAGACGATCTGCGCGTCCTTGCCCTCCTTTTCGGTGGACTTCAGCTGCGGACCCGCGGCCTCGATGATCTTGTTGTTGTCCACCTTGGGGTTCAGCACGCCGCCGTCGGCGGGCTCGAAAGTCAGCGCGCCCGCGATGGCCTCCGGCTTGAGGATCGCGTCCTTGCCCTCGCCCTTGATCACCATCGGCGCCGCCACGGCGGGTTTCGCGACCTGTTCGAGGGCGGCGTGGACGGCCTCCGGCGACACCTTGACCGGGGTCTGGGTGACCGGGAGCGTGAGCGGCTCGCCGGTGGCCCAGCGGTCGAGGATCGTCTGCTTGGCGGCCACGACGTCGAGCTTCTGCCCGGTCTTCGGCTCGACGGAGACCGGCTTGGCGTCCTCGAACTTGACGGTGCCCTCGACGGGCTCGCGGTCGACCTTGTCACGCAGGTTCTCCAGCGCGCCGGTGAGCTTGGCGTCGTCGGTGTGCGTGACGACGCCGACCTCGGTGCTCGAGAAGAACGACGCGATCCGCGCGAACGGGTTCAGCGGCTGATCGCCGGCCTGGTCGAGGGTGGCGGGCCAGTCGAGGCGCAGCCCCGCGTTGTTCGGCGCCAGCGACTCCTCGGCGTCGCCCGCGACGACCTTCACCGGCCGGGTCAGCCGCGGCTCGATGCCGCCCCTGAGCTCCTTCTCGGCCGCGGTGCGGTCCATTCCGCCGACGTCGACCCCGGCGACGGTGACGCCGCGGGGAACGCTGCCCTGCGAGACCAAGACGTCGAGGGCGTACGCGACGACCAGCAGGCCGAACACGCCCCCACCGATGAAGGCGGCTTTGCGATAGCCGCGACGGCGTTTCGGTGGCGCGGTCTCCTGCGGCGTGGCAGACTCCCCGAACCCGGGCGTGACGACCGGGAGAATGTCCGTCTGCTCGGCATGCGACTCGGGCCAGCGCGGTTCCTGCGGCAACTCTCCACCCTCCACGGCCGGCGAGGTCGCCGGACGGCACGTCGAACGTCCGGGGCTTCCACGCGTTCCGGACGTGCGTTCAAGATACGGGGCGCCGTTTGTCGGCTTGCAACTCGCCCGGTTGGGTGAGCAGCCACTCTTCCGGGTGATCACTGGGCGTCAGGTTCGGGGTTCTCACCCACCCGTGCGAGGAAATCGAAGTCGCAGCCTTCGTCGGCTTGCGTGATGTGTTCGGTGTACAACGCGCCGTAACCCCGCTCGAAGCGCGGTGCCGGCGGTGTCCACCGTGCCCGGCGACGCTCGAGTTCCTCGTCGTCGACATCGAGGCTGAGCCGCCGGGACGGAACGTCCAAAGTGATCTGATCGCCGTCCCGGACCAGGGCGAGCGGCCCGCCGGCGTGGGACTCCGGCGCGACGTGCAGGACACAGGCGCCGTAACTGGTCCCGCTCATCCGGGCGTCGGAAACGCGGACCATGTCCCGCACTCCCTTGGCCAGCAGGTGATCGGGCAGCGGGAGCATCCCGTACTCGGGCATGCCGGGACCGCCGAGCGGACCGGATCCGCGCAGCACCAGCACGGATTCCTCGGTGATGCCGAGCGCGGGATCGTTGATGCGCTTCTTCAGGTCCTGGTAGTCCTCGAACACCACCGCGGGTCCACTGTGGACGAGCAGATGGGGTTCCGCGGCGATGTGCTTGATCACCGCTCCCGATGGAGCCAGGTTGCCGCGCAACACCGCGACGCCGCCCTCGGCGGCGACAGGGTTGTCGCGAGGGCGGATGACGTCGTCGTTGTGCACGCGCGCCGTTTCCAGTGTCTCGCCGAGGGTTCGTCCGGTGACGGTGACGCGCTCGGTGTGCAGCAGGTCGGTCAGCCGGGAGAGCAGCCCGGGCAGTCCGCCCGCGTAGTAGAAGTCCTCCATCAGCCAGTCGCCGCCGGGCCGGATGTTCGCCAGTACGGGAACCCGGCGCGCGATCGCGTCGAAATCGTCGATGGACAACGGGATCCGCCCGCGACCCGCCATCGCGATCAGGTGGATGACGGCGTTGGTGGACCCGCCGAGTGCCAGCACGGTGGTGATCGCGTCGGCGTAGGCGCGCTTGTCGAGGATCTTCGTGATGGTGAGGTCCTCCCACACCATGTCCACGACGCGCGCGCCGCTCGCCGCGGCCATCCGGTGGTGCGCCGAATCGACCGCCGGGATCGACGCCGCGCCGGGCAGGCTCAGGCCGAGCACCTCGGCGACCGACATCATCGTCGAGGCGGTGCCCATCGTCATGCAGGTGCCGGGGGAGCGGGCGAGCCCACGCTCCAATTCGGACAGTTCCTCATCGCCGATCAGCCCGGCCCGCTTGTCGGCCCAGTACTTCCACATGTCGGTGCCGCTGCCGAGGACCTCGTTGCGCCAGTGCCCGCGCAACATCGGCCCGGCGGGCACGAAGATGGCGGGAAGGCCCGCGCTCGCCGCGCCCATCAGCAACGCCGGTGTGGTCTTGTCGCAGCCGCCCATGAGGACGGCGCCGTCGATCGGATAGGACCGCAGGATCTCTTCGGTCTCCATCGACAGCAGGTTGCGGTACAGCATCGGCGTCGGTTTCTGAAAGGTTTCCGACAGGGTGGCGACCGGGAACTCCAGCGGGAAGCCGCCCGCTTGCCACACCCCGCGCTTGACCTGTTCGGCGCGCTCGCGCAGGTGCATGTGGCAGGGGTTGATGTCGCTCCAGGTGTTGAGGATCGCGATGACGGGCTTCCCGAGGTGCTCCTCCGGGTTGTAGCCGAGTTGCCTGCTCCGGGCCCGATGGCTGAAACCGCGTAGTTCGTCGCCGCCGAACCAGCGGTGGCTGCGGAGGTCCTCAGGGTCTCTCATGAACCTGAGTATGACATCTCATATATGATTGCTCCATGTCATCGACCTTCAGTCTGCCCGCCTCGCGTACCGAAGTGGTGCTCGAGGAAATCCGCCGCGGCATCCTCACCCGTGAGCTGAAGCCCGGTCAGCCGCTGGTCGAAGCCGAACTCGCGGCCCGGCTCGGGGTGTCGAAGACGCCGGTCCGCGAGGCGCTCAAGGTGCTGTCGAACTCCGGTCTGGTCACCTTCAGCCCGTACAAGGGCGCGTCGGTGTGTGTGGTGGACGCGGAACTGGCGAAGTCGGTCTACGACGTCCGCATGGTGCTGGAGCCCGAGGCCGTGCGCCGATCGGTGGACCGCCGTTCGCCGGAGCTGCTCGAAGACGCCGCCGAGGCGTTGAAGGAGGCGTCGGCGGCGATCTCGGACGAGGACCAGGCCGCGCTCAGCCTGCTCAACCGCCGGTTCCACCGCGCGCTCTACAGCGGCTGCGGCAACCCGCTGATGGTCTCGATGCTGGACGACCTCAGGGACCGGGCCGCGCTGATCAGCGTGGTCGGGTGGGAGGGCAATCCCAGCTGGCGCAAGGAATGGAGCGAGCACAAGGCGGTGCTGGCGGCGGCGAAGAAGGGTGACGCCGAGGGGGCGGCCGAGCTGCTGCGCGCCCACATCGGTGATTTCCTGGGCCGTGTTCTCGAGTCCATTAGGGAGTAGCCGTGCGCCTGTTGCTGATCGCCGACACCCATCTGCCGCCGCGTGCGAAGGCGTTGCCGGATCAGGTCTGGCGCGAGGTCGAAGCGGCCGACGTCGTCGTCCACGCCGGTGACTGGGTCGAGGTCGCGCTGCTCGACGAACTCGAAGCTCGCAGCAAGCGGCTGATCGGCGTTTACGGGAACAACGACGGCGCGGAGCTGAGGGAGCGGCTTCCCGAGGTCGCCAGAGCCGAACTCGACGGTGTCCGGCTGGCCGTCATCCACGAGACCGGCGGCAAACAGGGACGCGAGCGACGCTGCGACGAGCTCTTCCCGGACACGGACGTCCTCGTGTTCGGGCACAGCCACATCCCGTGGGACACGGTCACGCCGAAGGGGCTGCGGCTGCTGAATCCCGGTTCGCCGACGGACCGGCGCCGCCAGCCGTTCTGCACCTACCAGACCGCCGAGATCCGCGACGGCGAGTTGCGCGATGTCGCGCTGCATGAGCTGCCCCTACGCCGCTGACGGGGTAGACAGGTAGTCATGGAACCGGCGCAGGCGTTGAGGGAGATCGCGTTCCGGCTGGAGCGCGCGGGCGAACCCACCTACCGGGTGCGGGCCTTCCGGCAGGCGGCCACGGTGATCGCCAAGGTCAAACCGGATGACCTGCGCAAACGCGCCGCGGCGGGCACGCTGACCGCGTTGCCGAACATCGGCAAGGCGACCGCGGCCGTCGTCGAAGACGTCCTCGCCGGCCGCCGTCCCGCGTACTTCGAGAAGATCGGCGAGCCGAAGCTGCCCGACGGCGGGCCGATGCGGGCCGCGCTGCGCGGCGACTGCCACACCCATTCGGATTGGTCCGACGGCGGGAGCCCGATCGAGGAGATGGCCGAGGCCGCCCGCGCGCTCGGTCACGAATGGATGGTGCTGACCGATCACTCGCCGCGGCTGACCGTCGCCAACGGTCTCTCGCCTGAACGGCTGCGGCGGCAGATGGACGTCGTCGCGGAACTGAACGAGACGATGGCGCCGTTCCGGATTCTGCACGGCATCGAGGTCGACATCCACCTCGACGGCACGCTGGACCAGGAGGAAGAGCTGCTGGCGCGGCTGGACTTCGTCGTCGCCAGTGTGCATTCGAAGCTGCGGATGCCCGCCAAGGAGATGACTTCGAGGATGATCGCCGCCGTGCGGCATCCGCACGTCCGGGTGCTGGGGCACTGCACCGGACGGCTGGTGATGGGCGGCCGGGGCAAGCGGCCCGAGTCGGAGTTCGACGCGGAAGCGGTGTTCACCGCCTGCCGGGACAACGGCGTCGCCGTCGAGATCAACTCCCGCCCCGAACGCCGGGACCCGCCGACCCGGTTGCTGAACCTGGCCGTGGACCTGGGCTGCGACTTCGCGATCGACAGCGACGCGCACGCGCCGGGCCAGCTGGACTGGCTGGTCTACGGCTGCGCACGGGCCAACGAGCTGGGGATCGAGCCGGACCGGGTGATCAACACGCGGACAGCTGAGGACCTACTCGCCTCGTGAGTGGTAATGACGGTTAGAACCGTCATTACCACTCACGAGACCCCATGCCTACAGCGTCGCGAACCGCAGACCCGCGTTGCTCAGCCTGTCGATCAGCGCCTGCCCCATCGCGGCCGCCGTGGTCACCTGGCCGGCCGTCTCCGGCAGCTCGTCCAGCGCCAGGCACACGGCGGACTCGCCGAGCATCTTCGCCGTCTCACCGTAGCCCGGGTCGCCACCGGACACCTCGGTCACGACATGTTCGTCACCGCTCTCCGCATGGAACCGCACGGAGAACCACGACCGCGCCCGGCGGGCCTCGTCCGGGCCGCCGCCGGGCTTCAGCAGGTTCGACAGCGCCCGTCGCGCGGGCGGCAGCTGAGCGGCCGTGAAGAGCAGGCCCATTCCGGCGGCACCGGCGGCCACCACCGGAAGACGTTTGATCGCCGCGAATTGCCGGTAACCGAAGTCGGGACCGTACGCCGGAAGCGCGGCGGCCGAACGTTCGACGATCATCGGGTCGAGGGTCGGCATCGGTACCGCCCAGAAACCGTCGGGGTTGCGATGCGGTGTCCCGAGGGATGCGCGCGCACGGCGGCCCGCCGGACGTGGTTCGGCCGCGGCGCGGTCCCGGGCGGCGCGGATGCTCGCGGGCAGCCGGGAAAACGCCGTCAGCGCCGAGAGGAACGTGCCGCCCGACGGCATCCCGCCCGCGCGCACGTATCCGTCGATCCGGACCGGTTTTCCTTGCGGAAGCCGGGAAATCGTGTACAGGACACCGAGGTCGTACGGGATCGAGTCGAAACCGCACGCGTGCACCAGCCGGGCGCCGGTCCCGGCCGCGCGGGTGTGGTGGGCGAGGAACATCTTGTCGACGAACTCGGGCTCGCCACACAGATCGACGTAGCCGGTCCCGGCTTCGGCGCACGCGGCGACCAGCGGCTCGCCATAGTGGACATACGGGCCGACAGTGGTGGCGACGACTTTCGTCGACTCCGCGACCTCCCGGAGCGAGTTCACGTCGGAGACGTCGGCTCGCAGCAGCGGTAACTCGGCGAGTTCCTCGTTGATCGAGAAAAGCTTTTCCCGCAACGCTTCCAGCTTGCCGAGATCGCGTCCCGCCAGCGCGAGGCGCAGGGCGGGTGGCGCGGCCTTGGCGAGATACTCCGCGGTCAGGCCGCCGGTGAAGCCGGTCGCGCCGAACAGCACGACGTCGTGGTCACGTTCAGTCGGCATGGCGCCAAGGCTACCGCCGGTCAGCGCCGGTCGCCGGTGTAGACGACGGCGGCGCACACGGCGTCCACACCCGTGATCAGGTCGGCCAGCGCACGGGGGAGATCCCGGTGGGTGGCCTCGGCCCAGGTCCGCAGCCCGGCGCGGTCGAGTTCCGGTTCGCAGAGGTCGTCGAGACCGACGGTCCAGGCCAGCAACGCCAGGCACACGGAATGCGGATCCGGCTGTTCGGTGCCGAGTACGGCGGCCCTGGCCTTGCTCCGGGCGGCGGTCGACATCAACAGATCCCGCGGCGGGTACCGGTGGATCTTCCGCATCAGCACCCGATCGGTCTCGCGGGTGACCACGCCCGCGGCGAGCAGATTGCTCGCGACCGTTTCCCCGAGATCCTGGCGGAGGTGGTCGACCCATTCCCGCACGGTGTGCGGCTCTCGCTCGCCGCGGATTTCCGAAAACACCCGATCCAGCGCGGGATGGGCGAGGCCGCGGCGCGACAGCGGCCGGATTCGCTTGCGTTCCACGGTGATCCGCTCGGCGAGCAGGAGATCGCAGAGCGCGGAACCGGCCATTCCGATGCCGAGTCCGGTGCGGCGGAGCGCGGGTTTTCCGGTGAACTCGTCGTGGGCGAGGAAGAACAGGGAATCGACCAAGGTCAGCCGACGCATGAATGGCATGCCCCCCGGCGTCGTAGTGCGGACGGCCAAAGTAGCGGTAGTCGCCCGGCTGTTGTGACCCGAGGTCCGTTTTTAGCCTGAACGGACGTACCTCGCCGGGGTGCCCGGCCCTAGGGTGGGATGGCTCTCGCAAGATCAAGAACGCGAATCGACGCGTTCGCCGCCAAACCGACGTCCGGGGGGACGGGTTCATGGGTACGCAAAGACCGCGGCGCGGTCTCGGTCAGCGACGGCTCGGAGCCGCCCAGATCGTCTTCTTCGTGGTGGCCGCGGCGGGCCCGCTGTTCGCCATCGCGGGCGGCGTCCCGACGAACTTCGCCGTCACCGGCAGTGTCGGCGTGCCGCTGTCGTTCCTCCTGCTGGCCCCGATCCTGGCCCTCTTCGCGGTCGGCTACGCGGCGATGAGCCGCTACATCACCAACGCCGGCGCCTTTTATCCCTACGTGGCCAACGGTATCGGCAAATCCACCGGCGCCGGGATCGCGTTCGTGACGCTGATCACCTACAACGCCATCCAGATCAGCATCTACGGCCTGTTCGGCTGGTCCGTGTCGACCTGGCTGGGGACGCTCACCGGTTCGCCGCCGCCGTGGTGGCTGTGCTCGCTGCTGATGGTGGTGCTCGTCGGCGGGCTCGGCGTGCTGCGGGTCGACCTCAACGCCAAGGTGCTCGGGGTGGCACTGTGCCTGGAGGTCGCCGTCCTCACCATCGTCGACGTCACGCTGTTCGCGAATCCGGCCGGTGGCAGCGTTTCCTGGGTGCCGCTCGAACCGGCGAGCCTGTTCACCACGGGGGTCGGCGCGGTGTTCGCGTTCTCCGCCGCCGCGTTCATCGGCTTCGAGGGCGCGGCGACCTATGGCGAGGAGACGCGCGACCCCAGCCGCACGGTCGGCCGGGCGACGTTCGCGGCGATCGGGCTCACGGCGGTGCTCTACGTCGTGTCGTCACTCGCGCTGGCCGTGGGCGCCGGACCGGACGTCATCGTCACCACCGCCTCCGCGCAGGGGCCGGATCTGCTGTTCAATCTGGCTGGCGGGCATCTCGGCGAAACGTTCTCCGACGTCGCCTACACGCTGTTCGTGACCGGCCAATGCGCGGCGCTGCTGAGCTTCCACAACGCCGTCGCGCGGTATTTCTTCGCGCTGGGCCGGGAAGGGCTGCTGCCGCGCTCGCTCGCCAAGACGAGCAAGCGCACCGGCGCGCCGGTGGCCGGTTCGCTCACGCAGACCGCGCTCGCCCTGGTGGTGGTGGCCGCGTTCGCGCTCGCCGGACGCGATCCGATCACCGAACTGTTCACCTGGCTCGGCGCGACGGCGTCGACGGGGGTCGTGGTGATCATGATCGCCGTCTCGCTTTCGGTGATCGGCTTTTTCAAACGGCGCCGTCACGCCGAAAACGCCTGGCGGCGCTGGATCGCCCCCGCGCTGGCGATGTTCGCGTTGTCCGCCGTGCTCGCGTTGATCCTGCTCAACTTCGACCTGTTGCTCGGCCCGGCCGGGACGTTCCTGCTGCGCTGGGGGTTGCCGGGACTGGTCGTCCTCGCGGCCTTGGGCGGCTTTCTGCGCGCGGAAGTGCTGCGGACACGGGATCCCGACACCTACGCCGGGATCGGTGGCCCGCTCGGAGACGGGGACGACGAACGCGAACCCGTCGGTCTCGGACACCGTCCTCAATAGACAGTGCGGTACCCGTGCCGGATGCATCGTCGATTTGTCTGTAAAGGACTGGTAAAGTAGCGGCCGGATGACGACGAACCGTGCCCCCTGGGCACGGTGCCCCGGGGAACGACCCGGTCGCCGTCTTCGCGACCCATCCGCTGCCCGCCTTCCATGGCGCGCAAGCCGTCCCCTTCGTCGACGTGCCCGCCGAAACGGCGACCGTCGACCTCCCCGACGCCGGACCCGCTCCCGAGCCGGGCGAACCCGTCGTCGTCACCCGCGCGCTGCCCCGTGCCGCCGCGCGGGCACCTCCGCGCTGAACCGGTACCCCTCCCGAATCAGCCACCATCGGAGGTCTCCATGAGTTCCGGTCATGCCTTGCTGGCCGTCGGCGGGGCGTTCCTCGCCGCCGGCGTGATCGCCTGTGTGGAGCAAGTACAAGGCCGCCCTGTTCATGCTGGCCGGTTTCGTCTTCGGCCCCAACACCCCCGGACTGTCCCTTGTGGACGATCCGAGTGATCTCGGTGTGCTCGCCGCGCTCGGCCTCGTCTTCCTCCTGTTCTACCTCGGCCTCGAATTCTCCCTCGACGACCTCGCCAAGGGCGGGCGCAAACTCGTCTGGTCCGGGCTGAGCTACCTGATCCTCGTCGGGGTCGCCGTCATGGGGGCCGCCGTCGCCGAGGAGGTCGGGGTGTCCGACGCCATCGGCGCGTTCATGGTCGGCATGATGCTCGGCGCCTCGAAGGTCGCGCCGCGGATCCAAAAACTGGTGCTCCCGCTGCGGGACGCGTTCGGCGCGCTGTTCTTCCGTCAAGCCGGGGTGAACATCGGGCTCACCATGCTCACCCGCGGCGAGTTCTCGCTCGTGCTCGCCGCGATGGCGACGGCCGCCGGGCTGGACTCGCGGGTCGCGCCGTTCGTCGCGGGCTACGTGCTGTTGCTGGCCCTGATCGGTCCAGTCGCGGTCATCCGTTCCGAGAAACTCACCTGGTTGCTACCGGCGAGTATTGTCCGAGGCTCGACCCGCCGCGACGAGCCGGCCAGGGTGACGTGACAAGGAGGCCTGGGTGACGGAGCGGTTCGGCGGCTATCAGAACGAGATCTACCTGCAGGGGCTCGGCGGGACCTTCCCGCCGTGCTCCACCGATGCCACGAAGCTGGAGGAGTCGGCGCGGGAGATCCTGGAGCCGGGGCCGTTCTGGTACGTCGCGGGTTCGGCCGGTTCGGGCGCCACCGCGCGCGCCAACCGGGAGGCGTTCGACCGGTGGCGGCTGGTCCCCCGGATGCTCACCGGCGCGACCGAACGTGACCTGTCCACCACCGTGCTGGGGACTCCGATGCCGGCGCCGGTGCTGCTGGCGCCGGTCGGCGTCCAGTCGATCGTGCACGAGGGTGCCGAGCCGGCGGCCGCGCGGGCCGCGGCGTCGGTCGGCCTGCCCTACATCATGTCGACGGCGTCCTCGACCGGCATCGAGGACGTCGCCGAGGCGAGTGGGGAAGGGCCTCGGTGGTTCCAGCTCTACCGGCCCACCGACAACGACGTCTGCGCGAGCATCCTGGCGCGGGCGAAGGCCGCGGGGTTCACCACACTCGTCGTCACGCTCGACACCTGGACCCTCGCGTGGCGCCCGAACGACCTCGACCACGCGTATCTGCCGTTCATCAAGGGTGAGGGGCTCGGCGTCCCGCTCAGCGACCCGGTCTTCCGCGGTCTGCTGGAGAAGACGCCGGAGGAGGACCCGCCCACCGCGATCCTGCGCTGGATCTCGATGATCACCGGCACGGACAGCACCTGGGATCGGCTGCCGTTCCTGCGCGAGCACTGGGACGGGCCGATCGTGCTCAAGGGCATCCAGCATCCCGACGACGCGCGCCGCGCCGTCGAGGCCGGGATGGACGGAATCGTCGTGTCCAACCACGGCGGCCGCCAGGTCGACGGCGCCGTCGCCTCGCTCGACATGCTCCCGGAGGTCGTGAACGCGGTCGGTGACCGGATCGAGGTCCTGTTCGACTCGGGTATCCGCACCGGCGCCGACATCGCCAAGGCGCTCGCGCTCGGGGCGAAGGCCGTGCTGGTGGGACGGCCGTGGGTGTACGGCCTGGCGCACGCGGGGGAGGAAGGCGTCCGGCACGTGCTGCGGAGCCTGCTCGCCGACCTCGATCTGACCATGGGCCTGTCCGGGCACCGGACCCTGGCCGACCTCACGCCGGGCTCCCTCATGCGCTCCTGACCCCGCATTTCGTCCTCTGAATGCGGTAGTTCGCGTTGCCAACTACCGCATCCAGAGGACGAAACGCGTGGGGTGGGTGGTGACGTGCGGGATATTCGGAGGCCGTGATCGTCACCCACGGCTATCCTGGTGCCGGTCATGGCTGCTCAACCTTCCCCGCTCGGCGCCCTGCGCGCTCGCCTGCCCGAACTGATGTCGCGCGACGAGCACCGCCTCCGGCGCCGGCTCGACGGTGCCCGGAAAACGCGCGACGCCGAGTCGATCGCCGCGCAGATCGAGGCCGACATCGAGGCCGCGGAGCTGCGGGTCACGCGCCGCCGCGACAACGTCCCGAAGATCTCGTATCCCGAAGAGCTGCCCGTCAGCCAGCGCAGGGACGAGATCGCCGAGGCCATCCGCGACCACCAGGTGGTGATCGTCGCGGGGGAGACCGGTTCCGGGAAGACGACCCAGCTGCCGAAGATCTGT
Source organism: Amycolatopsis sp. NPDC034160 (assembly GCF_055575355.1). Classification (NCBI taxonomy): domain Bacteria; kingdom Bacillati; phylum Actinomycetota; class Actinomycetes; order Pseudonocardiales; family Pseudonocardiaceae; genus Amycolatopsis; species Amycolatopsis sp. NPDC034160. Next base: position 70,082 of record NZ_JBVISU010000014.1, on the reverse strand, counting down.
CTCGAACTGGGTCGCGGCATCCGGGGCCAGATCGGCCATACGCAGCCGAGGCGGCTGGCCGCGCGTACGGTCGCCGACAGGATCGCCTCCGAGCTGAACACCGAGCTCGGTGAAGCCGTCGGCTACAAGGTCCGGTTCACCGACCACTCCGGCCAGGACACGCTGGTCAAGCTGATGACGGACGGCATCCTGCTCGCCGAGATCCAGACCGACCGGATGCTGCGGCAATACGACACGCTGATCATCGACGAGGCGCACGAGCGCAGCCTCAACATCGACTTCATCCTCGGCTACGTCAAACAGCTTCTGCCGCGCCGCCCCGATCTCAAGGTGATCATCACCTCGGCGACGATCGATCCGGAGCGGTTTTCCAAGCATTTCGGGGGGCTCGGGGGGTCGTCCCCCCGGGATGGACACAGTGACGACGCGCCGATCGTATGGGTGTCCGGCCGGACTTATCCGGTCGAGGTCCGCTACCGGCCGATCATCGACCCCGACGATCCGGACGCCGACCAGGACCGGGATCAGACGCAGGCCATCTGCGACGCCGTCGACGAACTCCAGCACGAGGGGCCGGGCGACATCCTGGTCTTCCTCTCCGGCGAGCGGGAGATCCGCGACACCGCGGACGCCCTGTCCAAAATGGACCTCAGGAACACCGAGATCCTCCCGCTGTACGCCCGGCTCTCGTCGTCGGACCAGCACCGGGTGTTCCAGCGCCACACCGGGCGCCGCGTCGTCCTCGCCACGAACGTCGCCGAGACGTCGCTGACCGTGCCGGGCATCAAGTACGTCGTCGACCCCGGCACCGCGCGGATCTCGCGCTACAGCCATCGCACCAAGGTCCAGCGGCTGCCGATCGAGCCGGTCTCGCAGGCGTCCGCGAACCAGCGCAAGGGCCGCTGTGGCCGTACCTCCGACGGTATCTGCATCCGGCTGTACTCCGAAGACGATTTCGACGCCCGTCCCGAGTTCACCGATCCGGAGATCCTGCGGACCAACCTCGCGTCGGTCATCCTGCAGATGACCTCGCTCGGCCTCGGTGACATCGCGGCGTTCCCCTTCGTGGAGCCGCCGGATCGCCGCCAGGTCACCGACGGTGTCCAGTTGCTGCAAGAACTCGGTGCCTTCGATATGTCGGACGGCAAGAAGCTCACCGAAACCGGCCGCAAGCTCGCCCTGCTCCCGGTCGACCCGCGGATGGCGCGGATGGTGCTGGAGGCCTCGCGCAACGGCTGTGTGCGGGAAGTGATGATCATCGCCGCCGCACTGTCCATTCAGGACCCACGCGAGCGGCCGGCCGAGAAGCAGCAGGCGGCGGACGAGCAGCACGCCCGGTTCGCCGACAAGACGTCCGACTTCCTGGCGTACCTTAACCTGTGGGAGTACGTCAGCGAGCAGCAGAAGGCGTTGTCCACCAACCAGTTCCGCCGGTTGTGCCGCAACGAGTACCTGAACTACCTGCGCATCCGAGAGTGGCAGGACATCTTCAGCCAGCTGCGTCAGCTGGCGAAACCGCTCGGCATCACCCTCAACGCGGGCGGCGCGGCCGATCCGCAGCGGGTGCACACGTCGCTGATCGCCGGGCTGCTGTCGCACGTCGGGCTCAAGGATCCGGCCAAGGGCGACTACCTCGGCGCGCGCGGGGCGCGGTTCTCGGTGTTCCCGGGCTCGGCGCTGTTCAAGAAGCAGCCGCGGTTCGTGATGTCGGCCGAACTGGTCGAGACGTCGCGCCTGTGGGGCCGGGTCAACGCGCGGATCGAGCCGGAATGGGTCGAACCGCTCGCCGGGCACGTGGTCAAGCGGAACTACTCCGAGCCGCATTGGGAACGCAAGCAGGGCGCGGTGATGGCCCTGGAAAAGGTGACCCTGTACGGCGTCCCGCTGGTCGCCGACCGTCGCGTCAACTACGGTCGGATCGACCCGGAGCTGAGCCGCGAGCTGTTCATCCGGCACGCGCTGGTGGAAGGCGACTGGGAGACCAGGCACAAGTTCTTCGCCGAGAACCGCGCGCTGCTGGAAGAGGTCGAAGACCTGGAAAACCGCGCGCGCCGCCGCGACATCCTGGTCGACGACGAGACCCTTTTCGAGTTCTACGACCAGCGCGTCCCGGCCGACGTCGTCTCGGCGCGGCATTTCGACAGCTGGTGGAAGAAGGCCCGCCACACCGAGCCCGACCTGTTGAGCTTCGAGAAGACGATGCTCATCAACGAGACCGCGGGCGGCGTGCGCGAGGCCGACTATCCCGATTTCTGGACCCAAGGCAGCCAGACCTTCAAGCTCACGTACCAGTTCGAGCCGGGTGCGGACGCGGACGGCGTCACCGTGCACATTCCGCTGCCGGTGCTGAACCAGGTCACCGCGGACGGTTTCGACTGGCAGGTCCCCGGCCTGCGCGAAGAACTGGTGACCCAGCTGATCAAGTCGCTGCCCAAGGCGATCCGGCGCAACTTCGTACCGGCACCCGACCACGCGAAGCTCGTCCTGTCGCGGGTCGGCCCCGCCGACGGTCCGCTGCTGCACGCCGTCGCGGACGAACTGGAGGCGCTGCGCGGGGTGGAGATCCCTGACGACGCGTGGCAGCTGTCCGCGGTACTGGAACACCTGAAGATGACCTTCCGCGTGGTGGACGTCCGCGGCAAGAAGGTGTCCGAGGGCAAGGACATCGAGGCACTCAAACGAGACCTGAGCGGCCAGGTGCGCGCGACGATCTCCAAGGCCGCCGACAGCATCGAGCGCGAGGGCCTCACGACGCCCGCGTTCGGCGAGCTGCCGAAGGTGTTCGCGAGCAAGCAGCGCGGGCACGACGTCAAGGCGTATCCGGCGCTGGTCGACGAAGGCGGCACCGTCGCGGTGCGGCTGCTGGACACACCGGGGCAGCAGGAACAGTCGATGTGGGCGGGCACGCGGCGGATGCTGCGGCTGAACCTGCCGTCTCCGATGAAGTTCATCACCCGCAACCTCGGCAACTCGTCGAAGCTCGTGCTGAACCGCAATCCGCACGGCTCCGTGGCGGCCTTGCTCGAAGACTGTGTCGACTGCGCCGTGGACAAACTCGTGGCCGACAACGGCGGCCCGCGCTGGGACGAGGCCGGTTTCGCCGCGCTGCTGGAGAAGGTGCGCGCCGGGCTGAACCCCGGCGTGCTCGCCGTGCTGACCGACGTCGAGAAGATCCTGCGCGCGGCCAACGACGTCGAGACCCGGCTGGCGGACACCCGAGGCCCGGCCGACTCGCTCGCCGATATCCGGGCGCAGCTGGATGGCTTGGTGCACAAGGGTTTTGTCACCGAGACCGGGCAGGACAGGCTGAAGCACGTCGTCCGGTACCTGCGCGGGATCGAACGGCGGCTGGAGAAGCTCCCGACCGAGCCGACCCGCGACATCCAGCGCACCGGCGACATCGCGTGGCTGCGCAACGAGTACCAAGCGGCGCTCGACGCGGTCCCGCCGGGGACGTCGTCACCCGCGCTGCGGGAGATCCGGTGGATGATCGAGGAACTGAGGGTGAGCTTCTTCGCCCAGACGCTCGGTACCGCGCACCCCGTCTCGCTGAAGCGCGTCATCAAGGCACTGGACGACGCCGCCGCCCGCGTTTAGTCCTCTAAATGCGCCTTGGCGGTGGGGCATCGGTGGTCGTGAGTGGCGATTCGGGTTAGCGCACGAATCGCCACTCACGACCACCGGAGCCGAGTCACTTCGCGTCGGCGTAGGTGTCGACGGCGGCGATGTGCAGCGGGAACCGGACCGGGCAGGCGGCACCGAACAGCATCCGCGCCGCCTCGGTCATGCTGTCCACAATGGACTGCGATACCTCGTCGGCGAACTCGGCCGGGGTGTGCACCAATACCTCGTCGTGCTGGAAGAACACCAGATGCGCGGGGGAGGGTAGCTTGCCGCGCAGGGTGGCCAGCAGGACCGCGGTCATATCCGCCGCGCTCGCCTGCACGACGAAGTTCCGGGTGAACCGGCCCCAGCCGCGTGACGCCTGACGTGCCTTGGTCTCGGCGGCCTCGTCCTCGGCGACGCCGCCGGTCAGCGCGCGCCAGGCCTCCGACGGCGCGGGTGACGTCCGGCCCAGGCGGGAGCGGACGCGCTCGCCGCGTTCCCCGGCCTGCGCGGCACGCTCCACATAGGACACCGCGTCCGGGAACCTGGTCCGCAGCAGGGCCAGCAGCGGTCCCGCCTCGCCGGAGGTGCCGCCGTACATCGCCGAAAGCATCGCGATCTTGGCGCGGTCGCGATCGTTCCTGTCGTCCCAGACGGGCACCGGGACGCGGCGCACGCCGGAGAACATCGCCTCGGCGAGGCTCGCGTACAGATCCGTGGCCGCGGCGACCTCGGCCAGCTTGCGGTCCCCGGACAACGCCGTCAGCACCCGCGGCTCCAGTTGGGCGGCGTCGGCGACCACCAGTTTCCAGCCCGGATCGGCGCGGACGCAGGTCCGCAGGATCTTCGGGATCTGCAGCGCGCCACCACCCCGGCTCGCCCAGCGTCCCGAGACGACCCCGCCGACGACGTAGTGCGGGCGGAACCGGCCGTCGTGCACCCACTCGTCGAGCCAGGCCCAGCCGTTTGCGGAATGCAGCCGCGCGAGTTCCTTGTACTCCAGCAGAGGTGGTACGGCGGGGTGGTCGATGTCGCGCAGCAGGTACTTCCTCGCCGAAGTGACCTCGATGCCCTCGCGGCCGAGCGCGCGGACGACGCTGGCCGGGGCGTCCGGGTTGACCGGGCGACCGCCGAACGCGTCGCTGATCTTCGCCGCCAGCTCGACCAGCCGCTTCGGCCGTTGCCCGGCCGGGACACGCGGGCCGAGCTGGTCGGCGAGCAGTTCGAGGTGCAGGTCCGCTCGCCACGGCAAGCCGTCGGCCGACATCTCCGCGGCCGCCAGCGCGCTCGCCGACTCCGCCGCGAATAGCAGCCGAAGCCGCTCCGGATGTTCGGTGAGTGCGACCCGTTTCTCCTGTTCGGCCAGGACGAGACGGGCGGCGTCGACCACGGTGACGCCGGACGGCAGCCGGGGGCCGCGCGTCTCGAACAAAGTCGGCTGGTCGTCCTCGGCCCACAGTGGCGGCTCGTCGGCGGGCGCCTCCTGCCCGTTCGCCCTGGCCAGCGCCGCGCGCAGGCTCCGTGATTCCCGCGGGCGGCCTTCGTGGGCCAGCAACAGCCCCTCGACCAGCTCCAGGTCGTGACACCGCCGCACCCGGAGGCCGGCCTTGATCAGGGCCGGGTACGTCCGCTCGACCGACGGGAACACCCAACGGGGTGAGTGCTGCGCCTCCAATCCGCGTACTTCGTCGACGAACCGCGCCAGGGTCAAGCCGCGGCGCGGCGGCAGCCCGGAAATCGAGATCGCGAAGTCGCCATCCTCCTCTTGACCTGCGATCGCCTGCACACTCACATTGTGGTGGTTCCCCCCGACATTTCTGTCATCAGAGGGCTAGTGCGCCTGGACCAACGGTCGGCTACTGTCGAGTAGCAACCCCATACCGCCGGTACGCGAAGACGGCGGCATGGCGTCTCGCCGCAGCAGCAACGGAGGTGCCCGGATGAGAAACCCCACCGGCCTCGCCACCTTGGTGGCGGGCAAGGTGACCGAGACCGTGCGCAGCATCGACGTGATGCGCCAAGCGGGCCTGCTCCCGATCCCCCGGGTCGACGAGGGGCTGCGGTCGCTGGTCATGGTGCGGAAGTGGGGTCCGTTCGCCGGTGCGAACATGATCGCCGCCCGCCGGGACCCGACCGCCACGGGCATCATCGACGAACTCGGCCCCCTGACCTTCAAGCAGCTCGACACCCAGTCGAACGCGCTGGCCAGGGCGTGGTCGGAACGCGGCCTCGGCCCGGGTTCGGTGATCGCCGCGCTGTGCCGGGACCACCGCGGTCTCGTCCTGACGATGCTCGCCTCGGGCAAACTCGGCGCCAAGCTGCTGCTGATGAACACCGGGTTCGCCAAACCGCAGCTCGCGGACGTCGCGAAGCGAGAAGGCGTCACCGCACTCGTGTACGACCAGGAGTTCACCGACCTGCTGGAGGCGGTCGAGGGCGACGTCGACCACTACCTCGCGTGGGTCGACTCGGACGCCGAGCTTTCCGGGCACGAGATCCCGATCGTCACCGAGCTGGTCGCCAGCACCGACGACCGTCCGTGGCCGGCACCGGCCAAACCGGGCGGCTTCATCCTCCTGACCAGCGGAACCACCGGGACACCGAAGGGCGCGCCGCGGCCGCACACCTCCGCGCTCGCCTCGGCTCAGTTCCTCGACCGCATCCCGCTCCGGACCGGCGAAGCGACCTACATGGGCGCGCCGCTGTTCCACGGGACCGGGCTGTCGCAGTTCATCCTGTCCTTCGCGCTCGGTTCAAAGGTCGTCATGCGGCGCAAGTTCGTGCCGGAGGAGACGCTGCGCGGGGTCGCGGAGAACCGCTGCACCACGCTGGTCCTCGTGCCGACGATGCTGCAGCGGATCGTCGACCTTCCCGAAGAAGTCCGCGCCAAGTACGACACCTCGTGCCTGCGGATCATCTTCGTGGCGGGCTCCGCGCTGTCCCCGGATCTCGGGAACCGCGCGACCGCCGCGTTCGGCGACGTCGTGCACAACCTCTACGGCTCGACCGAGGTCGCGGTCGCCACCGTCGCGACCCCCGAAGATTGGCGCAAGGCGCCGGGCACGGTCGGCCGCGCGCCGGTGGGCTGCAAGGTCGCCCTGTACGACGAGAAGGGCGGCAAGATCACCGAGCCGCACGTCACCGGCCGGGTGTTCGTCGGCAGCGGGCTGAGCTTCCAGGGCTACACCGACGGGCGGAACAAGGAGATCATCGACGGGCTGCTTTCCAGCGGCGACGTCGGCCATTTCGACGAGGACGGCCTGCTGTTCATCGACGGCCGTGACGACGAAATGATCGTCTCCGGTGGTGAGAACGTCTTCCCGATCGAGGTGGAGAACCTCCTGGTCGAGCGCGAGGACGTGATCGAGGCGGCGGTCGTCGGCGTCGTCGATCCCGAGTTCGGGCAGCGGCTGAAGGCTTTCGTCGTGCGGGCCGAGAAGTCGGACCTGGACGTCGAGGGAGTGCGCGAGTATGTGAGGGCCAACCTCGCCCGGTACAAGGTGCCGCGTGACGTGGAGTTCCTAGACGAGCTGCCGCGCAACGCGACCGGGAAGGTGTTGCGCAACAAGCTGCACTGAGGGCCCAGTCTCGTGAGTGGTAATGGTGGTTCTAACGAACCGTCTCTTAGGTACCTACTCGTGGCCTGCGGTCTTGTCGAGCGAAGTACGTGATGGCCCCCTTCCTTGCGCCTGGCGCAAGGAAGGGGGCCTTCATGTACGGGGGAAGGTGTGAAGGTCGAGTTTCCTCGGCTGAGCCGAGGGAAGGGGGGCTTCACGCGCCACTGTTGTGACCGGTGGTGCTGCTGAGGCTCGTGATGGCCTTCCGGGACGAGTGAAGGAACTTTGAGGGACTCTGGGTGCCTCAAGGAGTCCTTCACGGACCGGCCGCTACCGGACTCACCCGCGGTAGGTACCTAGAACACTCTTGGCTCTAACCGTCATTGCCACTCACGAGGCCGGTCAGTACTCCCAGTCGATGCCGAACACGCCGGGACCGAAGTCGAGCGCGACGGCGTGGACGCCACTGCCCTGGTCCGGTTTCAGTTCCTTCCGGTCCAAGGGTGACGCGCCTTGGCGCGAATATTGCCAGCATTTCCCCGGGATGGTGTCCGGGGCGAACCGGACCTCCAGCAGGTACTCGCGGACGGGCCGCCGGAACTCGCGGTAATGCGTGTTCCGGCATTCCGGATACGGCGGCCCGGGGTTGGTCAGGGAGTACTCGATCAGGTGAGTCTCGCCGCGGTCGATGGGCCGGTCGAAGAGCAGTTCGGCCACCGTGAGCCCGTGTTCGTCGTCGACTTCGGCGCGGCCGACGTGGCAGTTGCGCAGCGTGTTCAGCACCGGCGGCCCCGCATCGGGATCACCTTGGGCGTAGACGAGCAACCAGCGGTCCTGTCCGTCCGCGCCCGCCTGGAACACCGCCCTGGCGGTCACCGCGCGTTGCCCCCCGTCCGCGGCGATCTCGCACAGGTCGTGCAGGCCGACCAGTTTCAGCTGATGGTGTTGTTCGAGCGCGTTGGGCGCGCCGACCTTCTCCAACAGGGCCTGGAGCGCTTCGAGCGGGAAGGTCAGCGGCTGCTCGGTGGTGGCGCGGCTTCGGCGTGACGACGCCCCGCGCGGCCGTGGTGGCGGGAGCAGGCTGAGCAGCGAACCGGCGGGCACCGCCAAGACCTCTTCGAGGACCCGGACCGCGGACAACGAACTCTGCCGTTCCGGCTGACGTTTGCCCGATTGCCAGTAGCTCAGCGCGGTCACGCTCACCGACGCGCCGCGCGCGAGGAGCCGGGCTTGGATACGGTCGAGGCTGAGCCCGCTCGTGGCGATGGCCGATCGCAACGTCGAGGCGAAGGCCGTAGGCGGCTGGTCGTCCTCTCGCGTGATCGCGCTCCCCGCCACCATATGCCGCCCGACCGCCCCCGTCTGCCGCTTCTTGACACCGTCCGGTTGATAACAACACGAACAACATTATCAGTCTGCGGTAACGCTCCGGTGGTGCTGTCTGCCTGGTGAAAACGACTTTCCGGACGAGTGCCGTTAGTCCTTGTGGCCTAGTACTGGTAACTGTGAATCATTGCCCGCCCACCACGGCACCGGCTTGCATGGCTCTCAACAACGATCATCCTCCCGGGTGATCGCCCGCGGCGCGGCAGGAAGGGAACCAGTGAGCAAGTCCCGGAAGAACCTGAAGTCCCGAAAGACCCGGAGCGGCTTGAGGGCGGGGGTCGCCCTCGCCGGCGTGACCGCGGCGGTCGCCACGTTCGGCGCGGGTGCGGCCCAGGCCGACCAGCAGGGCGAAATCCGCGACGCGGGTGTGGCCAACGCCGTCGGCGGCAGCTACATCGTCGTACTCAAGCCCACCGCGGTCGGTCAGGGCGTGGCCGCGGCGAGCGAGATCACCGCGAACGTCGCCGCCAAGGCGCAGGGCCTCACCGGTCAGTACGGCACCACGCTTTCCCGCACCTTCGGTTCGGCGCTGAACGGCTTCTCGATCAAGGCCGACGAGGCCGCCGCGAAGCGCCTCGCCGCCGACCCGCAGGTCGCCTACGTCGTCCAGAACAAGACGTTCAAGATCAGCGAGACCCAGGACAACCCGCCGTCCTGGGGCCTGGACCGCGTCGACCAGGCGGATCTGCCGCTCGACACCAAGTACGCCTACCCGACGAAGGCCGACAACGTCACCGCCTACGTCATCGACACCGGTGTCCGCGGCTCGCACAAGGACTTCGGTGACCGCGCGACCGGTGGCAAGGACTTCGTCGACAACGACGACACCCCCGACGACGAGCACGGCCACGGCACGCACGTCGCCGGCACCATCGGCGGCACCGAGTACGGCCTGGCCAAGGGCGTGAAGATCGTCGGCGTCCGCGTGCTCGACGCCAACGGCAGCGGCACCACCGAGGGTGTCGTCGCCGGTGTCGACTGGGTCGCGGCGAACGCCAAGGGCCCGTCGGTGGCCAACATGAGCCTGGGCGGTGGCGCGGACGACGCCCTGGACGCGGCCGTCAAGGGCGCCATCGACAAGGGCGTGACCTTCGCGCTCGCGGCGGGCAACGAGTCCTCCGACGCCGGCACCACTTCGCCGGCCCGTGTCAAGGAGGCCATCACGGTGGCCGCCAGCGACAAGACCGACAAGCAGGCCGGCTTCTCGAACTACGGTTCGGTCGTCGACCTCTACGCCCCGGGCGTCGATATCACCTCCACGTGGGGAACCGGTGACGACGCCGAGAACACCATCAGCGGGACTTCGATGGCTTCGCCGCACGTGGCCGGTGCCGCCGCGCTCTACCTTTCGGCTCACCCTGACGCCACTCCGGCCCAGGTCGCCGAAGGTCTGGTCGCCGCGGCCGCCGACGGCAAGATCGGCAACCCGACCGGTGGCACGGCGAACAAGCTGCTCCAGGTGAAGTAGAGCCCTTTCGGACAGGCTGCCCCCGGCGAACCCCAGGCGCCGGGGGCAGCCACCTGTCCGAGGGTCCCGAGACTTGTTACCAACGGGTAAGCTCCAGCGCATGGTCCTGCGGAAGAACATCCTGATCACCGGGGCGAGCTCCGGACTCGGCGAGGGAATGGCCAGGCAGTACGCCGCCAGAGGCCGCAACCTGGCGTTGGCCGCCCGCCGTCTCGACCGGCTCGAAACCCTCGCCGCGGAGCTCAAGAAGGCTTACCCGGGCATCACCGTGGTCACCCGGAAGCTGGACGTGAACGAGCACGACCAGGTCTTCACCGTCTTCGAGGAGTTCCGCGAGGCGCTCGGCTCACTCGATCGCGTGATCGTGAACGCGGGGCTCGGCAAGGGGCAGCCGATCGGCTCGGGCCGGTTCGACGCCAACCGCCAGACCTTGCAGACGAACTTCCTCGCCGCGGCCGCCCAGATCGAGGCCGCCGTCGGCATCTTCCGCGAGCAGAAGGACGGCCACCTCGTGGTCGTCTCCTCTTTCTCCGCGCTTCGCGCCTTCCCCGGAAATCTGACCGCGTACGCCGCCTCGAAGGCGGGCATCTGGGCGTTCGCCGAGGGCACCCGGATCGAGCTGATGAAGACGCCGATCAAGGTCACGACGCTGCTGCCCGGGTTCATCGAATCGGAGATGAACGAAGACATCTCGAAGGTCCCGCTCGGCACGAAGGCCGAGCCCGGCGCGCAGGCGATGGTGAAGGCGATCGAATCCGAGGCGGCGAAGGCGTTCGTGCCGTCGTGGCCGTGGGGTGTGCTCGCGCGGGTGTTCCGGTTCATCCCCGCGTCGGTGCTGAAGAAATTCGCATGACGCCGTCCCCCGACAAGACCGTCGAGGTGCGCGGCGAGGACTCGTTCGATCCCGCCGCGGTGCACGCCTGGCTGGCCGACCGGGTGCCAGGACTCGGCGACGCGCCGCCCGAAGTCCGCCAGTTCCCGGGCGGTGCCTCGAATCTCACGTACCTGCTGAGCTATCCCGGCCGGGAGCTGATCCTGCGGCGCCCGCCCGCCGGGCACAAGGCCGCGTCCGCGCACGACATGCGCCGTGAGTTCCGGGTCCAGCGCGCGTTGCGGCCGGTCTTTCCTTACGTGCCCGAGGTGCTCGCCTTCTGCGACGACGAAACCTTGCTGGGTGACGATTTCTACGTGATGGAGCGGCTGGAAGGCCTGATCCTGCGCGGAGATCTGCCCGCGGGGTTCGAGCTGCCCCCGGAACAGGCAAGCGAGCTGTGCGGCAAGGTCGTCGACCGGCTGGTGGAGCTGCACACCGTCGACGTCGAGGCCGCCGGGCTGGCCGACCTCGGCAAGGGGGCCGGCTACGTCGAGCGTCAGGTCCGCGGCTGGTCCGAGCGGTTCCGCAAGGCGCGCACGGAAAACGTACCGGACTTCGCCGAGGTGATGGCGTGGCTGGCGGACAATCAACCCGCCGAGGTCAAGATCTGCCTGATCCACAACGATTACCGGCTCGACAACCTGGTGCTCGACGAAGACCTCGGCATCATCGGCGTCCTCGACTGGGAGATGGCCACCCTCGGTGATCCGCTGATGGAACTGGGCAGCACGCTCGCGTACTGGGTGCAGAACGATGACGACGACGTCATGAAGCTCAGTCGCCGCCAGCCCACGCACGTGCCGGGGATGTACACGCGTGAGGAGTTCGTGCGGCGGTACGCGGAGCGGTCCGGTCTCGAGATCGGCGACTGGACGTTCTACGAGGTGTACGGCCTGTTCCGGCTCGCGGTGGTGATACAGCAGCTCTACTTCCGTTTCCACAAGGGACAGACCGGCAACCCCGCCTTCAAGGATCTGTGGCAGTTCGTCGGCTACCTCGACGGACGCTGCCGCCGGATCATCGCGAAGGGGGACGCGTAGATGGGCGCGATCTACCTGGTCCGCCACGGTCAGGCGTCGTTCGGCGCGGAGAACTACGACCAGCTCTCGCCGCGCGGGTTCGAACAGTCCACTGTGGTCGGTGCGGAACTGCGGCGGCGCGGCGTCGAGTTCACCCAGGCGCGCTCCGGATCCCTGGCCCGCCAACGAGACACGGCCGCGACGGCGTTGAAGGTGCTCGCATCCGGGATCGCCGTCGTCGAGGACGAGCGCTGGAACGAGTATGACCACGTCGACATCGCGAAGTACCACGCCGCCGGGGTTCAGCAGACCGATTCGCGGGCGTATCAGGCCGCTTTGGACGGTGCGCTGAACGCGTGGGTCTCGGCGGGAAAGGACAGCCCGTGCGCCGAAACCTGGCCCGCGTTCCTGGCTCGCGTCAAGGGCGCGCTGGCCGAGGTCGTGGCGTCACTGGGCAAGGGTGAGCACGCCGTCGTCTTCAGTTCGGGCGGGGTCATCGCGACGGTCTGCGGCGCGCTCATGGGCACACCCGAGGCGGGCCTGCTGAAACTGAACCGGGTCACCGTGAACGCCGGCCTCACCAAACTGGTGTCCGGCCGCGGCGGGGTGACCATGCTGTCGTTCAACGAACATCCGCATTTCGAGGCGGAAGCCGCGGAACTGCTCACCTACCGCTAGGGAGGAACGCGATGCCGTTCGGCCAGGTCACGGTCATCCCGGTGAACGGGCGCGGCCCCGAAGACGTCGTGGTCGACGACCAGGGGCATGTCTACACCGGCGTCGACGACGGGCGCATCCTCCGCATCACGCCGGACGGCAAGCGGATCGACGTCCTCGGCGACACCGGCGGGCGTCCGCTCGGGCTGGAGTTCTACGGCGACGATCTCCTGATCTGCGACGCCAAGGCCGGTCTGCTCACCATGCCGCTCGCGGGTGGCTCCGTGACGACCCTGGCCACGGCCGCCGTCGGACTCGATTTCGTGTTCTGCAACAACGCCGCCGTGGCGAAGGACGGCACGGTGTACTTCACCGATTCGTCCCGGCGCTTCGGCATCGAGAACTGGCGAGACGATCTGATCGAGCAGACCGGCGGCGGACGTCTCCTGCGGCGCACCCCGGACGGGAAGATCGACCAGCTCGCCGACGGTTTCCAGTTCGCCAACGGCGTCGCGCTGCCGCCCGACGAGTCCTATGTGGCCGTCGCGGAGACCGGCGCCTGCCGGGTCGCCCGCGTCTGGCTCACCGGTGACCGCGCCGGGACGCGTGACGTGCTGGTCGACGATCTGTGGGGCTACCCCGACAACATCTCGACCGGCAGCGACGGGCTGATCTGGATCACCGTGGCGAGCCCGAAGGTGCCCGCGCTCGCCTTGGTGCGCAAGCTTCCCGCGCCGCTGCGGGCCGGTGTCCGCGCGCTGCCGACGGCGCTGCAGCCCGCGCCCGCGCGCGAGTGCGGCGTGCGCGGGGTGACGCCGGACGGGAAGCAGGTGCACGAACTGCGCGGGGAGATCAACAGGTTCCACGTGCTCGTCGGCGTCCGTGAACGGGCCGGAACCCTCTACTTCGGCTCGCTGGAGGACAACGCGATCGCCGTGACGACGGTCTGAGAGGCGTTGGTCGAGCTGGTCGTGAGTGGCGATTCGGGTTCTCACCCCAACCGCCACCCCCGGACCGATGTCTCGCACCCGCCCCTGCACCCCCCGTTCCAGCAAAACTT
>NZ_JBVISU010000014.1:0-56445 GCF_055575355.1 Amycolatopsis sp. NPDC034160 | reverse complement strand
AAAGGGCGGTCGCGGTGAAGAGGTTGGGGGGGGTTGGGGTGGGGCTGGTCGTGAGTGGCGATTCGGGTTCTAACCCGAATCGCCACTCACGACCAGCTGTACCGACCACGCTCCGGCACCCTCAGTCCAGGCAGAATTCGTTGCCCTCCGGGTCGGTCATCACGATGAACCCGTGGCTCAGCGGAGGTTCGGGCTCATGACGGCGTACCCGCTTCGCGCCGAGCGCGACGAGCCTGTCGCATTCCGCCTCGAGCCCCGCCATGCGCTCGTCCCCTTGGAGACCCGGGGCCGCGCGAATGTCGATGTGGACGCGGTTCTTGGCGACCTTGTCCTCCGGGACCTGCTGGAAGAACAGGCGCGGTCCGATTCCGTCGGGGTCCTGGACGGCTGAGCTGGAATTGCGCTCGTCCTCGGGCACGCCGACTCGTTCGAGGAACTCGTCCCAGGCCGCCAGCGGGTCCGCGCCCTCGGGTAGGTCGACACCCGGTGGGGCTGGGTGGACGTAGCTCAAGGCGTCACGCCAGAAGGTCGACAGGCCCCTCGGGTCGTGGGCGTCGAAGGTGATTTGGATTTCGCGGCTCTTTCGGCTCATGGCGACATCCTGACAGCCCTGGCGGACAGGATCGGTCCGCTATGTCTGACACAGTGGGTGACATGGAGGACGAGCGAGGGACCACGGAGCGGGTGCTCACCCTGCTCGGGTTGCTACAGCAGCGCCAGGTCTGGACCGGTCCCGAACTCGCCGACCGGCTCGGGGTCACGCCGCGCACGATCCGCCGCGACGTCGAGCGACTGCGGTCGCTCGGGTATCCGGTGCAGGCCGGCAACGGGGTCGGCGGCGGATATCGGCTCGGTCCGGGACAGGACATGCCGCCGCTGCTGCTGGACGACGAGGAAGCGATCGCCACCGCGGTCTCGCTGCTGGCCGGGGCGGGAGACGGCGACGCCGCGCTTAGGGCGCTCACCAAACTCGACCGGGTGTTGCCGATCCGGCTGCGGCACGAGGTACGCGCGCTGTCGGGCTCGGTGGTCGCCTTCGACGGCAGCCGCGCTTCGATCGACCCCGACGTCCTCATGACCCTGGCACGAGCCTGCCGGGACGAGGTCGAAGCGGGCTTCGACTATCCGTCTTCCGGACGGCGAAGGGTTGAGCCTTACCGCCTCGTCGCCTCCGGAAAGCGCTGGTATCTGTTCGCTTACGACCTCGATCGCGAAGGCTGGCGCACCTTCCGCGTCGACCGGATGTCCGAGGTTTCCGCGCGGGCGTGGCGGTTCCGGCCACGTCCGGCGCCCAACGCCGCGGCCTATGTGCAGGAGAGCGTGACCAGCCGGGTCTATCGGTATCAGGCGCGGTTTCTGGTGCACGCGCCCGCCGAGGTCGTGCGGGCGCAGATTCCGGCGTCGGCGGCGGTGGTGCGGCCGAAGGGGGATGCGCGGTGCGAGGTGCTGAGCGGGGCGGGGGATCTCGACTTCCTGCTGATGCACGTGGTGGTGCTGGGCCACGCTTTCGAGGTGGTCGAGCCGGTGGAGTTGCGGGAACGGTGCCGGGTTTTGGGGGAGCGGCTACTGGGCGCGGCCGGTCCCGTCTCGTGAGTGGTAATGACGGTTCTAACCTTCATTACCACTCACGAGAGGTGAGGGGTCAGCGTCCGGTCCACTGGGGGGTTCGTCCAGCGGTCCAGGCCGCGTAGAACTCGCCGTGGTCCCTCGCGGTCATCAGCAGAGCCTGCGTGATCGCCTCGAGTTCGATGGAACTGCCCAGGTCCATGTCCAGCTCACGGGTCAGCAGAACCTTCGTGGTCCCGTAAGCCAACGCCGGTCCATCGGCGAGACGGCGGGCCAAAGCGGAAGCCTCGGAAGCGAGCGAATCGTCGGGAACGACCTGCGAGGCCAGGCCGATCGCCTCCGCGCGAGCCGCGTCGATCTTGTCGCCCAGCATGAGCAACTCCGTCGCCCGCCCCAGGCCGACCAGCCGCGGCAGCAGGTACGCCGAGCCCATGTCCGCCCCGGCCAGCCCGACTTTCGTGAACAGGAACGCGAATTTCGCCGATGACGCCAGCAGCCGGAAGTCACTCGCCAGCGCGATCACCGAACCCGCGCCCGCCGCGACGCCGTTCACCGCGGCGATCACCGGGATGGGGCACTCGCGCAGCGCCTTCACCACCGCACCGGTCATGCGGGTGAACTCCAACAGTTCAGCGGTCTCCATTTTCTGCAGCTCGCCGATGATCTCCTCGACGTCGCCACCGGAGCAGAACCCGCGTCCGCGTCCGGTGACGACCAGCACCCGGACGTCACCGCGGTGCGGCAACTCGGCCAGGAGGTCGCGGAGGTCCGCGTAGACGTCGAAGGTGAGCGCGTTCAGCTTTTCGGGTCGGTCCAAGGTGACCGTGGCGACGCCGTCGTCCACAGTGAACTCGAAATGTTCCCAGTTCGCGGTGATCGGCGGTGTGGCGCGGAACGGGCTCATGACTGGATCCCACCTCCATCGAGGACGAGTGTCTGTCCGTTGATCGCGGCGGCTTCGGGCGCCGCGAAGAAGGCCACCGCGTGGGCGACCTCGTCGGGTTCGAGCAGGCGGCCGAGCGGCGACGCGGCCGCGAGGGCGGCTTCCGCGCCGGCTTCGTCCCGGCCGGTCCGCTCCCGGATCCTGGCCACCGAAGCGGCCGTCATGTCCGTGCGCACGAAGGCCGGGCAGACGGCGTTCGCGGTGACGCCGGTGCCGGTGACCTCGGCGGCGGTGGCCCGCATCAGTCCGACGGCGGCGTGCTTCGACGCGGTGTAGCCGGCCGTGTAGCGGTAGCCGATATGCGACGCCGTCGAGGCGACCGTGACTATCCGGCCGGTGTCCCGTACCCGCATCCCGGGCAGAACCGCCCGCGTGCAAAGGAAAGTGCCGGTCGCGTTGACCTCGATCTGGGTACGCCACTGCTCCAGCGACGTCTTCGCCAGCGGGGCGCTCGCCGAGATCCCGGCGTTGTTCACCAGCACGTCCACCGGGCCGAGAGCCTCGAAGTACCGGGCGACGGCGTCCTCGTCGGTGACGTCGCAGTCGGCCCGGCCGGGCGCGTGCACCTTGTCGCCCGCGGCCCGGAACCGGGCGGCGACGGCCGCGCCGATGCCGCGTGTCCCGCCGGTGACGACGACGATCCTGCTCACTGCGCCTCCACCCGGCGCAGCGCGCGCCGATCGAGTTTTCCGTTGGCGGTGCGGGGAAGTTCGGTCACGAAGACCACCTCGCGCGGATATTTGTGCTTCGCCAGATGCGCCCGTGCGTGGTCCTTCAGTTCATCGGCGGTCACGGACGCGCCCTTCGCCAGGACGACGCAAGCCCGCGGGACCACCAGCCCGTCGACGGTCGCGCCCAGTACGGCGCAGTCGATGACGGCGGGATGACCGATGAGGCAGTCTTCGATCTCGCTCGGCGCGATGAACACGCCGGACACCTTCAGCAGGTCGTCGGCGCGGCCGTGGTGGTGGAAGTATCCGTCGGCGTCCCGGCTGAACAGGTCACCGGTGCGCAGGGTGCCGCCGTGGAAGGTCCGCGCGGTCTTCTCCGGGTCGCCGTGGTACTCGCGGGCGATGGTCGGCCCGGTGACCTCCAGGGTGCCGATCTCGCCGTCCGGCAAGGCTTCCCCGGCTTCGTCGAGGATCCGCGCGGTGTAGCCGGGCACCTCGCGGCCGAGACTGCCGACCCGCTGATCGCCGGGAACGTTGGAGATATAGATGTGGTACGCCTCCGACGAGCCGATGCCGTCGACCACCGGGACCCCGAACAGGTTGTCCCACTTGCGATGCAGCTCCGACGGCAGCGCCTCGCCCGCCGAGGTCGCGAGCCGGAGGGAACTCATGTCCACAGTAGACGCGGCCGGATCGGCGATCATCGCGCTCATCATGGTCGGCACGTTCACCAGGATCGTCGGCCGGTAGCGCTCGATCAGGGAGAACAGCAGGCTCGCGGTGCTGCGCCGCGGGAAGACGACCCCGGACGCGCCGACCCCGAACGGGAACAGCGCGGTCAGATCGCGCGCGTAGCCGAAGAACAGCTTCGGCACGGCCAGTACGCGGTCGTCCTCGCGCAGGTCGAGCACGCCGAGGGCGTATCGCTCGAAGCTTTCCAGCGCGCTCCGTGCCGGGTGCACGCAGGCTTTGGGCGAGCCGGTGCTGCCGGTGGTGAACTTCCAGATCGCGACGTCGTCCAAGGTGGTCGGAGCGGCTTCAAGCTCAGGAGAAGCAGAGGGGACCAGCGAGTCGAACGAGTGCTCGCCGGGTTCCAGGACGACATCGCCGATGACCAGCAGGTTCCGCGCCCCGGCCTCGCGCAGCGCGGGCAGCGTCGACGCGTCGGCGATGACCACCACGGCCTCGGTGTAGTTCAGGTAGTACGCGTAATCCTTGGGCCGCAGGAACGAGTAGACCTCGGCGGTGACCGCGCCGATCTTCTGCGCGGCGTACCAGACGGCGACGAATTCGACGCTGTCGTTCAGCGCCAGCAGCACTCGCTGTCCACGTCGGACACCGAGGTCCCGCAACACGTTCCCGGCCCGGTTCACCAGTGCCGCCAGTTCCGCGTAGGTGACTTCCTCGTCACCGCACAGCAACGCCGTCCGCTCACCGGGGAGGCGATCCACGAAATGGGTCGCCAGGTTGAAGGTCATACCAGCTCCCGGATCGCCTCGACCAGGATGTCGGTAAGCACGGAGAAGGTCTCTTCGCCTTCTTCGGCGGTCGCCAAGGCGGGTTCCCCGCAGTAGGCGTCGGTCATCCCGGCCGAGACGAAATCCGTGGCATCGCCGCGCGCCAGATCGGCGTGGACGGGGCGCAGCTCGCGTTGAATCGTGACGTCGACCAGGTCGGGCCGGTCGGCCAGCACCAGCGACGTCTCGTATCGCCCGGCGTGGCACGCCCCGGAGCGGAACTCGTCGGTGAGCCGCGCCGCGTACCGGCGACGGACCAGGTCCACGAAACCGATCCCGACGCCGTGCTTCGCTTCCACGGTCTTGACCACCCGCCGGAGCGCGACCAGATGGGCAGGCTCGAAATGGTTGTTGACCAGCAGGACGCGGGGCAGCCCCTGGTCGATGAGCGCGCCGCAGATCTCGGTCAGCAGTGCGTGCAAGGTCTCTTCGCCGATCGAGATGCCGCCGGCGAACGCCGCCGCGAAGCGGGTCACGCCGTAGGGCACCTCGGGCAGGATCAGCACGCGGATACCGGGATCACCGGCCAGCCGCGCCGCGGCGCGCTCGCACATTCCCCGTGAGATCAGGGGGTCGGTGTTCAGCGGGGCGTGCGGTCCGTGCGGTTCGACGGCGCCCACCGGGAGCAGCAGCACCGGAACGCGCTCGTGCGACGCGAGCGCCGCGACCTGACGTGAGCTCAAATCCGCGAAGTACGTCACCCGAATCAAGCTACACCGCAGCGCCCTGAGGTGTATAGAGTTGCGCCCATGCCCGCATCGTCCTCGCTCCACGGCGATCCAGCTCCCCAAGAGCTGGTGATGACGCTGCTCGGCACCTACGTGTCGCCACGCGAGAGCCGCCGTGTGTGGTCCGGTGGCCTTGTCAGCGTGCTGGCCGGGCTGGGCTTTTCCGACGGCGCGGCGCGGATCGCGCTCGCCAGGCTCGCTCGCCGCGACCTGCTCGCCCGGCACAAGGCGGGGCGGCTGGTCCACTACTCGCTGACCCGCCGCACGATCGCGCTGCTGGAGGACGGCGACCGCCGGATCTTCTCCCTCGGCAGACGCGAACGCGCGGTCGGGGAGTGGACCGTGCTGTGGCAGAGCATCCCGGAAACCCGCCGTCAGGCGAGAGAGCGGCTGGTCCGCCGTCTGCGCTTCCTCGGCTTCGGTCCGGTGCAGGACGGCACCTGGATCGCCCCGCACGACCGCGAGGCCGAGGTGCTCGCCCTGCTGGCCGAACTCGACGTCTCGGAATACGCCGGGCTGATGCTCGGCAGACCGTCGCTCGCGCTCGACGTGCGGCGGTTCGCCGAACGTGCCTGGAACCTCGACGGCTTGGCGGCGCGTTACGAAGCGTTCGTCCGGGATTTCAGCGGATATTCAGGCGAGCTGCCGGACGCCGAGGCGTTCCGGGTCCGAACCTGGCTGACGCACACCTTCCGCGCCTTCCCGTCGCTCGATCCGGAACTCCCGGTCGAACTCGTGCCGGCTCCGCCGAGCCGGGCCGCCGCGGTCGAAGTCTTCCACGATCTTTACCAGGCTTTGGCTCCGGCGGCGCAACGCCATTTCGATGAGGTGACAGAAAAATGAACGACACGCAGGCGGCATTGAGTTATACGTCCTACCTTTCGTTGGACGAATTGCTGGACTCCCAGCGTCCCCGCTCCGACGAACACGATGAAATGCTCTTCATCGTCATCCACCAAGTGTATGAACTTTGGTTCAAACAAGTTCTCCACGAGGCGCTTTACCTGCAGGAGCAACTCGAAGCGGGTAACACCGCTCACGCCATCCGCACACTGCGGCGGATTCTGACTATCTTCAAGGTGGTGGTCGCGCAGATCGATGTGCTCGAGACGATGACTCCGAGCCAGTTCACCAGTTTCCGTGCGCGACTCGACGCTTCGAGCGGGTTCCAGTCGGCTCAGTTCCGCGTTCTGGAGGCCGTACTCGGCCGCCGGGACGAGCGGGTGTTCGCGCATTACCCCGAAGGCGGTGAACAACGCGCCCAGATCGCCGACGCGATGTCCCGGCCGTCGCTCTTCGATTCCTTCGTCACGTACCTCGCGGTGAAGGACTACGACGTTCCGACCGGGCGCGACCTCACCAAGCCACTCGAACCCTCTCCGGCGCTCCAAGAGGTTCTGCTGCAGGTATATCGCGATGACACCGGGCCGTCGGTCGTGGCGGAGCACCTGGTCGACCTGGACGAAGGGATGCAGGAGTGGCGGTATCGGCACGTGAAGATGGTCGAGCGCACCATCGGAGACAAGACCGGGACGGGGGGTTCGTCGGGAGCGCATTACCTGCGCTCGACGCTTTTCCACCCTATGTTCCCGGACCTCTGGGCAGTGCGGAGCCGACTTTGACCACCCTCGACGAACTCCGCGGCGACCCCAACGCGCTCGCGGCGCACTACACGAAATTCGGGGTGGCGGACCGGATCCTGCTGACCGGGCATTCGCACCAGGCGTGGCCGGACGTCGCGCAGGAAGGCCTTCTCGAAGCCTTCGCCGACGCGGCCGAAGAGGTCGACACGAAGTGGGACCGCGCCTTCGCGAAGGCCGACGAGATGCGGGCCGGGTTCCGGGCGCTGCTCGGCGACCCGCACGGTGACATCGCGCTCGGCGCCAGCACCCATGACCTGGTGATCCGGTTCCTGTCGGCGATGGACCTGCGCGGGCGTCCCCGGATCATCACGACCGACGGCGAGTTCCACACGCTGCGGCGTCAGCTGGCCCGGCTGGCCGAGGAAGGCGTCGAGGTGGTCCGTGTCCCCGCGACGCCCGTCACCACGCTGGCCGAACGCGTCGCTGCCGAAGTCACCGAAGACACGGCCGCGGTGCTCGTCTCGGCCGTGCTGTTCGAGACCTCCCGGCTCGTGCCGGGACTGGCCCACCTCGCCGACGTCTGCCTTGCGAAGTCGGTGAACCTCGTCGTCGACGCCTACCACGCGCTCGGCGCCGTCCCCTTCGCGCTGCACGACCTCGGGCTCACCAACGCCTGGGTACTCGGCGGCGGCTACAAGTACCTCCAGCTCGGTGAAGGCAACTGCTTCCTGCGGATGCCGGCGCACGCGCAGGAACTGCGCCCGGTCGTCACCGGCTGGTACGCCGAGTTCGGCACCCTCGCGGACGAGCGCCGGCCCGGCCAGGTCGCCTACGCCAGTGGATCGGACAGGTTCGCCGGCGCCACCTACGACCCGACGAGCCACTACCGGGGCGCGCGCGTCTTCCGGTTCTTCGCCGAACAGGGGCTCACGCCGGAGTTCCTGCGCGAGGTGTCGCGGCATCAGGTCGGCTTCCTCGCCGAGAGCTTCGACAAGCTCGGCCTGCCCGAAGACGTCATCACCCGTGACCGGGAGACGCCGCTGGACCGCATCGGCGGCTTCCTGTCGCTGAAGTGCGCCGACGCCGGTGCGCTGCAGGCCGCCCTCGCCGCACGAGGCGTCCGGACCGACAGCCGCGGCGCTTACCTGAGGTTCGGGCCCGCGCCCTACCTGTCCGACGAGCAGCTGGACTCCGCGCTCCGCGTCCTCGACGAGGTCGTCCGGGGCTGACCTGTATCGAGAACGTCGCATCCCCGGCTTGGCGAACGCACCGGGGAGATCTAGGTTTGCGATGTGGCACCGTCGCCGCCGGATGACCTTCGTGCGGGGACTGTGCCGTTGATCCAGGATCTTCGCACGTGTGCCACAAGCAGCGTGCACTCCACGACAAGGAGTCACCACAGTGACCGAAGTGTTCGGCCAAGGCACCGGCCATGAACAGGTCGTCTTCTGCCAGGACCAGGCCACCGGCCTGAAGGCCATCATCGGGATCTACTCGACGGCGCTGGGGCCGTCGCTCGGCGGAACCCGGTTCTACCCCTACGAGTCGGAGGAAGCCGCGCTGGCGGACGTCCTCGCGCTGTCGAAGGGCATGGCCTACAAGAACGCGCTCGCCGGGCTCGACCTCGGCGGTGGCAAGGCCGTCATCATCGGCGACCCCCAGAAGCACAAGACCGAGGCGCTGCTGCGCGCCTTCGGCCGGTTCGTCCAGTCGCTGGGCGGCCGCTACATCACCGCCTGCGACGTCGGCACCTACGTGCAGGACATGGACATCGTCGCCCGCGAATCGGAGTTCGTCACGGGCCGCTCGCCGGAGAACGGCGGCGCCGGC
Organism: Amycolatopsis sp. NPDC034160; assembly: GCF_055575355.1. Lineage (NCBI taxonomy): Bacteria > Bacillati > Actinomycetota > Actinomycetes > Pseudonocardiales > Pseudonocardiaceae > Amycolatopsis > Amycolatopsis sp. NPDC034160. The sequence goes on along the minus strand of NZ_JBVISU010000014.1, from coordinate 47,607 downwards.
GACTCCTCGGTGCTCACCGCCTTCGGCACCTACCAGGGCATGCGTGCCGCCGCGGACGCCGTCTGGGGCCTGCCGGACCTCGCGGGCCGCAAGGTCGGCGTCGCCGGAGTCGGCAAGGTCGGGCACATCCTGGTCGGACACCTGATCGAGGCGGGCGCGCAGGTGGTCATCACCGACGTCTCCCCGGCGGCGATCGAGCGCACCCGCGCGGCGTACCCCGGCGTCGAGGTGGTCGAAGACCTCGACACGCTGATCCGCACCGAACTCGACGTCTTCGCGCCGTGCGCGCTGGGCGGCGTGCTCAACGACGAGACGGTCGGGCTGCTGCGCAGCAAGATCGTCTGCGGCGCGGCCAACAACCAGCTCGCGCACCCCGGCATCGGCAAGGAGCTCGACGACCGCGACATCCTTTTCGCGCCGGATTACCTGGTCAACGCCGGTGGCGTGATCCAGGTCGACGACGAGCGGCGCGGTTTCGACTTCGCGCGGGCGAAGCGCAAGACCACGGCGATCTTCGACACCACGAAGGCGGTGTTCGCGCTGGCCAAGGCCGACGGCGTGCCGCCGGCGACGGCGGCCGACCGGCTCGCCGAGCGCCGGATGGCCGAGGTCGGCGGGCTGCGTTCGATCCTGACGGTGTAGGTCTCCCTCGAATGCAATGAAGGGGCCTTTTCCTCCTGAGGTTCTGGGGGAGGGAGGTAGTGAGTGGCGAGTGTCGTTCTAACGTCACTCGCCATTCACGAGCAGGTCTTACTTCGCAGGTAGTCGACTGTGAGGTAAGGCTTGGCCGGGGTGTCCTTTGCCTTTCCGTAAGGCGGCTGGAGGGTTTGACTCGGTCGGGTCGGGGTGGCGATGTGGGGATTGGGACAGTGAGTGTCCCGATTCCCACATCGTCGTGAGGTTGCCCCGGTCCCGATGTTGATCAACGGAAGATCGGGGACGTTGAGTGTCCCCGATCTTCCGTTGATCGACGTCGTGCCGCTCGGGCCCCGCGGCTGACACAGCCGAGTGGGGAGGATTCCGGCCGTTGGACGGCCGGAATCCTCCCCACTCGGACGTAGCGGCACCAAGGCGAGATCAGGTTCCAGCAGGTCAGCAAGTACCGGTCCGCCAGAACCGTCATCACCACTCACGCCCCCACACCCTCGGAACCTCAGGATGGAAAAGGCTCAATGAAGGGGCCTTTCATCGCAAAATTTGCTATGAAAGGCCCCTTCATTGCAGCTACGGGCCCCGCGGCCCGGCGGCCGGGACCGACTCAGCCGCTCTTGCGACGGAAGGTGCGCTTGTTCGCGGCCGGACCGTGCGCGTGCAGGTTCTTCCCGCCCGCGTTCTCGTGGGCCGAGCCGGTGCGGGCCTGCGCCTGCTTGCGCTCCAGTGCTTCGCGGAACTTGCGCTTGGTGTCGTCCTCTTCGCCATCCGCAGGGGACGGTGCCGGTTCAGTCATTGCTACCTCCGAGGTGACGACATGTGACGTTCCCAGCCTGTCAGGAACCACCACGGTTGGCGAGTCGATTTACGTCACCCGGCGGGCGCGGGCAGCGGGACCGGCCCGCCGAACCGGATCCGGTCCCGCAGCAGCGGCCGCCGGCAGTGGTCGCACAGCACGTCGCTTCGACGCGGCGTTCGCAGGCGGCGCAGCCGAGCGGCGCCGACGTGGCACCGCACTCGCGTGCTCAGAGAGGGGTCTCGTGTGCTTGGAGGCGGAACACCCTGGTGTCGGTTCCAGGCACGCGAGTTTCGTGTCTGAGCACGCGCGTTACGCCTTCACTCTGCCTGCCGCGTCGCGAAAGCCACGCCAGGGTTGACCCAGCTCACCCACCAACGGCTTTGCGGGCGTGAGTGATGATCACTTCGGCGATCGCGGGCCACAGCTGCCGCGGCAATTCGTGCCCCATTCCGGGGAACAGCACCAGTTCGGCGTCCGGGATCGCTTCCGCGGTCGCCTTCCCGCCGCTCACGTTGATCAGCGGGTCGCTCTCACCGTGGATGACGAGTGCCGGGACGTGCACCTCGCGCAGCTTCGCCGTGCGGTCTCCCGAAGCGACGACGGCGGCGGCCTGGCGCAATCCGCCCGCCGGGTGATGCGCCCGGTCGTAGTTGCGCGCGGCCTTCATCCGCAGGAACTCCTCGTCGGAGGGATGGCCTGGCGAACCGACGAGCTTGAACCACTCGACGCCGTCCTCTATCGCCTGCTCGCGGGTGGCGGCGGGCGGCCGGGTCAGCCCGGCGAGCGCGGCGGGCTCCGGATGCCCGACCGACGGGTCCCCGGTGGTCGACATGATCGACGTGAGGCTGAGCAGCCGCTCTGCGGAATCGATCGCGAGTTGCTGCACGATCATCCCGCCCATCGACGCGCCGACGACGTGCGCGCGGTCGAACCCGAGCGCGTCGAACAGTCCGGCGACGTCGGAGGCGAGATCCGAGAGCAGGTACGGGGCCGTGGTCAGGTCGCCGGCCGCGAGCGCGGCGAGATCCGGGGCGGGAAGATCGTCCAGATAGGTCGACAGGCCGATGTCGCGGTTGTCGAACCGGACGACGTGGAATCCGCCCTCGGCGAGCAGCTCGCAGAAGCCGACCTCCCAGGTGACCATCTGGGCGCCGAGCCCCATCACCAGCACGAGCGGCGGATCCGAGGGGGAGCCGAAGGTGTCGTACTCGAGTTCGAGACCGTTCACACGAGCGCGGGGCATGACGCCGATCCTGCCTGGATGTCCCCCGCCCTGCCACCGGCCGGAGGCGGATACGGTGTTCCGCATGCCGACTTTCCCCGAAGACGTGGGTTCCCGGTCCCGGTCGCGCGCCGCTTCCGGGCGGCCCGCGGTCACCAGGGACCGGATCGTGGACGCCGCGCTGGAGCTGTCGGCCGAGTCGGGCCTGGAAAACTGGACGTTGCGGCAGCTCGCGGCCGCGGTCGGCGCCTACCCCGCGGTGGTCTACCACCACGTGGGCGACCGGGACGCCGTCGTCGTCGCGGTACTCGACCGCGTGGTCGGCGAGCTGACCTTGCCCGACAAGTCGCTGCCGTGGCGGGCCTGGTTCGACGAGTTCCTGCCGACCGTGCGGACGGTGCTGCGTCGCTATCCCGGTTCGGCGCGGCGGCTGGCCCTGTTCGGGCCGTCGGTCGCCGCCGCGGTGCCGACCATGGACACCGGTATCGGCCGTCTGCTGGCGGCCGGGTTCGGGGCCGAGGCGCCGTTCGCCTACAACCTGCTGCTCGCCACCGCCTGTCAGTTCGTCGCGATGGAGGACGACCGCGAGAGCGCGATCGCGCTGCAGCTCGACCGGTCCGAGGGCTACGCGGCCTATCGCGACCGGGAGGATCTGCCGGGGATGGCGGCGCTGGGCGAGTCGATCGCGGCGCTGGTCGCCGATCCCGATCTCGCGGCGGGCTATTACGAACGGCTCTACGCCTACGCGGTCGAGCGCTGCCTAGACGGGCTGGATCATCGGCTCACCCAGCTGCGTGCTCTCGAAAGTTTGACAGAGCCCTGACAGTAGACCGGCGTAGTGTGGAGGAACACCGGTGCTCGTCACCGGTCCCGAAGCCCCTGGCGCCCACCTCCCCCTCGAGGTGCCGGGGGCTTCTCCCCGTCAGCTCCGTGGCGCGGCGCGCTGGATCTCGGGGAAGACTTCGCCGACCAGGGTGACCAGCGACTTGCTGAGCAGGGTGTGCACCTGCTCGCGGTTGAGCGCACCGCGGACGAGCCATTCGCGGCCCGCCGCCTTGACCATTCCGCCGAACGCGCGGACCAGCGCGTTCAGCTCCGGCCCGTGCTCGCTTTCCCGGGACAGGCCGACCGCTTCCAGTACCCGGTCGGCCGATTCGCGATCGGCCTCTTCGAGGATCCGCTCGACTTCGAGGTCCCGGCCGATGCCCTCGGGCGCGATCGCGGCCAGCCACATCTTCTCCTGACTGGTGACCATGTCCAGGAACCAGTCGATGGCGACGTCGGCGCGCAGTTCGAGCGGGCCTTCCGGCAGGATCTCGACCGCGAGCCGCGGCACGGTCAGCGCCCGCCGGATGATCTCCAGGTACAGCTCGCGTTTGGTACCGAAGTAGTGGTTGATCAGCCCCCTCGCCACCCCGGCCTCGGCCGCGATGTCCGAAGTGGACACTTCGGAGTAGGGGCGGTCACCGAAAAGGCGGGCGGCGCAGACGAGGATCTGTTCCTTGCGTTCGTCCGGTTCCAGTCTCCGCCATCTCGGCGCCGGCTCCGTGGTCATACGTCATATCTTCCCACGATCGATTCAGCCCGGCTGGACGGTCGTGCTGACGAGCCGGCCGGGACGCTGACCTGTGACATCAAAAAGCAAAGTGTCAGTTAATCCGGCGTGTACCGTCTGTTGGCTCGCTGTTCTTTACCGTCTTCTTCCAGGTGGCATGCCGTGCGCGCTGTCGGGGCGCGTTTGCCTCCTACCGGCCCGGCCTGGCGAGTAACCCCCCCTAGCTCGCCAGGCCCGGGCTTTCTTTCCGCGGTACGGCGCGTTCGGCGGGCAGGAGCAGCGTGAACGTCGTCGGCGACGGGCTGGTCAGCCCCAGCCGCCCGCCTTCCGCCTCGGCGAGGCTCCGCGCCAGCCGCAGCCCGATCCCGTTGCCTTGCCGTTCCCCGGTTTCTTCCCTGGTCACGAACGGGTCGCTCCCGTCCGCGATGGCGCCCTCGTCGCTGACGTCGATGGCCAGCGCGTCCCCGGCGTCGCGGGCGAGGACGGTGACCGTGCCGGTGCCGTGCGTCGCCGCGTTGTCCAGCAGTACGGCGAGTATCTGCCGCACTGCCGCGTCCGCCGCCCGCGCCGGCAGGGCCTCACGGCCGCTGATCCGCAGCGCCCGGCCGCGTCCGGCGAGCAGGCCGTGCCAGGTCTGGCGGACCTCTTCGAACAGTTTGCCCAGGTCGAGCAGCGCACGGGGGGCCCTGCTCTGTTTGGCCAGCGCCAGCAGGTCGTCGATGGTGCGTTCCAGCCGGTCGGCCGACGCGATGCCGTCACGGATCGTCGCGTACGGGTCGCGACCGGGGCTCTCCAGCGCCGCCTCCAGTTGCAGCCGCAGCCCGGTCAACGGCGTCCGCAGCTGGTGAGAGGCGTCCGAGGAGAACGTCCGCTCGCGTTCCAGCGTCTCGCCGATCCGCGTGGAGGTGACGTCGAGCGCTTCGGCGACCTGATCGATTTCGCGGACCCCGGTGCGGCCGGCGCGCACGGTGAAGTCGCCTTCCCCGAGGCGTTCGGCCGTGACGGCCAGATCCTCCAGCGGCCGCGCCAGCCGGGCGGAGATCCGGAGCCCGATCAGCCAGCTGGCGCCGATCGCGACACCCCCGAGTCCGGCCATCTTCAACCAGGTCAACCGGATCATGTCGTCCAGTTCGGACCGGGGATGCGCGGCACGGATCACCCCGACCACCGAAGCGCCGCTGACCACGGGTTCGGCGAGGACCACCTCGTCGCCGACGGTTCCGCTCGCCCGGTCGGTGTCGCGCGCGCTGCGGACGAAGTCGTCGGCGTGCGCCGGGCCCTCGCCGACGAGAAGCCTGCCGGTCGGGCTGTAGACCGCGATCACGATGCCCCGGATCCGGTCCTCTCCCTCCTCCACGATCACGATGGGCCTGAGCTCCGGGATCCGGCCATTGGCGAGGTCGCCGGTCACTTCGAGGGCGACGTTGTCGGCGGCACGTTCGAGATCGTGGGTGGACATGCTCTCGTGGAACTTGGCGACCGCGAGGGCGAGCGGCACCCCGAACAGGGTGATCGCCAGCACCGCGGCCAGCACGGTGAGGGTCACGATCCGTCGGCGCACGGACAGAGTGTGGCCGACGGTGGAAAGGATCACCCGCCGGATGCGATATTTTGCCGTCCGTTGACCTGAGTTCAAGGCGATGTTGACCCCTTTCGCCTTACCTTGGGGCCATGCGCCGACGTGCCGCCGTCATGGCAGGCCCGGGGCCCGGATCCGTCCCCCTCGTCCGGTTCGCCGTCCCGGGCGATTGTGTGGCCGTGCTGCCCGCCGGAGGAGGCGAAGTGCCGGCCGGTGGCCGCGGTGTCGGTGTGCTGCTCAGGCGGGGGAACCTCTTCGGCCACCTCACCGTCGAGCAGAACGTCGTGCTGGCCGGCAGGCTCGCCGCCCGGCATGCTCCCGAGAACGCCGCCGTCCTGCTCGAACTGGCCGGGCTGGCCGGACGCGGTGACGCCTACCCGGGCACGCTGTCGGCACTGGAAGGCGCGCGAGCCGGAGTCGCCGTCGCCTTGGCGGGAGCACCCGGCGTCCTCTTCGCCGACGAACCGGCGGGCGAACTCGACAGGCTCGCCGCGCTCGAACTCATGGACCTGCTGTGCGCCGTCGCGCGGCGCGGGACGGCCGTCGTCGTGGCGACCCGCGATCCCGACATCGCGGCGGCCGCGCACCGGATCGTGAGAGTGGCGTGACGACACCGCTGGTCCGGACCGACGAGCTGGCGCACACCTATGGCACCGGCCTGACCGCGGTGGTGGCCGTGCACGGCGTCAGCTGTGTGCTCCGCCAGGAGACCCGCGCCGTGGTGACCGGCCGGGCCGGATCCGGGAAGACCACGCTGCTGCATCTGCTCGCCGGGATGAAGAAGCCGACGGCAGGCACGATCGAATGGCCCGCGTTCGAGCCGGTCCCGCCGGGCCCCGACCTGATCGGACTGGTCCTGCAGGACGGTGGCCTACTGCGCGATCTCGACGTCCGGCTCAACGTCGCCCTGCCGCTGGTCCTCGCGGGCCGCACCGGCATCGCGGTCCGCGACGCCGTCGACGATGCCCTGGATCTGGTAGGCCTGGCCGGATTCGCCAAGAGGGCGCCCCGTGACCTGACCGGCGAGCAGATGCGGCTGGCGATGATCGCCAGGGCACTCGCGCCGGCGCCGAAACTGATCCTCGCGGACGACCCGGCGGGCTGGCTGGACCGGCCCGCGCGGGAGCGGCTGCTGGGCAGGCTCGTGCGCGCGGCGGACCGGCTGGCCGCCGGGCTGCTGGTGGCCACGGCCGAGCCCGCCCCGGCCGGGCTGTTCGGCGAGAGCTGGACGATGGTCGACGGGAAGCTGGTGCGTGACCTGTGATCAACGCGATGGCGTTGTGGGTCGGCGGGATCGCGCGGGTGCGTCCCGCCAGGCTCGGCGTGTCCGCGGCCGGGGTCGCGATCGTGATCACGTTGCTCGCGGTGCACGGCTGGACCGGATCCCCGGCTCCGCAGTGGATTCCCGCGATGGTGCTCGTGGTGCTGCTGGCCACCCCGTCGGAGCGTTCCTTGCGCTCGGACCAGGACCTGCTGCGCGCCCGCGGCGCGACCGGTGGACAGGTACTCGCACTCGCGTCGGCGGAAGCCGTGGTCGCGGGGCTGGCTGGTGGCGTGGCCGGGGTGGCGCTGTCACTGGCCGGCGGTTTCCTCACCGGATCCGGGCTGACCTTCGCCTGGGAAATCGTTCTCTTACTGGTCGCCGGGCCGCTCGTCGCGGCTCTCGCCATCCTGCCCCCGGTGCTTCGGGAGTGGTATTTCGTCCCTGCCGACGACGGGCCGCCCTGGTGGGCGCCCTACGGCCTCGACTTCATCCTGCTCGCGCTCTCGTTCTTCTGGCCGCTGCTCGGCTGGGCAGGCGGCACGATGCTGCTGTGGCGGCTGGTGGAGCTGGGACTGCGCAAGGGAAAGCGGGTGATCGGCGGGGCGCTGAGGCCGCTCGTCTCGGGACTCGCGGGCGTGCTCGCGTTGTCCATTTCGTGGCGCAGCGCGTTGCTGGCGCGGTCGGTGGTGCTCGTCGCGCTGGCCGTGGCGTTCGCGATCTCCACCGCCTTCACCAAGGACGGCTGCAAAGCGGCCACTGTGGACATGCTGGCGTCACTCGTGCTCGCGGCCGCCGCGGCGGGGCCGTCGTTCGGGCTGGCGCTCAACGAACGGCGTCGCGACCTGCTGATCGTGAGCACGCTCGGCGGGAAACGCCGTCAAGTGGCGGCCTTCATCGCGGGAGACGCGCTGATCGTCGGCGCCGGCGGGCTGATCGCCGGGCATCTCCTCGGCGTGTTGTTCGTGCTCTTCGCCCAGGTGGAGGGGAGGCCTTCGCCGCACGGCTATTTCGGGTTGCTGGCGGCGGTGGTGATCGCGTCGTGCGTGGCCGCGTCGGCGCGGATCGCGCAGCTCGCCGCCCGCGACGAGGTCTCCGACCTCCGTGACTACTGACGCCTTTCGCCGCTCAGCTTTCGAAGGGCTGTTCGAGCCGGTAGCCGTGGCCGCGCAGCGTCGAAATCCGCGGCGCCTGCTCGGGGGTGGGCGCCGATTCGGTCAGCTTTCGCCGTAGTGCGGCGATGTGGACGTCGAGGGTCTTCGTGGAGCCGTACCAGTGCGCGTCCCACACCTCGGACATCAGGGTGTCCCGGCTGACCGCGACACCCGGCTGTTCGGCCAGCCGGGCGAGGAGGTCGAACTCCTTGGCCCGCAACGGGATCTCCCGTCCGCCGACACTGACCCGCCGTCCGGCGGTGTCCACCCGCAGATGTCCGACGGCGATCGCGGGCCTGCTCTCCGGCGGCGCCGTCCCGCGCCGCAGATGCGCCCGCACCCTGGCGAGCAGTTCGCCGAGGCGGATGGGTTTGGTGAGGTAGTCGTCGGCCCCGGCCTCCAGACCGACGACGACGTCCATCTCCTCCTGCCGGGCGGTGAGGATCACCAGGACGGCGCCGGGGAGTTCGGCGCGCAGCCGACGGCAGACCTCGACCCCGTCCAGATCCGGCAGGCCGAGGTCGAGCAGGACGAAGTCGATGTCCCCGGCCGCCGCGGCCGCCAGCGCGGTGCGCCCGTCACGCTGCCAGGAAACCTCGTAACCGTGCAGGCGCAGGGTCGATTCGAGGACGCCGCCGATCGCGTCGTCGTCTTCCACCACCAGCAGCTTCGGCATGCGTCGGAGCTTAACCGTTGAACACTGTTCTTTTCGGGTAAGAAGTTACGAAGGCCACCCGTTCTGTAACAGGGCGCTAACGGTTCCGTCGGTATGTCCATAAAGGACAGAGCGCGGCCGCGGCGAGGCACAGCCAGGCGAACACGTCCCCGATCGTGCTGTACACGGTGTGTGTTCGCGGTTGTACCGGCAGATCCGCGACGAGGGTCTGCTGGTCGGTGCGGTAATAGTCCGCCTTCCCGAGCACTCGGCCTTGGCTGTCCACAGCTGTGGAGATTCCGTGGGTAGAATGCCGGAACACCGGGAAACCGCTTTCCACGGCGCGGAACGTCGCCTTCTCGGCGTGCAGAGCCCCGAAGCCCTCCCAATCGTTCGCGGGGACGAGCAACAGCGCGGTGTCCTTGTCCGCGGCCTGGCGGGTCAATGCGGGGAAATCCGCGTCGTAGCAGATGACCGTCGCGAGTCGTCCGTACGGCGAATCCGCGGTCGGCACGACGCCGGGGCCGGGCGTCATCGGCTCCATCGGCGTCGGATGTGTCTTGTCGTAGTTCCACCGCACTTCGCCGGAGGGATCGACGAGCACCGCCACGTTCCGGATGTGGGGAGCCTGCGGGATATAGAGCGCGTAAGCGAGCGCGACGTGGATACCCGCACGCTTCGCTTCGGCGCCGACCCGGTTCAGCAGCGCCGCCTGATCACGTTCCAGTACGCGGGCGTGGGTTTCCGGCCAGACGACGATCTTCGCGCCCGCCGACGCCTGCTGCCGCGTCCTGCTGACGAGGTCTTCGGTGACCGGGGCGAAAGCGGCGCCGACGGCGGCGGGATCGGCCGCGCTCACCTCCTGGGCACGCCAATATTTCACGCCGATCCGCTCCAGTGCGTCGGAACTCGCCTTGTCGGCCTCCGCGGCGGGGCTGATCCCCGCGATCCGCACCGTCTGGGTCGTGGGAGCGTCGAACAGCAACCGCGCGCCGCCCGCGGCGAACACCAGGCCGAGCAGGCACACGTGGACGAGGACCGTGCGTTTGACGCGCGGCCACCCTTCCGTCCAACCGGTGTTCACCACCGAGGCGAACCACGCGAGAACGAAGGTGAGGCCGTACACGCCGGTCACGGACGCGACCTGGAGCAGCGGCAGGTTCCCGGACTGCGTGCTGCCGAGCGCGCCGAAGTCGCCGAATCCGGTGATCAGCGTGAAGAGGTACTCGGCCGCCACGAGCGTCACCGGGAACACCAAGGTCCTCAGCGCACCGGCGCGTTCGGCGAACAGACGGTCGGCCACGAACGCGGCCGTCTGCAACAGGACGAGCAGGGTGAAGGCGAGCAACGCCGGCAAGACGAACAGCAGTCCGGTGACACCGAGCCAGAAGATCTGCCCGATCAGCAGGGACAGCCCGACCATCAGGACCGCGCGGCGGAGAGGTGCCCGCCGGGCGTAGTGGAGCAAGAAGATCGGGAACACCCAGGCCGCGAGGGGGACGTTCCAGTCGGTGTGGACGGCGAGCAGGAGCAACGCGGTGCCCAGCCACCAAAGCAGCCTTTGATTCATACCGCGAAGGCTAGGAAACAACGCCTGCCCGGACATCGCACCAAGGGAAGGCGCGGCCCTTACTTTCGTCAGGTCCTGTCGGAGGGGATAGTGGCGTGGGCGCGCTCACCGGACGCTACAAGCCAGGAAGTCCGTGAAGGCCTCCTTCCCTACCTTGAGAGTAGGAAGGAGGCCTTCACGGACACTCCACCTTTGGACGTACGTCAGGCGACGTGGGCGCGATAGGCCTCGATGGTCTCCGCGAGCACCTCGCCGCCGGGACGGCGCCAGAGGTCCGCGTCGAACACCTCGACCTCGATCGGCCCGGTGTACCCGGCGGCCTCGACGCACGCCTTCAGATGGCGGTGGTCGATCGGGCCGTCGCCGGGCAGCGCGCGACCGAGCAGGGTGTCGGTCAACGGCACCTTCTGGTCGCACACGTGGAACCCGGCGATCCGCCCGGCCGCCGCGGCGATCGACTCCTCGATCCGCGGATCCCACCACACGTGGAACTCGTCGACGATCACGCCGACCTGCTCGGCCGGATGCTCCAGCGCGATCGCCAGCGCCTGATCCACTGTGGACAGAACCGACCGTTCGGCGCACTGCATGGGGTGCAGGGGTTCCAGCCCCAGCCGGACCCCACGCTCACCGGCGTAGGGTGCCAGCTCACCGACCGCGTCGGCGACGCGTTGCCTCGACGTCGTGAGAGCACCGTGCACACCCCCGACGACCAGGACGAGCACGTCCGCGCCCAGCGCGGCGGCCTCGTCGATCGCCTCTCGGGTCTGCGCGACACCGTCCACAGGGGACCCTTCCGGGGTGAGCCCGGTGAAGAAACCGCCGCGGCACAACGACGACACGCCGACGTCGTACTCCTTGAGCAGCCGGGCGGCCTCCTCGACGCCGGTCTCGGCGACCTTGTCCCGCCACAGGCCGATCCAGCGGACGCCCGCCTCGGCGCAGCCCGCCACCGCCTCCGGCAGCGACCACGCTTTTGTGGTGATTTGGTTCAGGCTCAACCGGTCCATCAGGACACCCCCGCCGCGGCCAGCAGTGGCCGCATCCGCGCGACGGCGAGGTCGGGATCGGCGAGTACCCCGGCCGCGTCCGCCAGGCGCAGCAGTTCGGCCAGATGCGTGATGGACCGGGCCGATTCGCGGCCCGCGACCATCCGGAAGTGGTTCTGGTGCCCGTTGAGGTAGGCGAGGAACACGACGCCGGTCTTGTAGTTCCTGGTGGGGGCGCGGAAGATCGCTCGGCTGAGCGCCACCGTCGGGTCCAGCAGGTCGCGGAATCCGGCCGTGTCACCCTCGTCGAGCCGGGCGAGCGCGGCGCCCGCGACCTGCGCGACAGCGTCGAAGATGCCGAGAAGTGCTTCGCTGTGGCCCTGATCGTCCCCGGCGATCAATTCCGGGTAGTTGAAGTCGTCACCGGTGTAGCACGCGACGCCTTCGGGCAGCGCGCGGCGGAACTCGGTCTCGATCGAGGCGTCGAGCACCGAAACCTTGACCCCCGCGATCACCCCGGCGTGGTCGGCGCAGAGCCTGCCCAGTTCGCGGGCGGCGGCACGGACGTCGGCGTGCCCCCAGTATCCGGCCAGCGCCGGGTCGAACTGCTCGCCCAGCCAGTGCAACAGCACCGGCCGGTCCGCGCCGGAGAGCAGTTTCCCGTACGCGGCATGGTAATCCTCGGGGCCGGACGCCGACGCGGCCAGTGCGCGGCTGGCCATCACGACCGGGACGGCCCCGGCTGCACCGACCAGGTCCAGCTGCTCACGCCAGGCGTCCACAATGGACTCTGCGGTCGCGTCGCCGGGGGGAAGCTGATCGGTCCCGACCCCCGCGACCCAGGGCCGCCCGGCGGCGAGCGCGCCCGTACGCCGGATGAGGTCCTTGGTGCTGCCCCAGTCCAGGCCCATCCCGCGCTGCGCGGTGTCCATCGCCTCGGCCACACCGAGTCCGCAGGACCACAGGTGCTCGCGGAAGGCGAGGGTCGTGTCCCAGTCCAGGACCGCGCCTTCTTCGGGGTCGGCGGCGGCGAGCGGGTCGGCGACCACGTGCGCGGCCGCGTAGGCGATCCGGGAGGTGGGTGGCGACGCTGGTTTCGCGGGCGTTTCGGCCCCTTGCGGCGTCCACTCCACCAGTCCGCCATCGGCGGTGGGCAAGGCGATCAAGGTCATCGGGTCTCCGTGGCGCGAGCGTGAGAAAGCGCTTTCTCATGCCACGGTAAGTCACCCCGCGGGCCACACACAAGGGTTTCAGCGAGTGGGGGCGGCGGTGCTGCGGCGCTGGACGACCTCGCCGGACATCCGCACCACCCGCGGCCGGGTGCCGGGAGCGGCCTTGAGCGCCAGGTCCATGGCTCGTTCGCCCAATTTCTCCAGCGGAAGCGCGACGGTGGTCAGTGACGGCGTGAGATCGCGCACTACCGGGATGTCGTCGAAGCCGGCGATCGACATCTCGCCGGGCACGGAGACGTCGGCGTCGCGCAAGGCGGCCATCGCTCCGATCGCCATCACGTCGGTCACCGCGAACACACACGTCGGCCACTGCCTCCGCGGCCGGGCGAGGATCTTCTCCATCGCCTGGTAGCCGCCGTCGCGGGTGAACGCCGCCTCGGCGACGTCGTGCTCGCGCAACTCGACACCGTTCTCCAGCAGTTCCGCGGCGAAGCCGTCGAGGCGGTCGACGACGGTGGTCAAGCTCCTCGGCCCGGCGAGGACGGCGAACCGCCGGTGTCCCATCTCCAGGAGGGCCTTCGCCAATGCGGCGCCGCCGCCCCGGTTGTCGGGCTGGACGGTGTCCACTTTGAGTCCGCGATGCCTGCTGACCGCGGCGACATGCCCGCCGCCGCGCCGGTACGGCTCGAGTTCGGCGGCCATCGCCTTCTCCCAGCCCTTGTCCTGGAAGGCGGAGCCGATCAGCAGGATGGCCGACGCGCGCTGGGCGCGCAGCGTGGAAACGTAGGCGACCTCCTTGGCCGGGTCGCGGAACGTGCTCGCGAGCATCACCAGAAGGTCGTTCTCACTCGCGACACGCATGATCCCGCCCGCGATGGCGGCGAAGTAGGGATCGCCGACGTCGTGGCAGATCACTCCGACGCATGCCTGTGAGCCACCGGCCAATGCCTGAGCGTGAGCATTGGGGGTATAGGACAGGTCGGCGGCCGCGGCGATCACCCGTTCGCGGAGATCCCCCCGGACGGTGGCGGTGCCGTTGAGTACGCGGGACGCCGTCGCGAGCGACACTTCCGCGGTGCGCGCCACATCTTCCAGCGTCACGTGGGGGCGGGCCTTCATCGATCCTCCAAGCTGGCGTTTCGGGCATAGTGGCGGACATGCTCGGCCTTTACCCGGAAATCGAACCTTACGTCCAAGGGATGTTGCCTGTCGGTGACGGCAACGAGATCTATTGGGAGGAATGCGGCGATCCTGCGGGCAAACCGGTGATCTTCCTGCATGGTGGCCCGGGAAGTGGTTCGAGCCCGAGACACCGCAGGCTGTTCGATCCCGAGCGCTACCGGATCGTCCTTTTCGACCAGCGCGGCTGCGGGCGCAGCACCCCGAACTGTGCCACACCGGAGGCGGATCTTTCGGTCAACACGACCTGGCATCTCGTGGAGGACATCGAGCGGCTGCGCGAGCATCTCGGCATCGAACGCTGGATGGTCTTCGGTGGCTCCTGGGGGAGCGTGCTCGGGCTGACCTACGCGGAGACCCATCCGGAGCGGGTCACGGAACTCGTCCTGCGCGGTGTGGCCACATTGCGGGTGAAGGAACTGCAATGGCTTTTCGGCGGGGGAGCGGCCTTCCTGTTCCCCGAAGCGTGGTCGCGCTTCCTGGACCCGGTGCCGTATTCGCGCCGCCAGGAGAACCTGATCGAGGTCTATCACGAGCTCCTGCACCATCCGGACCCCGCGGTGCACGGCCCCGCCGCGATCGCGTGGAGCCGGTGGGAGGGGGAAACGGTCAAACTGCGTCCGCAGGAGGAAGTGATCGACGCTTTCTCCGAGCCGGAGTTCGCGCTCGCGATCGCGAGAATCGAGAACCACTACTTCCGGCACGGCGGCTGGCTCGCGGAGGATCAGCTGCTCCGCGACGCCGGGAAGCTCGAGGGCATTCCCTGCGTTCTGGTCCAGGGACGCTACGACGTGGTCACCCCGGCCATCACCGCCTGGGAGCTCAGCCAGGTGTTCCCCGGTGCGGAACTGGTGATGGTCGGCGACTCGGGTCACGCGTTCGACGAACCCGGCACCCTGCACGAGTTGATCAGCGCGACCGACCGGTTCGCGTCAAACTGGCAGGGCGCCGCTACACGTCAGGACCAGGAGAGGAACGCACACATGCTTTTCGGTGACGAGCACGTCCGCCGCTACGAGGAGACCGACGGCGAGGTGGGACACGACTGGCAGAAGGGCGCGCCCTGCCTGGTCCTCACCACCAAGGGCCGCAAGACCGGCGAGGACCGCAAGTTCGCGCTGATTTACCAGTTCGACGGTGAGCACAATCCGGTCATCGTGGCGTCGAAGGGCGGCGCGCCGGAGCACCCGGGCTGGTACAAGAACCTCCTCGCGAACCCTGAGGTGAAGGTCCAGGTCAAGGCGGACAAGTTCACCGCGCGGGCCCGGACGGTGGAGGGCGAAGAGCGCTCGAAGCTGTGGGAGAAGCTGGCCGCGGTCTGGCCGGACTACAACGAGTACGCGAAGAAGACCGACCGGGAGATCCCCGTGGTGGTTCTCGAACGCGTGTGATCCGCGCCGCGTTCACGGCTGGTTTCGGCCGAACCGGGGCGGATTCGGCTACGAATTACGTCCATGGCGCTGAGACCTCGTGAACGCTGGACCGCACTGAGGCCCGTTTCGGGTGACTTGCTGACTTTCCGCCAGATGATCGCCTTCGGCCGGCGCTTCAACCGCGTCGGCCGGGGCGCCTGGTTCAGCCTCGCGATCAACGTGGTCTGGCCGTTCCTGGTGCTGTTCACCCGGTTCCGGGTGCGCGGTGGGGAGCACCTGCCTGCTTCCGGCGGTTTCCTGGTGGCGTCGAACCACCTCTCGTTCGCCGACCCGACGACGGTCACGGCGTACTGCCTCGCGCACGGGCGCGTGCCGCGCTACCTGGCGAAGGCGAGCCTGTGGGACGCGCCGCTCGTCGGCTCGGTGATGCGCTCGGGCAAGCACATCCCGGTCCACCGCGGGGCGCCCACGGCGGCGGGCGCGTACCGCGATGCCGTGAAAGCCGTGCGTGAGGGCGAGTGCGTCGTCATCTTCCCCGAGGCGACCTTCACGGATCACCCGGACGGGTGGCCGATGCGCGGCAAGACCGGAATCGCGCGGATCGCGCTGGAGACCGGTGTCCCGGTGATCCCGCTGGCGAACTGGGGCACGCACCACCTGCTGCCCTCCGACGCCGTCCTCCCGCGCGGCTTCCCGCGCAAGACGGTGAACCTGGTCGCCGGTCCGCCGGTCGACCTTTCGGACCTCGTGACCCCTTCGCCGTCTCGTGAAGTGCTGGAAGAGGCGACCAAGCGGATCATGACCGCGGTGACCGACCTGCTGGTCGAGATCAGGGCCGCCCGGCCGCCCGCCTGAGTAGGCGGTCTCACCCTTCGGAGCGTCCCGGTGAGGGGTAGTTTCGAGGTATGAGCGCACACTATGACGTCGTTGTTCTGGGCGCCGGGGTCGGCGGTTACGTGGCGGCCATCCGGGCGTCGCAACTGGGGCTGAGCGCGGCGGTCGTGGAAGAGAAATACTGGGGCGGGGTCTGCCTCAACGTCGGCTGTATCCCGTCGAAGGCACTGCTGCGCAACGCCGAACTCGCGCACATCGTGACCAAAGAGGCGAAGTCCTTCGGGATCCAGGTCGACGGGGAGATCACCTTCGACTACCAAGCCGCCTTCGACCGCAGCCGCAAGGTCGCCGACGGTCGCGTCAAGGGCGTGCACTTCCTGATGAAAAAGAACAAGATCACCGAATACGATGGGCACGGCACCTTCCTCGACGCCAACACCATCGAGGTCAACGGCGAGCAGATCACCTTCGACCATTGCGTCATCGCCACCGGCGCCACCGCGCGCCTGCTCCCGGGCACCACGCGCAGCGACCGCGTCGTCACCTACGAACAGCAGATCATGGAAAACGAGCTGCCGGAGAGCATCGTCATCGCCGGCGCGGGCGCCATCGGCGTCGAGTTCGCCTACGTGCTGCACAACTACGGCGTGAAGGTGACCATCGTCGAATACCTCGACCGGATGGTCCCGCTCGAAGACGCCGAGGTCTCCGCCGAACTCGCCCGCCGCTACCGGAAGCTCGGCATCGAGGTGCTGACCTCCACCAAGGTCGAGACGATCGACGACACCGGCGAGCAGGTGCTCGTGACCGTGTCGAAGAACGGTGAGCAACGCGTCCTCGAAGCGGACAAGGTGCTGCAAGCCATCGGTTTCCAGCCGCGCGTCGAGGGATACGGCCTGGACAAGACCGGCGTCGAACTGACCGACCGCGGCGCGATCGCCGTCGACTCGCGCGGCCGCACCAACGTCCCGCACATCTTCGCCATCGGCGACGTCACCGCGAAACTGATGCTCGCGCACGCGTCGGAGTCCATGGGCGTCGTCGCCGCCGAGACCATCGCGGGCGCCGAGACCATGGAACTCGACTTCGTGATGATCCCGCGCGCGACCTACTGCCAGCCGCAGATCGCCAGCTTCGGCTGGACCGAGGAACAGGCCCGCGAAAAGGGCTTCGACGTCCAGGTGGCGAAGTTCCCCTTCACCGCCAACGGAAAAGCGCACGGCCTCGGCGAGGCCGTCGGCTTCGTGAAGATCCTCAGCGATGCCACCCACGGTGAGTTGCTGGGCGCGCACCTGATCGGCCCCGAAGTGACCGAACTGCTGCCGGAACTGACTCTGGCGCAGCAGTGGGACCTGACGGTGCACGAGATCTCGCGAAACGTGCACGCACACCCGACCCTCGGGGAAGCGGTCAAGGAAGCCGTGCACGGACTGGCGGGCCATATGATCAACATGTAGTGACTCGTGAGTGGTAATGACGGTCTAACCGTCATTACCACTCACGAGACTGTGCTGGACCGGATTCGTGCGGCTATCTCCTCGGCTTTGCGCTCCTCGTAGCTCACCCAATACTTCAGTTCATGATGGTGTCCTCGGTCTACATCGGACACCTCTCGATACATGCGCGCGTTGGCTCGGTGGAAGCTCAGCCACTCGCCCAGGTCCGCCTCGGCGTGAGGACGCCGGACCGCCGCGACGGCATGCGCGTCACGGAGGGTCTGCGGCTTCTGTTCGCCGACCGTTTTCATCGACCACCTCCTGCTTTCGTCACTTTGCCTCGGGACGCGGGACGTGATCACCACACGGCAGGACTTCTGCGGACGTCCTTGGTACCGTCGAAGACGTCCCTGAAAGTCCCTGGAGGGCGGATGCCGAACGAACGTCTGCGGGACGCCCTGCTGCGCAACGGCCTCACGCCGAAGCAGGTCGCAGACGCCACCGGGGTCGATCAGAAGACCGTGGAACGGTGGATCGCCAAGGGGCGGACACCGTACCCGAAGCACCGGCACAAGATCGCCGCGATGGTGCGCGAGTCCGAGACCTATCTGTGGCCGGACTCGGTGGCCCCGGAACGCAAGGCCGAGACGGCCGCCGCCGAGGTCGTGCGCGTGTTCCCGCACCGCAACGCCATCCCCGTCGAGCTGTGGGACCGGCTGATCAAGGAAGCGTCGGACACCGTCGAGGTGCTGGTCCACGCCGCGCTGTTCCTGGTGGAGCGCCCGCGGTTCATCAAGGACCTGACAGCAAAGGCTCAGGCCGGGGCCAAGATTCGGCTGATTTTCGGAGATCCCGAAGGGGAAAGCGTCGCTCTGCGCGGTGACGAGGAGCAGTTAGGCGACGGGACGCTCGCGGCGCGCATCCGCAACGCACTCGCGTTCTACCGACCGCTGATCGGGGTAGACGGGGTGGAGATGCGCTTCCACAACACCACGCTCTACAACTCGATCTTCCGCTTCGACGACGAAATGATCATCAACACGCACGTCTACGGCTTCCAGGGAGCCCACGCCCCCTCCCTGCACCTCCGCCGGCTATCCGCCGGGGACCTCTTCGAGACCTACTCGGAGAGCTTCGAAGCCGTCTGGAACCTCGCCAAGCCCGCCACCTTCTAGGAGGCCACTCATGGCACGCGTCGACTACTACAACGACCCGAACGCGCCGAAGGCGAACAGCATTGCGGTCGCGGTGTCCGCGTTCATCCAGGACGGCGAAGGCCGCATTCTCATGATCCGGCGCACCGACAACGACCTCTACTCGATCCCTGGTGGACAGCTCGAACTCGGCGAGACGTTGTCGCAGGCTGCCGTGCGGGAGGTGCGGGAGGAGACCGGTATTGAGTGCGAGGTGATCGGCGTCATCGGCCTGTACTCGAACCCGAACCACGTCATCGCGTACGACGATGGCGAGGTTCGGCAAGAGTTTTCGATCTGCTTTCGCGCCACTGAAGTAGGTGGCATGCCACGCTTAAGCGATGAGAGCTCTGAGGTGCAGTGGGTGGAACCGGTCAAAGTATCAAAGCTTCAAATTCACCCATCAATTCTTCGGCGGATTGAACGTGCCCTGGCTGAGAAACCAGAGGCGGATTTCTCGTAGGTTTACTTGCCTCTACGATCGACCAGTTCCGGCCACTAGGTCAAGAACCTCTTTGAGGCCAGCGTGGACCCGAAATGTGTCACTTTCGTGGTTGAATCTAGTGTTCCCGCTAGAGTAACGCCAAACATACTGTGATCCGCCACCTTGGCCACCAGGCTTCAAGTAGCCAACAACGGAAAACTCAAAAAGTTCACGCAGGGCCTCCCTGCTTCGGCCAAGCGAGTCCAGGCCTAGTCGCTTCCAGGCGGCGTCGAACGACAAAGCGGTAAACTGCATCGTGCCAAGACTCTTCAGTGCCTCAAGGTACTCTTTGTAGTTTGGGACCTGCTTAGCAATTTCATCGTCCAGTTCGTTCTTGAGGTACTCCGAGTATGAGGGCCTGGCAGCAAGTAGGTGTTCATTGTCGAACCGTGTGCCATCTGTGGTGCTTGGATCCTTATGGCTAGCAAGCACTTGGTTGCAAAACTTGATCATATCTCTAGGGCGCATAAATGTTCGATCGCAAATATAGACGTACTTTGTTTTTCGGTGGGGCATCTCGCGATCCTCGTTGAATACTTCGTCCCACGGGACAGTGCCGCCACCTTTAAGAACCTGACCGAATCGGCGCTCCATTAGACTCTTTAGTGTTGGACCGGTCCCGCTTTCTTTCCATTCTATCCTTGATAGATGGTTCTCGGTAAGCTTGTTCTTATCTTCAAAGTGAAGAAGATCGTAGATGTCATCTCGAAGAAACACTACAATCGAGGCACGTTTTCCGTGGTCAAGTGCGATTCGGTTGAGTTCCCTTGAGGCTAGGATCAAGCCTATTAATCGATGGTTGTACGCCGCGTCTGACGGATTGAAGCCCAGGTCTAGTTGGTCAAAGCAAATGTAGTAGTCATGCTCCGGATTTAAGCTGCGCATGACGTGCTTCGCGAGCTGTCGGTTCACTTCTTGGATATGAGTTGGAAGATCTTTGACGCGGATTCTCTCTATGTCGAGTCTGGCTAGAGGGGTTCTGAGCCCACCTTTAAGTTTAATTTCCTTACTTGGTGAAAAAAGCTGCGTCAAGTCAGGATTTCGGGAGCCATATGAGTCGACCACGAATGATTCAATGACTTCAAGCGAGTCGAAGGATTCCTCGCGCAATCCCAGTGATTGATCTTGATTTAAAGCGATTTTTGCCAAGCTGAGTAGCATTAGGTACTTCCAGCTCTGGATATATCGTCGTTCCTCTGGTACGCCCGATTGAGCCTGCAAATCGTGATGGTGCCACGGATAATCGTCGAAAGTGTGACCGTCGCTGAAGAGGTTGTGTGATCGCTCGGAAATTAACCGTTTAAATATCGCCGTCTTTCCGCTTCCTTTGCGGCCGGTGATAAGGAAACGCTCATGATTTCTTGCGTCAATGTAAGCTCCGTGATCTTGAAAGCATTCATTCAGTAGTATGTCGGCATCTGCGTCAATTCCACCAAAGTTCTTGACGGTTGTGAAATCCATCGAAAACTACTCCTGGTTTATCGTCTAGTTTTGCTGCCGAACTTGGCTCTATGGGATCAAGGCGCGCCGCCGTCGGCGGCGCGCTGGTCACCTTGCGTCCGCGTCTCGCCTGCGGGCGCACCTTGCCCGACACGGCGGGCTGCCGCTCCGCTCCGCCCACCGGCCGGGCGGTGCGCCCGCTGAAGCCGTGGACAGGTGTAGCCGCCGCCAGCGGCGCGCAGGTACGCCAATGAGCACGTCGGCCTCCTCGCTCAGACGATCGTGCCCAGAGGTCGCGAACGGACCAACGGCTGTTACGCGGAGCCACCGCCCCGATGCCAGATCGTCACAACGGCCGTCACGCCGCGGCAAGGCGGGTAAGCGCGCCTTGCCCCGACGCGACGGCCGCGTGGATGGCTTCGTATCGGGGGGATGGGGGAGGAGTGGGCGAGTGCCAGGCCGTCTCCAGGCCGTCAGACGTCGGGTAGGGGTGAGAACACGCGAGAAGTGTCCAGCCCTATCCGTGCAGGTCAGCGGCTAAGAACAGCGATCATGCCGAGGTCAGCGAAACCCCGACATCAGAAGATCAACATGTAGTGACTCGAGTGGGGAAGATTCCGGACGCCCAACGCCCGAAATCTTCCCCGCTCGGGTGCATCCGTGGGCGAAACGGCCCAGCGACGATGTGGGAATCGGGACACGCAACGTCCCGATTCCTACATCGTCACCCCCCAGCCAGCCGCAAGCAGCCGACCAAAAGCGGAAGCGAGCTAAAGCGTGTGGGTGGCGATCAGCTGCCCGATCGCCCGGATGTCCGAAGAGCCCCGGAACTCCAGCCGCACGTTGCCCAGCCCGCTGAACCACAGGTCCAGCTCGGCGTCCATGTCGAAGGTGCCGGCGGTTTCGATGGAGAACGCCTGGATCTTGCTGTACGGCAGCGAAGTGAAGTCCTTCTTCTTGCCTGTCATGCCCTGGATGTTCACCGCGATGAGCCGCTTGTTCGTGAACACGACGAAGTCCCGCATCGCCTTGAACGAGGAGAGGATCTGCTCGCCCGGGATGATGATCGGCTGCACCGTCGGCGCGATGTCCCCCGGTTTGCACGGCGTGAGCTTGAAGACGGTGTCCTTGGAGAAGTCAATCATGGTCTCCACAGTACGGACTTCCGCGCGACGACGGCGAGTCCATAAAGGACGATCAGTTGACGCCTTCCATGGCCGCCTTCGCCACGTCACTGCCCTTGTCCGCTTCCCCGGCGACCTTCACCAGTGCCGCCGTCGCCTGGTCCCGGCTCTCCTCGGCCTTCACGCGTCCTGCCGACGCGGCGTTCACGCCGAAGAAGGCGCCTACCACCGTGCCGATCACCGTTCCCGCCGCGGTGATCACGGCCGTGACGTCGGAGGTGTTCGGGTAGCGCATGACCGCCGCCACCGCGATGACCGCGAGCGCGCACAGTCCGGCCACCACCGTCATGAATCCGTAGTTCTTGCCCATCGCCCGCTCCCTTCAGGCTCTTCAAGGCAATGCTTCGCCCGAACGCCGCCCGTCGTTACGGCAAAAGGCCGGACCGTTACCCGCCGATGCCGAAACGTACGTCGTGGCTCTGGCCGGGCGCTACGAATTCCAGTAACCGAAGGCCCTCTTCGGTTATCGAATCCTGATCCCGCAACGGTTTCCGTGATTCGATCGTCAGTATCGCCCCTTTGATCGCCCAAATGGCCAGGAATTCACCGTCGACGAGCAGGGTGCCCCGGCGGCCGCCGTTACCGGGCGGCAAGGGCACGCGGCGGCCGTCCGGGATCACCCGCGCGCGGTCGGCGTGGGAGAGCAGGACGTTGTCGTATTCGGGCAGGAATCGCGGGGGCGCCGGGGTGTCCGCGTCGGGTCGTGGCGCGTCCGGGAGGTCGAACAGTTCCTTCCCCTCGGTGTCGGTGAAGGTCCGCAGCCGTGGCCGGAGGCGCTCGAAGACTTCCTTGAGCTTGGTCAGCCCAGACCACACTTGCGCGTCGCGGACGGTCGCCGGGCCGAAAGCCGTGAGGTAGCGCAGCACCAGATCGTCCAGGGAGATGCCGTCCGTGATCGGACCGCCGACCCACTTCTCGAGCAAGGAGAACGCCACCGGCCCGTTCTGGCCCCATAGTCCCCGCGGTGTCACGTGCGCGAGGGGGAGATGGCTGTTGACCGCGTAGGCGAGGGTGACCGGATCGGCGTCGGGCCACCGCTTCGCCAGCGCGACCCGGATCTCGGCGCGGGTGCGAGGTCGTTCGGTCAGCAGGTCCCGTCCCGCTTCGGTGATGGCGGCGAGGTCGAGCCCGGTGATCTCCCGCGAGTAGTGGCCGAGGAAACCGCGTTCGATCACCGGTTTGATCGTGGGCCACAGCGCGAGGCTGTCCTCGGCCGTCACCAGGTGCACGGTGCCGCGCATCAGCGTCGACCGGACGACTTCGCGGGCGGCCAGCGGTTTCGCCAGTTCGTCCACCTGGAAATCCCGCAGCCGGGACCACAGGCCGACGTAGGACGAGTCGGGTGCCTGCGCCTGGAGGCCGGCCAGTCGCTCGATCGCGGTGACGGCGGGGAGATCGGCGCGTTCCAGCAAAAGTTGCCGGGCCAGGGTGGCGCGGTTGAGCGCGCGCGGGCTCAAGGTTCCCGTCTTCATCAGCGGTGCCTCCGAAAGAAGGTGCGGAGATCTCCGGCGAGCAGGTCGGGGACCTCCATCGCCGGAAAATGGCCACCGGTGTCGTATTCGGACCAATGTTCCACCGGGCCGTCCTGGAGGCTCCGGATCGTGGTGTCCCCGGCGAAGACGGCGATGCCGCGAGGAGGCCCGGCGGGTGCCTCGCCGTCCCAGCCGCCTTGGGACATCTGCCGGTAGACCTCCATGCCTTCGTAGGTGGCGTGTGCCGAGGACTCGCCCGCGCCGGTGAACCAGAACAGGCTGACCGTGGCCAGCAGATGATCGCGATCGACGGCGTCGTCCGGCAGCGCCTTGGCCGGATCCGTCCATTCGGCGAACTTCTCCACGATCCACGCGAGCTGGCCGGTGGGGGAGTCGTTGAGCGAGTACGCCAGCGTCTGCGGACGGGTCGCCTGAAGGTGCAGGTAACCGAGGCCGTCGGACTGGAACCGGTTGAAGCGTTCGCCGCGTTCGCGGTCCTTTTCGGAGAGCCCGGCCAGGTCGACGGCGGGGCCGAACGGCATGCCCGCGCTGGTGCCGGTCAGGTGCACGCCCACCGTGCGGTGCGCGGCGATCATCGACAGGATGCCGGCGACCCCGGCACCGGCATCCGTTCCGTGGACGCCGAAACGCTCGTAGCCGAGGCGGTCCATCAGCGTCGTCCACGCCTGGGCTACACGGAACAGGTTGCCCCAGCCGGGGCTCCGCACCGGGGTCGAGAAGCCGTAACCGGGCAGGGACGGGATGACGAGGTGGAACTCGTCGGCCAGCAGGTCGATGACCTTCCGGAATTCGAACGGCGAACTCGGCCAGCCGTGCGTGAGAAGCAGCGGCAGCGCGTCCGGCCGGGTGGAGCGGACGTGCAGGAAGTGGATGGTCTGGTCGTCGATTTCGGTGGTGAACTGCGGGATTTCGTTCAGCTCCGCCTCCTGCGCCCGCCAGTCGAACCCGTCGGCCCAGTACTCGGCCAGTTCTTTGAGATAGGGGACCGGAACGCCCCGGCTCCAGTCGGTGGTGACTTCGCGCGGCCAGCGAGTGCGGCCCAGTCGGTCGGCGAGGTCGTCCAGTTCGGCCTGGTCGATGGCGATGCGGAAGGGCTTGATCTCGGTCATGGGGGCTACGTTAGGGACGATTGCGGAAAGGATCGTTCCGCGATTGCGGACAAGGTGGGATTCATGGCTGAAACTTCGGCGAGACTGCTGCGCCTCCTCTCCCTGCTGCAGACGCGACGCGTCTGGACCGGGCCGGAACTGGCGGGTCGGCTCGAGGTCACGACGAGGACCATCCGGAACGACGTCGAGCGGCTGCGCGGACTGGGCTATCCGGTCGACGCGACTCCCGGCGTCTCGGGTGGGTACACCCTGGGGGCGGGCGCGGCCATGCCGCCGCTTCTGCTCGACGACGAGGAGGCCGTCGCGGCGGCGATGGGGCTGCGCACGGCCGCGGGCGGGACGATCGCGGGAATCGAGGAGACGTCGGTCCGCGCGCTGGCGAAACTGGAACAGGTGCTGCCGTCACGGCTGCGGCACCGCGTCGAGGCGCTGAATTCCGCGACGCTCGCGGTGCAGGGCGGCGGCCCCACGGTCGACGCCGAGGTGCTCACGGTCATCGCGAACGCCTGCCGTGACCGCGAGACCCTGCGGTTCGATTACCGGGGGCACAACGGATCCGAGACGCGGCGGCAGGTCGAACCGCATCGCGTCGTGCATATGAGCCGGCGGTGGTACCTCGTGGGCTGGGACGCCGACCGGCAGGACTGGCGTACCTTCCGCGCGGACCGGATGCGGCCGCGTACCCCCAACGGACGCCGGTTCGAGCCGCGCGAACCACCCGAAGGCGGGGTGGTCGCCTACCTGCAGCGTGGCGTGGGCGCGGCGCTGTGGCGGCACCACGCGACGATCCGGCTGCACGCCCCGGCCGCCGAAGCCGCGGCGAAGGTGCCGCCCGCCGTCGTGGTCGAGGCCGTCGACGAGCGGACCTGCCTGCTCAAGGCCGGTGCCGACACGCTGGAGTACCTGGCGCTCTACCTCGGCCTGCTCGACACCGATTTCGACGTCGTCGACTCCCCGGAGTTCGCCGGGCACCTGCGCAAGCTGATCGACCGGTTCAGCCGTGCGGTGGACGCTTGACGTCGAAGACCAGTTCCGGGCGCTCCCAGGTGATCTTCGGCGGCTGGGGCGGCACGACACCGACGCGGCGCGCGCCCATCCGCTCGTAGAACCCGGTGGCCGGGGGATGGGAGACGACGCGGATCTCGGTCATGCCGTGGTCCGCGGCCTGGCCGAGCATATGCTCGATCAGCCACGCGCCGATGCCGGTTCCCTGTGCGGAATCGGCGACGAACAGCAGGTCCAGCTCGGCCGGATACTCGATCAGGCTGTAGAAGCCGACCACTTCCCGCTGCGCGTGGGCGACGAACGCGGGATGGGTGGCGAGATAGTCCTCGGTGACCCGGTAGCCCTCGAGAATTGACGCGTATTCCCCTTGATAGGCGGCCGATTCCCGCAGCAGCTCGGTCACCTTGTCCGCGTCGGATGCGGTTGCCCTGGAGATGCGATAACTCGTCACGCCCGCAGCTTAGAACCCCACACCGACAACTCTTGACCTCCAGATAACTGGAGGTATGAGAGTAGGTGCCGACAGCGGGGGAACGAACTGGAGGAACAAGATGAAAGCGGCCGCGTTCACGGAAGCCGGTGGCCCGGAAGTACTCCGGGTGCTGGAGCTGGAGGAGCCGCACGCCGGGGCGGGGGAGGTCCGGGTGCGGGTGAAGGCGGCGGGAGTACAGCCGTACGACGCGGCCGTTCGGGCGGGCTGGGAACCCGCGGGGCTCGAACTGCGGTGGCCGCGGGTTCCGGGGAACGAGTTCGCCGGGATCGTCGACGAGGTCGGGTCCGGGGTGACCGGCCTGGCCACGGGCACCGAGGTGCTCGGTTTCACCGCCGTCCAGGCCTACGCCGAGTACATCGTGGTGCCCGCGGAGAACGTCACGCCGAAACCGCCGGAGATGCCGTGGGAGGTCGCGGGCGGCTTCACGGCCGGAACGCAGACGGCGTCCTTGGCCCTGGACGCGCTGCGGATCGTCGGGGGCGAGACGCTGCTGATCCATGGCGCGGCCGGGGCGGTGGGCACCGCCGCCGTCCAGCTCGCCGTCCTGCGCGGTGCGAAGGTCATCGGCACCGCGAGTGAGGCGAACCAGGACTATGTGCGTTCGCTCGGCGCCGAGCCGGTCGTCTACGGCGAGGGCCTCGCCGAACGGGTGCGCGCCCTCGCGCCGTCCGGGATCGACGCGGCGCTGGACGGGGCGGGCGGGGTCGCGTTCGACCTGTCGCTGGAACTGGTCGCCGACCCGGACCGGGTGCTCACCCTCGTCGAGCATGGACGCGCGGCCGGAGCCGGTGCGCGAGTGGTCACCGGAACACGGTCGGCCGAGCGGCTGGGGATGCTCGCGTCGCTGTACGTCAAGGGTGAATTGCGGTTCCTGGTGCGGCGGACCTACCCGTTCGGTGAAGCAGCGGCGGCGCATCGGGAGATCGAGACCGGGCACGGGCGGGGAAAGGTCGTGCTGACCTTCCCGTGACGGGGGTGCGGCCGGGGCGCGGCGGTGAGGGAGGAAGCCGTCGCGCCCCGTCAGGCGGCGAAGACGGCGCGGACGACGGACTCGTCGCCGTCGATCTCGACCGCTCCCAGGGCGCGGGCGTCGTCGAGGGTGAGGGCGCCGGCGGCGAGGGCGAGGACGTAGGCGGGGTCGGCGCGGACGGTGGCGTCGTGGTCGCCGCCGTCGTGCGGGCCGACCGCGAATCCGGAGCGTGTCGCACGGAGAAGTAAGGACGGGCCGCCGATTTCCAGGCCGACGGTCGCCGGGTCGCGGAGCTTGACCCGGGTGCCGAGCAAGGCGGGGACGGCGAGGGCGAGCCATTCGGGGCGAAAGGAGTCGCCCTCGGGGCCGCGGGCCATCAGCGGGGCCGACCAGCGGATCAGCCCCTCGATCGGTTGACGCAGCTCGGCACCCCATGGGGTGAGGGCGTACTCGACCACGTTGCCCTCCTCCGCCAGCCGCCGCTCGACCACGCCCGACGCCTCCAGGTCGCGGAGCCGGTCCGCGAGCAGGTTGGTCGCGATGCCGGGTATGCCCTCGAGCAGACCGCGGTAGCGGGCGGGGGCGATGAGGAGCTGGCGGACGATGAGCAGGTTCCAGCGGTCGCCGACGACTTCGAGAGATCGGGCGAGCCCGCAGTACTGGCCGTAGCTACGCATCCCTCTCCTCTGCTTGACGATCACAAGCGCACTTGAGAAACTCAAGCCTACCGCGAGCCGAGAGGGACCCTCCATGGCCGATACCACCAGGAGCGCCCGGCCCGCTTGGGTCGACGACGACCTGTTCCCGTTTGCGAGCCGCTTCGTCGATATCGACGGGCACACCGTGCATTACGTCGACGAGGGGTCGGGACCTACGCTCCTGTTCCTGCACGGCAACCCGACCTGGTCGTTCCTCTGGCGCGACGTGATCCGCGCGCTGCGCGACGACTTCCGGTGCGTCGCCCTCGACTACCCGGGTTTCGGGCTGTCGACGCCGAAGCCCGGCTACCGCTTCCTGCCCGAGGAGCACGCGGACGTGGTCACCGCGTTCGTCGACGCCCTCGGCCTCGAAGGGGTCACGCTGGTCGGACAGGACTGGGGCGGGCCGATCGGACTGTCCGCCGCGCGGCGGCTGCCGGGTGTCTTCGATCGGCTGGTGCTCGTCAACGGCTGGGCCTGGCCGGTCAACGGCGACCTCTACTTCGAGGCTTTCGCCCGCATCGCGGGCGGGCCCCCGATCCGCTTCCTGGCCAGGCGGTTCAACCTCGTCGTCAACGCGTTCATCCCCATGGGGCACCGCATGCGCAAGCCGACCGCGGCCGAGTTGACCCAGTACCGCCGCGCGATGGACACGCCCGAGCGACGCCAGGCCTCCGCCGTCCTTCCCGGCCGGATCACCGGCAGCCAGGCCTTCTTCATCGAGATCGAGGCAAGCCTTGCCGACTTCGCCCACGTGCCGACACTGATCGTGTGGGGTAACGCCCAGATCGGCTTCCGGCCTCGGGAGCGCGAGCGACTGGAAGCTTCTTTTCCCGAGCACGAGACCGTGATCTTCGAGCGCGCCGGCCTCTACGTGGAGTCCGACGCACCCGGCGAGTTCGTCGCCGCGATACGCGACTGGATGGCGGGCGAACGCGGCTGAATGGCTGATTACCGTAGTCACGCCGCCTAAATGGTTCAAACCAAAATTTCGGTCTTTTCGGACTGAATGCACTCCCACGATGTGGATCACCGACCGTTCCAGACTTTGGTCGGTGGTCTTCTCACCGATAGCTCTTTAGATTCTCCCATTACACCCGGTCAGGGTAATTCATTCGGGTAACCGAAGAGATTCCTGCGACGGGGTGTCACGCCGTCAGCGCACTTAGCCGGAGCGCTGGGTTGAACCAGGGAGAATTCGATGAGCAGATTCAGCCGGGTGGTCACCTGCTCGGTTCCGGTCGCGGTCGGCGCTTTGCTGCTGTCGACCGCCGTTTCCGGCGCCCAGCCGTCGGAGGAGGCGCGCACGCAGGCCGGGATCACCGCACTGCAGAGCATCAAGAAGAGCCTCACCCCGGCTGAGCGCAAGCAGTCGAGCCAGCTCGTCATCGAGAAGCGTCTCCGCGCGGACAAGGGTCTGGCCGGCAAGCTGTCCGAGTACCGGACCGGGCTGGGCGTCAGCGACGCCGGCACCGTCGCGGTGGACATCAAGGGCGCGGGGCAGTCCCTCGTGGACGCCGTCAAGGCGGCGGGTGGCACTGTCCGTTACGCCTCGCCCGCCGGCGCGCTCCGCGCCGACCTCCCGCTGAACGCCGTCGACGCGATCGCCGGACGCGGGGACGTCGCCGAGGTCAAGGCCGCCTCGCAGGCGATGACCTGGAACGAGTCCACGCCGCAGAACCGCGGGCAGTCCGCCGCCAAGCAGGCCGCCGCCGCACTGCAGGTCGCCGAGGGCGACAAGGCGCACGGCGCCGACACCGCCCGCACCAAGTACGGCGTCACCGGTGCCGGCCAGAAGGTCTGCGTGCTCTCGGACGGCGTCAAGTCGCTCAAGGCTTCGCAGACCGCCGGTGAACTCCCCGCCGTCGACGTCCTCGCCGGTCAGGCGGGCAGCGGTGACGAGGGCACCGCGATGCTGGAGATCATCCACGACATGGCGCCCGGCGCCGCGCTCGGTTTCGCGACCGCGTTCACCAGCGAGCAGAGCTTCGCCGACAACATCCGCGCCCTGCGCACCACCGGCAAGTGCACGATCATCGTCGACGACGTCTCCTACTTCGACGAGTCACCCTTCCAGGACGGCCCGGTCGCGCAGGCCGTCAACGACGTGACCGCGGCGGGCGTGCTCTACTTCTCCTCCGCCGGGAATTCCGGCAACCTGACCGACGGCACCAGCGGTTACTACGAAGGTGACTTCCGCGGCTCCAGCAGCACGATCTCCGGGATCACCGGTACGCCGCACGACTTCGACCCGAGCGGCACGACCCAGCTGTACAACGCGCTTTCGCCTGGCTCGCTCGGCCGCTACGTCACCTTGTTCTGGTCCGACCCGTGGGGCAAGGCCACCAGCGACTACGACCTGTTCGTCCTGAACTCGTCCGGTTCGGTCGTCGCCTCCAGTGAGGGCGCGCAGAACGGCACCCAGAACCCGTACGAGATCGCCCAGGTCCCGGCCAGCGGCTCGGGCTTCAAGGTCGCCGTCGTCAAGTACAGCGGCGCCGACCGGTTCATCGCGCTCAACGTGATCCGCGGCCGTTTCGTCGCCTCGGGTTCGTTGAAAGCCTTCAGCACCAACGGTGTCACCTCCGGCCACTCGGCGGCGGTCAACGCCTTCAGCGTCGCGGCCGCCCCGGCCGCCGGTGCCTTCGGCCGCGCGCTCGAGACCGGCGACCCGGCGAACCCGACCGGTCCGTACCCGGGCCTGTTCACCGGCGCCAGCAAGTGGGAGCGGTTCACTTCGGACGGTCTGCGTCACCAGTTCTACCACCCGGACGGTTCGGTGATCACGCCCGGCAACGTGTCCTCCACCGGTGGTGCGACGCGGAACAAGCCGGACATCACCGCGGCCGACGGCGTGGCGACCTCGGTGAGCGGCTTCCAGCCGTTCTTCGGGACCTCCGCCGCGGCGCCGAGTGCCGCCGCCATCGCCGCGCTGCTGTTGCAGGGCAAGCCGACCGCGACCCCGGCGCAGATCCGCTCGGCGCTGACGTCGACCGCGATCGACCTCGGCGCCCCGGGCTTCGACCCGGTCACCGGGGCCGGGGTGATCATGACCGGCCCGGCGCTGGCCGCGCTGGGCGTCGCCCCCAAGCAGTAACTCCTGATCGCGCGTGAAGGCCCCCTCCCCTTGGCTCAGCCGAGGGAAGGGGGCCTTCACGCGTGTACGGGGCGGTGCGGGTAAGCCACGCGTGTCGTGATTGTGGGCTGCCCGCTCGCCGGGGTGGCGGGCAGAGCGAAGGCGTAACGCGCGTGCTCAGACGCGGGACTCGCGTGCTTGGATCCCGCACTCGGGTGGCCCGGCTCTGAGCACGCGAGTTCCGGCTTCAAGCACGCGAGACCCGGCTCTGAGCACGCGAGTGCGGTGCCACGTCACCCAGGCCACCATCCCGCCCGAACACGCCACCTTTGCCTTACCCCTCACTAAGTCGGAAAGTCCGTGAAGGCCTCCTTTCCTACCTTGAGAGTAGGGAAGGAGGCCTTCACGGACCCCACTACCTGGCTTACCCGTCAATATGTGGTCACCAATTGCACAACGTGGGGATTTCTCGGCGCTATTCATCGTTGCGAAGGAATTTCCTTCGCGGTGTCCAGCTAGGCTGAACGGATCACCGCGCCGGATCGGTCCGGTGCGGTCTGCGAGGAGGTTCGATGGGCAACAGCAGGACCGCGGTCGTCACCGGAGCGAGCTCCGGGCTCGGCCGGGAGATCTCCCGCGCGTTGCTCGGCGCGGGCTACCGGGTCGCCCTCGCCGGACGTCGCGCGGACGCACTGGCCGAAACCGCGGGCGGGGACGCGAACGCGCTCGCCGTGCCCACCGATGTCGCCGATCCCGATTCCGTCGCCGCCCTGTTCGAGACGGTCCGCGCCGAATGGGGGCGACTGGACCTGCTGGTGAACAACGCGGGCGTGTCGGTGGGCGGGACCGTCGACGAGCTGTCCTTCGCGGACTGGAAACGTGCCGTCGACACCAACCTGACCGGCATGTTCCTGTGCGCGCAGCAGGCGGTGCGGCTGATGAAGGCGCAGGACCCGCGCGGCGGCCGGATCGTGAACAACGGCTCGATCTCCGCCCACGCCCCGCGTCCCGCGAGCATCGCCTACACGGCGACGAAACACGCGGTCACCGGGCTGACGAAGTCGATCTCCCTCGACGGCCGGGCCTGGAATGTCGCTTGTGGACAGATCGACATCGGCAACGCCGCTACCGAGATGACCCTCCGGATGGCCGACGGTATCCCGCAGGCCGACGGGAGCGTGAAGGCCGAACCGACCTTCGACGCCCGGCATGTCGCGGACGCCGTGCTCTACATGGCCGGGCTGCCGCTGGACGCGAACGTCCAGTTCCTGACCATCACGGCGACCACCATGCCCTACGTCGGCCGGGGCTAGGGAATCACCTTCGCCTTCCGGAACTCGTCGAACAGCCGGAAGAACATCGCCGACGTCTCCGCGTATTCGTGGAAGCCGGCGCGCCGGGCCTTCGAACCGTCCGCGAACATGTCGTAGTCCCAGCCGAACACGAAGTCGGCGAACGTCCACGACGACGAGACGGCGCTGTACGGCACCTCCAAGCCGTACTTCGCGGCGATCGACGTCCAGAGTTCTTCCTTGTCCGCCATGACGACGTCCAGTGACATCGGCAGTGGCGGCGCCACCTCCAGGTCGAAGTAGCGAGCGATCCGCGGCCAGATTTCGCTCCACCGGAACAGGTCGCCGTTCGCGATGTTGAACGCCTCGTTCTCCGAGCCGGTGGCCCAGACGGTGGCCTTCGCCAGCAGTCCGGCGGGGGAAGCGCAGCGGCAGGCCGAGTTCCTTCGAGATCGACGCGTAGACGGCGATGGCCAGGGCGAGGTTCATCGGGTTGCCCAGCGCCGTGCCGCCGACCACCGACGGCCGGATCGCCGACCACGTCCAGGATTTCCCCGCCTGCCGTCGCTCCAAAAAGGCCTGCTGGTCCACGTTGAACTCGGGCGGCATGTGCCCGGCGTCGGATTCACGCGCCGGGGTCTTGAACGGGCCGAGGTGGGCGCCGTAGACCTTGTAGCCCTGCATGAGGCTGATGTGACGCAGCCCGGGCGCGGCCGGTTCGATCGCGTCGACGAGGTTGGTCAGCATCGCCAGGTTCGGCGGGACCAGCTCGGCCCAAGTCGGTTTGTCGACATAGGCGGCGTAGAACACGTGCGTGACGTCGTCCAGGCCGCTCAGCTTCGCGCGCGTGTCGTCCGCGTCGAGCAGGTCGACGGCGATCTGACCAGGGCCGCCGCGCCGCGACAGGCCGACGACCCGCCAGCCGGGCTGGTTCTCCAGGTACTCGATCAGGTTCTTGCCGATGACCCCGTTGGCTCCGGCGACCAGGGCGACCTTCCGTTCTTCGTTCATGTCACCGAGCCTGGCGCCGGCGTGGTGATAAGTCCAAGGCATAGATATCACCGCTCCGATAAACTCCCTGCATGACCAGTCTGCGGCAGCTCGAGTACCTGGTGACAGTCGTCGACACCGGTTCCTTCACGCGGGCGGCGGAGTTGCTGCACGTGACGCAGCCCGCGCTGTCGCATCAGGTGCGGGCGCTGGAGAAGGGCGTCGGCGGTCCGCTGCTCGAACGGCTGCCGCGCAGTGTCCGGCTCACCCCGATGGGGCGCGCCATGCTGCCGCACGCCCGTGCCACCCTCGCCGACGCCGAACGCGCGCGGTGCGCGGCCCGCCAGGCGTCCGGGCTGGAGGCGGGCGAGCTGCAGATCGCCACGGTCTACTCGGTCGGTCTCGGCGTGCTGCCGTCGGCGTTGCGGGTGTGGCGCAGGGAGCGGCCGGACGTCGACGTCACGCTGGTGGAGTTCCGGCACGCGGACGAACTGCGTGACGCGATGGCGGCGGGGGAGGCCGACGTCGCGGTCGGCCCGGTTCCGCCGGGCTGGGACGGCCCGGTGCGCGAACTCGGCACCGAGGAGTTCGTCGTCGTCCTGCCGATCGACGGTCCGCGTGAGGACGACGGCACCGGCGTCGTCGACCTCGCGACCCTCGCCGGCTGCGCTTGGGTGCACTACGCGCCGGGCAACGGCCTGGCGGATCTCGTCGACCAGGCCTGTGCCGCGGCGGGATTCCAGCCGAGGGCGGCGGTCCGGACCGAGCAGACCGCGGCCGCGCCGGTGCTCGCGGCAGCTGGACTCGGCCCGGCGCTGGTCCCCGCCAACGTGCTGCCCGAAGGCTTCCCCGGCCGCGTCCTCCGGCCCGAGCCGTCGATCCGGCGCACGCTCGCCGCCTACTGCCGGAGCACGCCCGACCCGCTGACCTCGGCCTTCATCGACGTCGTGGCGGGGGAGTGCACCCTCGGGTCAGCGCACGGAAACCGCTGACAGGTCCACGCTCCCGAACGGCGTCGCCCTCACGTCGCCGACCCGCTCGGCCCAGACGGCGTGCCCGTGCCCGGACCACAGCGGAGCGACCGGCAGGTCCCGCAGCAGCTGGTTCTCCACCAGCCGGTAGACCTCGCCGCTGTCGCCCGCTTCGGTCTCCTCGGCCGATTTCAGCAGGTCGGCGAATCCGTCGCTCTGATAGCCGGTGGCCTTGACGATCTCGCTCAAGACCTCTTGCGGACTCGGCGTCATGAGGTTCAAGTCGAGCGAAAACGGTCCCTTGCCGGGATCCGCGGCGACCTGCACGCCGACCGCCGCGCCTACCTGATCGGCCAGTGGCCGCAGCCAGTTCGCCCCCGTCTGTCCGAAGTGGACCGCCGAACCGGTGGGGAACTCCGCCTGGGTCAGCAGGGATTTCCCGGCCCCGGCGTCGAAGGTGCAGGGGCGGCAGGTGCTGCTGCGTTCGCCGGGCGCGACGGCGGGCGGCAAGAGCGACTTCGCCGGGTCCACCTGTTTGCCGAGAACGCCCGCCTCCAGCGCGGCGCGGTCGATCCCGAGCGCGAAGCCGTGCCGGACCGTGGCGTCGGAGAAATGTTCCGCTGTCATAGGGAAACCGAGGTACGAGACGTGGGGCAATGCCCACATTACGTGCCGCTGCGCGAAATCGGCGTGCATGGCCTCGTGCCGGTCACCGGGGACCACGGTGGAGAGATCGAGTTTCCCAGCCTTGACCTCGTCGTACTGTGCCGCCGCGTCCCCGGTTTTCAGCTCGACCACGCGAGCCTTGCCCGGCGCGTCCGCCACCCGGGCCAGTTTGCCGCCCGACGGCTGCCAGGCCCCGTCCAGGCGGAACGGTCCGTTGCCGACCGGGTGCAGCGCGAACCCCGCCCAGTCCCGCGAGGCCAGCGCCGACGCGGGGAGCGGGACCAGCGCGGGGGAGGAGAGCAGCGCCGGGACCTGCCCGGACGGCCGGTCGAGCACCAGCCGGATGGTCAGTGGGTCCGGCGCGGTGATCTCCTTGGCCCGCAAGAGATCCTTCACCACTCGCGACGCCCGCCAGTTCTCCTTGCCGATGGCCGCCCACGTGTCCACATAGGACTGGGCGGTGACCGGGGTGCCGTCGTGGAACTTCCCGCCGTCCTTGAGCTTGACCGTCCACGTGGTCCGATCGGCGCTGGTGACCGATTCCGCCGCCCGTGGCGTCATTTTTCCCGTCGCGGGGTCGTAATCACCCAGCGGTGTCCACAGCGCGCCCGTGACGAGCCGTCCGGATTGGTCGCGGACGTCGGCGGGCAACAGGGTCGCCGGAGCGGCCAGCCCGACGCGAAGAACGTCCGGTGCGGGCGATTCGCCGGATTCCGTGCAGGCCGCCGTGACCAGGGCGGCGGCGAGGAGCGGGGCCAGAAGACGCAAGCGCATGGTCATGTCATAGCAGTCCCGCACGACCATCGGCGGTTGTGCGGGCAAAGTGGTGGTCATAGGGTGCGGGGACCAGCCTGGGAGGTTTCTGTGCGAGGAAACTGGTTGCTTCGTTCATGCTTGGCGATCGCCACGGTCACCACGACCCTGATCGCCACCGGCCTGCCCGCCGCCGCCTGCGGCGAGGAGGACAAGCCGTCGAGTGAGAAGGTCCGGGTCTCGGGCGAGCCCGGCGCGGTGAAGAACGTCAAGGCCGTCGGCAACGTGCCCGACGCGCAAGGCGCCATCGCCATGGGCTTCCTGCAGTACGGGCACCGCGACGTCATGGCCGTGTCCGGCGAGTTCGGCCTGAAGGTCTACGACCTCACGAAGAACCCCACGGCGCCGAAGCTGATCGGCGAGGTCAGCCTGCCCGGCCTGTGGGAGACCGAGGACACCGAGGTCGACGTCAAACGCAAGCTCGTCTTCCTCGCGCGGGATCCGCGCGCTTACGGCGGCACCACGCAGACCGGTGAATCCGGGATCTACATCATCGATCTGAAGAACCCGGACAAACCGGCCATCCTGAGCTACACCAAGGTGCCCGCCGGTCACACGACCAGCTGCGTCGACGACTGCCGGTACCTCTGGACCGGTGGCCCGGCGAAGGCCGCGAACCAGCCGGCCGAGTGGGGCGGCCGCCCGATCTGGGTCACCGACATCCGCGATCCGCGCAACCCCAAGACCTTCCCGAACCCGATCGAACTAGCGCGCAACGACGGCAAGACCGACTACGTGCACGACGTCCAGGTCGACGACGAGGGCGTGGCTTGGGTGTCCGGACGCGGCGGCGTCCGCGGCTACTGGACCAGCGGCTACCACCGCGATCCCGTGCAGGGCAAGGTTCGCCGGGCGACCGCGTTCGACCCGGTTCCCTACGCCGGTGGCGGGATCGAGGAGACGGCGGCGCCGTCGAAGTTCATGCACAACAGCTTCCACCCGGCGGGGCACCGCTCGGCCGATGGAGCGGACTCGAAGCGCTGGCGCGGCCGCGATCTCATCTACGCCGTCGAGGAGAGCTTCCTCGACGGCTGCGCCGGTGACGGCGTGCTGACGATCTCGTCGCTGCAGAACTCCTACCACGGCGAAGGCTGGCGTTCGACGCCGGAGAAGCCGTTCCGCCTCAAGTCCGTCGGCACCTGGAGCGTCGCCGGGCAGGAGGGCAGCGACCCGACGACGGGTGACTGCTCCGCGCACTACTTCGACGTCCGCGGCAAGATCCTCGTGCAGTCCTTCTACTCACAGGGCACGCGCTTCCTCGACGTCAGCGACCCGACCGACCCGAAGCAGATCGCCTACTTCCGCCCGGCGGACGCCAGCGCGTGGGCGCCTTACTGGCACAAGGGCTACGTCTATGTCGCCGACAACACTCGCGGAATCGACATCCTGAAGCTCACTGCCTGAGCGAAGATGTCCCCATGCGCACCATGGGAAAGATGCTGGGGAGCACGGTCGCGGTCGTCCTGATCGCGGCCTGTGCTCCGCCACCGCCCGAAGCACCGCCCGTGTCCACCGATCCGGGGCCGGTCGCCGAGACCTTCCCGGAGGTGGGCGAGGTCGTCGAGGCGTCTTGGGTCGAGGAGAAGATGGGCACCCCCGAGGGCCGGGTCGAGGCGCCCGGGCCCAGCGACTTCCGGCTGACCGCCCTGGTGAAGCTCGGTCCCGAAGCGGTCCCGAAGGTACTGAGCAGCTACAAGTGCTCGCAGGTGGGACAGCTGCCGGACGCACCGGAACGACTGAAGCCGCTCATCCCCGCCAAGGTTTCCTGGCTCTCCTGTGACCTGCCCACGACCACCAGGTCCAGGACCGTCTACGTGGTACCCGGTTCCGCGGAAGCCGTCTTGATCGCCCAGACCATGTGACAAAGCCGTGCGGAACGGAAGTCCGTGAAGGCGTCCGTGCCTTGAGCGTCAGGGTCCCGGCGAAGTCACCTAAATGCTGGTCGGCACTTCTGCGTTGCGCGTTCCCCTCGACACCTCGTTGAGGGAGCCGGTCATGTCCCCGATGTGGCATTGGAGACAGTCAGCGTTCCCAATGCCGCATCGGAGACAGCAAACCGCGGCGCGCGCCGACGTCGTACGCAACACGCCACGTTTGCCTTACCTCTCGATAACCCTCATACCACTCGTGACCCCCCGTCGAAATCGTACATAAGGACATCAACCGGACGACCAATCGTCAAGTGCTGTCCATTGTGGACAGTAAAGCCTGATCGGCGTCCGGAATCAGGCCGGCAATATCCCGGCTTTCCGGGACCCCTGACCTTGAGCGTAGGGAAGGAGGCCTTCACGGATCTCTAAGCCAGCAACTCTTGCAGTTCCCGGATGGCGGTCGCGAGTTCCGCCGCGAACAGCTCCATCTCGTGCGCCACGTGCTTCGGCGTGCACAGGTAGATGTTCAGCCTGTCCGGCAGCAGCACGTACGCGACGCCGATGCACTGCGGGCTGGTCGACCCGAAGCCGAAGTACTGGATGTTCACCGACGGCGCCGAGCTGGTGCTCAGGTAGTCGTCGCGCATCTTCAGCCACCCCGGCGACGAGTACAGCGCCGGGGACTCGTCGACGCCGCGACGCTTCTGGATCAGCTGCAGCTCCCACAGGTGCTGCTCCGGCGCGTCGCCCGCCTGGCACTCCTTCGCCCGCGTGACGTGCTTCGCCGCCGCCGCGCGGAAGGCCGCCTGACGCGTCTGCCGGTCCGCGTTCGGGTCGTCCATCACCTTGACGAACCACTGCACCTCGGGTGTCACCACCCGCATCGCTTCGGTGCGCCCGTTCTGGTACTGCCGCGTCGCGATCGATTCGTACGTCGCGCCGGTGATCCCCTTCGCCCGCTTGTGCGCGAGCTGGTACGCCATCTGCGCGAAGCCGTCAGGGGACATCCCCAGCTCCTTCGCCCGCTTCGCGCCGAAGTCGGTGAAGGACACCGTCTTCGTAGCGGTCGCGTCGGCGTATGCGGCGAAGGACGCGGCCGCGGCACGGGCGTCCTCGCGGAGCGCGTCACCCAGGACGAACTCGATGACCTCGGACGCCGGGACCCCGTCGGCGGGCGGCCGGTCCAGTCGCGAACCGCTCAGCAGCTCGTCGGTGAACCCGAGGATCGTGGTCCCGTCCAGTTCGCAGTGCTCGACGTTGATCCCCGCCGCTCCGTCCTCGAACACGATCAGCGAGACGGCCTTGTCGAACCAGCGGTTGCCGCTGTCGCCGTGCAGCAGCTTGTCGCACGCCTCCTGCGTGTCCGCCGGCGTGTAATCCTCCAGGCACAGGCAGAACAACGCCGTCTCGATGTCGTCGAGGGCGGACGCGTTCCCGGCGGCGAGCAACGCTTCGCGCGTCGCCGCCCACTCGGCCCTGGCCTTGGTGGTGAAATGCCCGACGGCGCTCTCCGGGTCCTCGACGAAGTTCCCCGATTTGATGATCGTCTGCAGCCCCGCGACCAGCTGTTCGGGGGAGTACGGCCGCCCGTCCGGTGCGATGACGTCCATCCGGAACGGGGTGTCGCGGTGGAAGACCACGATGTGCCGGGCCCTCGACGGCCCCGGCCAGTCCTCGCTGTACGGCGTCCGCGCGGTGTCCTGCACGGCGCCCGGAATCCGCGTCGCCGAGAACAGGTACTTGTGCTGCACCATCGACTGCGGCTGTCCGCGGACCACGATCGGCGGAACCAGTTCCTCGTCCAGCTTCAGCTTGTAGTCCACCGCCGACGCGGCCAGTTCGGCCGCCCGCTCCAGCTGTCCCAGCGGGGATTCGGAGAACAGGAAGAAGAAGTTGGCGTTGAGCGCGATCCGGTCGCGGCGGCCGAGGTAGCGATACGGCCAGAAGGTGTCGAGCCAACTCCGCACACCTTCGCCGCTGTCGTAGGTCTCGAGCGCGCTCTGGAGTTCGTGCGCCAGGCTTCCTTCCGCGAGGAACTCGGCGACGGCGCCTTCGGTCTCCGCGAGCTCGCCCGGGGTGAGCAGCGGCGAGCACCATTCGAGGAACCGGCGGCAGGTGTCCTCCAGGGCGGGGACGGGGACCCTCGGCAGGAGGTCCTCGTTGCCGAACGTGCGGGTGGACAGTTCCGGACTGCTCACGATCATCCTTGATCTCGAAGGGGAAGGGCGTTCAGCGTGGCGGCGAGGTCGGCCGCCGCGCCGTCCGGGCGGGAGACGTACAGCCGCGCGTACAGCCGGCCGTCGGACTCCAGCCCCCGCGGGTCGACGCCCGCGACGGACAGGTTGTCGAGGATCTGCCTTCGTTCTTCTTCCGACGCGAATTTTCGCTGCTGGAAGACGCCGTCGGCCCCCGCGGTGTCGTACGCCAGATCCGTGAGGTTCGCGGCGACCGGTTCGTAGGAGAACATCCGCAGGACGAAATGCGCCATCCACGGGCGGCTTTCCCGCGCGATCCGGACCAGGGTCTTTTCGGTGACGTAGCCGATGCAGCCGGTCGAGATGACGATGTCGACTTCGGCCAGCAGCGCGCGCTGCTCCTCTGTCGGCTCTTCGCTCTCCAGATCCGCGTGGATCGCGTCGTCGATGAAGCCCGCTTTGAGCGCGTAGTCCAGGGCCGGTGCGGAGGTGTCGAGGCCGATGAAGCGAACTCCGTCGGCGACTCCCTCCAGCATCCGCCGGTCCCGGGCGATCAGCTCGTCCCGGCTCAGCGACGCGTCGTGCGCGTAGTGGTCGTACAGGCGCTCCATCGAGAGGTCACAGCGGTACAGCGCCGCGTTGACGCCGTACGAACAGCCGAGGTCGAGGACCGTCGGCACCTTGACGTCGGTTTCGGCGCGGTACTCGTCGATCACTTTCGCGAAATAGGCTTTGGCCTGCTGGGGGATGTCGTAGTCGAGCCTGCGCAAGGTGCCGAAGAAGGCGCGCGGGTCGGGCTCGGTGTAGATGTGGTCGAAGGAGATCTTGCCGGTCGAATCCAAAGGCACGGGCCAATGCTCCTGACTTAGTCGAGCAGCTGATCGCCCCGGACGGCCGCTGAAGCGACATGTTCGGGCAGGACCCGGCCGAACAGCTGTCTAGTCCGCTCCGGACTGCCGATGACCCCAGGACGCTCGCTGTAGGCGAAGATCGCGGAATGGCGTGCTGTTGCTCCTAGAACACTACTCACGCGGTGAAGCGCGAAGCGTCCGCGAAACAGCTGAAGATCACCGGGACGCAGAGTGAGCCGCCGGATCAAGTGATCACCTTCGCCCGCCAGGACGGCACGGACGTCGTCGAAATTCTCCGCCTTCTCCGAGCGGATGTTCGGGCAGTACTCGAAGACACCGCCGTCGGTGGCCTCCTGCGTGAGCATGCTGACGGTGAACTCGTTGGTGTCGAAGTGCCACGGATGCGAGCGGCCCGGTTCGATCACGTTGAGCACCAAGCCGGACAACGGATCGGCGAGTTCGTGGAGTGCCGGGAGTTCGAAACAGTCGGCCACGAACCGCTGGAACTCGCGGCTGGCGTACAGCTGCTGGATGATCGCGGTCGGCGGGATCTGGTCGCGTGCCACGAAGGCGTTGCCGCGTTCCATGATCGTGCGGCCGGGATGGCTTTCGGGGAACGGGGTGTCGACGGCGATGTTGTAGGCGTTGACGCGTTCGACCTTCGCGTACGCCTTCGGAGCGATCTCCGCGCCTTCGCGGCGAAGGACGTCGCGCAACTCCGGGCGGACGAAGTCGGCCAGGACACTGCAACCCGTTTCCCGCAGTTCGGCGCGGGTCCGGGAAACGATTTCGCGCCAGGCCGGGCTTCCGGGCTCGGACAACGGATAGCGGGCGGTATCGGCCACTTGGACTGCGCTCGCGATCATCGACGTCCTCTCGCCTGCCCGGAAGTGATTCTCGGGTTTAGCACAGAAAACGCCCGAAGCCCCCGCGCCTTGTGAGCGGCGACACACGGAACGTGATCACCCCTTGACTCGCGCTGTACGCGAGTCAAGGGGTGAGTACGGATTTTTCGTCAGCTGGTGACAAGCGGCAGCAGCGGCCGCCGGACCGCGGTCGCGACCCCGTCGGACGCCTCGGCCGCGGCGATCCGTTCCGCCGTCGGCGTGCCGTATTCAGTGGTCCGCTGCCGCAGTGGCCGGCCGAGCGGTTCGACCATCGCGCGCATGTCGCTGATCGTCTTGTACGACCCGTTGGCCGCACCCGCCATCCGGCTGATCGTCTCCTCCATCAGCGTGCCGCCGATGTCGTTGACCCCGCCCCGCAGCACCGCGCGGCTGCCTTCCTCACCGAGCTTCACCCACGAACTCTGGATGTTGTCGATCATCCCGTGCAGCAGCAGCCGGGCCAGCGCGTGCACCGCCCGGTTCTCCCGCAGCGTCGTCCCGGCCCTGGCCAGCCCGGCGAGGTAGATCGGCGAACTCTGGTGGATGAACGGCAGCAGCACGAATTCGCTGAACCCGCGCCGCCCGTTGCGTTCCAGGCCTTCCCGCTGCAGCTTCGCCAGCAGTTTCAGGTGCCCGACCCAATGCGACGGGGTGTCGACGTGGCCGTACATCATCGTCGACGTCGTCGTGATGCCGAGTTTGTGCGCGGTGGTGACGACGTTGATCCATTCGGACGTCGGCAGCTTGCCCTTCGTCAGCACCCAGCGGACGTCGTCGTCGAGGATCTCCGCCGCCGTGCCCGGCAGCGAGTCGACACCGGCCTCCTTCGCGCGGGCCAGCCAGTCCTCGATCGAGAGATTCGTCCGCGAAGCGCCGTTGACGACCTCCATCGGCGAGTACGAGTGCAGGTGGATGTCCGGCTGACGGCGTTTCACCTCGGCAGCGAGATCGAAGTACGCGGTGCCGGGCAGATCCGGATGGATGCCGCCCTGCATGCAGATCTCGGTCGCACCCGCGGCCCACGCCTCGTCGACCCGGTCACCGACCTGCTCCAGTGAAAGCGTGTACGCGTCGGCGTCGGTGCGCCGCTGGGCGAACGCGCAGAACCGGCAACCGGTGTAACAGACGTTGGTGAAGTTGATGTTCCGCGTGACCACGAAGGTGACGTCGTCGCCGTTGACCTCGCGGCGCAGGTCGTCGGCGATCCGGGTGAACGCGTCGAGTTCCGGGCCGTCGGCGTGCAACAGCGCCAAAGCCTCGTCGTCGGAAAGCCCGGCCGGGTTCTTTTCCGCGCTGCGCAAGGCATCCCGGATATCGAGGTCGAACCGCTGCGGCGCGGTCTTGATGTTGCCCTTGATCTCCGCCCAGTCGCCGTAGACCGAATCGAAGTCGCTGCGCCGGTCTTCGGTGCGGCCGATGGTGTCGACCTCGACGTGCAGATCGGTCCGCCCGG
The DNA here is from genome assembly GCF_055575355.1 of Amycolatopsis sp. NPDC034160. Classification (NCBI taxonomy): domain Bacteria; kingdom Bacillati; phylum Actinomycetota; class Actinomycetes; order Pseudonocardiales; family Pseudonocardiaceae; genus Amycolatopsis; species Amycolatopsis sp. NPDC034160. Next base: position 5,044 of record NZ_JBVISU010000014.1, on the reverse strand, counting down.
CCTCCTTCCAGCCGCCGTCCGGCTCCTGCCACGGAATGCCGACCGGGATCGCTTCCTCGATCGCCAGCCCGGTCTCCGCGTCGGTGAGCGGCGCGAGATGCGCGTTCATCCGCGGGTCCAGCCACGGCTCACCGGTCTTGACGTACTCCGGGTAGATCGGCAGCCGCTCGCGCACGGTGAACCCGAGCGCTTCGGTGCGGCGCTTGAGTTCGTCGATCTGCGGCCACGCGCGCTCGGGGTTCACGTGGTCGGGGGTCAGCGGGGAGACGCCGCCCCAGTCGTCGATCCCCGCGTTCAGCATCAGTTCGTACTGCTGGCCGATGAGATTCGGCGGCGCCTGGATGCGCATCTTCGGCCCGAGCACGAGCCGCGCGACGGCGATGGTCGCGGCGAGTTCTTCGAGATCGGCGTCCGGGGTCGCGCGCATCTTCGTGTCCGGCTTCGCGCGGAAGTTCTGGACGATGACTTCCTGAATGCCGCCGTAGGTCTTGGCGACCTTGCGGATCGCGAACAGCGAGTCGGCCCGTTCCTCGAAGTTCTCGCCGATGCCGATCAGGATGCCGGTGGTGAAAGGCACCGAACTGCGGCCGGCGTCCTCCAGCACGCGCAGGCGGACGTCGGGGTCCTTGTCGGGCGAGCCGTAGTGAGGGCCGCCCTTCTCGGTGTAGAGCCGCTTCGCGGTCGTCTCCAGCATCATGCCCATCGACGCCGAGACCGGCTTCAGCCGCTGGAAATCCTGCCAGGTCAGCACACCGGGGTTGAGGTGCGGCAGGACACCGGTCTCCTCCAGCACCCGGATCGCCATCGCGCGGACGTAGGAGAGCGTGTCGTCGTACCCGTGCGCGTCGAGCCAGTCCTTCGCCGCCTTCCAGCGGTCTTCGGGACGGTCGCCGAGGGTGAACAGCGCCTCCTTGACGCCCATCGCGGCACCCTTTCGGGCGATGTCGAGGACCTCGTCGGGGGAGAGGAACGGCGACTCGACCCGGCCGGGGACGGTCGCGAAAGTGCAATAGCCGCACCGATCCCGGCACAGGCGGGTCAGCGGGATGAAAACCGAACGGCTGTAGGTGACCACACCGGGACGGCCCGCCGCGACGAGGCCGGCGTCACGGACCCGGGAAGCGTGGTCGGACAGCGTCTTGAGATCGTCGCCGCGCGCCTGGAGCAGGATCGCGGCCTCGGTGAGGTCGAGGGTCTTCCCGTCGCGCGCCCTGGCGAGCGCCCGGCGCATCGCCGAGGTGGTGGGGGCGGTCGCGTCAGCGTCGGATGCCATTCCCGCACGCTATGGCCGGACTCGCTCCAGCGGCCAGTGTGCATCCGGCCACCACCTCACTTACGTGGCTGTGATCACTGTTCGCGCAGGTCAGCGGCCGATCTTGGTTGCCGATCAGTGAGCCGGAGTGTATTACCTAAAGGTGGCTTCGGTGATCGGCAAGAAGGTCGGCGGACGGACGTACTACTACCTCGTCACCTCCGCGCGGGTCGACGGCGAGCCTCGCGTGGTGTCCCAGCGCTACCTCGGCACGGCTGAGGAGATCGGGCGCGCGATGGACGGCGAGACCGCCGCCCCCGCCGAAGCGCGGCATCGCACCTTCGGCGACGTCGCGGCGGTCTGGACGACGCTGAACCGGCTCGACTTCGTCCGCCGAGTGGACGACGCCGTCGGCGCCCAACGCGCCGCGACCACCTTGGGGACACATCTCGCCCTCGCCGTCCTGCACCGGGCGACCGCGCCGGAGACACCCTTGGCCACCTGGTGGGAGGACGGTGTCGCGCGGGAATTCGTCAAGGCCGACCTGGCGAACCACTGGCGGGCACTGCACCGGCTCACCCCGGAACGGATCGCGCGCGTCGAGACCACGGTCGCCGACGCCGTACTCGCTTGGCTGGGCACGGGGAACGCCGCGCTCGCCGTCGACGTGCCGCAGTTCGCCACCTTCACCACGGCGGACCCCTGCCGCTGCGAACTCGCCGGACTCGGCCTGGTGGTGACCAAGGACGGCGCGATCCCGCTCGCGTCGCGCAGCTATCCGCGAGAAGGGGCCCCGCCGTTCGCCGTGCTCGCCGAGGAACTCCGCTCGCTGTACCCCGTCACGTTGGTCTTCACCGCGGGCCAGGCCGCGCAGGTGGATCTCGGACGGCACTTCGTCGGCGCCCTGCCCCTGTCGGACCATCCGGACCTGCTGGCGAAACCGTCGTCCGCGCGCAAACCCGTCGACCCCGAACGCTTCGCCGGGCTGACCGCCCTCGACACCAGGGCGATGGTCGCCGGCGTGCGGCGGCGCGTGATCCTGACCCATTCGGAAACCCTGCACAACGCGCAGGCCCGCGCGTTCGGCGACGAACTCGGCACCGCGACCCGCGAACTCGCCGGCCTCGACGCCGCGCTGGCCACCGGTACCTATCGGGGCGACCGGAGCCAGGTGAACGCCGAAATCGCCAGGATCACGCGTGGCCGCCGGGTCGAGCGGGTGCTCTCACCTTCGCTGACCGGGACCAGGCCGGGGGAGATCCGGCTGACCTGGAAGGTCGACGCCGCCGCCGTCTCCCGGCTGCGCGAGGAGTTCTTCGGCAAACAGGTGCTGGTCACCGACCACGACTGGCCGGTCGCGGAGGTCGTCACCGCCTACCGCGCGCGAACCCACCTCGATTCGACGTTCCGCTGGCTGACCGGCACCGCCGTCGCCGGGCCGTCACCACGCTGGACCTGGACCCCGCACCGGATCGCCGTGCACACCCTGGTCACGGTGCTCGCGTCGACGGTCACGCACCTCATGCGGCGCGAGGCCGACCGCGCCGGGATGAACCTCTCGGTCCGCGAACTGATGGACAACCTGGCCGGGATCGGCGAGACGGTGCTGCGCTACCCGTCGACCGGCGGCCGCCCGCGGACGCGGCGCCTGCTGACCGAGCGGAGCCCGGAGCAGCAGGCGCTCTTCGACCTCTTCGGGCTCTCTACTCCGCCCGATGGATCTGCAGCGGCGAGAAGCTCTGCACCACCGGCATCAGCTCGATGACGTTGATGTTCACGTGCTCGGGCTGCGAAGCCGCCCAGAAGACGGACTCGGCCACGTCGGTGGCCGTCAGCGGCGTCGTGCCCTTGTAGACGTTGTCGGCCTTGCTCTGATCGCCCTCGAACCGGACGACGGAGAACTCCGTGCCACCGACCATGCCGGGTTCGACGTTGGTCACCCGGACGCCGGTGCCGTGCAGGTCCGCGCGCAGGTTCAGGCTGAACTGGTGCACGAACGCCTTGGTCGCGCCGTAGGTGTTGCCACCGGGGTAGGGGTAGGTGCCCGCGATCGAACCGATGTTGATCACGTGCCCGCGGCCGCGCTCGACCATTCCGGGCAGCAGTGCGCGGGTGAGGTGCACCAGGCCGGTGATGTTCGTGTCGATCATCTGGTTCCAGTCGTCGAGCTTCGCCCGGTGGGCGGGCTCAAGCCCCTTGGCGAGACCGGCGTTGTTGACCAGGAGATCGACCTCGGCGAACTCCTCGGGCAAGGACTCCGGCAGCGCGGCCACCGCGTCGGCGTCACGGACGTCCAGTGCGAAGGGCAGTACGTTCTCGCCGAGTTCGTCGGCCAGCTTGGCGAGCTTGTCCTTGCTGCGGGCGGCCGCGACGACCTTGGCGCCGTCGGCGGCGAACCGGCGGACGATCTCGACGCCGAACCCCGCGCTGGCTCCGGTCACGAAGACGGTCTTGTGGGACATGGAGACGATCACCTGATTTCTTTCAAGAACCGTGCGAAGACGGCGTTGAACTCGGCCTCGCGCTCCAGGTTAGGCAGGTGGGCGGCGCCCTCGATCACCGCCAGGGTGGAGCCGGGGACGAGTTCGTGCATCAGCTCGGCGTCCGAGACGGGCGTGTACTCGTCCTCGGTGCCGACGACGATCAGGCTCGGCACGGTGACCTTCGCGAGGGTCTCCCGATAGTCGGGCCGTTCGGCCCGGCCCCGGAGGGCCGCCGCCGCTCCTTCCTTCGGAGTCGTCCGCATCATCCCCAAGACGTGCGCCGCCACGTCCGGCATCGTGCGCACGTTCTCCGGCGAGACCATCTTCGTCAGCACCTCGTCCGCGTACGGGCCGATGCCCTCGGCCAGGACTCGGTCGGCCATCGCGTTGCGGACGCGCTTGCCCTCCCCTGTCTCTTCTTGAGGGGAGGTGTCGGCGAGCAGGAGACCGGCGACGCGCTGGGGGTAGGTGCGCTGGAACTCCATGACGATCTGCCCGCCCATGGAGAGGCCGCCGAGCACGAAGCGTTCGAGGCCGAGGTGATCGGCGAGCCGGGCGATGTCGGCGGCGAAGACGTCGAGGCCGGTCTTACCGGGGACCACCGAGGTCTCGCCGTACCCGCGAAGGTCCGCCGTGACGACCCGATAGCCCTCCCGGCTGAAGTGTTCCGCCTGCGGACGCCACATCGTGCGGTTGAAGGGGTGACCGTGGACAAGGACGACGGGCAAACCGGTGCCGAGGTCGTCGTAGGCGACGGAGATGCCGTCGAGTTCCGCAGTGCTCATGGGACCGAAGCTAATCGGAGCAATATTCGAGATCAATACGGTGCAATGTACTCGGAGCAATGTTCTTCTCCGGGTGTTCACCGACCCGACCCCGGGCTGATCACCGGGGCGGGGCCCGTTTCGGGCCCTTGACCTGCGGAAACGCAGTTAAGGTACCCCCCTGTTTTCGGGGGTTTCCGGCCATGTAAAGTTCTCCAAGTCGCCAGGGAAACCGGGTGGCCGACCGGGACACGAACCAAGCTCTCGCTCACCGCGATTGAGTGGGTGTCCTACCAAAAACTGCTAGGAATGACTGCTTCGGATAAGGCCGCTTGATTGTGGTGCGATCTGGGGTGTGTTGCTTGAGAACTCAACAGTGTGCTAGTGAACTAAGCCAGTAGAGCTTATGTATTTGAACCTCGTTTGAGGTTCCTTTGAGTGCAAGAAAATTTTGCCTCGATTGAATTCGAAGACATTGTTGGAGAGTTTGATCCTGGCTCAGGACGAACGCTGGCGGCGTGCTTAACACATGCAAGTCGAACGAT
>NZ_JBVISU010000013.1:184043-237467 GCF_055575355.1 Amycolatopsis sp. NPDC034160 | reverse complement strand
CGCAAAAACGGCCTCAACACCCTGACCGCACTCCGCGACGCCATCACCGGAAACCCCTGGCTACCAACCAACCCCACAACCACCTGACTAGTAACAATGACGGTTCTAACCGTCATTACCACTCACGACCTGTACCGAAGCCTCACTTGCCGCAGAGCATCTTGTCCGCGTTGAAGTACGCCTGCCCCAGGTCCGCCGTGGAGTCCCCGTAGGTCATGGACAGCTCGTAGGTCCTGCTGCCGTCGGGCGTGCTGACCATCAGCGTCCTGTAGCCGTGGAAGCCGCCCATTCCCTTGAGGACGGTACCCGCGCCGTCACAGCCGTGACATGGCACTGACACGGTCAGGACGTCGAGAGGGGCAGCCGGACTTCGAAGCGGCAACCGGGTCCGTGGTTGCGGACGCCGATCCGGCCGCGATGGGCCTCGACGAGCCCTTTCGCGATCGCCAGCCCGAGCCCGCCACCGCTCGCCAGCCCGCCGCGTTCGGGCGTCCGCGCCCGTGTCCCGCGAAAGGCGACGTCGAAGACGCGTCCGATCTCGTCGTCGGGGATCCCTCCGCACCCGTCGTCGACGGCCAGCAACGCCTCGCCACCGTCGATACCGAGCTGGACCGCCACCGTCCCGTCCGGCGGGGTGTGCCGGACGGCATTGGACACCAGGTTGCGCACGATCCGCGCCAGCTCCGGGTCGCTCCCGGAGACGACCGGCCAGGCGTCCGCCCGCTCGACCATCCGCACCCGTTTCTGCCCCGCGAGCGGCGCCTGCGCGGCGACGGCGTCGCTCACCACGTCACGCAGCGGCACGGCGGCCATGGTCAGTTCCAGCGCGCCGGCGGTGATCCGCGACAGCTCGAAGAGGTCGCCGACCATGCCCGAGAGCCGCGTCGTCTCCCCGCTGATCCGCCGGGCGTAGTCGGTGATCTCGCCGGAATCGGCGACGACACCGTCCGCGACGGCCTCGGCCATCGCCTGGATCCCGGCCAGCGGGCTCCGCAGGTCGTGGCTGATCCACGCGACGAGTTCACGCCGCGACGCCTCGGCCGCGCGCTCCCGTTCCCGTGCTTCCCGCTCCCACACACTGCGGCGCGCGATCACGCGGCCGAGCACGAGCGCCGCCGGCACGGTCACCAGCGCGACCAGCAGGCAGACCAGCGTCATCGTGGTCAGCGCGGGGGTGAACATGAACCCGCTGACGCCGAGCACCGCGACCAGTGTCGCGAGCACCGGGATCAGCACGAGCACCGTCATCGTGCTGGCCAGCGAACCGCGTCTGAGCAGGTACAACGCCAGCCCGCCGAGCAGCACCACCGGCAGCGCGAACAGCAGCGCGAACGGCAGGATGTGCCAGGCGTGCGCCAGCATCTCGGCGAACGACTCGCCCGCGCCGATCACGGCCGCACCGGGTCGTACCGGTAGCCGACACCCCAGACGGTGGCGACCCGGGCGGGTTTCGCCGGATCCTTCTCGATCTTCTCCCGCAACCGTCTCACATGGACGGTCACTGTGGACTGATCGCCGAAGTCCCAGCCCCAGACCTTCTCCAGCAGGTCGGCTCGGGAGAACGCCACCCCCGGATGCGCGAGAAAGAACGCCAGGAGGTCGAATTCCCGGCTGGTCAAGGGAAGTTCCACGCCACCGATGCTCGCCTGCCGCGCGGTCATCTGCAGGCGAAGGTTGCCGTCGGCGAGTTCGGTGGCCGCCGGTGCCGGGCGGGGCATCCGCGCGCGACGCAGCACCGAGACCACCCGCAGCGCGAGTTCCTTGGGGCTGAAGGGTTTCGTGACGTAGTCGTCGGCGCCGAGCTGGAGCCCGGCGATCCGGTTCTCCTCCTCGCCGAGCGCGGTCAGCATGACGATCGGCACCTGGCTCATCTGCCGCAGGCGACGGCACACCTCGAGCCCGTTGAGGCCGGGCATCATCACGTCCAGCACCACCAGGTCCGCGCCGGTCTCGGCGAACAGCCGCAGCCCCTCGGTGCCGTCCCCGGCGACGTCGACGTCGAAGCCCGCGACCTCCAGGTACCGCCGGACGACGTCCCGGACGGTCTCGTCGTCGTCGACCACGAGTACGCGGCCCTGTTCGGCCATCACATCCACCTCACCAGCTCGTCAGCACCAAATTGGTTCACCACCAGCGCCGTGGCCGCCTGTGCGGCGAGCAGCGCTACCGCGGGCAGCAGCCACACCGCGAACGGTAGCCAGGTGCGCTCGACCTCCGCCTTCGACAGGCCGGGCAGGCCCGCGAACGGGAGCATCGCCAGGCCGACGGTGGTCAGCTCGGCCCGGCGACCCGTGCGGGCGGGCGCGGTGACAGTGGACATCACCGGCACCATAACCACGTTCACGACGTTCGGCGGACTGGAGAAGCGAACCGTCAGAACTCGGTAAGAACTTCGCCGACTTCATGATTCCGTAAGCACGGCAAGGGTTTTCGGCCGTCCACCCCGGACTTGCCGTGCTGTCCGTGAACGATCGCGCTGAGCGGATTCTTGCCGGAACGCTGGGATCCTCCCATGAAGACGGACGCGGTGTCCACAATGGACACGTGCTGCCGACTGGGTGTCCGATTAGTGTCTCTGCGTGCGGTTTCGCCAGGGAGACCGCCCCTCCCGGACAAAAAGGGCCACGTGTGACCGGGATTGGCAGCCGGTCACACGTGGCCTCTGGTTCCGGCCCGCTGGGGGTTCGGGCCGGGGTTTGGTCTCGGCCGCGCACTGCGGCCGAGCGTTGGGGGAAATCTAGTTCGGGGTGACCGGCTGGCCGCCGAGGGTCACCTCGACCACCCTGTCACCGCTGAGTGTGAACTTGACCTTGTCGTTCGGCGCCCGGGTGCGGATCGCGGCGACGAGCGCGTCCGCGTCAGGGATCGGCCGGTCGTCCAGCTTCGTCACGACGTCGCCGGATTTGAGGCCCGCCTTCTCCGCGGGGCTGCCCGGCGAGATCTCACCGAGCTGCGCTCCACCGGTCGGCACTGTCTGCACTCGCGCGCCGATGAAGGTCTGCGTCGCCTGGCCGGTGTTGATGATGTCGTCGGCCGTGCGGCGCGCCTGGTCGATCGGGATGGCGAAGCCGATGCCGACGTTGCCGCCGCTCTCGCCGCCCTGGCTCTGCGCGGACTTCGGGCTGTAGATCGCCGAGTTGATCCCGATGACCTGGCCCGACATGTTCGCGAGCGGGCCGCCGGAGTTACCGGGGTTGATCGCCGCGTCGGTCTGCACCGCCGACATCACCGTGGTCTGGTCACCGTTGCCACCGGCGCTCACCGGCCGGTTCAGGGCGCTGACGATACCCGCGGTGACCGTGCCCGCGAGTTCGAACGGCGAACCGATGGCGACCACCGGCTGCCCGACCCGCAGGTCGTCGGAGCGGCCCAGCTCCACCGGGGTCAGCCCGCTGACACCGCTGACCTTCACCACGGCGATGTCCGTCGTGGGGTCGCGGCCGACGATGGTCGCCGTGCCCTTCTTGCCGTCCTGGAACACCGCCTGGATCTGCCCGCCACCCGCGGCGACCTTGACGACGTGGTTGTTGGTCAGCACGTAGCCGTCGGTGCTGAGCACGAAGCCGGAGCCCCCGCCCGCACCGGCCCGGCCGGAAACCTGCAGTTCGACCACGCTCGGCGACAGCTTCTGCGCCACCGACTCGACCGACCCCGCGGGCACGTTGCCGGTCTGCTGGGCGGGCTTCGGCGCGTCGAGCGCGTTGACGGAGTTGCCGCCAGAGTCGTCACCGGTCAGATAGCCGACGGTGCCGCCCGCGACCCCGCCGACGACGAGGGCGATCGCCGCGACACCGGCGAGCAGCTTGCCCGAAGTGGACTTCGAAGCCTGTCGCTGCTGCGGGACCGCGTAGACCGACGGGCCCGGCTGGGCGTGCTGCCCATAGGGCGCCTGCTGCCCCGGGACCTGATGCCCCTGGGTGTAGGTGCCCTGCGTCTGATGCTCGGAGGTCGCCGTCTGCTGCGTCTGAGTCTGCTGTGCCTGGGGCGACCACGGGTTGTACTGCTGTTCCGTGGGGTAGGCCTGTCCACCATGGGGAGCGGCATGGCCGCCGAGGCCGGTCGCGTCAGGCTGCGAAGGAGCGGGCTGAGCCGCCCAGCTCGCGCTCTGGTCCGCGTCCGGCTGAGCGCCGGCGGGCCGCGCCTGCTCGGCGTTCTGGCCGCTGGGATCGTTCTCGGTCATGTCTCTACCTTGCGGGATGGTCCTGAGAGGTTCCTGAGCCGAAGCTGTGCTTCGCTCATGAGTATGGCCTCATCAGTGGGTGCCGCGCAGCCTCTCGGCGATCTGCTCCGGGGTCGCGTCGTTGATCCACACGGCCATCCCGGACTCCGAACCGGCCAGATACTTCAGCTTGTCCTTCGACCTCATTACCGAGAACACCTCCAGGTACAGCCAGCCGAGTTCGCGATCGCGTTTGGCGGGCGCCTGGTTCCAGGCCGCGATGTAGGGCAGCGGCCGGTCGTAGAGCCCGTCGCAGCGGCGTAGGACCTCGAGGTAGACATCGGCGAACTCGTCGCGCTCCGCGTCCGATAGCGCGGGGATGTCGGGGACCTGGCGATGCGGCACGATCTGGACCTGCACCGGCCACCGGGCGGCGGGCGGCACGAACGCCGTCCAGTGCTTTCCCGCGACCACGACCCGGGCGCCGGATTCCCGCTCGGCGGCCAGCACGTCGCCCATCACCGGACGGCCGTGCTCTGCCTCGTACGCGCGGGCGAGGGCCAGCATCCGCTCGGTCTTCGGCGTGACGAACGGGTAGCCGTAGATCTGGCCGTGCGGATGGTTCAGCGTCACGCCGATCTCTTCACCGCGGTTCTCGAACGGGAAGACCTGCTCGATGCCGTCCATCGCGGACAGTTCGGCGGTGCGGTCGGCCCAGGCGTCGACGACCGCGCGGACCTGTTTGGCCGTCAGCCCGGCGAAAGAACCGTCGTGATCGCTGGTGAAGCAGACGACCTCGCAGCGGCCGACCCCCGGCGCGATGGGCACGAGGCCCGAACCGTCCACTGTGGACGTATCGCCGATGGCGTTGCGGGCGAAAGAGGGAAAGCGGTTCTCGAACACCGCGACGTCGTAGTTCCGCTCCGGGATCTCACTGGGTTTCCCGGGTTTCGTGGGGCACAACGGGCACAGGTCGGCCGGCGGTTTGTAGGTCCGAGTCTGCCGGTGCGCGGCCATCGCCACCCACTCGCCGGTCAGCGGATCACGCCGGATCTCCGACGCCGCCGCGACCCGCGGCAGGTCACGGGTGTCCTCGGCGGTGCGCTCGGGCGCGCCGGGAGAGTCGAAATAGATGATTTCCCGGCCGTCGGCCAGGTGCCTTACCGTGCGTTTCACGCTTCTTCAGCCTCAGCCGTCTCCGCCGTTTCGGCGATCATCAGCTCACCAGCCTGTTCGGTGAGCGTTTCCCTTGCCTGGTCGGACAAACCGTCGTCCGAAACGACGACGTCGGCCTCTTCGAGCCCGGCGATGGTCGAGATCCCGACGATGCCCCATTTGGTGTGGTCGGCGAGCACGACCAGCTTGCGGCCCGCTTCGACCAGGGCGCGGTCGGTCTCGGATTCGGTGAGGTTCGGGGTGGTGAAACCGGGGCCGTCGGCCATCCCGTGCACACCGAGGAAGACGACGTCCAGGTGCAGCGAGCGCAGGCTCTGCACGGCGACTGGCCCGACCAGCGCGTCCGACGGGGTGCGGACACCGCCGGTGAGGACCACCGTGCGCTCCGGCTGGCTCTCGCCGCGCAGCACGTCGGCGACCTGGATGGAGTTCGTGACGATCGTCAGCCCCGGGATCCCGTCGAGCGCCCTGGCCAGCGTCCAGGTGGTGGTGCCGGCGGAGATGCCGATCGCGGTGCCCGGCCGGACCAGCCCGGCCGCGACGGCGGCGATCGCTTCCTTCTGCACGCGCTGCCGGACGGATTTGGCCTCGAAACCGGGCTCGTCGGTGCTTTTGCCGACAATGGAGGTGGCACCGCCGTATACCTTCTCGACCAGGCCGCGACCGGCGAGTACGTCGAGGTCACGGCGCACCGTCATGTCGGAGACACCGAGCCTCGTCACGAGGTCGCTGACTCGGACCGCCCCGGTCCGGCGAGCCTCTTCGAGGATCACCGCCTGTCGTTGCCGCGCGAGCACGAACCCTCCCTGAATCAACTACACAAAATTCTACACGAATAAACATGGCGCGACGAGCCAAGCCACCCTGCCAGCATGGAGTCATGGCCACGCTTCGCGACGCCGTCTTCGACTGCCGCCATCCGGCTTCGCTGGCCCGCTTCTGGGCGGCGGTGCTCGACGGTTACGAAGTCGCACCCTATGACGAAGAAGAGCTTGAGCGGCTTCGCTCACTGGGATTTTCTGGCCCCGAAGACGATCCTTCAGTGCTCGTCGAAGCCCCGACGGGACCGCGTCTGTTCTTCAACAAGGTTCCGGAGGGGAAGGTCGCCAAGAACCGCGTGCACCTGGACTTGACCGGCGACGACGTCGAACGGCTCGTCGCGCTGGGCGCGAGGGTGCTCGCACGTCCCGAAGACGGGCTTGTCGTGCTTGCCGACCCCGAAGGAAACGAGTTCTGCCTGGTTACTCCGACGCCGTCTGCTTGACGCCGTCGATCGGCACATTGCGGAAACTGAGCACGAACAGCGAGACCGCGCCGAAGAACAGCGCGATGTCCGCCACGTTTCCGACGAACCAGCCGTTGTAGTCGATGAAGTCGACGACGTGACCGCGCGCGAAGCCCGGCTCACGGAACAGCCGGTCTCCCAGATGCGTCGTCGCGCCGCCGAGCAGAAGCCCAAGCGAAATCGCCCAGCCCGCCGAGCGGACCTTGCGCGAGATCCACAGCAGCGCGATCACCGCCACGGCGGCCAGGATCGCGAAGATCCAGGTGGAACCGGCGCCTAACGAGAACGCCGCGCCCGGGTTGTAGAGCAGCCGGAACCGGATGAAGTCGCCGATCACCGGGATCGGCGCCCGGTCGGTGAGGGCGTCGACGGCCCACCACTTGGTCAGCTGGTCGGCCGCCAGCAGCACCGCGGCCACCAGCAGTGTCCAAAGCAGACGGCGGGGCGGCAGCTCAGGCGCGTTCTCGGTGCTCATCACTCGGTAGAGTAATCCGCTCTCAAGCAGGGGCTCCCGGGAGCCGCAAGGTCATCAGCGCACCGCCCGCGGGAGCGCGTCCCGCGTAGACGTCGCCGCCGTGCCGCTGCGCGGCGTGCTGCACGATGGCGAGGCCGAGCCCCGAACCGGGCAGCGTCCGGGCTTCGGACGAGCGATAGAAGCGGTCGAACACCTTCGGCAGGTCCTCGTCGGCGATTCCCGGTCCGGCGTCCTCGACCTCGAGCACCGCGGTGCCGTCACCGACCGGGTACAGCCGGACCCCGACCGTCGATCCCTCCGGCGAGAACTTCACCGCGTTGTCCAGCAGGTTCAGCACCGCGCGTTCCAGCGCGCTGGTGTCGCCGGTCAGTACCCACGGCTGCAGCGAAACGTCGAATTCGATCTCGCCGGCGCGGCGGCGAGCCCGGTCGAGTGCGCGCTCGACGACGTCGACCATCTCGACCCGCTCGTGCTCGATCCGCGGCTCGTCCTGGCGCGCGAGTTCGACGAGGTCGCCGATCAGCTGGGTCAATTCGTCGAGCTGGCCGCGGATGTCGGCCTCGATGTCGCTGCGGTCCTCGTCGGACAGCGTCCGCGCGCCCGGCCTGCTCGCCGAAAGCAGGAGTTCCAGGTTCGTGCGGAGCGACGTCAGCGGAGTCCGGAGCTCGTGACCGGCGTCCGCGACGAGCTGCCGCTGCCGTTCCTGCGATTCGGCGACCGTGCCCAGCATCGTGTTGAAACTCTGGGTGAGACGGGCGAGTTCGTCGTCGCCGCTGACCGGGATCGGCCGCAGGTCACCCGTGCTCGCGACGCGTTCCGCCGCCGACGTCAACCTGTCGACCGGCCGCAAACCCGCCCTCGCGACGGCCGTTCCCGCCACCGCGGCGACCAGGATGCCGGCGCCGCCGATCAGGAACAGGACCACCGAAAGCTCGTTCAGGGTGCGCTTGGTCGGGCCGAGTGATTGGGCGAGCACCATCGCCTGGCCGGGCCCCTGTGGGAGGGCCACGACCCGGCTGTCGGTCCTCGGGTCAGTGCGCAGTGAGAACGGCGAAGTCCCCGAAGCGACCGCGATCTCGTCCGCGCCGTAGGGCGGGCGGCTTCCGGACTGCGGATAGGTCAGCCGGATCTTCTCCCCGACCGTCAGCTGGCCGATCTGCAGGTCCGCGCTGGCCAGGAAGGCGCCGGGAACCTGCTGCAGCTCGGTCTGCACCTGCGGTGAGTCGACCGCGGCCTGCGCGCGGGCGAGCAGGTTGTCGTCGACCTGCTGGTAGAGGTTCTCCTTCACGACGAGATACGCGCCGAGCGACACCAACGCCACCGCGCCCGCCACCGAAGCGGCCGCGAGCAGCGTCACCCGGCCGCGGAGTGAGAAGCGCCGCGTGCTCCAGCGGTCGCCGCGCGGATCCTTTTCGGCCCCGTCGGCGACCTGGACCGGGTCTGTCACGGCGGGGTTTCCCTCAGCACGTATCCCACGCCCCTGACCGTGTGGATCAGTCTCGGTTCGTTCCCAGCCTCGGTCTTTCGGCGCAAGTAGCCGACGTAGACCTCCAGCGCGTTGCCCGACGTCGGGAAGTCGTATCCCCATACTTCCTCCAGGATCCGGCTGCGAGTCAGGACGTGTTTCGGGTAGGAGAGGAAAAGTTCCAGCAGCGCGAATTCGGTCCTCGTGAGACTGATCTCCCGGCCTGCCCGGCGCACCTCACGCGTCCCCGGATCCAAGGTGAGGTCCGCGAACGAAAGAAGCTCGGCGTTCTGCCCCGCCTGCGGATCCGGGATCGCCCGGCGCAGAAGCGCGCGAAGGCGAGCGAGAAGCTCCTCGAGCGCGAAGGGCTTCGGGAGGTAATCGTCGGCACCGGCGTCCAGGCCGGACACCCGATCGGAGACGGTGTCCCGGGCAGTCAGCACGAGGATCGGCAGGTCGTCACCAGTGCTTCGCAGGCGGCGGGCGACCTCAAGGCCGTCGAGCCGCGGCATCATCACGTCGAGGACCATCGCGTCGGGTCTGTTGGCGATGATCGCTTCCAGGGCCTGCGCGCCGTCCCCGGCCAGTTCCACCTGGTAGCCGTTGAACTCAAGGGATCGCCTGAGTGATTCACGGACGGCCCTGTCGTCGTCCACTACGAGGATGCGCATGGCCACAGTCTTACGCAGCGTGCTGAGACTCGCCTAAGAACACACACAGAACAAACAAAGGAAATCCGGCAGTCCGCAAGACGTTTCAGCCGGTCTCGGGCCCTTTCGCAACAGGTGCGTTCCATCTACGCCACAAAGCGAGCATGCGAACCCCCACGACGGCCGCGGCTGCTACGGCCGTCACCGGCCCTGGCGGCAGTCGCAGAGCGTGACCGATCACGACCAGCACGGCCCCCGCGAGCGCCGCGACCGCGTAGATCTCCTTCCGCAGCACGAGCGGGATTTCGCGCAGCAGAAGATCACGCACCGCGCCGCCACCAATACCCGTCGTCATCCCGATCAGGCACGCCGCGTAGGGAGTAGCGCCCGCGTTCAACGCGGTCGTGGTACCCGCCGTCGCGAACACCCCGAGCCCGAGCGCGTCGGCGAGGAGCACGCCGCGCCGCAGCTTCGCGATCTGCGGATGGAAGACGAACACGACCAGCGCCGTCCCACCACAGACCGCGAGATAAGGCCAGGTCCGCAAGGTCGTCGGCGGCGTGATCCCGAGCAGGACGTCACGGATGATCCCGCCGCCGAGGGCCGTCGTGAGCCCCACGACGACCACTCCGAAGACGTCCAACCTGGACCGCACCGCCGCGAGCGCACCCGAAGCCGCGAACGCGATCAAGCCGAGGAACTCGAGCGCGGTGAGGATCATTACTGGTCGAGCAGGCCACCGCGATAGGCCAGCAGCGCGGCCTGCACCCGGTTCGCCGCGCCGATCTTGGACAGGACGGCAGAGACATAGCCCTTGACCGTGGCCTCGGACAGGTGAAGCCGCCCGCCGATCTCCGCGTTGGACAACCCCTGCCCGATCAGCCCGACGACTTCACGCTCCCGATCGGACAACGACGCGAGCAGCTTGCGCGCCGGCTGCGCGGCCCGCTGCTCGTCCCGATGCGTCTGGACCATGCGCGCCGCGACCCCCGGATCCAGCACCGCACCCCCGCGCGCCAGGTCACGGACCGCCCGCAGCAACGCGGCGGGGTCGATGTCCTTCAGCAGGAAGCCGTTGGCCCCGAGCCGGAGCGCAAGACTGACGTAGTCGTCGATGTCGAACGTGGTCAACATGGCCACGGTCGGGGGGTCCGGCAACGCGAGGATGGCCCTGAGCGCCCGGATACCGTCGTCAGGCGACCGCATCTTGATGTCGAGCAGGGCGACGTCAGGGTGGTACCGCCGGGCGACCTCGACCGCTGATCTCCCGTCGCTCGCCTCGCCCACGATCTCGATGTCGGCAGCACCCGACATCATGGCACGCAGGCCCGAACGAACAAGTTCCTCGTCGTCGGCGAACATGAGCTTGATCAACTAAGCCCTCCGGCAGCCGGGGGAGCGTGGGTACCGCGTCCCGTTAACGAAGATTACCTACTGTTGTTCAGGGTTTCGAAACCAGACACGTACGAGTGACCCCTGCGGGTCATCTGTGTCGATCTCGGGCTCGATTCAGTCCCCGATTTGCTGCTGGAGAGTGTGGCTGCTGCTGCGCGGATCCGCAGGTCGAGTGTCACTAGACGGCCAGTGTCCGGGTTCGGCCTGCTCACCGGGCCGTACTCGGTGCCCGCCTGAGGGCTACCGCCGTTCGGGTGCTCCGGCCTGCCGGGTGTGACTGAGCCCTCGTGCTCGACCGGGGGCGGTCACCCGGTAAGCTGCGCGTGGCAGTACATGCCCTCGTAGCTCAGGGGATAGAGCACCGCTCTCCTAAAGCGGGTGTCGCAGGTTCGAATCCTGCCGGGGGCACTTCATCGACTTCGCCGAGACCAACCATCTGCCGGGACACACCGCGGGATGATCTGCATTAGGCTCGCCGCGGGGACTGGGCGGGCTGGGACCTGGAACGTCGCCACGAAGATCACGCCCACCACGATTGCCGCCAGCGGAAGCCGCGGAATCGCCATCATGAAAACGCAAAATGCCTGCAGGAGCAGGCAGGTCACCACAGCGGTTTGCGCGCGAAGCGATTGGCCAATCCCGCCAAGGCCGGCCCGGCCACCAGTGGCGCCAAGAACGTCGCCGCGTACGCGGCGCCTCTCCAAGCCGCCGACCCCGTCCGCTCGTACACCGACATCGCGACGGCGACCTTCGCCAGTTGGTCACCCACGACACTGATGGCTTCGCCGAGCCATAGGGCCTGGAATTCTCCTCCTCGGGGTAGCCTGACGCGGGCGGCCGCCCCGACCTGGGTCATCTTGGCTACCTCGCGAACTTTCGCAGGAAACCGTTCGTCTCATCGTCCTTCGAGTAGACGCACACTCCTTGCATGCCACGCGTCATGAGCACCTTGTAGGTGTTCCGTACCAATCGATCGAATTTCGGTGCTTCGGCATCCTTTACAGAACGATCGAAGGAGAAATCGCTACGGGCGACCCATTTACCGCCGCGGATGACCAGATCGTCGCCGAAAATGACACCGGCCCAGTCATATTCGAAGCCCTGCGCGGTGTAGATGCAGCCGATCTGCCCGAATCCCTCAGGTTCCGAAGCCCACAAGGAAGCCGACGGAACTCCTGGAACCTCGAATCCTCGTTTGGTGTTCCACGGACGGCGCCATCCATCGATCTGAACGTCATCGACCAGCCGCGACTTTCCGTCGACCTCGATCGGATCACTCCAATCCCAGCAGAAACCCGCTGCCATCCTCGCCGTGCCCGAGAAGGTCTTCGTCTGCCGAAGCAGCCAGCTCTCCAGTTCATGTGGTGATCCGGCCGAGTCGACCACATACTCGTCTTCGCTTCCCTCGACGAGTTCGGACCAGGCCACCGGCGGTCCGGATCCGAGGCCCAGCAGGCGGACAACCCATTCGTCGAAGCGCGCCGAGCCACCGCATCGGTACTGGCCGTCGAGGCTGATCTCGACTACCTCACAACCCTTCAGGTTGGCGATGGCGAGAATGTCACTCTTGGTCCCGATCTCGCCAGGACGTACCACCTGGTGTTCGTCCAGCAGGAAGAGCGGCACCTTGGCGACCTCGATCAATTCGTCGATCTGACTCCGCACCCTCCCGTGCAGCCGGGCCGGCATACCCCGGACACGATGGGCCTCATCGCAGATGAGGACGTCGAGTGCGTTCGCCGGAGCGGAACCGAACTCGTTGAAGTACTTGAAGATCTCGCCGTATCGCTCGTCGTCGCCGGTCACCTTCTCTCGCAAGGTTTCGGTGAAGGCTTTCGAACCGGTCGCGTGCAGCGCTTTTCGCTGCTGCCTCGCCAGGGCGGCGAGGAGCGTCACCGCGATAGCGCTCTTTCCGGATCCGGGGCCGCCACTGACGACGACGACCTTCTTTTGTTTGTTCTCGTCTCCGGACTCCGCGACCGCGTCGAGCACGGTCTTGTAAGCGACCTGCTGCTCATCGAGCAGGACGAATTCGTCCCTGGCGAAGAAGGCATCCGCGGCTGTTTTGAGCAGGTTCCGAGCCGGTGCCGGTGGCGCGGAGATCAACTCATGGGCCGCCGCCATCGCGGCGTCGGCTGTCTGACGATCCGTGTCGAGTACCGACCACAGATCGGCCAGCAGGTCGCCTTGCAGGTCCGATGTGTAGAGCTGGCCGAAATCGTCGAAATCGAAATCGTCCAGTGTCCAGTCCTTGCCCCGTACGGCGTTGTGCAGGTATGCGATCCCCTTGACCTGACCGGGAACTCGCGCGAACGCGGGGACGAAGTCGAGCAACTGGCGGCAGTATCGCCTGATCTGTTCAGCAGGATGGAGGTAAGGCTGACGCCTCCCGCCACGGACTCTCACCAGGCCCGCGCCCACCGCCTTCGCCTCACTCCATTGCTTCAGCTCGACGAGTACATAGGAAGGCCTCTTGGTTTCCGGATGGATTCCGCAGAGGATGGCGTCCACGCGTTTCGGACTGTACGGAAGCCGGTATTCGAGCAGGACCTGGACATGTTCTAGTCCAGCGGCGCACAACAGCTCGGCGAGCACCGGAAGACTCCGGCGCCATGAACCGATTTCACCACGCTGCTCCGACGCCTTGTAGGTGACTCCTGTATGTCGCGCGAGGTCCAGGAGAATGCGTTCGTGCTGAAGTTCTTTCCGCAGGTCATCCGCAGTCTTGCTGACCGGCAAGCCACCCTCCCCAGGGCTGTTCCCGTCACTTGGCCTTCCACACTCTTGCGTGGAGGCAAGCTTCACTCTAGCGGGTTATGATCGACAGCTGGGAAGCATTCGAGCGACCCACACGCCCAGGGGAGGGACGAGTGGCTCTTGTGCGCGGCGGCGCGGCCGATCTGTTGATCGAAGCTCGCGCGGGACACCTGCACAGCCGATTGAAGGAGCAGGCCGGATTCGCGCTTGACAGCAGGGTCGGGACTAGCGAGGTGGCTTCCTGGCGTAAAAGCCTGCCTATCCTGTTGGCGGATTTGGCGGACACCGGTCTCGGCGACGTCGAAGTCCTTCTCGAGCATCAGCTGCCGCACAGCAAGCAGCGCATCGACGTCGTGCTTTGCGGTATCCATCCTCGTACCGGCCAGAGTTCGTTCGTGTTCATCGAACTCAAACAGTGGTCCAAAGCCGAGTCGTACCTGTCCGAGGTGATCAATGTGCCCGGGCTTCCAGGACGACACCTTCACCCGGCCGAGCAGGTTCACGGATACCGCCAGTACTTCGTGGACCACACCCCCGCGCTCGCGGATCGGCCGCAAGCGGCGCACGGCATTGCGTACCTGCACAACGCGCGTCGAACG
The DNA here is from genome assembly GCF_055575355.1 of Amycolatopsis sp. NPDC034160. NCBI lineage: Bacteria > Bacillati > Actinomycetota > Actinomycetes > Pseudonocardiales > Pseudonocardiaceae > Amycolatopsis > Amycolatopsis sp. NPDC034160. The sequence goes on along the minus strand of NZ_JBVISU010000013.1, from coordinate 223,506 downwards.
GACGTCGCCGGCCTCCTCCAGGACAACCCCAGTCCCGACGACCGTGTGTTCACCATGGATGACAAAGCAGCGATGGGCGAGCACCTCAACGCCGTGCTCGACTCCTCGGCCACCAGGCGGGCCAATGTGTCGGCCGGCGACGAGTTCAGCGGCTTCACGCACCGTCCTACCAAGCCGTTGCTGGAGCTGGCCGCGGCCGAGATCAAGGATCGCGAGCAGTTCGTTCTGCTGGACGAACAGAAGGTCGCGTACGAGCTGGTGCTGCACGCGGTCGAGCGGTCCCGGGCGGCTCAGACGCGTACGGTCGTGATCGTCGAAGGCGGCCCAGGTTCGGGTAAGAGCGTGATCGCGCTGAGCCTGCTCGGCGAGCTGGCTCGCCGAGGTCTCGCGGTACACCACGCGACCGGTTCGAAGTCGTTTACCATGACCATGCGCAAGTACGCGGGCCGTGGCAACACCCGGGTCCAGAGCTTGTTCAAGTACTTCAACGCCTACGTGGGCAGTGAGCCTCGCGAACTGGACGTTCTGATCTGCGACGAAGCACACCGTATCCGGGAAAAGGGCGTCGACAGGTTCACGAAGAAGGAGCGGCGCGAACGCGCTGATCGTCAGGTCAACGAACTCGTCAACGTGGCGACCGTCCCCGTTTTCCTTCTCGACGAACACCAGGTCGTGCGACCAGGGGAAATGGGGTCTCTCAAGGAGATCTCCACCGCTGCCCGCGCACTCGGGTGCGAAGTGGAAGTCGTCCGGCTGCACGATCAGCTGCGGTGCGGCGGCTCGGTCTCCTACGACACCTGGGTCGCCAGACTGCTCGGCCTCGGTTCCTCCGAACCGCCGATTCCTTGGAGCAAGCTGGCAGGTCCGCTCGATGAAGGCATCACACTGACCACCGCCGCCTCACCCGAGGCGCTGGAGTCCTGGGTACTGCACCAGCAGGCGCGCCATGGCGGGGTCGGGCGGCTCGCGGCCGGTTTCTGCTGGCCATGGAGCAATCCGGTCGAGACCTCCGATGGCCTTCGCCTGGTGGACGACGTCCGGATCGGAGCATGGAAACGGCCTTGGAACGCCAAAGGCGAGAAGACGGTGCCGGACGTTCCCGGTTCCAGCTACTGGGCGACGGACGAACGCGGTTTCGGGCAGGTGGGGTGTATCTACACCGCTCAGGGCTTCGAGTACGACTGGTCAGGCGTGATCTTCGGCAAGGATCTCGTCCGCCGTGACGGCATGTGGCGTCCGGTGCGCGAGAACTCCAAGGACTCCGAGGTGAGGAAGGCGGACGAGCTGCATTTCGGCGCGTTGATCAAGAATACCTACAAAGTTCTACTCACGCGCGGGATGCGCGGTACGGCCATCTTCTCGGAAGATCCCGAAACCCAGGAGTTCCTGGAAGAAATGACTCGGTAGGCCACCCTGCCACCTCACAAGGTGCAGGAAGGCGCCGCTTACCCTGGCGCTTCGACTACGGCGAGTGTGGAGATCGGCGCGGCAGGCGATGAGTGAATACCAGTACTACGAATTCCTCGCGATCGACCGGCCGCTCGACGAACGTCAACAGGCCGACGTACGTTCTCTGTCCACCCGCGCGAGGATCACCGCTACCAGCTTCGTCAACGAGTACCACTGGGGTGACTTCCACGGCGACCCGGACCTGCTCATGGAGCGCTGCTACGACGCGCATGTGTACGTGGCCAACTGGGGAGCACACCGGCTCATGCTCCGTCTGCCTCATCGCCTTCTCGATCTCGAGGCGGTCCAGGACTACTGCGTCGACCCCTATCTGTCGGCTCGTACGACGGACCAGTTCCTGGTATTAGACCTGACGAGCGAGGACGAATCCGACGAATTCACCTACGAGGCCGAAGCAGGACTGTCGCCCATCGTCGGAGTCCGTGCCGAACTAGCGGCGGGTGATCTCCGGCCCCTCTATCTCGCCTGGTTGGCTGGTTACGGTGTCTGGAAACGAGACGAGTACGCCTTCGAGCCCGACGCGGACAACGACCTCGAGCCGCCCGTGCCACCCGGCCTGTCCACGCTCACCGCGCCCCAACGAGCGCTCGCCGACTTCCTCCGTGTCGACGACGACCTGCTCGCGAGCGCGGCCGAGACGAGCCCACCGCTCGCCGATACCTCAGCCGATCTCAGGCAGTTCGCAGCCTGGGTGACAAACCTGCCGCTCGCCGACAAAGACGAGATTCTGTTACGGGTCGTCGAAGAACACGGCCTGACCGTGAGGATGGAGCTGCTTCGCCGATTCTGCGACGAACACACCGAGCCCATCACCGCTCCATCACGGCGAACCGTCGCCGACCTGCTCGACAACGCGGCACGGTTGGGCGATTCTGGCCACGAGGAACACAAGGACATCCTCGGCTGGCTCGGCCTCGACGACCCCGGCCAATTCGACCCTGCGCGCTTTACCCTCGACGAAGTCAACCAGCGCCTCGCCGCCGTGGCGTACAACAAGCTTGTCGGTTCTGGCCGGTGATCCGGCGGTTATGCCGGCCGTATGCCCGGGTTGGACGGGCTACTGGCCCCGCGAGGGCGGGATAGACGGCGAGAATCCGGTCGACCTCGACGACGTGGACCTGATAAGATAGACCCCTTTCCCCCTATGGCTGGTACGAGGACATGGCGGACTTCGCGGAAGGCATCAGTGATGACCGGGCAAGTCGCCGGTTGGAGAGGGCCATTCGAGGCAAGGATGCCTTTCGCCATTTCAAGGACGAATTATACGAGGATATCTGGAACTCATTCCGGCTTGGAACGCGTTTAGGGATAACCGGGCGAACCGTCGAGCGGCGGAATGGCTTGCCGACAAAGCCCATGTCAACCGTGACGAAGCTGACCGGTTCCTCTTCGAACACCCGGATCCAGATCTGCCTCGACCAGCTGAGCGCGCTCCACTCGCTGTCTCGGGCTCGGCTACTTCACCGGCAGGTATACCGCGACATCGGCGAGCGCCTCCAGGGTGGAGGTGTCCACGTGACCGGTCGCAGTGTCGGTCTCCGCCACGACCATCCCGTACCCCTCCGGACGCGAGGAGTAGTGCAGGCCGCTGATGCGGACGTTCGCCAGGCCAAGCACCGCGGCGATCTCCAACGGCCGGATGTCCCCGCTACCGTGGATCGCCTCGACCTCCTCGAACGCCGTGGCCTGCTTCTTGCTGCGGAAACCGACACGGACAACCGAGATCACGGCCGCGTTCCCGTGTCCGTCACCCACAGCCATCAACATCCGGTCCAGGGAGGTACACGGCGTACGGACCAGGAATTCCCGAACCTTTCCGCTCGAGGACGCGACGCACTCGATCCGGTGCTCAGTTCCGCGATTGAGCCGCTTGAGCTTGAACCGGCTCAAGGCTTCATCCGTCTTTCCCTGCCTCGCTGACTTCTGTGCCTCGGCCATTCGCGTCTTGAGCGAGCGCCCAGGAAGAGAATCGGCGACATCACCGGCCGAGTTGCCCTGCAGAGCTTGACCACCAGAACCGCCGCCGAGGCTTCCCAGCCCACTCAGGCCGCCGCTCGCACCGGCGACCACGATCGCGGCCGCGACGGCTACCGCCGCGCCCGTGCTCTTGTTCCGCAACTTGATTCTTCGGCCGTCGGGCAGCGTCCGCCACCCAGTGTCCTCCGCCATTTCGCGAACCCTCCCAGTACGCCGCCTGCTCCCGCCCGATCGAATCGACCAGTGGACCAGACACGTCTGACACTTTCCAATGGTTGGCCGCTACGAAGCAGTTACCTCGAAAGAGTGAACCAGGTAGTTGCGCTCGAAAAGCGTGTCTGCCAGGCGGCATGGAGGACCTACGCACCCTCGCACACGGAGATCTCTACGGGGCCTAGCCGTAAGACGCCGTCATCCAGCGGCACGCACCGCTTCCCACCCCGCCCACGCAAAGCCCGAAAAGTCCCAGCCGGATAGACGACGTCCATCCACGCGCAGGGATTGGCGGGCCGATGGACCTCGAACCGCACCGGACCGTCGCCAGAGTCCAACGTGACAACAGAATTCCGCGGCAAAGCATCCACGTCGAAACCCGAAAGCACGATGTTCCGCCGCGCAAGCAACGGATCACCAGGCACGGAGGCAGAGAAAAGCGTCACCGCGGCCGAGCGATGCGCGGGATGGTTGAAGTACCGGTCCCCCACCAGCCCCAGTCCCGCGCGCACCTCGACGAGGTCGCGCGAGACCGGCGCTGGATCAGCACGAGGTCCGTCGGAAGGACGGCCCTCGTAAGCGTGCACGGAAGAGACGTGCAGCGCGACGATCAGCGCTCGCCCAGCTGCCATTCCGGCCGCACGTAGTGGCAGGTGTAGCCGTTCGGGATGCGCTCCAGGTAGTCCTGGTGTTCGGGCTCGGCTTCCCAGAAGTCGCCGGCCTGGGTCACCTCGGTGACGACCTTGCCGGGCCATTTGCCGGAGGCGTCGACGTCGGCGATCGTCTGTTCGGCGACCTGTTTCTGGGTGTCGTCGGTGTAGAAGATCGCCGAGCGGTAGCTGGTGCCGATGTCGTTGCCCTGGCGGTCGCGCGTCGTCGGGTCGTGGATCTGGAAGAAGAACTCCAGGATCTGCCGATACGACAGTTGCGCCGGGTCGAAGACGATTTCGATGCCTTCGGCGTGCGAGCCGTGGTTGCGGTAGGTCGCGTTCGGCACGTCGCCGCCGGTGTAGCCGACCCTGGTGGAGACGACTCCGGGGTGCCGGCGGAACAGGTCCTGCATACCCCAGAAGCAGCCGCCCGCGAGAACAGCCTTTTCCGTCACTGTTGATCTCCTCTGGTCGTTGACAACCAGTACAACGCGTCCGGCCGTCCCTGTCATCCCCGTCCAAGTGTGACGGAACGCTTACGTTCACCGTGCGTCTCACGTGAGTGAAGATCCTGCTCGCGGCACTGGCCCTGCTCCTGACAGCGTGTTCGACCAGCACCGAAGCGCCGCCGACGCCTGACGAGGCGTTCCGGTTCGGCGGGATCTCGATGCCCGCGAGCGGCAAGGTGCTGGAGACGAAGTACGACCGGGGCATCGACGCGAGGTACCAGGTCGTCCTCACCCTGCCGGTGGCAGACGTTCCCGAGCTGCTCAGGGCGTCGAACTTCGCCCCCGGCGTCACGGAGGACGACCGGCTCGTCGAAGGCCGCCGCGTCGTCCGCAAGGTGAAGATCGACGGCACGACCGTGCACCTCGAACTGTTCACGACGTGAGCACGCTGCGTGAAAAAGATGGGCCGTTCGGACTCGCCTGGGTGACCCCCTAACGTGTAGCTCCACGCACCATCCGCCGGAGGCCGCATGGATCCGATCCGTGTACCGCCCGAAATGTTCCGTTTCACCGACGGCAGCAGGTCCGGGCTTCCCCTGGCGATCCTGCACGCCTTCGGCGAGGCGAACGAACGGCTCGAGACGGCGCTCGGCATCGACGACCTCCGTACGAGGCTGCGCGCGGTCGGCTGGCTGGAGACGCTGGGCGACGACGAGCTGGTCAAGACGCTGGATCAGCTGCGGAGCCACGGCCATCTCGACGTCGTCCAGAATCACGCGGGCGACTACCGGACGGCTTCCGAGTACGAGCGCCGGAACCTTCAGTATTCGCTCACGCGGCAGGGTGAAGCGGCGTATGCGGGCTTCCTTCGCGCGAACGAAGTGCTCAACTCCACCGGCGCGCTCCAGACGGCGACGCTCGACGCGCTGGGTGAGCGGCTCGGTGAACTCGTGAAGCAGCTCGAAGACGGCACCGACAGGCGCGTTTTCAGCACATTGGCCGAAGCCGAGAGTCACCTCGAAGCGTTCCGCGACAACACGAAGCGGTTCAACGGCGATCTCCAGCGTCTTCTGCGCGCCGAAGCCGACCTCTCCACGTTTCACGAGGTCAAGGCCTCGACGGTCGCGTATCTCCAGGAGTTCCTGAACGACCTGGAGCACCACACGCACGCCATCGCCACCCGGATCAAGGAGATCGACGAGTGCGGCGTCACGCAGCTGCACCGGCGCGCGCTCAACGGCGCGGCCCTGCCGAGCGCGGAGCAGGCACCACGCTGGCTCGAAGTGCGCAAGGCACGCTGGGACGGGCTTCGTGCGTGGTTCTTCCCCGAAGACGGCGCGACGCCGCGGGTCGCGGATCTGCATCAGGTCGCACGGCGGGCGATCGTCACCCTCCTCCAGGTCCTGGACCGGATCACCGAGTCGCGACGTCGGGCGAGCAGCGCGGTCGCCGATTTCCGGGAGCTGGCGCGGTGGTTCACCGTCGTTCCCGCGCAGGAGGACCTGCATCGCCTGTGGTCGACGATGTTCGGGCTCAGTTCCGCGCGGCACGCGCATCTCGCGCACGCCGACCCCGAGGTGGTCAGCACGACGGCGTCGTGGCTCGACGCGCCCGCGGTCGAGGTTTCCGAGCTGCTCCGGTCCGCCGGCCGCACCGAGCGGTTCACCCGGACCGGCCGGGTCCGTGACGTCTCCGCGATCAGGGCGGCGAGAGCGGAAAGAGCGGTGGAAGAACGCGCCGAACTCGAGGCGGCGTGGAGCATGCTCGACACCGGCGGCGTGGTGCGGCTTTCGGCGTTCGAGAAGCTGGACCACACCGTTTTCGAGCGGTTGCTGGATCTGCTGGGCCAGGCGCTCGGCAGCACTCCCGGCACCGGCGGCGCCCGGCGGAGCACGACGTCCGACGGTCAGATCGAGATCATCCTGCGGCCGCCGCGGAACGGCGCGGTCGCCCGCCTGACCACGACGAGCGGCGTCTTCCGCGGACCCGACTACGAGATCGAGATCAGCACGGCCGGAGGCGGCGCGTGAGCCTGACGAACCAACTGGTCATCGCGGAGCGCGAAGAGGTCGCACGCGGGATCCGGGCGATGCTGGCCACGCCGCTGATCGGCGAACGCGGCTCCCCCGAGACCTTCGACCTCGTCCGCCGCCGCCGCGAGCCCATCCGGCAGTGGTTCGACTACTACTGCGGCTGGACGCTCACCGTCGAACCCCGGCTCGGCTACGCCCGGCTGGTCAAGGTCCGCGCGGCCGCCGATCCCAGCCGTCCCGCCCGGCGGCTGCGGTCCGGTCGCGCGCCGTTCGACCGGCGGCGTTACGTCCTGCTCTGCGTGGTGGCGGCCGAACTGCTCACGGTGCCGGTGACCACCATCGGCCTGCTCGCCGACCGCGTCGGCCGCGCGAGTGCCACCGACGACCTCGTCACCACGTTCGACGTCGCCGCCAGGGCCGAGCGCATCGCGTTCGTGGACGTCCTCAAACTGCTGGAGTCCTTCGGTGTCCTGACCGTCGCCGACGGCGATCCGGAGTCCTTTGTGGACGAAGTGACGGCGAAGGTGCTGTTCCGGGTCGACGCGACGTTGCTACTGCGGATGCTCGCGGCCCCGGTCGGGCCGTCGCAGCTCGCCGTGCCCACCGACGACGTCGCGCTGCGGTTCGAGGAACTGCTGGACGCGGTGTCGTACGAGCAGCGCTACGGCCTCTCGTCGGGGCGCCACGAGGACACGCCGAACGCCTCCGACGTCCAGCGGAACCTGTGGCTCCGGCATTCGGTCTTCCGCCGTCTCGTCGACGATCCCGTGCTGTACTTCGACGAGCTGAACGCGGAGGAGCGCGCGTACCTCGCGTCGCCGACCGGCCGCCAGTTGCTGCGGCGCGCCGCGGAGCAAGGCGGGTTCGTCCTCGAAGAGCGGGCCGAGGGGGTGCTGCTCGTCGACGTCGACGGGCTGGCCACCGACGAGAGGTTCCCGGACGACGGCAGCAACGCCAAGGTCGCCGCGCTCCTGCTGCTCGACGCGCTCGACGAACCGAGAACGACCGAATACCTGCAAAAAGCCACCGCGAAGCTGCTCAAGAAGTTCCCGCGCTGGGCCAAGACCTACCGCGGCAAGGACGGCGTGCGGCGGCTGACCGTGGACGCGCTCGCGGTGCTGACCGGTTTCGGGCTGGTCCGCGTCGAAGCCGAACTGGTCCGGCCGCTCCCGGCCGCCGCGCGATACACCGACCGAGACCCCGGCCGAAAAGAGGAGGCGACGTGACCGTGACGAGGTGGATCCCGTCCCGCGCGGGCATCCTCAACATCTGGCGCTATTACGACGAGATCTTCGAGTTCCACGACGGGCGCCTGCTGTTGCGCGGCCCCAACGGGAGCGGGAAGTCCAAGGCGCTGGAGCTGCTGCTGCCGTTCCTGTTCGACGCGAGCCTGCGCGCCAACCGGCTGTCGACCTTCGGCACCAGCGAGCGCAGCATGCACTGGAACCTGATGGGCGAAGGCGCTTCCGGCGCCACACGCGTCGGGTACGTCTGGCTCGAATTCCGGATGGGCGAGGACAAGTGGTTCACCTGCGGCGCGCGGCTGCAGGCGAGCACGCACACCAGCACGGTGCACGCCGACTTCTTCACCACCGCATTGCGCGTCGGCGACGGCCTTCCGCTGGTCAACGAAGCAGGTCAGCCGCTGACCAAGAACGCGCTGGAGGAGCACCTCGGCGAACGCGGAACGGTGCACGCCGGCGCGGCCGAATACCGCACCGAAATCCGCACGAAACTGTTCCCCGGCTTGAGCGAGCAGCGCTACGACGCGTTGATCACCGCGCTCCTCCAGTTGCGGATGCCCAAACTCTCGCAGCGGCTCGACCCGAGCCTGCTGTCCAACCTGCTGTCCCGCGCGCTCCCGCCGTTGGGGCAGCAGGAGATCGCGGACCTCGCCGAGGGCTTCGAACGGCTCGACGCGCAACGCGAACGGCTGGGTTCCCTGGAGACCGAGGTCGACGCGACCCGCGCGCTCGCCGCGCGGCAGAAGACCTACGCCCAGCGAGTCCTGCGCGCGGGTGCCGCGAACCTTATCGCCGCGACCACCGAACTCGACGAACTCGCCGCGGCCGCCCGCCGTTCGGCCGAGGAGTACGACGAGGTCGCCGCCAAAAAGGAAGCCGCCGAGAAACACGCGGCGCAGCTGGAAAAGGACGTCGAACAAGCCGAGGCCCGTATTTCGGGGCTGACCGAATCCGAGTCGTACCAAAAGGGTCAGGAACTCGACAGGCTGCGGCAGCGGACCCGTTCCGCGCTGGAACAGGCGGAAACGCTTCGCGCGGACGCGGATCGGCTCCGAGCCGAAGCGGACGCCGACGAGGAGCGGTCGCGAGCGGCGCGGCAGGTCGCGAAACGACAGGCGGACCTCGTCCGCTCACAGGAGACCGAGGTCCGAGCCGCCGCGACCCGCGCGAATCTGGCCGAGGTGCACGACGAACTCGTCGCGGGGCTGGACGAACCGGCTCGCCTCCGTCCGTTGCTGCAGGCCGCGATCCGCGGCAAACGCGATCAGGTCGAGGCCGTCGCCAAGACACTGGACAACCACGAACGCGCCGTCGCCCGACGTCATCAGGCCGAGGCGGACCTGGACCAGGCGAGGTCGGAGTTCTCGGCGGCGCAGGACAAACTGGATCTCACGACGGCCACCCGCGAACTCGCGCTGAGCGATCTGCGCACCAGGCTCGCCGAGTGGGCGATCGGCTGTCGTGAGCTGCGCTTCCCCGATGTGGAAGCGCTCGTGCGAGAGGCCGAAGCGGAAGCCGCGCTGCTGGACAAGGTCAGCGCGGTCGCCGAGGCCGTGCTCGAAGACATCATCCGGCAGGAGGCTGCGACCGGCGTCGCGCTGGCCGCCGTGCGCACCGAGCACGACGAACTCCTCGTCGAGGCCGGCGTTCTCGAAACGGAGGGCGTCCTCACCCCCGCGTCGCCGCGTACCCGGACGGCGGACCGGAGGGAGATGAGCGGCGCACCGCTGTGGCGACTTGTCGATTTCGCCGCCTCCGTCGGGGAAGACGCCCACGCCGGCATCGAAGCCGCGCTCGAAGGCGCCGGTCTGCTGGACGCCTGGATCAACTCCCACGGCGTCGTCGAGGGACATGACGTACTCGCGGAAACCGGGACGCTGCCGGTGGTTTCGGGTCGTTCGCTCGCCGACGTCCTCGTACCGGAACCCGACGCGGAACTCTCCCCGGCGAAGATCCGGCGGGTGCTGGAAGTGATCGCGTTCGACGACACGCTGCCCGCGGGGCCGGCCGCGATCGGTGCCGACGGCAGCTGGCGGATGGGCAGCCTGGCCGGAAGCTGGGAGAAGAAGAGGGCCGCCTACATCGGTTCCTCGGCTCGGCTGCACGCGCGAGAACTCCGGATCGCCGAACTGCGGGACGAGATTTCCGGCGGTGAGAAGACGATCGCCGAACTGGAAGGCGAGTCGGCCGCTCTGCGCGGCAGGCGCGAGCTGCTCAAGATCGAACGCGCCGCTCGCCCCGGTCACGGAGATCTGCTTGCCGCGACTGGAGAAGTGACCAGGGCCGAAGCCGACCTGACCGCCGCGGACACCGCCGTCCGGCAGCGCGAGGCGATCGTCTCCGCACTGGAGATCGAGGCCAAGACCGCCCTGCACGAACTGACCGCACAGGCTTCGGAAAGCGGGCTGCCGACCGAACGCGCGCCGCTGACCGCGCTCGCCACGGCGCTGCGCACCTACTCCGACCAGGGCGAGAACTGGTTGTACGAACACGGTGTCCTGCGCACGGCGTCCCAGCGGGCCGAAACGTTCGCCGAACAGGCGGCCCGCTCGGAGGCGAACGCGGCCCGGCGTGAGGAGGAAGCCGCCGAAGCGGAGGCCGAGCGCACCAAGCTCACCGCGATGCTGGAAGCGATCGAAGGCACCGTCGGCATCGGGCAGCGCGAGGTGCTCGCCGAAGTCGAGGCCTTGCGCACGAAACTGCGCGAACTCGGCGACGAACTGCGTACCGCGAACCGGACGGCCACGGATCTGGCCGTGCGGCTGGGCGCGCTCGGCGTCCAGCGCACGACCGACGCGCAGGCCCGCGAAGACGCCGCCGCCAAGCAGGACGCGGCCGCGCACCGGTTCCGGAAGCTCGCCACCGGGGTCTTCCCGGCGGACGGCGGTATCGAGGATCTGCCGAAGTTCCAGGCCACCCTCTCCGCGTCGGAAGGGGTGCGGTCCGCGCTCGACGCGGCCCGCCTGGTCGCCGCGGCGTGGCCGTCCGTGCCGCACGCCCCGAGCAACCTCGGTGAGGCGTTGCACCGGCTTTCCGAGGCCGTGCACACCTGCCGGAACACGCTCAGTTCACGCGCGGAACTCGATCTGGAGACCGATGAAGACGTCCAGATCTTCACCGCCGTCGTCGACGGGCTCCGGGTCGGCGCGGCCGAGCTGCTGAAGATCCTCTACGCGGAGGCGGAACAGAGCAGGCACGAGATCACCGACCGCGAAAGCGATCTGTTCGACAAGACGCTGACCGGCGACACCCGGCGTCATCTCGCGGCCCGCATCCGGCAGGCCAACGACCTCGTCGACGGCATGAACGCGCGCCTGGAACGGGTGCGGACCGCGTCGCGGGTCGCCGTCCGGCTGGTCTGGCAGGTCTCCCCCGACTTGCCGCCGGGCACCAAGACCGCGCGGGATCTGCTGCTGAAGGATCCGGACCAGCTGACCATCGAGGACCGCGAATCCCTGCACAAGTTCTTCCGTGAACGCGTCGAACAGGCGAAGGCGGACGACACCGCGACCAGCTGGGAGCAGCAGCTCGCGCAGGTCTTCGACTACACCTCCTGGCACCGGTTCGTGGTCAAGGTGGATCGCGCCAACGGGGCGGGCTGGCAGCTGCTGACCAAGAAACTGCACGGCGCGCTTTCCGGTGGAGAGAAAGCGATCGCGTTGCACCTGCCGCTGTTCGCCGCCGTCGCCGCGCACTATCAGGCCGTGCCGGAGGCACCGAGGGTGATCCTGCTCGACGAGGTGTTCGTCGGCGTCGACACCACCAACCGGGGACAGGTGTTCGGGCTGCTGTCCGCGCTCGACCTCGACCTGATGCTGACGTCGGATCACGAATGGTGCACCTACGCCGAACTCAGCGGCGTCGGGATCCATCAGCTGATCACCGGCGGCGACGGTGATGACGCGGTGACCACTGCCCGGTTCACGTGGAACGGGCACGACCTCCAGCCCGCCGGACATTAAGCTGGGCGGCCCGAAACCGGGCGTGAGGCGCTTCGTTGCCGAAAATCGGTAATGCGTCACAGCCGTCGCATGAACGGAAACTGTCGGTGGCCGATCGTATGTTCGATGAGTGGACACCTACAAGGCCGCGCCTGTGGCGCTACTCGAAGAACTCACCGACCCTGACCTTTTGGAGTTGGTCAATGCTTCCGTAGATTCGTGGGATGACAAGGATTCCGTGGCTGTCGCGCAGGCGGCGTCGGCGGGGATCGCGAGGCTGGAGGCGGTCCGGTTCCGGGCGCTGGTTCAGCTGAACCGGCATCGCGAGGGTGCGCGGAGTGTCGTGCAGGAGGTCGCGTTCGCGCTGTCTCTTGTGGACAGTCACGCGGGTGCGATGGTGGCCGCCGCCGAGGCGTTGGCGACTCGCCTGCCCCGCACCTTGGCGCTGATGGATCAGGGAAAGCTGTGCGGTTTCGGGGCGATGAAGGTCGCGGCGGCGACGGCGTGGTTGTCGGATGAGAACGCTCGTGCCGCTGATGCCTTGCTGGAGGATCGGTTGCCGAACAAGAATTCCGAGCAGATCCGGAAAGCGGCGAATCACGCGGCGATCACCGTCGACCGCGACGGCGCGGACAAGCGTGCCGCACATCATCGGGAAGGGCGTCGTCTCACCCTGCGGCAGGGCGAGACCGGGGTGGCGTCGATCGAGGTCGAAGACGGCCCCACGGAAAAGGTCACCGCGGCCTACCGGCGGATCGATCGTGAAGCCCGCGCCCTGCGGACAGGTGGGGAGACCCGCACGCTGGATCAGCTGCGTGCGGATGTCGCGCTCGATCTGCTGCTCGGTGGGCAGGGCGGCACGGGTGAACGTACTGAGGTGTTCCTGTATCTGGACCTGTTCACCTATCTCGGGCTCAAGAACGATCCGGGCGAGCTGGCTGGGCATGGCCATATTCCGGCGGGACTGGCCCGGCAGATCGCGACCGGACCGGACACGGTGTTGCGGCGGATCATCACCGATCCGTTGTCCGGGCAGGTGCTGGATCTGGGGCGGGATCGGTATCGTCCGTCGGCGGGTCTTGGTGAGTTCGTCCGGGTGCGGGATCGTGAGTGCCGAAGACCGGGGTGCGGTCGTCCCGCGCAGGCCTGCGATCTGGATCATGCGGTGCCGTGGCAGTTCGGCGGCCATACCGACGCCGACGAGTTGATCGATCTCTGCCGCCGCGATCACCGGCTCAAAGACGAACCCGGCTGGAGCTACCATCTCGCATCCGACGGCACGCTGACCGTCACCACCCCCACCGGACACAGGTACGACAGCACACCGCCGCCGCTCCATGATCCCCGCCCACAAAGCCCCCTGGCCGAGGAACCACCACCGTTCTGAGCCCCGTTGCCGGGAAACGGCGACAGAGCCGGTTCGTGGCCAGGTAGAGCTCTACTGCAACGCTGGGACGGGATTCCGTCGCCGCAGAGCGACGACAGCTTCGGGGCGCTTTCGCGGCTTGTGTCCTGACCAACAGGCGTACCCATTGCCGATAAGCGGCTACCAGCCCCCGCAAGCTCCCACCATGGTCACCCTCGCCAGCGGCGGCTGCCGTGGCTATGACAGCTGCAGAGATGCCGGGCCACGGCCAGCTAGGTCTCTCCTGCAACGCTGGGAAGGAGCCCCGTCGCCGGAGAACGGCGACAGTCCCGCCGCGCTTTCGCCCCTTGCGTCCTGATCAACAGGCGCACCCATTGCCGATAAGCGGCTACCAGCCCCAGCAAGCTCCCACCATGGTCACCCTCGACAACGGCGACAGCGGCGACAGCCGTGGCTATGACAGCTGCAGAGATGCCGGTTCGCGGCCAAACAAACCTCTTCCACAACGCCAGGACAGGAACCCGTCGCCGGAGAGAGCGACGACAGCTTCGGGGCGCTTGAAGACGCGCCGGTTCTCGACCAACGGGCGTACCCATTGCCGATAACCGGCGACAGTCCCGCCGCGCTTTCGCCCCTTGTGCCGAAGGTGAATATCTCCAGAACCTGTTCGCGGCGATGCCAGTACAGCCCGATCTGACCCGACGGCCGAAGTCGCGCCGGTTCCCGACCAACAGGCGTACCCATTGCCCAAAAACGGCGACAGCGTAAGCAGCCTCGAACGATCAGTCCACCCACGGTCTGAGCCACCGAACTCCGACCGCGGGCCGATCCGCGCGGGCGCCCGGTTCGGCAGGCTTCCCGCTATGGAAACCGCTTACGTCTTCCCCGGGCGCCGCGTCACCGCGGTCTCGATGGTCCTCGGCCCGATCTTCCTGCTCACCGGAACGCTGCTGCGCGCGCGGTTCGACTTCTTCTTCCCCAGCCAGCTCAGGGCGATGAGCGAACATCCCGCGCTGATGACCGCCGCTTACACCTGTTTCCTGGCGGGCACCGTCCTGCTGTGGCCCGCGATCGTCGCGCTCGCCACGAAGATCGGGCGGACCAGACCGGCGCTGGCCGCGTGGGCCGGCGTTCTTGTCCTCATTGGACTGTTCGAGCGGACCTTCCACGGGGGGATCGACCAGGCCGCGTTGGGCCTCGCCGAACGTCGCGGCGCCGGCTTCGCCGAGACCCTGGTCAGCGAGTCGTATCAGGACCTGCATCTGTTCAGTTTTCTTTCGTTCACCATCGTGCTCGGCTGGTATCTACTCGCCTTCGCCGCCTATCGCGCGAAAGTGCTCGACATCGTGCGATCGATAGCGCTGGCCACGATGGGATTTCTGCCATTGGGCGTACTGAAGGGAACCGAAACCATGTCGATCATCGGCACCGCCGGACTTTGTGTCGCGTTGGTTCCGACCGGTATCCAAGCATTCTTGGAAAGTCCCAAACCGAGCCGGAAGACGTTGTGGTTGACGGCGTTGGCCATTCCGGCCCTGGGCGCGCTCGCTTTCGCGAGCACCATGGGGTGAAACCTCCCGTGCGGCCTTCAGGCCAGCTGTGCGGGCGTTTTCTCTTTTCTGTCACCGGATTCGTGATCGTGCCCCGCCGGGAGACAGCTCATCAGCAGTACGATACCGACCGCACCGAGAAGCATGTGCCCGGCGAGGATGCACAGCCCACAGAATCCGATCCACAATGAGATCTTCATTCCCAGATGGTAGGGCCATTCTCCAGTGCCGAGCCCGAACTTGGGAAAGACTTAAGGTCTCCTTTGGGCAAAGGGACGGTTGGGCCCGTAATGCGCCACCGCCGATACCGTCGCGGCCAGGAACACGACCTGCATCAGACTCCGCGGCACCAGTTCGTCCATCGTCGAAGTCACCGGCCCGTTCAGGGCTTTGTACACGTTCGCCGGGAACATCCCCAGCAGCAGGACGGTCAGCCCGCCTGCCGCCCACGGCGCCGTGCGCGACCACAGCACTCCCGCGGCGCCCACCAGTTCGAGGACACCGGTGACGGTGACCAGCAATTCGGGCGCGGGCAACACGGGCGGCACCATCGCGACGAGTTCCTCGCGCATGCCGATGAAATGCGCGAGTCCGGTGGTGACGAAAAGTGCCGCGACGCCGCCGCGCACGGCCACCGCCCAAGGCCGCAAACGTCGCACGCCCGCCACCCCGAGCAGGAACAACGTCGCCGTGACGACGACCAACATGAGTACGGGAACGAGACCGGGATCCATGACCGACGCCTTCCGGACGGTGAAACTTTCCACTGACAAGATGCGTTGTTGCAACCCATCTTGTCAATGACTAGATTCATCGGCATGAGTCCGTACCACCATGGCGACCTCCGTCGGGCCGTCCTCGACGCCGCCGTCGTGGCCATCACCGAACACGGACCGGCGGGAATCAGTCTTCGCGACTTGGCCCGGCGCGCGGGCGCCTCCCACGCCGGGCCGGTGCACCACTTCGGCGACAAGGCCGGAGTGCTCACCGCACTGGCCGCCGAGGGATTCGGACTGCTCGCGGACACCCTCGCCGCCGCCGAGGAACGCAGCGGGGAGTTCGTCGAGGTCGGGGTCGCCTACGTACGGTTCGCGATCGAGCATCGCGCACATTTCGAGGTGATGTTCCGCCCCGAACTCCACCGCGAGGACGACGCGGCGCTGGTCGCCGCCCGCGACCGTGCGGGTCATCTGCTGACCAGCGGCGCGTCGTCGGTCAGCGACGACGGGATGGCGGGTGTCGCCGCGTGGTCGCTGATGCACGGTTTCGCGAACCTGTGGCTCACCGGCGCGCTGCGCGCCGAGCACCTGGAGGATCCGGGCACCGCCGCCCGCGCGATCGCCCGGATCCTCTTCCCCCGCACCCCGGATCAGACCTGACCGGTGGGCATCACGGTGACCTGCTGGAGGTTCACCCGCGCCGGAAGTGAGGTCAGGAACGCCACGGTCTCGGCGATGTCGTCCGGCTCCAGCCAGGTCAGCGTCTCGCGCACGCCGTCCAGCCATTCGAGCGCGCCGGCGTCGGTGACGTGGCCTTGCAGCTCGGTCTTGACCAGACCGGGCTCCACCGCCGCGACCCGCACGCCCTTCGGACCGAGGTCGGCGCGAAGGTTCTTCGACAGGTGCGTGACGAACGCCTTCGACGCGACGTAGACGGCGAAGGACGGGAAGACGGCCTGCGCGCCGATGGACGAGGTGTTCACCAGGTCGGCCACGCCCTTTTCGTCCGCCGAGGCGACCAGCTGCGGGACGAAGGCACCGATCGCGTTCATCAGGCCCGACATGTTGACGTCGATCATGCGCTGCCAGTCGCCGGTCGCGCGTTCGTCGATCGGCGCGGCCAGCATCACGCCGGCGTTGTTGAACAGCAGGTCCGCGCGGCCCAGTTTCGCTTCGACCTCGGCCGCCGCGGCCCGCATCGCCTCGGCGTCGGCGACGTCGGCCGCCAGCACGAGCGCGGTACCGCCGTCCTGGTCGATCTCCTTGGCGAGCGTCTCCAGCCTGTCCGTCCGGCGGGCGATGATCGCGACCGCCGCACCGGAGGCGGCGAGCCGCCGTGCGGTCGCCGCGCCGATGCCGCTGGACGCGCCGGTGACGACGGCGACCCTGTTCGCGTGCCGTGCCGGGGAGTTCGTCATCTCTGTCTCTCCTAAGTGGACTCGTTATCGCGTTCTGAGTCCAGGAAAGCGGCTCGCGAGCAGCGGCGGAACGGTCTGTTCAACCTAGGTCCGGCAGTACCTGCCAAGACTCAGGCCGCGAGCGCTCCGAGCACGAGGGCGGCGTGCTTGCGCCAGATGTCGTCGCCCTGCGACGAGGTCAGTTCGACGATCCGGCCGAGTGCGAGGATCTGCAGGCCGATGTCGGCGGAGGTGATCCCGGCCCGCAGGCGGCCCTCCCGCCGCGCGCGTTCGACGAGGTCGTCGAGACTCTCGGCGAGGTGCGCCCGGCAGGCTTCGAGCGCGCCTTCGGTGACGGTGAGCCCGTCGAGGAAGGCCCGGTGACGGGCCATCATCGCCAGGGTCCGCTCGACGAACAGGCCGATCCCCTCCCACGCGTCCTCAGCGGCCTTCGCGCGCTCGGAGACGGCTTCCCATTCGGCGACATCCTCCGCCAGCACGGCTTCGACCAGGTCGTCCTTGGTCGGGAAGTGCCGGTACAGGGTGGCGACGCCGACGCCCGCCCGCCGCGCGATCTCCCGGACGTCGGTCGCGAGACCGCGTTCGGCGAAGGACTCGCGCGCGGCGTCCAGCACCTGCGCCCGGTTCCGCGCCGCGTCCCAGCGCTGACGTCGCGAAGTGGTCATGTCGCGATCTTAGCTGTTCCGGAACGAGTGTTTCGGATAGAGTACATTCCGGAACAGACGTTCCGGAACAGGAGACGACCATGTCCACGATCGTGATCACCGGAGGAACCGACGGACTCGGCCGCGCGCTGGCGGCCGACCGGCTGCGAGCGGGCCACACCGTCGTCGTGGTGGGCCGCAGTGAAGCGAAATTCCGTGAGCTGGCCAGAGAAGGCGACGCGCACTTTGTCCAGGCCGACCTGCGCGGAGTCGCGGAAAACCTGCGCGTCACCAAGGAGATCGCCGCACGGTTCCCCGTCGTCGACACGCTGGTACTCGGTGCCGCGTACGTGCACCGAGACCGACAGCAGACCAGCGAAGGCTTCGAACACAACTTCGCGCTCTACTACCTCAGTCGACACATCTTCGCGTCGGAACTTCAGGAAGTCCTCGGCGCCGCCGAGCGGCCACTGATCCTCGACACCACCGTCCCCGGCGCACCGGAGAGCGCTGTCCGCTGGGACGATCTCCAGCTGGAACGGGGCTATACCTGGAAGATCGCGAACCTCCAGAGCCGTCGGCTCGGGCTTTTGTCCGCGCTCCGGCTGGCGTCCGACCACGTGCGGTACGTGCTCTACAACCCCGGCTTCGTCCGCACGAGCCATCAAGGCGCGCTCGGCAAAACGTCGCGCGCGATGGTCGGCGTCCTCGCGAAGGTCCTCGGCACTCCGCCGGAAAAGGCCATCCGGCCGATGCTCGACCTCATCGATAACCGTCCGGAAGCACCGCTGAGCGCCTACGTCCGCGGCAAGCGCGTCGAACTCGACAACGCCACCCATGAAGAAGCCGAGCGGCTCCATCGGGAAACCGCCCGGCTACTGGAGAAAACCGCTAAACGAACTTGAGGTGCGAACGGCGCCGCAACCGGAATCCCGAAGCGACGGCGACCGCCGCGAGCAGCACCGCCATCGAGATCACGCCATGCGCTATCCCCCTGGTCAGGTAGCCGGAGTCGGTATGGTCGATGGCGTAGGTCCCGATCTCCCGGCTCGACCAGAACGGCAGCAGCCGCGCGATCAGGCTCGACGGGTCGGCCATCATCTGCAGGCCGACGACCACCAGCAGGACCAGCGTCCCTTCGAGTTCGCGCGGCAGCACCGAACTGAGCGCGAGCCCGAACGGCGCCGACACGGCGACCGTCAGCACCATGATCAGGCCCACCGAGGCGTACCGGACGTCATGCTGGTCGACGAGGATCAGCACGAAGTACGGCGCGGACAAGACCAGCCCGACCGTCCACAGTGCACTCAATCGGCCGAGGTACAGGTGATGGGAGCGGTAGCCCGAGAGCCGTAGCCGGGGTTCCATGGCGCGGCTCGCGCTGCCGGCGAACAGCGCGGCGGTGCTCAGTGCCCAGCCGAGGCCGAGGCAGACGAACCGGATCGACTGGCCGAGGTGGTCACCGCGCCTGCTCAAGTAGAACACCAGCGGCAGCAACACGAGGATCAGCAGGACCGTCCGGCGGCGCAGGAGTTCGCGCAGCGCCATTTCGGCGACCGTCAGTATCTTCTTCACGCGACCGCCTTCCTGGCCGGGGAGAGTTCGAGCACGGTGTCCACCCGGTCGAGCTGGTTGAGCAGGTGGGTGACCACGACGATGGCCTTGCCCGCCTCCCGCCATTGCCAGACCTGGTGCCAGAAGTCGAGGTAGGTGCCTTTGTCGAAACCCTGGTAGGGCTCGTCGAGCAGGAGGACGTCCGGTTCGCCGAGCCCGGCCAGCACCAGGTTCAGCTTCTGCCGCGTCCCGCCGGACAGATGCCGCGCCTGCTTTCCCCGTCCCGGCGTCCAGTCCAGCGCCGAAGCGCGGGCACCACCGATCCGGACCGACTCCTCGCGGCTCATCCCGCGACCCGCCCCGATCAGGACGAAATGCTCGCCCGCGTCGAGGAAGTCCGCCGTGCCCCCGTCCTGCGGGCAGTAACCGAGCGAACCGCGGACGCGGACCTCGCCCTTGTCCGCGCCGGTCAGCCCGGCGCAGATGCTCAGGAACGTGCTCTTGCCGCAGCCGTTCGCGCCGATCACCGCGGCGACCTCCCCCGACCGCACGACGAGGTCGACGCCGTTCAGCACCGTCTGGCGGCCGTACTTCTTCGTGATGCCGCGCGCTTCGAGCAGCACCTCGCCCGGACGGCGCCGTGGCCGCCCCACGCTTTCGGCCACGGCCGAGGCGTACGCGGGCGGCGGGCCGAAGACCCGCATCGGATCCCCGCCGCTTTCCCGCAGGTGCACCGCGGCTTCCGCGACCACCTGCCGCGAGGCGTCCTCCCCGACGCCGCGACGGCGCAGTTCGTGCGCCAGCGCGGAAAGCCACGCGTCGTGGTTCATCTTCCCTCCCGCAAGATCGAGGCCACCCCGGCGGAGAACTCCTGCCAGTCGGCGGTGGCGTGCCGCAGCGTTTCCCGGCCGGCCGCGGTGATCCGGTAGTACTTGCGCGCGGGCCCGGCCGTCCCGTCCCGCCAGCTCGCGGTGACCAGGCCGAACCGCTGCAACCGCAACAGCACCGGGTAGAGCGTGCCGCCCTGGATGGGGCCCAGCCCGGCGGCGTCGAGCGACTGGGCCAGCTCGTAGCCGTAGGACTCGCGCTCGGCGACCAGCGCCAGCACGCACGGCGCCAGCACTCCCCGCAACCACTGTCCTCGCCGGTCCTGATCCACGACGAGCAATGTAGCAGTACTACCTAGATAGCACTACAAGCTAGTCTGACCTGCGACAATACGTCAGCGAGGAAAAATCCGGAAAAATATCGCCGCCGCTGTCGAATCGGTGGGACGCCCTTCGTATAGGGGGTGACAAGCCGCTCCGAACAAGGAGAACGCCATGACCCAGTACCTCATCAGCCTGTACCAGCCCGACGGCCCCACCCCGCCGCCGGAGTTCCTCGAACCGATCGCGCGCAAGCTCCAGGCGCTCAATGAAGAGATGCAGAAGGCGGGCGCCTGGGTGTTCGCCGCCGGGCTGCACCCGCCGACCACGGCGACGGTGCTCCAGGCCAAGGAGAGCGGCGACGTCGTGATGACGGACGGCCCGTACGTCGAGGGCAAGGAACATCTCGGCGGGTTCACCATCGTCGAGGCGCCGGATCTGGACGCCGCGCTCGAATGGGGCCGCCGGATCGCCGAGATCACCTACCTGCCGATCGAGGTCCGGCCGTTCCAAGGCGAGGAAGACCCTTCGTGCGTGCCCTGAGCACCGAGGACATCGGCCGGATCTTCGCCGAGGAGTACGGGCGCGCGGTCGCGGTCCTGGTCCGCGTCTTCGGCAGCATCGACATCGCCGAAGAGGCGGTCCAGGACGCCTTCGCCGCGGCCGTGGACCGGTGGCCGTCCACCGGTCCGCCCCCGAGCCCGGCGGGCTGGATCATCACGACCGCCCGCAACAAGGGCATCGACCGATTGCGTCGGGAAGCCGTGCGCGACGACAAGCACGCCCAAGCCGCGCTGCTCCACGCGGGCGACGAAGCAGAGGAGGAGGGTCCCGTGCGCGATGACCGCTTGAGGCTGATCTTCACTTGCTGCCACCCCGCGCTCGCCGTCACCGCGCAGGTCGCGCTGACGTTGAAACTGCTGGGCGGGCTGACCACCGGCGAGATCGCGCACGCCTTCTTCCTTCCCGAAACGACGATGGCGCAACGGCTGGTCCGGGCGAAGGGCAAGATCCGCGACGCGAAGATCCCGTACCGCGTGCCGGAAGACGCCGACCTGCCGGACCGGCTGCGTTCGGTGCTCGCCGTGGTGTATCTCGTGTTCAACGAGGGCTACACGGCCAGTTCCGGGGAACGGCTGGTGAGGGAGGACCTGTGCGCCGAAGCGATCCGGCTCGGCAGGCTGCTCGCCGAACTCATGCCCGACGAACCCGAGATCACCGGGTTGCTGGCGCTGATGCTGCTCACCGAGTCCCGTCGCGCCGCCCGCACCGGCATGGACGGCGACGTCGTACTGCTGGCCGAACAGGATCGGTCGCGGTGGAACCGTGAGCTGATCGACGAGGGGCAGACGCTGGTCCGCGCCTGTCTTCGGCGGAATCAGCCGGGGCCGTACCAGATCCAGGCCGCGATCAACGCCGTCCACAGCGACGCCGCCGACGCGGAAAGCACGGACTGGTCGCAGATCGTCGGGCTGTACGACCTGTTGCTGACGATGAACCCGACCCCGATCGTCGCGCTCAACCGGGCCGTCGCGGTGGCCGAAGTGGCCGGCCCCGGCGCGGCACTCGACGTCGTCGACGGCCTGCGGCTGGAGAAATACCATCTGTACCACGCCATCCGAGCCGATCTACTGCACCGGCTCGGCCGCGAGGCGGAATCGGCGCTGGCGTACGAGGCGGCGATCCGGCAGGCGGGGAACAGCGCCGAACGCCGTCTGCTGGAACGGAAACTGGCCGCGGTCAGTCCTTGACCAGCCGCGCCGGGCCGGGACCTTTCGCGGCGAGGACGTCGCCGGGATTGACCAGCACGCACTGCTCGAAGGACAGGCAGCCGCAGCCGATGCATTCGGTGAACCGATCGCGCATGCACTCCAGCTGCTCGATCCGTTTGTTCAGTTCGGCGCTCCAGCATTCGGAGGCGCGCTGCCAGAACGCGTGATCCGGCGCGGCGCCCTCGGGCAGGAAGGCGAGCACGTCGCCGATCACCTCCAACGGGATGCCGAGGTGGTGCGAAGCGCGGACGAACGCGACCAACCGGAGCGTCGCCCGCGGGTACCGGCGCTGGTTTCCGCTGGTACGCCTGCTGCTGATGAGGCCCTGACGTTCGTAGAACCGTAGGGCGGAGGTGGCGACACCACTGCGCCGGGACAGCTCACCGATGGTGAGTTCGGACGGCAGTTCGGACATGTCCGCCATCCTAGCTTGACTTAAACCCTTGTTTAAGTTTCAAGCTGGAGGCATGACAGCACAGGGGATCGCGAAAATGACCATCCACAAGGGATACTGGCCGACGCCGGAGGACACGGTGGTGGCCGTGGCGCGGGAGTGGCCGAGTGCCGAGGCGGCGCGTGCGGCGTTCGAAAGGCGCGAGGGCGAAGGACTCGTCTCCTTCACCGCCTACGAGGGGATCGACCACGACGGCGCCTTCACCTACGAGCAGTGGACCAGCGAAGACGCGATCCAAAATCTCGACGGGGCACCCGTTTATCACCTCTACCGGGGGCAGCGTGGTGAAGGAGCGCCTGGTTGCCTGGTGATCGTCTCGGTCGAGTTCGAGGGCCCCGACGAGCAACGGCAACGGGACTGGATCGACCTCGTCTTCACCGCGATGGCCTCGGAACCCGCGCGGCCGGAAGGCGGGATCTCGGGATACTTCCACGTGAGCACCGACGGAACCCGGGTGCTGAACTACGCCGAGTGGACCAGTGCCGAAGCGCACCTCGCCGCACTCGCGGCACCAGGCGCCGACGGCATCGGGACGACCGACGTCTGGAAGAAAGTGCAGACCTACCCGGGAATGTCGGGCGGGTCGGTCAAGCGGTACCGCCCGGTCGTGTCGGCGGTGGCGGCATGAAGCCGATCCTGGTGACCGGTGCGACGGGAAACGTCGGCGCGCGGATAGCCGGCCAATTGCGGGCGAAGGACCTTCCGGTCCGGGCGTTGAGCCGGCACCCACCGGCCGACGGCGTCCGCGGTGACCTGGCGAAACCCGAAACGATCGCGCCGGCGCTCGAAGGCGTCGACACGGTGTTCCTGATGCTCTCCGGCCCCGCCGAAGCGCTCCTGCCCACGGTGTCACTGCTGGGCGAACGCGTGAAACGCGTGGTGTTCCTTTCCTCCGGCGCCGTCGACGATTCCTTGACGGAAGAGGAAAATCCGATCGGGGCCTGGCACCGGACCGTCGAGGAGGCGATCGAAGACACGGGCGTGGACTGGACGTTCCTGCGCCCGCACGGGTTCGCGACCAACGCCCTCGCCTGGGCGCCGTCGATCCGCTCGGACGGCGTCGTCCGCGGGACGTACGGCGAGGCGGCGATGCCGTTGATCCACGAACGCGACATCGCCGCGGTGGCCGTCGAAGCGCTCACCGGCGACGGGCACGCGGGAGCGAAGTACGTCCTCACGGGCACGCGACCGCTCACGCAGATCGAGCAGGTCCGAATCATCGGGGAGGCCGCCGGGCGGCCGGCACGCTGGGAGGAGACGTCCCTGGAAGAGACCAGAGCGGCCATGCTCGCGAAAATGCCGGACTTCATCGTCGACACGATGCTGGCCGGGTACCGCGCGCTGGTGAGCGAACCCGGCGAGGTCACCTCGACCGTCGAGGACGTCACCGGCAGGCCTGCGCTGGACTTCGAGGTCTGGGCGGCCGACCACGCCGCCGCCTTCCGCTAGAATCGGATTCGTGTCGACACCGGTTCATGCCGCGGCCGTTCACTAGCCGCCGTTCCTGAAACGCCCGACGGAACAACGCCCGCGGGCCTCTTCGCCGCGAGCGGAAACAGGAACGGAAAGCCATGAACTCTCAGTCCATGATGGACGGTGGTGGTCGGCGCTGGCTGACCACCACCGGTACGAATCCGCCACGCCGCGTCGTCGAAGTCGGCGACGAACTCACCGCCGACGAGGCGTATCGGCTCGCCGTGTCAGGCACCGGTCTCACCTGGCACGGCGATTTCCCGAACGCCCGGAACCTGCTCGCCGCGATGGGCCGCCGTTGTCCGTCGACGACCGGGAAATCGTTTCAGGACAAGCGAAACCACCAAGCACGCCGAGCGCGGATCCTCGGCAGGCTGCTGGTCCCGCTGGACCCGGGACACGTCCTGCCGCTGCGTCGCGGTCCGGATGTCCGCGCGGCCTGCACCGAGGTCTACGGGCCGTCGGAAGCCGCGTCGCTGGTGTCCTTGCCCGAACTGCTCGGCGTGGTCGGCGCGCACGAGTGGCGGGTCAAGGGCGTCGAGATCCCGGCGCTCGGCGCGAAGATCCATCCGCATCACGGGGTCTTCTCCCCCATCCGCGGCGAGTACGTCGACCTGGTGGCGAAAACCCCGTTGCCCGCCACGGAACTGGCCTTCGACATCGGCACCGGGACCGGCGTGCTCGCCGCGGTCCTCGCTCATCGCGGGGTAAGACGAGTGGTGGCGACGGACACCGAGCCTCGCGCGCTCGCCTGCGCCCGCGAGAATTTCGAAAGACTTGGCTTCGAGGGCATCGAAACCCTCGAAACGGATTTGTTCCCGCCGGGACGCGCGCCGCTGATCGTCTGCAACCCGCCCTGGCTGCCCGCCCGCGCGCACACCTCGCTCGAACGGGCCGTTTACGACCCGGGCAGCCGGATGCTCCACGCCTTCCTTGACCGGCTCCCTCGGCATCTCAGCCCCGGCGGAGAGGCCTGGCTGATCCTGTCCGACCTCGCCGAACTGCTGGGCCTGCGCACGCGTGACCAGCTGCTCGCGGCGTTCCAGCGCTCCGGGCTCGAAGTCGTGGGACGCGAGAGCACCCGGCCGGAGCATCCGCGGGCCACCGATCCGCGCGATCCGCTGCACGCCGCGCGCGCGAAGGAGGTGACCTCGCTGTGGAGGCTCACAACGCGAGCAGAGCCCGCGCCTGACTGATGAACACGCGGGCGGCGGGGCTGACCGGCCCCTCCGTCCGCCAGGCCAGCGCCAGTTTCGCCCGCAGCCCGGCGGGCCGGGTGATCTCCATGGCGTGCAGTTTCGTGTAGTAGGTCGCCAGCGACATCGGGACCACGGCGACGCCGAGCCCGCGGCCGACCAGTTCGGCGACGACGTTCGGGTCGCCCGCCTCCAGGGTCACCCTCGGCTGCGCGCTGTCGGCGAGGAAGGCCGCGTCGACGATCGCCCGCATTCCGGTGCCCTTCGGCAGGCTCACCAGGGACCGGCTCTCCAATTCCGACAGCGTGATCGTCGCTCGCGAGGTGAGCGGATCGTCCGGCCCCGAAATGGCGACCAGCGGTTCGTCGAGGACGACCTCGAAGCCGATCCCCGGCGGCGGTTCGCCCGACAGCCCGATCAGCGCGACGTCGAATCGGCCGTCGGCGACGCCCGCGAGCAGGATGTCGGAGGTCGCCTCGGCGAGCGTGATGTCCACCGCGGGGTGGCGTTCGTGGAACCGCGCCAGCAGATCCGGCAGGTTGACCGGGCCACGCGAGGACACCATGCCCATCGAAACCTGGCCGCGGACCAGGCCGGTGAGTTCATCGACCGCCTGCCGTACTCCCGCGACGGCGGCGAGCGCGGCCCGCGCGTGCGGCAGCGCGGCCGCGCCGACCTCGGTCAGCCGCACCGCGCGGGCCGACCGGTCGAGCAGCGGCTGCCCGAGTTCGCGTTCGAGACGGCGGATCTGGGCGCTGACGCCGGGCTGGGCGACGTGCAGTCGCTCGGCCGCGCGGGTGAAGTTGGCCTCCTCCGCCACCGCGACGAAGTATTCGAGCTGACGCAGTTCCATAACCGGCGATTCTAGTTACCAGACAAACTAGATCTTGGACTTCTGGCCGAATCGAGACCAGGCTGGTCGCATGACCACGATGCTCCGTCCCGGCGACTCCGGCTACGACGACGAACTCACCGGCTTCCAGACCGCGGTATCCCGGCGCCCGGATGTGATCGTGGCCGCCACTTCGGCCGCCGACGTCGTCGAGGCGGTCCGATACGCCGCCGAACACGACCTCCCGGTCGCCGTCCACTCGACCGGTCACGGCGTGGGCGTCCCCTTCGACGGCGGCGTGCTGGTCACCACCCACCGCATGACCGGGATCCGCGTCGACGGCGAGATCGCCAGGGTCGACGCCGGCGTGCGCTGGGGAGCGGTCATCGAGGCGGCCGCCGAGCACGGGTTCGCGCCGCTGAGCGGTTCGTTCCCCGGCGTCGGCGTCGTCGGCTACACCCTCGGCGGCGGGTTCAGCCTGCTCGGGCGCAAGTACGGCCTCGCCGCCGACCACGTCACCGCCGTCGAGGTAGTGACCGCCGACGGCGAACTCCGGCGCGCCACCGCGGACACCGAGCAGGACCTGTTCTGGGCACTGCGCGGCGGCCGCGACAACTTCGGGATCGTCACCGCGCTCGAATTCCGGCTCGTCCCGGTCACCCATCTGTATGGCGGGAGCCTGCAGTTCGGCACCGAGTCGCTGGCGACGGTGCTTCGCGCCTGGCGCGACTGGGCGGCCGAGATGCCCCGCGAGATGACGTCGTCGCTGGGCATGGTCCCGATGCCGGATCTGCCGATGGTGCCGGAACCGCTGCGCGGCAAGCACGTCGCCCAGATCCGGGTCGCCTACCTCGGCGACGCCACCGAGGGCGAACGGCTCGTCGCGCCGTTGCGCGCCGCCGCCCCGGTGCTGGGTGACACGCTCGCCGAGATTCCCTTCACCGAATCCGGCTCGATCGCGAACGAGCCGCCGTTCCCGCACGGCTACCGCGCCGACAACGTCACCGTGTCCGAACTGAACGACACGATGCTCGACGCGATCCTCGAACACGCCGGTCCCGGCGCCCCGGTACCGACCGTCATCCTGCTGGACCTGCTCGGCGGCGCACTGTCCGACGCGCCCGAGCACCCCGGCGTCGACTGGGACCGTGAAGCCGCCTTCACCGTCCGCGCACTGTCCGTAGTGGACGACGCGGGGCTATCCGAGATCAAGGCCGCGCACGGGAAGCTGTTCGACGCGCTGCGGCCCTGGTCGACCGGCAAGCTGCTGACCTTCGTCTACGGCGAGAGCGGCGCGGGCGAGGAAGCGGCCAAGGTGTACTCCCCGGCGGATCTGCGGCGCCTCGCCGAGGTCAAGGCGGCCGTCGACCCGGCGAACCGGTTCCGGCTGACGCATAACGTCGAACCGGCGCGTGACGCTGGGTGATCTCCGAAATCCGCAGGTAGAAGGCCTCCATCCGGGGCGAAGGCACAGTGGGCGGTCCCCGTATACTTCCGGGCCGACACCGCCATTAGGGGGCACTGTGCGCACATTGGGCCATGACGAGTTCCTCGCCATGCGTCGCTTCCCCGCGCTCGACGGGCTGCGCGCCATCGCGGCCACCATCGTGATCCTCTTCCACTTCGCGGGTCCGAAGTGGGACTGGCTTTCGGGCTGGGTGGGTGTCTACATCTTCTTCGTGCTGTCCGGGTTCCTGATCACGACGCTGCTGCTGCGTGAACAGGACCGGACGGGACGGATCTCGCTTTCGGCGTTCTATCTGCGCCGCGTGTTCCGGATCCTGCCGCCGTACCTGGTGATCCTCGGCGGGATCATCGTGTTCGTGTGGCTGCGCGGCGAGTTCTTCGCCCGCGAGTTCCCGCACGCGCTCAAGTACTACTTGACGTTCTTCAACGAGTTCCTGCCCGGCAGCAAGCCGAACGGCGCGGACAACTTCTTCAGCGGCTCGTGGACGCTGGGCATCGAGGAGAAGTTCTATCTGTTCTGGCCGTTCCTGCTGGTGGTCGCGGGCGCCGTCGGGCTGGCCGCGGCCTGGCGCAAACTGGCGCTGGCGATCGCCGCTTTCGCGTTGATGGCCGGCCTGGTCGGCGTCACCAGCGGCTGGGTGCTCGGCGAGCAGCAGGTGCCGATCTACCGGTCGACCGTGCATTACGCGATCCTGCTGATCGGCTGCGTGCTGGCGGTCGCGATGCACTACCGCCGGTCCTACGCGGTGGTCAAACCGCTGACCCACCCGCTCGCGGCGATCCCGGTGTTCGGCGCGTTCGCCGTTCTGCACGTCAACATGGAAAGCCTGTGGCGGAAGAGCGACAGCAACCTCGGTCTGCTGATCGCCTACGGTCTGCTTTCGGCGTTGTTGCTGGTCGTGCTGGTCTCGCCGGGGCCGCTGCGCTGGCTGCTGGCGACCAAGGCGATGCGCTTCGTCGGTGAACGGTCGTACTCGCTCTACCTGCTGCAGGGTCCGGTGCACTTCGTCGTGGTCGCGGCGATCCCGCCGCTAAGCGAGCACCGGATGATCAGCGCGCTGACCGTGTTCGCGGTCGGGCTGGGGATCGCGGACCTGATTCACCGCTGGGTCGAGCAGCCGATGATCACCACCGGCAAGAAGCTGATCGCGCGCCGCCAGGAGCGCAAAGCCCTGCGTGCGGCCGAGGCCGAACTCAAGGCACCCAGCGCCGCCGTCGAAGCATCCAGCGCCGCACGCTGACGCCCGCGTTTCGTCCTCTGAACGCGGTAGTCGGCGTGGGCAACTACCGCATTCAGAGGACTAAATGCGACGGGTCAGCGGGAAAGCGTGACGATCGGGATGACCCGGTCGGTCTTCTTCTCGTAGTCGGCGAAGCCCGGCATGAGGCTGACCATCTTGGCGTAGAGCCTGTCGCGCTCGGCGCGGTCTTCGAGGACGACTGTCGCGGTCGCCTCGAACTTCTCCGTGCCGACCTCGACGGTGACCTTCGGGTTCGCCAGGATGTTGTGGTACCAGGCCGGGTTCTTGTCGGCACCGGCGTACGACGCGGCGATGACGTACTTGCCGTCTTCCTCCGCGTACGCGAGCGGCGACGTCCGCGGCTCGCCGCTCTTCGCGCCGATGGTGGTGAGCAGCAGCAGGGAGCCACCCTCGAACGGGCCGCCCACCTTCCCCTCGTTCTCGCGGAACTCCTTGATGATGTTCTTGTTCCAGTCGAGCGTGTCGGACATTCTTTCCTCCAGAGTCGATCTCCCCACCGAGGCTACTCAGAGCCACTCTCGCGGGCCTTGCGGCGCTGCGCTTCGGCGCGCTCACGGCACTTGCGCAGGAACTCTTCGTCGTTCTCAGGACTCGTCGCGGCGAAGCGGCCGGGCCGGTCGTATTCCGGGAACGCCGGGGACTCGCGCTCGTAGCGGCCGCGCGGGCCGCGGGCGGCATGCTGCGGACGGCCGGCGACCAGCCAGACGATCGAGCCGATCAGCGGGACCAGCAGCACCAGCAGGAGCCACATTCCCTTCGGCATGTTGCGACACGAGCCCTCGTCGGTGGTGATCACGTCGACGACGCAGAAAATCCACAGGCCGAGCGTGAGAACGCCGAATAGACCGTTGAAATACAGCATGGAAAACTCCCCAGTTCCAGATGACCGGGGTAAGTATTAGCACAGGAGGACGTCGAGAATTCCCGTGGCCACCGCGAGTGCCTGCGCCTGCCCCGGGCACTGCTTCGGCCCTGCTCCGAACGGCCGGGCCGAGAGATCCACCTCGACGACCTCGTCGCCGACCCACCGCCGGGTGATCCGGACCGGTGGATCCTCCCGCAGCACGCGATCGAGCAGGCTCGCGGCGTCCTCGCCGGACCGGTGCGCGGTCAACGCCTTGGTGAGGAGCTTGGCCGTGGCGTCGCAGGCCTGCACCAAAAGCCCGATCCGCGCGGCCGTCCGCTCGTCGACGTCGCCGCCGCAGACCTCGATCAGCCGCGCCATGGCCTCGTCGGCGTCGGCGCCGGGTTCGGTATGCGGGTGGTAGCAGGCGGAAACCGTTGCGATGTCGCGGGAAACGTCCGGCAACCCGAGCTCGGCCGCCAGCACGGCGACCGGGACCGTCCACACGATCCGGTCGACCGTTTCGTGCCGTAGTTCCCGGGTCAGCGCGAAGGCCTTGTTCCGCAGGGACCCCATCGACGCCAAGTCCGCGAGCACGAACGCGCGCCGCCGCGAGTGGTCCTCCGGACGGCTGAACCGGGCGACGTTCGCCCGCAGCCACCGGACACCACCCGGCTCGACGTCGTGGGGCACCGGCGGAACGGGGGCTTCGATCAGCGGATTCTCCATATCGTGACGTTAAGTGCGGAACACTTCGGTCACGGCCGAAACGCCGACGCCCCGGCAGCGAGTGGGCATCGGCGCCTTCGAAGAATCGTGTTTACCAGCTCTACTGCCTTCGCGTCGAAAGAGGACGGCCGGTGCCCCGCAACCCCGCAGGGCCGGGACCGGGCGAGGACAGGCCCAGCTCGCCCACACGCGGCAACCGCCAGCGTCGGACGACGAGGGCTAGAATCGGGGCTATGCGGTCGCCCCGGGAAATGCGCAGGCTGACTGCGGTGTTCCTCGCAGGAGACGCCGAAATCCGCGCGGGATGGGTTGCGAATACGGCCTCAGGCACCTCCCTTCGTTACCGTATGGACCTCTGGATCTCCTGCCTGCGCACGTAACCGGTTGTTATGGTGACCGGGTGACGGCCGTGTCGGACACAACCGAAGTCGACGGCGCGGGGCGAACGGCGCAACCGCGCCAGCTCATCGTGACCGTGTACGGCCTGTACTCGCGCGGCGAAGGCGGCTGGCTTTCGATCCGGTCCCTGATCGACCTGCTGGCCGGTGTGGACGTCGAGGAGCCCGCCGTCCGGTCGTCGATCTCCCGGTTGAAGCGGCGCGGGATCCTTTCCGCCGTCCGCCGGAACGGGGCGGCCGGGTACGAACTTTCCGAGACCGCGCTGGCGATCCTGCGCGAAGGCGACGAGCGGATCTTTCGCCGCGAACGCGCCACCACTGGTGACGGCTGGCTGCTCGCGGTGTTTTCCGTCCCGGAGGCCGAACGGCACAAAAGGCACGTTCTTCGCACGCAGCTCGCCCGGCTCGGCTTCGGGACCGCGTCGTCCGGCGTCTGGATCGCGCCCGCGCATCTGCGCGACGCGACCTCCGACATGCTTCGACGGCTCGAACTGGAGGGTTACGCCGATCTCTTCCACGCCGAGCATCTCGCGTTCGGTGACGTGCGAAAGAAGGTCCGCGAATGGTGGGACCTCGACCAGCTCGAGGCGCTTTACACCGCTTTCCTCGACGAGCACACGCCCGCGCTGCGCCGATGGCAGCGGCGCAAGACCACGGACGAGACCGAAGCGTTCGCCGACTACGTCCGGGTGC
Source organism: Amycolatopsis sp. NPDC034160 (assembly GCF_055575355.1). Classification (NCBI taxonomy): domain Bacteria; kingdom Bacillati; phylum Actinomycetota; class Actinomycetes; order Pseudonocardiales; family Pseudonocardiaceae; genus Amycolatopsis; species Amycolatopsis sp. NPDC034160. The sequence continues at coordinate 192,010 of NZ_JBVISU010000013.1, read as the reverse complement.
TGACCGACTGGCGGCGGCTGCCCTACCTCGACCCTGGCCTGCCTGCCGAGCTGCTCCCGTCCGGCTGGGCCGGGATCCGGGCGGCGGACCTCTTCTTCACGCTGCACTCGCGGCTGGGCGAGGCCGCGGCCGCGCACGTCTCGCGCACGCTTCCCGACGTGCAATGAAGGACGCTTTCATGGCAAATTCCGCCATGAAAGCGTCCTTCATTGCATCTACGCGACCACCGCGAAACCCTGCACCTCGACCAGCGCCTCGGCGTCCCAAAGCCGGCTGACGCCGATCCCCGCCATCGCGGGGTATTCGCTCCCGGCCAGCCGTTTCCACACCGCGCCGATCTCGCGCGCGTGGGCGCGGTAGTCGTCCATGTCGACGATGTAGATGGTCACGCTGCACAGGTCCGACGGCTGCCCGCCCGCCGCGCGCAACGCGGTCAGCAGGTTGGACAGCGCGCGTTCGAACTGCTCGACCACGCCGTCGCCGACGATGCGGTTCTGCTCGTCCAACGCCGTCTGACCGGCGAGGAAGACGAACCGCCCGCTCGCCGCGACAGCGTGTGAGAAGCCGGAAGGGCGGCCGAGCTCGGGCGGATTGATGCGCTCCATACCGGTGAGCATATCCCGTATCGTTGACGGTCGTACATACCGCGACATACTCTGAACGACGTGCGTATCGCGGTGTTAGGCGGCGGCCCGGCGGGGCTCTACTTCGCCACGCTGGCGAAACAGCTCCATCCCGATCACGAGATCACCGTCTGGGAGCGCAACGCGCCCGACGACACCTTCGGGTTCGGGGTGGTGTTCTCCGACGAGACCCTCGGCGGCATCGAGCACGCCGATCCGGCCGTTCACGCCGCCATGCGGCGCGAGTTCGCGCGCTGGGACGACATCGACGTCCATTTCCGCGGCACGGTCCACACTTCCGGCGGGCACGGGTTCGCCGCGATGAGCCGCAAACGGCTGCTCGGCATCCTCCAAGAGCGCTGCGCCGAACTCGGCGTGGACGTGCGGTTCCGCACCCAGGCGCCGAGCGCGGCCGAGGCGAGCGCGGAGTACGACCTCGTCGTCGCGGCGGACGGCGTCAACTCGCCGACCCGCACCGCCCTCGCCGAGAGCTTCCGGCCGGACATCCAGACCCGCCGCTGCAAGTACATCTGGCTTGGCACGGATCTGGTCTTCGACGCCTTCAAGTTCCACGTGCTGGAAACCCCGCACGGGATCATGCAGATCCACGGCTATCCCTACAGCGACACCGCGAGCACGTTCATCCTCGAACTGCACGAGGACGTCTGGCAGCGCGCGTTCGGCGGGATCGCCGCGACCTCGCTCGCGCCGGGTGAAAGCGACGAGAAGTCGATCGCCCTCATCCGCGAACTGTGCGCGGACGTCCTCGACGGGCACCAGGTGTTCGCCAACAACTCGAAGTGGACCGCGTTCGCCACCGTGCGCTGCGCGAGCTGGCGGCACGAGAACGTCGTCCTGCTCGGCGACGCCGCGCACACCGCGCATTTCTCCATCGGCTCCGGCACCAAGCTCGCCATGGAAGACGCGCTCGCGCTCGCCGCCTGCCTCCACGAACAGCCCGACACCGGCAGCGCGCTCAGCGCGTACGAGACCGAGCGCCGTCCCGTCGTCACCTCGACCCAGCGCGCCGCGCAGGCGAGCCTGGAGTGGTTCGAAAACCTGGGCCAGTACACGCATCAGGATCCGCCGCAGTTCGCGTTCAACATCCTCACCCGCAGCCGCCGCGTCACCTACGACAACCTCAAGTTGCGCGACCCCGAATTCGCCACCGAGCTGGACGTCTGGTTCGCGTCCACTTTGGATACCAAAGCCCGGCCGCCGATGTTCCAGCCGTTCCGCATCGGGAACCTGGACCTGCCGAACCGCGTCGTCGTCTCGCCGATGGACATGTACTCCTCCGAAGACGGCGTACCGACCGATTTCCACTTGGTACATCTGGGCAGCAAGGCACTCGGCGGCGCCGGACTGGTGATGACCGAGATGGTCTGCGTCTCCGAGACCGGCCGCATCACCCCCGGTTGCGGAGGTCTGTACACCCCGGAACAAGAGCGCGCTTGGGCGAGGATCACCGCCTTCGTGCACGAGAACACCCCGGCGCGGATCGGGGTCCAGCTGGGGCATTCCGGCCGCAAGGGCTCGACGAAACTGATGTGGGAAGGGATCGACCAGCCGCTGCCCGAAGGCAACTGGGAGATCTGCGCCCCGTCCGCGATTCCGTACAGCGCAGCGAATCAGACCCCCCGCGAACTCACGAAACCCGAACTGGCGGAGATCCGCGACCAGTTCGCGAACTCCGCTCGCGCCGCCGCGCGAGCCGGGTTCGACCTGCTCGAACTTCACTGCGCGCACGGATATCTGCTGTCGTCCTTCCTGTCGCCGCTCACCAATCAGCGCACCGACGAATACGGCGGCTCACTGGAGAACCGGTTGCGCTTCCCGCTCGAAGTCTTCGACGCGGTCCGCGCGGCCTGGCCCGCCGAGCGGCCGATGACGGTCCGCATCTCCGCGACGGACTGGTGCGAGGGCGGGATCGACATCGACGACGCCGTCGAAATCGCCCGCGCGTTCGCCCAGCACGGCGCGGCCGGGATCGACGTCTCGACCGGCCAGGTCGTCAGCGAGGAGAAACCCCGGTACGGCCGCAGCTACCAGACGCCTTACGCCGACCGGATCCGCAATGAGATCGGTCGCGAATACGGCATCGCGGTGATCGCCGTCGGTGCGATCTCCTCCTACGACGACGTCAACTCGCTCATCCTGGCGGGCCGCGCGGATCTGTGCGCACTCGGCCGGACTCATCTTTACGATCCACAGTGGACACTGCACGCCGCCGCCGAGCAGGACTATCCGCTGCCGTGGCCGAAGCAGTACGCGGCGGGCAGCCGGAAACCACAGGGCGGCCGGACTGACGGACCGAAACCCCGGCTGGAGCTGTTGCGGTCGGGGGAATCCGGGACGGCGCATGCCCGCTGGCGACCTGGGAGTGATCGATGACCGCCTTCGCGTTGAACCCGCGGCAACAGGCTTTCGCCGACGAGGTGCGACGGCTGGGCGCCGAGAAACTCCGTCCGCTGGCCGAATCCGGCACCGAAGGCGCGGTGAACCGGCCGCTGCTCAAGGAAATGGGCGCCCTCGGCCTGCTTTCCCGGTTGTTCCCCGGCGTCGACGGCGGCAGCCCGAGCCGGGAGGCCGCCGCGACGGATCTCTGCATCCTGCGGGAATCCCTCGCCAGTCAGAGCACCGAAGCCGAGACCGCGTTGGCCCTGCAGGGCTTGGGCACGTATCCGGTGTTGCAGTCCGGACAGGACTCGCAAGTCTCGAAATGGGTTCCGGCCGTGGCCGCGGGTGACGCCGTCGCCGCCTTCGCGCTGACCGAACCGAACGCGGGCTCGGACGCGGCGGCCTTGGCACTTTCCGCCGAACCCGACGGCGACGGCTGGCGTCTGACCGGCGAGAAGATGTGGATCTCCAATGCCCCCGAGGCCGATTTCTACAGCGTTTTCGCCCGGACGACGCCGGAAGCGGGCTCACGCGGCGTCTCCGCGTTCGTCGTCCCCGCCGATCGCGACGGGCTTTCCGGCGAACATCTCGATCTCGTCAGCCCGCACCCCATCGGCACCCTCGTCTTCGACGGCGTCCGGGTCGAGCGGGACGAACTGCTCGGTGAACAGGACCGCGGTTTCGGCGTCGCGATGCGGACGCTGGACCTGTTCCGGCCGAGTGTCGGCGCGTTCGCCGTCGGCATGGCGCAGGCCGCGCTCGACGCCGCCGTCGCCCACGCCCAGACCCGGATCGCGTTCGGTGGGCCGCTGCTCAAGCAGCAGACGGTGGCGCACACCCTCGCCGAAATGGCGACCAGGACCGAGGCGTCCCGGCTGCTCGTCTACGCGGCGGCCGCCGCCTACGACGCGGGCGAGCGGAACCTCGCCGGGCGGGCCGCGATGGCGAAGCTGTTCGCCACCGAGACCGCCCAGTACGTCGTCGACTCCGCCGTGCAGATCCACGGCGCGCGGGCGCTGCGGCGAGGGCATCTGCTCGAACATCTCTACCGTGAGGTCCGCGCGCCGCGGATCTACGAAGGCGCGTCCGAGGTCCAGCGGACGATCATCGCGCGATCGCTGGCTTCTTCTTCTTCGCCGGACGGCGGTCGAGGTACCACTGCGTGACGAGCAGGACCAGCGTCCCGCTCGTCCACGCCGTGATCGCGGCGACCGACTGCTGGTAGGCGAGTTCGCTGCCGCCGAACGTGGTGGGGATCCGCGGTAGCAGCACGATCGTCGCGATCGGCCCGATCACGCGGCTGACGATGATCGACATGGTCAGCGCGAAACTGCGGACCATCCACCGGCGGTGGTCACCGAACCGGCGTTGCCGTGCCGCGCGCCAGCCGGCGAACGTGCAACCCAGCCACAGCACCGCCATCAGCACGTTCGCCACCCGGGTCGCCGGACCGAACGGGCTCAACGCCCCGACCGTCAACGCCAGCAGCCCCGCTGGGAGCACACCGGCGAATACGTAGATCCGTCCGATCTTGCGGTGCACCGCCGGGTACCTGGCGCGGAACCACGGCCAGATCTGGATCAGTGCCCCGACCATCGCGATGGTGCCGAACAGGACGTGCCCCACGAGGAACCAGTAGTGCGACGTGAAGTCCGGTGGCTGCGGCACGCGGGACAGCGAGGGATCCATCGCCAGATACGGCGGCAACGAGAACGCCAGGAACAGCACGACGACGACGGCCAGCGGCGCCAGCCACGGCCGCCGCCACCAGGGTTTCCGCGGCGCGGTCTCCGGTCGGTCGCGTTGTTCCATTCGAACGGTCATCGCCGATCCCTCACATTTTCCGTGCCAGCAGGATTTTTCGGTGCTGACGCTAGGGCTTGGGCCGTACCGCGGAGAATGGAGTGAGCCGCCGGTGCGGCGGTGGGGCAGGCCCTACCGCCGGGTGCCCGGGCGAGAGCCACCTTCGATCGGGTGGGTCCGGTGCCTTATTTCACCAGTTAATACATGGCAGAGGCTAAGGTCGTGGGGCATCCTGGAAGCTTCGCCGCCACAAGATGGGTACCCGCATGCCTGCCAAGCGCACCACCGTCCGTGACCTGCGGCGGCACAACCGTTCCCTCCTGCTGTCGAAACTCTACTTCGACGGCCCGCTCAGCCGCCACGAATTGAGCGGTCTGACCGGTTTGAGCGCCGCGACCGTCAGCAACGTGACCGCCGAGCTCGGCGAAGAACGCCTTATCGTCGAAGCCGGCTTGGTCGAGTCCGACGGCGGCAGGCCGCGCGTCCTGCTCCGTGTCGACCCCGCGTACGGCCATGTCGCCGGCGTGGACATCGGCGAGACCGGGGTGAAGGTCGAGCTGTTCGACCTCACCATGAACCGGATCGCCACCGTCGAGCACCCCTTCGCCTCACCACGGCCCGACGCGGCGGCGGCCGTCGCCCAGGTGGCGTCCGGGCTCCGGGAAGTGATCACGGAATCGGGGATCGACGAGGCGACCGTGCTCGGCGTCGGCGTCGGCGTTCCCGGCACCGTCGAACAAGGTGAAGCACTCCGCGTGCACGCGCCCACCATCGGCTGGGAAGAGGTCCCGCTGACCGAGCTGCTGCGCGCGCAGGGGGTCGAGCTGCCGTTGTTCGTCGACAACGGCGCGAAAACCCAGGGCCAGGGGGAAATGTGGTTCGGTGCCGGACGCGGTGCCCGGCACGCGGTGATCGTCCTGATCGGCTCCGGCGTCGGCGCGGCCGTGGTCACCGACGGCACCACTTACCGCGGCTCCACCAGCAGTGCGGGTGAATGGGGCCACACGACGATCGTCTACGGCGGACAGGAATGCCGCTGCGGATCGCGGGGCTGCCTGGAGTCCTACGTCGGCGCGGAGGGTGTCCTCGCGCGCTATCGCAAGGCACGGGGCGGAAAAACCGTCGCGGGCGAGGACGAGCAGACGCAATTCGCCGCCCTGCTGGAGTCGGCGGGTAAATCCAAGACCGCGGCCAAGGTGCTGGAGGAGACGGCGGGGTACCTCGGCGCCGGGATCGGCAACCTGATCAACCTGTTCAACCCGGAGCGGATCGTGCTGGGCGGCTGGGCCGGGCTCGCGCTCGGCGAGGGACACCTGCCCGAAATCCGGCGTGTGGCGGGCGAGCACGCGCTGAAGCACGTGTTCGCCCAGACCGAGATCGAACTCGGCAGGCTCGGACCGGACGCCGTCGCCATAGGAGCCGCCACGCTCCCGGTCGCCGCTCTCCTGGAGCAGGGCGCGGACCCCCGGACCGCCGGATCGAAGCGCGGCACCGCCGCCTGAGCACTTCCGCACCGCCTTAATTCGAGGTGGAAAATTACCGACGTCGATGCCTTGCCGCAGTGGTAGAGACCATGCATACTTTGTTGCCAGACACAACAAAGTAGTTCTGCCAAGCGCTTTCCGTTCTCCCGCGTCCGCTGCCGCGCGGGGTCCCCAACGGTCAGAGAGGCGACAACGATGTCCATCTCATCGCGAATCCGCCGCGTCCTTCAACGGACAGCGGCCCTCCTCGCCGCCGGCGTCCTCCTCGGTTCACTGCCGGCCACGACCCAGGCTCCGGTTTCCGAGGCCGCGGTCTTGGCCGCCACCTTCACCGACGACTTTAACGGCCCCGCGGGCGCCGGGATCGACACCTCGAAGTGGCATTTCGAGACCGGCGACAACGTGAACAACCACGAGCGCCAGTGGTACACGTCCGGGACGAACAACGCGGCCCTCGACGGCCAGGGCAACCTCGTCATCACCGCGAAGAAGGAGAACCCCGGCAACTACAACTGCTGGTACGGCCGCTGCGAGTACACCTCGGCCAGGCTTTCCACGCAGGGCCAGTTCACGCAGACGTACGGCCGGTTCGAAGCGCGGATGAAACTCCCGCGCGGACAAGGGATGTGGCCCGCGTTCTGGATGCTCGGCGCCGACATCGGCAACGTCGGATGGCCCAACAGCGGCGAGATCGACATCATGGAGAACGTCGGCTTCGAGCCGAACACGGTGCACGGCACCCTCCACGGCCCCGGCTACTCCGGCGCGGGCGGTATCGGCGCGGCCTACCACGGCCCGAACTTCTCCGACGACTTCCACACCTACGCCGTGGACTGGGCGCCGAACCAGATCAAGTGGTACGTGGACGGAAACCTCTACCAGACAAGGACTCCTGCCGACCTCAACGGAAACCGCTGGGTCTTCGACCACCCCTTCTACCTCATCTTGAACCTCGCCGTCGGCGGGTATTGGCCGGGTGACCCGAACTCCAGCACCGTCTTCCCGCAGCGGCTCGTCGTCGACTACGTACGGGTGAATTCCAGCGACACCGCCGGGAACACCGGGCGGATCACCGGTATCGGCGGCAAATGCGTCGACGTCGCGGGCGCGAACACCGCCAACGGAACGCCGATCCAGCTCACCGACTGCAACGGCAACGCCGCCCAGAACTGGACCGTCGGCGGCGACGGCACGATCCGCGCGCTGGGCAAGTGCATGGACGTCTCCGGCGGCTCGACCGCCGACGGCGCGCCTGTACAACTGTGGGACTGCAACGGTTCCGGCGCGCAGAAGTGGACGGTCAGCGGAGCGAGGGACATCGTCAACCCGCAGGCGAACAAGTGCCTCGACGCCACCGGGAACTCGTCGGCGAACGGCACGCGGCTGCAGCTCTGGACCTGTTCCGGCGCCGCCAACCAAAAGTGGACCACGCCCTGACCCCGCCCCACCCCCGCGTTTAGTCCTCTAAATGCGCTAGTTCGCACCCCGGACCACCGCGTTTAGTCCTCATGAATGCGGTGGTTCGCGGTGCGAACTGCCGCGTTTAGAGGACTAAACGCGGGAGTGGGCAAACGTGGCGTCTTGAGGCTTCCGGTGAGGGGTGGGTCCAGTGGGTCGTGAGTGGCGATTCGGGTTAGAACCCGAATCGCCACTCACG
>NZ_JBVISU010000013.1:137357-184033 GCF_055575355.1 Amycolatopsis sp. NPDC034160 | reverse complement strand
GGGATGGGTGGAGAGCCCGGAGACGGGAACAACCCCACCCCCCCCCCACGACCCACTGGACCCACGCCCTGCGGCGTTGTCTGCGTGAAGGTGTGAAGTCGAGTTTCCTCGGCTGAGCCGAGGGAAGGGGGCCCTCACGCGCCGCTGCCCTCAAGGAGTCCTTCACGGCCCAGCCACTGCCGGCCCCGCCCACTCCACCACGACACGTTTGCCTCACCCCTCTATAGACGCGGTCAGGCGCGTTCCGCGTAGGCCTCGACGAGCTGGTTTTCGGCGTCGGTGAGGTACTGCGCGAGGAGCGCTTCGGCACCGAGGCCGTCGCCAGCCTCGATCCGTTCGAGGATCTCCGCGTTGCGCTTGAGGTACGGCTCGTGGAAGCGCCGCGGGTCGGCCATCATGTGGAACACCAGCCGCAGCTCGGCGAAGATGCCGCGCATCAGCTCGTCGATCCGTTCGCTGCCACCGAGTTCCGCGATCGCCGAGTGGAAGCGGATGTTCGCGGTGCCGAGGTCCTGCCAGCGCTCGCTCCGCTCGGCGAGCCTGCCGTCCTCGACCATGCGCGCGAGCTTCGCGAACGTCGGCGGCTTCTCCGTCACCGCCCGGACTGCGGAGCACTCGACGACCTTGCGCACCTTGTAGAGGTCGACGACGTCTTCGACGGACAGCACCCGCACGAAAACGCCGCGGTTGAGTTCATGGGTCAAGAGCCGCTCGTGCGTGAGCAGCCGGAACGCCTCACGCAGCGTGTTCCGCGAGACGCCGAGCGCCGAGCCGATGTCGTGCTCCGACAGCCGCACCCCCGGCAGGAAGAACCCTTCCGCGATCCGCGTGCGCAGGACGCCCGCGACCCGCTCGGCGGTGCTGGTGCGGCTGATCATGCCGCGATCCGCTTCGAGTCCTTCCACCGACGCAGGACCACCCTCCGCGATCGTCACGGGACCGGATCCTACCTACACACAAGAGGGCGAGCCAAGGATCCTCTTGTGGAATTGTTGAACAATACCTACAGTGGCTATCCATGTGACCCGTGCCACGATGAGCTTCATCCACTGGAGGTGCCGATGGACGCGACAGCCACTACCGGAGACACACGCCCCTTCGCCTGGTTCCGCACGCTCGGTTCGCGAGGCCGCCGGGCCTTCGTAGGCGCGTTCGGCGGGTACGGGCTCGACTCGTTCGACTACCAGACACTTCCGCTGGGTCTGGCCGCCATCACCGCTTACTACGGCCTCTCCGGGGGCGAGGCCGGTCTGCTCGGCACGACGACGCTGGTGGTCTCGGCGATCGGCGGCATCGGCGCGGGCATCCTGGCCGACCGCATCGGCCGCGTCCGCACCCTCCAAATCACCATCGCGATGTACACGATCTTCACCGTGCTCTGCGGGTTCGCGCCGAACTTCGAGACGCTCCTGATCTTCCGTGCCCTGCAGGGACTCGGTTTCGGCGGCGAATGGGCGGCCGGTGCCGCGCTGGTGGCGGAGTATTCGCAGGCGAAGTATCGCGGCCGCACGGTCGCCTTCGTACAGAGTGCGTGGGCGGTCGGCTGGGCGCTCTCGGTGGTCGTCTACACCGTCGTCTTCAGCCTGTTCAGCCCGGACATCGCGTGGCGCGTCATGTTCTGGACCGGCGTCATCCCCGCGCTGCTGGTGCTGTGGGTCCGCCGCAACGTCCAGGACGCCCCCGTCGCGGAAGCCGCCAGGGCCACCAAGAAGGACCGCGGCTCGCTTGCGGGCATCTTCAAGCCGGACCTGCTGCGCACGACGTTCTTCGCCGCACTCCTCGCCACCGGCGTCCAGGGTGGGTACTACACGCTCGCGACCTGGCTCCCGAGCTACCTGAAGACCACCCGTGGCCTGACCGTCATCGGCACCGGCGGTTATCTCGCGTTCCTCATCTCCGGCGCGTTCATCGGCTACGTCACCGGCGGATATCTCACGGATCTCCTGGGGCGCAAGAAGACCTTCCTGCTGTTCTCCGTACTTTCCGCGGGTCTCATCATCGCCTACACGCAGATCCCGGCGGGCGCGAACACCCTCGTGCTGTTCCTCGGCTTCCCGCTCGGGTTCTCGATGTCCGCGATCTTCAGCGGGTTCGGCGCCTTCCTCGCCGAGCTGTACCCGTCGGCACTGCGCGGGACCGGGCAGGGCTTCACCTACAACCTCGGCCGGGCCATCGGCGCGACCTTCCCGGCCGTGGTCGGTTTCCTCGGCGCCGGCGGCGCGATGGTGTTCGGCGCGGTCGGCTACGGCATCGCCGTACTGGCACTGCTCGGCCTGCCCGAGACTCGCGGCCGCGAACTTCTGTGACGACAATCGGAAGAGGAGGCACCGCGATGACCACCTTCGACGAACCGGCGACGATGACACCCGGCGAGGTCCGCGCCCTGTTCCGCGCGGGTACCGCCCGCCCGACCACCGGCTGGGCGAACGGGTTCACCCAGACCAACCTGATCGCCGTCCCCGAGGACTGGGCCTACGACGTCCTGTTGTTCTGCCAGCGGAATCCACAACCCTGCCCGGTGCTCGATGTCAGCGATCCCGGCGACCCGTCGACGCGGCTGGCACCCGGCGCGGATCTGCGCACCGACCTGCCGCGTTACCGCGTGTGGCAGAACGGCGCGCTGTCCGGCGAGGTCCCGGACGCGAGCGGGCTGTGGCGCAGTGACATGGTCGCGTTCTCGATCGGCTGCAGTTTCACCTTCGAATCGGCGCTGGCCGCGGCGGGAATTCCGCTGCGGCACGTCGACCAGGGCCGTAACGTCGCGATGTACGTAACGAACCGCGAGTGCGTCCCTGCCGGGCGCCTGCATGGTCCGATGGTGGTCTCGATGCGGCAGATCCCCGAAGACCGCGTCGACGACGCCGTGCGGATCACCCGCACGATGCCTTCCGTGCACGGCGCGCCCGTGCACGCCGGTGACCCCGGCGCGCTCGGTATCGCCGACCTCGGCCGACCCGATTTCGGCGATCCGGTCGAGGCGGAACCCGGTGACGTGCCGGTGTTCTGGGCGTGCGGCGTGACCCCGCAGGCCGCGCTGATGGCCTCACGGCCGCCGTTCGCGATCACGCACGCGCCGGGCTACATGTTCGTGACCGACAAACTCGACAGTGAGTTCAGGGTGGCCTGATGGACTTCAGCCGTATCGACCTCAACAGTGACCTGGGCGAGGGTTTCGGCGCCTGGAAGATGGGCGACGACGACGCCATGCTCGACATCGTCACCAGCGCGAACGTCGCGTGCGGCTTCCACGCCGGTGACCCCTCGGTGATGCGGCGCGTCTGCGAACGCGCGGCGGAACGCGGCGTCGTCATCGGCGCCCACGTCGCCTACCGCGATCTGGCCGGGTTCGGGCGACGGGCGATGGATGTCGCCCCCGCCGACCTGACCGACGACGTGCTCTACCAGATCGGCGCGCTCGAGGGGTTCGCGCGGGCGGCGGGGACGCGGGTGCGGTACGTCAAACCGCACGGGGCGTTGTACAACACCGCTTCCGTGGATCCGGAGCAGGCGGCCGCGGTGGTCGAAGGCATCCGCCGGTTCTTCCCCGCGCTCGCGCTGCTGTGCCCGCCGGACTCGGAAATGGCCAAGCAGGCCGAAAAAGCCGGATTTCCCGCGTACGCCGAGGCCTTCGCGGACCGCGCGTACACATCGGAAGGCCTTCTGGTGTCGAGGAAACTGCCGGGTGCCGTCCTCCACGACGCCGACGAGGTGACGACGCGGGCGGTCGCGATGGCGACCACCGGCAAGGTCATCGCCGACGACGGAAGCGAGCTGACGCTCCAGCCACATTCCCTGTGTGTGCACGGTGACACGCCCGGCGCCGTCGAGCTGGCGCGACGGATCCGCGCGGGACTGAGCGCGTCCGGCGTCCACATCGGACCATTCCTCGAGGCCGCGTGATGCGAGTGCTGCCCTACGGGGCGCGTGCGGCCATGGTCGACTTCGACGATCCGTCGGAGGTGCTCGGGCTGCACGCGTCACTGGAGCAGGATCCGCCGGACGGCGTCGTGGAACTGGTCCCGGCCGCGCGGACGCTCCTGGTCCGGTTCGACCCTGGCCGGACACACCACGACCGCCTCGCCGGCGCCATCCTGGATCGGTCCACTGTGGACGTATCGCCTCGCGAGACCGCGGAGATCGTCGTGCCCGTGCGCTACGACGGTCCGGACCTGGCCGAGGTGGCGGCAGCCGCGGGCATGTCGGCCGAAGCCGTCGTCCGGCGGCACGAAGACGGCACCTATGTCTCGGCGTTCTGTGGCTTCGCGCCGGGTTTCGCCTACCTGACCGGACTCGATCCCGCGCTGCACCTGCCGCGCCGGTCGAGCCCGCGCACCAGGGTGCCCGCCGGATCGGTCGCGATCGCGGGCGAGTACACGGCGGTATACCCGCACGCCTCGCCCGGCGGATGGCGGCTGATCGGGCGGACCACCCTGCCGGTGTGGGACGTCGAGCGGGAGCCGCCGAACCTGCTGGCGCCGGGCACGCGGATCCGGTTCACTTCATGACCGCGAAGCTCGAAGTCGTCCGCCCCGGTATCTTCGCCACCGTTCAGGACCTCGGGCGGCCGGGGCTGGCCGCGATCGGCGTCGGCCGGTCCGGTGCGGCCGACCGGGGCTCGCTGCGGCTGGCCAACAGGCTGGTCGGAAACCCCGAAGACAACGCGGCTCTGGAGTGCGTTCTAGGCGGCCTCGTGCTGCGTTTCTCCGCGCCCACGACCGTCGCCGTCACCGGCGCGCCCTGCTCGATCACCGTCGGCGGGCGGGCTTTCGGCCCGAACTCACCGATCCCGGTCGGCTCCGGCGACGAACTCGCCCTCGGCATGGCCTCCCGGGGTTTGCGTTGCTATGTCGCCGTGCGGGGTGGTGTCGACGTCGCTCCGGTGCTGGGTTCCCGGGCGACCGACACCCTCGGCAAACTGGGCCCGCCCGCGCTGTCCGCCGGGATGACCTTGCCGGTGGGGCAGCGGGTTTCGCCTCATCCCGGGGTCGACCTCGCGCCCCGCGCTCCGTTGGCGGAGGAGCCGGTGCTGCGGGTGACCGTCGGGCCCCGGGTGTCCTGGTTCGTACCCGGCGCACTGTCCACTTTGATCACTTCCGCCTTCGTGGCCACCGCTGACGTCGATCGCGTGGGCGTACGCCTGGAAGGCCCCGGGCTTTCGCGGGCGCGTGGTGGCGAGCTGCCGCCCGAGGCCGCCGTGCCCGGCGCGTTGCAGGTTCCTCCTTCAGGGCAGCCGATCCTGTTCCTGGCCGACCACCCGGTGACCGGGGGCTATCCCGTGATCGCGGTGGTCGAGGAGGCGGACCTGGAGGTGGCCGCGCAGGTGCGCCCGGGGCAGCGGATCCGCTTTCGGCTCGTGAGTGGTAATGACGGTTCTAACCGTCATTACCACTCACGAGGCCCGAAACCCGCAAAGTGAGGTTCAACCGCCCCACCAGCCCCAGTTCCGGATCAGCGGTCCCCGGCAGCACTTTCGGCACCCCGTGGAAGGCCAGTCTCGACTCGCCGCCGAACACGAACAGGTCCCCCGACCGCAGCTCGACGTCGGTGTAGGGCCGCCCGCGATCGGACGTGTTCCCGAACCGGAAGACGCAAGCGTCCCCCAGGCTCAGCGACACGACGGGCTCCAGCGACGCCTCGTCCTTGTCCTGATGCATCCCCATCTTCGCGGCGGAGTCGTAGAAGTTCACCAGTGCGATGTCCGGCTCGTACGACGACACCCCGTGGGCGTCGAAGACAGCACGCCTGCCGAGATCGCCCAACCACGAAGGAAACGGAAGGACCGGGGAGCCGTCGTCGGTCACCTTCGAATACCGGTACGGGTGCCAGTGCCAGCCGAGACAGACCGTCCGCACGGACATCACGCCGCCGTTCGGCAGCCGCGTCTGCCGGTAACCACGCCAGCCGCGACAGGCCTCGATCAACCGGCGTTGCGCGTCGAGATCGAGCCAGTCGGGGATATGCACGGCACCGGGTGCGACTTCGGCACGCGGGCGAGGGATCAGCGCGTCCACACACCGAGTGTGTCAAACGCCGGAACGAGGCCGCGCGCCGATGATCCGGTGGCCCCGGACCATGACCCCGGCCGCGGCGAACCACCTCAGTATCCGCCCGAAGAAGCGCGGCCGAGACGAAGTGTCCGTGACTGTCACAGCGGGAAAGCTGCCACATTCGGCCGAGAGAAGCCACCTTTTCGGACTACGCCGATCGGCCGGTTGACCACACCGCGTTCACCCGGTCACAGCGAATCACCGAATTCGACCACGGTCACCCCGGCCTGAGCGGGGACGGGATCGTTCATCGCCGCCAGCACCGCGGGGACGTCGTCGAGGCCGACCCGCTTGCCGATCATCCCGGCGAGATCGATCCCGGCGGTCGCCACCACCCGCAGCATCTCGGGGTATTCGTGCGCTTGCAGCCCGTGGATGCCGACGATTTCCAGCTCCCCGCCGATCACCCGGTGCATCGGGATCGGCGCGACACCCTGCGCGGGCGGCATCAGCCCGGCCTGGACGTGCCTTCCGCGTTTCCGCAGGCTGCCGATCGACGCCGCGCAGGTGGTCGGCGAGCCGAGGCAGTCGAGCGAGACATGCGCACCGCCGCCGGTCAGGTCGCGGACGTGCGCGGCGACGGCTTCGTGGCCTTCGAACTTGGACGCGTCCACGGTCACGGCCGCGCCCATCCGCGACGCCAACGCTCTGGCCTGCGGTGACGGGTCGACGGCGACCACCGAAGCACCGGCCGCGACGGCGAGCAGGATCGCCGAGACGCCGACCCCGCCGCAGCCGTAGACCGCGACCCACTGGCCCGGCCGGACGCCGCCCTGGCGCAGCACCGCGCGGAACGCCGTCCCGAACCGGCAGCCCAGCGCGGCCGCTTCGGCGGCGGACAGCGAATCCGGCAGCGCCACGAGGTTGACCTCGGCGTTCTCGATGGCGACGTACTCGGCGAACGAGCCCCAGTGGGTCGCGCCCGGCTGGAACTCGCGGTCGCAGATCTGCTGGTCTCCGGCCGCGCACTGGGCGCAGGTGCCGCACGCGCAGACGAACGGCGCGGTCACGCGGTCCCCGGCCGACCAGCCGCGGACGCCCTCACCGATCGACGCGATCCGGCCGGCGAGTTCGTGCCCCGCGACGTGCGGCAGCTTCACCGACGCGTCGTGACCCTGCCAGGAGTGCCAGTCACTGCGGCACACCCCGGTCGCGTCGAGGGCGATCACCACCCCGCCGGGGGGCACGGACGGATCCGGCACCTCGCGTACCTCGGGCAGCACCCCGAACTCTTCGAAGACGACCGCCCGCACCGGCTCTCCTCCACGTCTACGTCTCCCGGCCTCGCTGCATCACCAGGCTCTCGCCGGGCACCGTACACCGGGCCGCGCGCCCACGCGGTGAGCGCGATGGCCGCGGTGGTCCCAAAAGCCGGGACAGGGAGTCCGACGGCACCCCGAGGACATCCTCGAGATTCTTGAGCACCAGCAGGGATTCCGGCCGTTCGGGGCGGCAACGCCCGGACTGCCAGTGACTCAATGTCGCGAGACTGACCGAGCACCCCCGCCCGCGCAGCCGGTACCGGATCCGGTCGAGACCGAGACCCCTCGCCCTGATCGCCGCTCTGAGGGCGTCCGCGAACGGCCCGTTCTCCAGCAGCCGCCTGAGTTCACGTCCTTCCGCCACCCCCCGGTCGATGGTGTGTGTCCGCTGACCGGTCATTGTCATCGCCTTCGTACGCTCGCTAGCCACCCGGAATAGCGCAGCCTAGGCGCGTGAACACATGATCGGAAGGGTCTTAGATCACCTATCGGCTTCGCAGGCGGGTGATGTGCCGCGGGCGCGAATTATGCAGGGACGTAGGGAAAATTCCCACCACGCGACCCGGCCGAAACGCGTCCACAGTGGACACCGGGCGCGATTCAGCGCAGCTCGACCGACAGCGCCTGCGCGATCTCCTTGCCGATGGCGTGCGTCGCCGCGTCCGGCGGTGAGCCGACCTTGACCACCATCGGGCCGCCGAAGGGCTGGCGCTCGACGACCTCGATCCGCTCGCCGAGGGCGATGGCGTGCTCGGTGAGGTAGCGCAGGAGTTCCGGATCGGTGTCCCAGACGCGGACGATCTCGCCGACCGCGCCGGGCGGGAGGTCGTCGAGGATGCGCATCGGCAGCTCCTCGACGCTGCCGTCGGGGGCGGGGATCGGGTCGCCGTGCGGGTCGCGTACCGGGTTGCCGAGCTTCGCCGCGATCCGCTCGACGAGCCTGTCCGACACCGCGTGTTCGAGCGCGTCGGCCTCGGCGTGCACCTCGTCCCAGGTGTAGCCGAGTTCGGAGACCAGGTAGGTCTCGATCAGCCGATGGCGGCGGAGCACCGAGCGGGCGAGCAGCCTGCCTTCGGTGGTGAGTTCGATCCCGCGGTACGGGACGTGCGCGACCAGCCCCAGCTGGGACAGCTTGGTGACCATGCCGGACGCGGACGACGGGCTGACCTCCAGCCGTCCGGCCAGCGACGTGTTGGTGACGGCCTCACCGCGTTCCACCAGCCCGTAGATCACCCGGACGTAGTCCTCGACGGACGACGACCTGCGGCTTGCCCCTTCACCCATGGGTGCGAGTTTACGGCTTGCCGCGCACCGGCGGCTCACCCCGCGTGCGGCCGCCAGCGGTATCGGATCCAGCCCGGGACCTGCTCCGCGCCGAGCTGGGCGTAGAACGCCTCGCCCTTCTCGTTGCCCTCCTGCATGTCCCATTCGACCCGGCCCGGCGTCCGGGCGGCCAGCTCGTCGAGCAGCTCCCGCCCGAGGCCGAAGCGGCGGTGCTCCGGACGGACGAACAGGTCGTCGAGCCAGATCCCCGGTTTGGCCTCCCAGGTGGAGAAGTTCCAGCTGCAGAAGGCGAAGCCCGCGATCTTGCCGGGCTCGTCCGGTGGGGTGGCGAGCAGCACCCATGCCTTCGGATCGGGCCCGAAGAGGAACCCGGCCAGCTCCTGGCGGTCGAGCTTCAAATCGTGTTTGTCTTCGTAGACCGCGTGCTCCTCGATGAGCGCGCAGATCTCCTCGA
Organism: Amycolatopsis sp. NPDC034160; assembly: GCF_055575355.1. Lineage (NCBI taxonomy): Bacteria > Bacillati > Actinomycetota > Actinomycetes > Pseudonocardiales > Pseudonocardiaceae > Amycolatopsis > Amycolatopsis sp. NPDC034160. Next base: position 174,986 of record NZ_JBVISU010000013.1, on the reverse strand, counting down.
TGTCGTCCGCGACGGCGTCCCGTACCGGCATCCGTTTCAGCTCCGTTCGTAGACGATGTCGCCGCCGACGGCGGTGGCGACGACGTGGATCGAATCCAAAGTGGACTCGTCGGTCGGATCGGCCGAGAGCACGGCGAAGTCCGCGAGCTTGCCCGGCTCCAGCGTGCCCAGGTCCTTCTCGGCGAAAGCGGCGTACGCCGAGCCGTAGGTGTACGCGCGCAAGGCTTCGGCGGCCGTGAGCCGCTCATCGGGACCCAACACCACACCGGACGCCGTCTTCCGCCGCACCATGTCGGCGAGCGCGAGCAGCGGCGCGCCTTCCACGACCGGGCGGTCCGAGCTGGCGGGGAGCACACATCCGGCGTCGAGCAGGCTCTTGAGCCGGTAGCACCACGGCTCGCGTTCGGGGCCGAGCGCGGCCCGCATCCCGTCGCCGATCTCGTTGACGAACCGGCCCTGCGGTGAGGCGATCAGCCGCAGTGCGGCCAGCCGCTTCAGCTCCTCGGGCCGCAGCACCGCGCAATGCTCGATGCGATGCCGGTGATCGGGCCGCGGGTCCGCCTTGAGCGCGGCCTCGTAGGCGTCGAGCACGACGGTGATCGCACGGTCGCCGATGGCGTGTGTCGCGATCTGCCAGCCTGCCCGGTGCGCGGCGCCGATGGTCCGCGCGATCTCGTCCTCGGGCACCTGGAAGTAGCCGACGTTGTCCGGCTCACCGGCGAACGGCTCGTGCATCGCGCAGGTGCGGCCGATCAGCGAACCGTCGGCGAACAGCTTCATCGCCCCGATCCGCAGCCATTCGTCACCGAAACCGGTGCGCATCCCCAGGTCGAGACCGAAGCCCGCCCCCGCGTCGAGATCGTGCAGCACACTCGCCGCGACCATCACCGTGCTCCGCACCCGCAGCACCCCGCGATCGCGGGCGAGCTGGTAGGCGGCGAGTTCGGCCGGGGTCTCCCCCACGAGACCTCCGCCGATCCCGGCCTCCTGGACGCTCGTGATCCCCTCGGCCAGGTACCGCTCGCTCGCCCGGTCCAGGCCGCGCGCGACGGTCTCCACCGGCGTCGGATAGGTCAGCGGCCGCAGCAACAACTGGGCCTGCTCCCGCAGCAAACCGGTCGGCGAGCCGTCCTCGTCGCGGACGACGTCACCGCCCACCGGCACATTCGCCAGATCCAGCCGCTCCAGTACCGCCGAGTTGACCACGGTCATATGCCCGGACGTGTGCTTGAGCCGCACGAGGTGCCCCGGGGCCGCGCGGTCGAGTCCTTGCCTCGTCGGATGGCCACCCACGAGCTTGTTCTGGTCGTAGCCGCTGCCGATGATCCAGCCGCCCGGCGGCGTGTCGGCGGCGCGTCGCGCGACGGCGTCGTACACCTCGTCCACGCTGCGGCAATCCGAAAGCGGGACGTCGTCGAGCGCCATCCCGAACCAGGCCATGTGGTTGTGCGCGTCATGGAAGCCGGGGACGACGACGGAGCCGCCAAGATCGACGCGACGCTTTGCGGAAAGCGCGGCGGCATCGTCATCCAATGCGACGATATGCCCGTTCAGCACCGCTAGCGATACGGATTCCCCTGTTCCGGTGAGGAACCGGGCGTTCTCGTAGACCGTGTCGACCCGCATGAATCCGACCCTATCGATCGATCGATCGGTCGTCTAGGCTCGGCTCCATGAGCACCGTGGACTACGCACTCGACGATGGCATCGCGGTCATTTGGCTGAACCGCCCCGAACGGCTCAACGCGGTGGTCGCCGAACTGGTCGACGACCTGCTGGAGGCGCTCGACGCGGTCGCCCACTCCGACGCGCGGGCGGTGGTGCTCGCCGGGCGCGGACGAGCTTTCTGCGCGGGGCATGACCTCAAAGAGCCCACCCCCGAAGGTGATTCACGCCCGCGGCTCGACCGGCTACAGGACGTAACCCGCCGCCTTCGCGGGCTTCGTCAGCCCGTCATCGCCGCGGTCCACGGCTACGCGATCGGCGCGGGCGCCGAGTTCGCGATGGGCTGCGACCTGATCCTCGCCGCCGACGACGCGGTGTTCGCCTTCCCCGAAGTCTCCCTGGGCCTGAGCGTCACCGGCGCGGCGTCGCGGTTGCTGCCGCTGCTGGTCGGCCCGTTGAAGGCCAAGGAACTCCTGCTGCTGGGTGACCGGGTGAGCGGCGCCAAGGCGCACGAACTCGGCCTCGTCAACGCCGCCCTGCCCGCCGACGACCTGATGGACACCGCGCTCGACTGGGCGGGCCGGATCGCCGCCCATCCGCCCGCCGCGGCCACCATGGCCAAACGGGCCCTCGATTCCGGCATAGACAGCTCGCTCGACGCCGCACTCGAACTGGAAGTCAGCCACGCGCTGATCACCGAACACTCCGCCGCCGTCCTCTCCTCGGCCGAGGCCTTCCGGAGCCGCACATGACCTCGCTCGCCGGGATCGACACCCTTCTCGGCCTGACCACCCGTGCCGCGGCATTGTGGCCGGACAAGACGGCGTGGATCTTCGACGCGACCGGTGAACGCTTCACCTTCGCCGACGTCGACAGGCGCAGCACGGAGTTCGCCCGCGCGCTGCTGGACCTCGGCGTCGAGCCGGGCGACCGGGTCGCCGTGATGCTGCGGAACCAGCCGGAGTTCCCGCTGCTGTGGCTGGCGCTGGCCAAGATCGGCGGCATCCTCGTCCCGGTCAACACCGGTTACCGCGAATTCGACGGCGCCCACGTGCTCCGGCATTCCGGCGCCAGATTCGCCGTCGCCGCCGAAGAGTTCCTGGAGCTGCTCGAGAAGATCGCGCCGGAGAGCTCGCTGGAGCGGGTGCTCACCCCCGGCGAACTGACTGGTTCCGGGGCCACCCCGGACTTCGTGAGCGAAGGCGAGCGCCCGGTCAACATCCAGTACACCTCGGGCACCACGGGCGCCCCCAAGGGTTGCGTACTGCCGAACCGGTACTGGACGACCCTGTCCATCAGCCTGGCGACGGACTTCCCCACGGTCGGCGCGGACGACGTCATCCTGACCGCGCAACCGTTCCACTACATCGATCCACAGTGGAACGTCGCGCTGGGGCTCGCGGGCGGCGCGACACTCGTGGTGCTCGACCGCTTCCACCCGTCCACGTTCTGGGAGAAGGTCCGCGAACACGGCGTCACCTGGTTCTACTGCCTCGGCCTGATGCCCACGCTTCTGCTGCGGCAGCCGGAGAGCGAACTGGACACCGCGCACCGGGTCCGCGCGATCTGCGCGTCGGCCATCCCGCGCGATCTGCACGCCGCGCTCGAAGCCCGCTGGAACACGCCATGGTACGAGGCCTTCGGCATGACCGAAACCGGCGGCGACATCCGGATGTACCCGGCGGATCACGAGGAGACGATCGGCACCGGCTGCCTGGGCAGGCCCGCGCCCACCCGCGAGGTGATGATCGCCGACGCGGACGGCAAACCCCTGCCACGAGGGGAAACCGGTGAGCTCCTGATCCGAGGGGTCGGCCTGATGCACGGCTACCACGACGATGCCCAGGCCACCGCACGCGCGTTCGAAGGCGGCTGGTTCCACACCGGCGACCTGGCCACAATGGACGTCGAGGGCCGCGTGTACTACGTGGGCCGCACCAAGGACATGATCCGGCGCAGCGGCGAGAACATCTCCGCCGACGAGGTCGAACGGGCCCTGCAGCTGCATCCGGCGGTCAAGCTCGCCGCCGTCGTCGCGGTACCGGACGAGATCCGCGGCGAGGAGGTCAAGGCGTACATCGTCCTTGACGAGAACGAGGGGCACGAGTGCGCACCGGCCGAACTGGCGGAGTTCTGCTCGGCGAAACTGGCCTACTTCAAGGTGCCCCGCTTCTGGGCGTTCCCCAAGGAACTGCCGATGACCCCGTCGGAACGGGTCGCCAAGGGCGAGCTGAAGAAGGTGGCCGACCCGCGGGCCGGATCCTGGGACCGGACCACCGGCTCATGGCGGTGAGCACCCGCGAAAGGGTCCGCCAGGCGGCGGTGAAACTGTTCGCCACCAAGGGTTTCCACGGGACCGGCATCCGGGACCTCGCCCAGGAGGCCGAGCTGTCGTCGGCCAGCCTCTACCACTACATGGGCACCAAAGAGGATCTGCTGGTGGCCATCATGAACGAGTCGCTGCGGCGGCTGCTCGACGCGGCGGAGCAGGCGACCGCCGGACTGGCCGATCCCGTGTCGCGGCTCGGCTCCCTGGTCGCGCTGCACGTCCTCGCGCACGCCATCCAGCCGGATGACACCCGCGTGGTGGACAACGAGGTCCACGCGCTCACCCCCGGCGCCAGGGCCGAAGTGGTGGGGCTGCGCGACGCCTACGAACGGCTGTGGGCGGACGCCATCGAAGACGGTGTCGCGGCAGGCGTCTTCCACACCGATCAGCCTTCGGTGACCCGGCTCGCACTGGTGGAGATGTGCAGCGGGGTCGCGCGCTGGTATTCGCCGCAGGGGCCGCTCAGCCTGGATCAGCTGGCCGCGCACTACGCGGAACTGGCGCTGCGGGCGCTGGGCTGCGCCGATCCGCTGGGGCCCGTGCACCTGCAAAACTGCCGTGAAGTGGTCTCAGGAGTGTGGCGAGTGCCCGTTTAACGGCGACTCCTACCCGGTACGCCTTGCTCAGACGGCTTGTCTGGGGGACGCTCGAAGGGTGACTGAGCAAACGATCCAACTCGAACTGGACGACTCGGGTCTCTCGCCGGCGTTGCCGGTGCCTTCGAACCCCCGTGATCAGGTGCAGGACGTCCCCTACCGCCCGGTGGGATTCCGGGACGACGACCTGCCCACGGCGCTCGAACGGTGCGCGACATGGCTACGCCAGGCTCAGGAGTGGCTCGGGGAACCGGTCGATGTACTGGCCGTCCATCTCGACTACGACGACCGTCAGGGTTCGCCGTATTACGACGTGAAACTTCTCTGCAACGAAGAGGACCTGGCCGGGGTCCCCATCGCGATGCGGAACCAGAAGGACGACGACGAAGAGGAAGACGACTAGAGGCCCACGCGATGAAGGGGCCTTTCCTAGCGAATTTGCTATGAAAGGCCCCTTCATCGCACTTGGCGGGCGCCCGCGTGGGTCGTGAGTGGCGATTCGGGTTCTAACCCGAATCGCCACTCACGACCAGTCTGTACCCGTCTCAGCCGAGGGTGCCGCCGACCTTGACGTGCCCCTTCAGCAGGTTGCGCGCGATGGTCCGGCGTTGGATCTCGTCGGTGCCCTCGTAGATCCGCAGCAGCCGCAGTTCGCGGTACCACCGCTCGACCGGCAGTTCCCGCGTGTAGCCCATTCCGCCGTGGATCTGCAGGACGCGGTCGACGATCTCGTTCGCCTTCACCCCGCCGTAGAGCTTCGCCATCGACTGAGCGTGCCGGGAATCCAGCTTCTGGTCGACCTGCCAGGCGGCGTGCAGCACCAGCCAGCGCAGCGCCTCCAGCTCGACGCCGGAGTCCGCGATCATCCACTGGATCGCCTGGCGCTCGGCGATCTTCTGCCCGAACGTCTCCCGCGTGTTGGCGTGCTCGATGGCCATCGAGATCAGCCGCTCGCACGAGCCGATGGCGCGGGCGGGCAGCAGGTAGCGGCCGGCGCCGATCCACTGCATGGCCAGGTCGAAACCGTGGCCGAGTTCACCGAGGATCTGTGTCTCCGGCACGCGGACGTCCTCGAAGACCAGTGACGCCGGGCCCCATTCGCCCATGGTGTCGATGTACTCGGACTTCCAGCCCGCGTCGCGGTCGACGAGGAAGCAGGTGACGCCGCCGTTCGCGCCCTTCTCCGGGTCGGTGATCGCGAAGACCATCACGAAGTCGGCCTCGTTACCGCCGGTGATGAAGGTCTTCTCGCCGTTGATGACCCAGTCGGTGCCGTCCTTGCGGGCGGAGGTCCGGATGGCCTTCGCGTCCGAGCCCGCGCCGGGTTCGGTGATCGCGAAGCACGATTTGCGCTCGCCCGAGATCGTCGGGAGCAGGTAGCGCTCCTTCTGCTCGTCGTTGGCGTAGTACAGGATGTTGTCCGCCGTGCCGCCGAAGCGGAACGGGACGAACGTGCGGCCGAGTTCGGCCTCCAGCAACGCGGTCATCACCGCGGACAGGCCCATGCCGCCGTACTCCTCGGGCGTCTGCACGCCCCAGAACCCGGACTCCTTGGCCTTCAGCTGCAGCTCGCGAAGTTCGTCGGAGGTGAGGCCGGGCTGACCGGCGCGTTCGCGGCGCAGCACCTCCTGCTCACGCGGCATCAGCTCGCGCTGGACGAACGTGCGTACCCAGTCACGCACCTCGCGTTCTTCGACGCTCAGAGAGAAATCCATGGTCGGCCTGTTCCTCCTCGGCATTACTAAGCGCTTGCTTAGTCCCAGAGTACCGCTTCGGTTGTCGAACACGAGGTCCTGTCATAAGTTTTCGCAACCTGTTCTCACCTCGTCGAAGGGCACCCATGAGCACGCAGGAACCCGCGACGAAGCGGGACCGGACGCATTACCTCTATCTCGCCGTGATCGCCGCCGTACTGCTCGGCATCGCGGTCGGCATCCTGTTCCCGCAGGTCGGCAAGGAACTGAAGCCGCTGGGCACCGGCTTCGTGAACCTCATCAAGATGATGATCTCGCCGATCATCTTCTGCACGATCGCGCTCGGCGTCGGCTCGGTGGCGAAGGCCGCGAAGGTCGGCCGCGTCGGCGGGCTCGCGCTCGGCTACTTCCTGGTCATGTCGACGGTCGCGCTGGTCATCGGCCTGGTCGTCGGCAATCTGCTGCAGCCCGGCGCCGGACTGCACCTGACCCCGGAGATCGCCGAAAAGGGTCAAGGTCAGATCGCCAAGAGCGAGGGCACGGTCGACTTCCTGCTCGGCATCATCCCCAAGACGCTGGTTTCGGCCTTCACCGAGGGCGAGGTGCTGCAGACGCTGCTGGTCGCGCTGCTCGCCGGGTTCGCATTGCAGAAACTGGGCACGAAGGGCGAGCCGATCCGCCGCGGCATCGAGCACATCCAGCGGCTCGTGTTCCGGATCCTCGCGATGATCATGTGGGCGGCCCCGATCGGCGCGTTCGGCGCGATCGCCGCCGTCGTCGGCGAGACCGGCTGGAAAGCACTGCAGAGCCTCGCGGTGATCATGCTCGGCTTCTACCTCACCTGCGCGCTGTTCGTGTTCGTGGTGCTCGGGCTGCTCGTCGGCCTGCTGGCCAGGGTCAACATCTTCAAGCTGCTGAAGTACCTCGGCCGCGAGTTCCTGCTGATCCTGTCGACGTCGTCGTCGGAATCGGCGCTGCCGCGACTGATCGCGAAAATGGAACACGCCGGCGTCTCCAAACCGGTCGTCGGCATCACCGTGCCGACCGGGTACTCGTTCAACCTCGACGGCACCGCGATCTACCTGACGATGGCGTCCATCTTCATCGCCGACGCGCTCGACAAACCGCTGACCATCGGCGAGCAGATCTCCCTGCTGGTGTTCATGATCATCGCGTCGAAGGGCGCGGCCGGGGTCACCGGCGCCGGGCTCGCGACGCTGGCGGGCGGGTTGTCCTCGCACCGGCCGGAACTGGTCGACGGCGTCGGGTTCATCGTCGGCATCGACCGGTTCATGTCCGAGGCCCGCGCACTGACGAACTTCGCGGGCAACGCCGTCGCGACCGTGCTCATCGGCACCTGGACCAAGGAGATCGACCGCGAGCAGCTGGACCGGACCCTGAACGGCCAGTCGCCGTTCGACGAAGCGACGCTCCTCGACGAGGATTCGAGTGAGGCCGATGTGGGATCGGGTAAAAAGAAGACGTGATCGAATGTGCGGTCCGCTGGTCGGCGCCCCTGCCCCCTGAACCCCGGTTCCTGAAGCTGCTCGACCGGCTCGAACAGGGCCGGTACGACAACTATCGCCAGGACATCGACAAACGCCGGTTCCTGACCGGCCGTGTACTGGCCAAAACCATCACCGCCGAGCGGCTCGGTCTGGCCGTCGAGGACGTGAGCTTCGACGCGACCTGTGACGACTGCGGCAAACCGCACGGCCGCCCCAGGGTGCCCGGCGCGCCGCTGATGCTGTCGATCTCGCATTCCGGCGACCTCATCGGCGTCGCGGCCACCGCGGGCACCCCGGTCGGCCTCGACGTCGAGACCGCGACCAGGCGGGCCGACGATTCGCTCATCGAGTACGCGCTGAGCCCGGCCGAGCGGGCGGCGGTGTCCGGTCTGCTCCCCGAGCAGCGGACGACGGCGTTCTTCACCTACTGGACGCGCAAGGAAGCCGTCATAAAGGCCACCGGTAAGGGCCTGAAGATCCCGCTGCAGAGCATCACGTTCTCCGGGCACGACGAGGAGGCGCGGCTGGTCTCCTCGGGCGACTCGGCCCTCGACCCGGCGCGGACGCGGCTCGTGGACCTGAAGGCGGCCGAGGGCTACCGGGCCGCCGTCGCGCTCCTGACCTCCGACGAGATCTCCGTGAGCGAGGACTTCGCGCCCCTCTGACTCCCGCATTTCGTCCTCTCAATGCGGTACTTGCGCGTGCAACTACCGCATTGAGAGGACTAAACGCCGGAGGGTCAGACCTCCAGGCCCATCGCGGCCAGCAGGGTGCGGAACTTCGCCGACGTCTCGTCCAGCTCGGTCCTGGGGTCGGAAGCGGGCACGATGCCACCGCCGGCGTACAGCCGCATGGAGGTGTCGGCGATCTCCGCGCACCGGATCCCGACGGCCCATTCGCCGTCCCCGGCCGCGTCGACCCAGCCGACGGCGCCCGCGTAGTACGCGCGATCGAACGGCTCGAGCTCGCCGACCAGCGAGCGGGCCGCGTCGGTCGGGGTGCCGCAGACGGCGGGCGTCGGGTGCAGCGCGGCGGCGAGGTCCAAGGCGGTGACGTCCTCGTCGATCAGCTCACCGGTGACGGTCGTCGAGAGATGCCAGATCGCCGGGGTCGAGACCAGCTCCGGGCCGCGGACGTCGAGCGTGCGGCAGAACGGCCGCAGGATCTCGACGACGGATTCCACCACCACGGCGTGTTCGAGGTGGTCTTTTGCGGACGCCAGGAGCGCCTCACCCTTGGCCTTGTCGATCGCCGGGTCCGCCGACCGGGGCATCGACCCGGCATGCGGACGCGACAGGACGGAGCCGCCGGTGCGGGACACCAGGAGTTCGGGGGTGGCGCCGACGAGCGTGCGCCCGCCGGGCAACTGCACGGCGTACGTGGTGTGCCGGGGATTGCCGTTCGCCAGGTTCCGGACGACGTCGGCGACCGGAACGGCTCCGGCGAAATCGAGATCGAGCGCACGGGCCAGCACGACCTTGCGCAGGTCGCGTTCGCTCAGCGCCGAGACGGCCGCGCGGACGGCGGCCAGATGCGCCTCCGGTTCAGGCACCGGAGTGACCTTCACCGGCTGCGGAAGCGCCGTACGAGGCGGTACGGCGGCCTGGTCGGACGACGCGCGATGGACCGCGCGCGGCAGGACCAGATGCCCCGGCGTGGACGTGCCCTCACTGGTGTCGAAGGGCAGCACGCCGACCGCGATCGGGGCACCCGAGTCGGCGAACAGTCCGGGCAGCACCCGGGACAACCGCGCCGGATCGGTTTCGGTCGCGGTGGCCGCGGCACCGGTCGCGAGGAGCGCGTGCCGCGCCGTGGCCAGGAGGAAGTCGCCCCGCTCGTAGCGGGCGGCCAGGTCTGCCGGGGTCACCGGTGCGGTACTGGTCGTCACCCCACCAGCCTCCCAGGCTCGGGCTGAGACCAGGGGAAAGTGTTGCCCGGGCAACAGCCTCTCGGGCGACACCTTCCCCTGGACAGCCCGTGACCTGGGTGGAAGCGTTACTTCAGCGCCTCGAGGAGGGCCTCACGCTGCCGCTCACCCAGGCCGGCGGCGCGCCGGTCCGGGTCGATTCCGGCCTGCTCCAGCAGGGCGGCGACCTTGACCGCGCCCAGACCGGGCACGGCCTTCAGCAGCTGCGTGACCTTCGTCTTGCCGATGGTCTTGTTCTCCTTGGCCTGCTTGAGCACCTTGTCGATGCTCTCCTTGCCGGACTTGATCGACGCAAGCAGCTCGGAGCGCGCCTTGCGAGCCTCAGCCGCCTTGGCGAGGGCATCGGCGCGCTGCTCCGGAGTCAACGTGGGCAGAGCCAACGTAGTAGTCCTTTCATCTCAGGTCTCCGCTTTCGCGGCCGACGGCCATTTACCCGTGCTTGCAGCCGCAAGCGCTGGCCAGCCGTCTCTGTACCACGGCCCCAGTAAACGCCACCTGTTCCGTGGCAGTGAAACCGACACGCACTTATTACCCCTCGACCACGCCCTGGGCAACCCGCCCCAGCCTGCGGAAACGCGCCATTCAGGGGTCGATTCGATGGCGTTCATCACCCTTATGAGCGATACCGACACTTCGCACTGTTGGTCATTTTTCGTTTGACGGTAAGAAAAAGACGAATTATTGACGATCTTGACCCGAACCGGCGGCCACCCGTTAGCGCGACACTGTGACCGAACGGTTGCCTGCGACGTTACTGACCAGTTCACCCCACCCGGATTAGAGTCGGCGCAACCCCAGTTCACCGGAGAACGAGCACCACGGGAGTACACGATGTTGAGCACGATGCAGGACGGACAGCTGTCGTTGGCGAGGCTGCTCCGCCACGGCACGACGGTGCACTCCGAGAGCGAGGTGATCACCTGGACCGGTTCAGAAGCCCGTCGCGAGACCTACGGTGAACTCGGCAAGCACGCCGCGCGGCTCGCCAACGCCCTCCGGAGCCTGGGCATCACCGGTGACCAGCGGGTCGGCACCTTCATGTGGAACAACGCCGAGCACATGGCCGCCTACCTGGCCATTCCCGCCATGGGCGCGGTGCTGCACACGCTGAACATCCGGCTGTTCCCCGAGCAGCTGGTCTTCGTCGCCAACCACGCGGAGGACCAGGTCGTCATCGTCGACGGCACGCTGGTCCCGCTGCTGGCCAAGCAGCTGCCCGAGCTGAAGACGGTGCGTCACGTCATCGTGGCCAACGGCGACCCCTCCAGCCTCCCGGCGCCCGAAGGCGTCCAGGTGCACTCCTACAGCGAGCTGCTGGCGGGCCAGCCCGACACCTTCGACTGGCCCGACGTGGACGAGCGGTCGGCCGCCGCGATGTGTTACACCTCGGGCACCACGGGTGACCCGAAGGGCGTCGCGTACTCACACCGGTCGATCTGGCTGCACTCGATGCAGGTCACCATGTCCGACAGCATGCGGCTGGCCCAGCACGACAAGGCCCTCGCGATCGTCCCGATGTTCCACGCGATGGCGTGGGGAATGCCGTACGCGGCGATGATGGTCGGCGCTTCGCTGCTGATGCCGGACAGGTTCCTCCAGCCCGCCCCCATCGCGCAGATGCTCGACGCGGAGAAGCCGACCTTCGCCGGTGCCGTCCCCACCATCTGGCAGGGCCTGCTCTCGCACCTCGACGCGAACCCTCAGGACATCTCGCATCTGCGCGAGGTCGTGGTCGGCGGTTCGGCCGCACCGCCGTCGCTGATGCACGCGTTCGAAGACCGCTACAACGTGCCGATCCTGCACGCCTGGGGCATGACCGAGACGTCGCCGCTGGGCAGCGTCGCGCGTCCCCCGGCGGCCGCGACCGGCGAGAAGGCCTGGGAGTACCGCTACACGCAGGGCCGGTTCCCGGCGTCCGTCAGCGCCAGGCTGATCGGCGACAACGGCGAAGAACTGCCGTGGGACAACGAAAGCGTCGGCGAACTCGAAGTACAGGGGCCCTGGATCGCGGCGTCGTACTACAGCGGCACGAGCGACGAGGAGCCCGACCCGGAGAAGTTCCACGACGGCTGGCTGCGCACCGGCGACGTCGGCAAGATCAGTCCGGACGGCTACCTCACGCTCACCGACCGCGCGAAGGACGTCATCAAGTCCGGCGGCGAATGGATCTCGTCGGTGGACCTGGAGAACCAGGTGATGGCGCATCCGGCGGTCGCCGAAGCGGCCGTCGTCGGCATCCCCGACGAGAAGTGGGACGAGCGCCCGCTGGTCGCCGTCGTGGTGAAGGAAGGCCAGAGCGTCACGGCCGAGGAATTGCGCGCCTTCCTGGCAGACAAGGTCGCGAAGTGGCAGCTTCCGGAGAATTGGACCTTTGTGGACGAAGTCCCCAAGACCAGCGTCGGCAAGTTCGACAAGAAGCGGCTGCGGGCCTTCCACTCCGAAGGAAAGCTCGACATCAGTCAGCTCTAACGGGTTAACCTCCCGCGCGCCTGCCCTTCCGTGAAGCGCATCTTGAGGGACGCTGTCCGCAAGATGCGCTTCACGGCTCTGGCGAAGGGTTTCATTTGGTGCGTAAGACAAGCAGGCGCGCGTTCCTGGCGTTGGCGGGGGCCACCGCGCTCTCCGCCTGCGGGTCCAACACCGTCCAATCGGGAAAGCCGCCACCCTCGACGGCCTTCTCCGCCGCCGCGACCCGGCCGAAGCCGAAGCCGGTGAACCTTTCGCAGTGGTACCACCCCTATCCCGAACTCGGGGTCCAGGAAGCCGTCACGCGGTACGCGGCCGCGTACCAGAAGTCCAAGGTGGCGGTGCAGTGGAATCCCGACGACTACGAAACGAAACTGGCCGCGGCACTGCAGGCCGGCCCGGTTCCGGACATCTTCGAAGGCCAGGTCACCCTCGACCGCGTCCGGCAGAATCTCCTCGTCCCGCTTGACGACGTTCTCGCGCCCGTGCGCGGCGATTTCAATCCTTCGGTGCTCGCGGCACAGACCGTGGACGGCAGGACGTACGGAATCCCGCAGGCACTCGACACCCAGGTTCTCTTCTACCGCAAGAGTTTCCTGCAGGAAGCCGGGGTGCAGCCGCCGCAGACGCTCGACGAACTCGTCGACGCGGCGCGGAAACTGTCCAAGGACGGCGTCAAAGGCCTGTTCGCCGGCAACGACGCGGGCGCGGCGGCGCTCGCCGGACCGTTGCTGTGGGCCGCGGGCCTCGACTTCGTCAAGGACGGCAAGTCCGTCGGCTTCGACGATCCGCGCGCCGCGACCGTGTTCGGGAAACTGCGCGACCTCAACGGTTCGCTGCTGCTGGGCGCCCCGGCGGACTGGGCGGATCCGATCCCGTTCATCGACGGCCTCGCCGCGATGCAATGGACCTGGCTGGCGAACCTGCCGAAGATCCAGGACACCATGAAGGATGACGTCGGCGTTATGGCCTTCCCCCGGCTCGACGCGGCGGGCGCGGCTTCGGTCCCGGTCAGCGGCATGAGCGCGATGGTGCACTCGAAGAGCCTGAACCCCAACGCCGCCAAGGACTTCGTCAAGTGGCTGTGGCTGGAACGGACCGACTTCCAGCAGGAGTTCGCCACGAAGTTCGGCTTCCACCTGCCCGCACGACTCAGCGTCCTCGACAAACTCGTCTCAGCGAACGACGCCACCCGGCTGGCCAGGGAGCACGGCCGCGCCGCCGGTCCACTGTGGACACCGGCGGCGAACACCGCGCTCGTCGAGGCGCTGGGCCGGATCGCCCGCGACGGTGCCGATCCGGTGGCCGAGACGAAGGCTGCGGTCGAGGCCGTCAAAGCCGAACTGGGTCGCCTGTCCGCGTGAACCACCGCGATCGGACGTAGGCGACGATCAACACGATCGACAGCAGCACCGCTCCCCCGTCGGTGACCACGGACGGCAGGACACCCGGCCAGCCGTACTCCTCGATCGCCGCGCGGTGCACCTCGAACGGTACGACGAACACGCCGCACGCCTGGCCGACGTTGATCGCGAGCACCGGCCAGAACAGCCACCGGCGGCGGAACCAGACGAGCAGACCGAGCACGTTGCCGACGATGAAGACGTTGCCCACCAGCCGCAACGCGCTCAGATAGGTGGGCGCGTCCTCGGTCGGCGCGCCCTTGAGCCGCATGCTCCGCTCAATCAGGTCCAGATCGATGACGACGTAATTCTGTAGCGCCGTCCCGACCACGAACACGATCGACAAAAGCACGGTGACCAGGCGAATTTTCGGTGTCCAGCGCATCACTTCCCCCAATCTCTATCAGTGATAGAGACAAATCTATCACTGATAGAGTCGGTGGGTGGCACGTAAAGACTCGCTGGAAAAGAGCAAGATCACCGAAGCCGCCGTCGAGCTGCTCGACGAAGCCGGTCTCGCGGACTTGAGCACCCGGAGGCTCGCCGCGAAACTCGGCGTCAGCTCACCGACGCTGTACTGGCACGTGAAGGACAAGGCCGAGCTGCTGGACCTCGTCGCCGAAGCGATCTGCGCCGACGCCTTCGAGATCGACCGGACGCTGCCATGGCGCGAACAGCTCGCGAGCGGGCTCCGCCAGTTCCGCGCCCTGCTGCTGAGCCACCGCGACGCCGCCACGCTGCTGCGGGAACGGCCGCCGACCGGGCCGCATCGGCTGGGCCACCTCGAAACCACCGCGCGCATCCTGCTGGAGGCCGGCTTCTCCGAGGAGGACACGGCGGGGATTTCGCGACTGCTCACGGCACACGTGCTGGCCTCGGTGGAGACCTTCCCCGCCCGGAGGCCCGACGAAGGCTTCCTCGAACGGCTCGCCGCCTACCCCTACGTGAGCAGGCTTGGTCCGGCTTTCGCGAGGCAGAGCAGCGAGGACCTGTTCGAACTCGGCGTCGAGGTGATCCTCGACGGCCTGGAGGCCCGGCTCCAGCGTCGGCAGTGAACCCACATCCCGCGTTTCGTCCTCTGATTGCGGTACTTGCGCGTGCAACTACCGCATTCAGAGGACGAAACGCGTTACACCCGCACCCTTCAGTCTCCGGAAACTCCCCAAATCGCCAGCTCGACGGCGACGTCGTTCTCGTAGAGCAGCGCGCAGTTGGCACTCCAGCGCGGACGGCGTTCGTAGGGCAGTCGTCCCGCCTTGTCGAGTTCGTCGAAGGTGGCGACGGACGGCTCCTCGGTACCGAAGGCGACGAGAAGTTCGGCGTCGGTCAAGGGCCGGATCGTGCCGAAGTCGTCTTCACCCGTGGCGCTGATGAACTCGTGGACGTCGAGCACGGAATGGGTCCCGGCCTCCTGGACGCTCTCGACCTCGTACAGCTCTTCGAGCGAATCCGGGCGGCCGAGTTCGTCGTCTTCCCAGAGGTAGTCACCCTCCTCGAAGACGCGTGCCTTCATCGCGTCCAGCGCCGCTTCCGGGTCGCCGTCGAACCGGCCACGGACCGACCAGGCCGAAGCTCCCACCGGGCCACCTCCTCACTCGCCAAGCGACCAGCGTAACGAGCCCGGCCGGGGATGCTTTGGTATTCGGCCGAATGTGACAAATTTTCGCATTACCCTTTTCTGGCGTTCACCCCACGGCTAACGTCTTCCGGCATCGTCCGTCCACGACATCCACCCTCGACGACTGGGGGCACCGCCATGTCCGACATCTCCAGGCGCACCTTCACCGCGGCGGGCGCCGCCGGCGTCGGCCTCCTGCTGTGCACGCCGACCGCCAACGCGCTCGACCGGGCCTTGGCGCTCACCACCGGCCGCGCGGTGCGCACCGCGGGCACCACTCTCGAATCCGCCGCGGCACCGGTGAAAAGCGGCCCCGGCTACACCCGGCTGACCGCGGGCCCCGGCTGGCCGCTCGTGGTCCGCGGCGATCTCGTCGCCCCGAAGTCCGGCCGCGACGACCGCCGCCGTGCGGTGGCCTCGTTCGCGCAGTTCACCGACCTGCACTTCACCGACGCCGAGAGCCCGGCGCGGTTCGAGTACCTGCACCCGTTCATCGGTTCGGCGCACCGGCCGCAGGAGACGCTGGGCCCGGCCGCGACGACGGCGCTCGTCGAACGGGTGAACAGCCTGAAGGCGGGCCCGTTCACCGGCAAGCCGATCGACTTCATGGTGACCACCGGTGACAACACCGACAACCACGAACTGATCGAGCTCGAATGGTTCCTCAAGGTCCTCAACGGCGGCACGGTGAACCCGACCTCGGGCGACCCGGACCGGCACGAAGGCGTCCAGACGTCCGGGTCCGCGCACTACTGGAACCCCGGCAAGGCACTGGACGACGACTACACGAAGAAAGGCTTCCCGCAGCTGCCCGGCCTGCTCGGCGCGGCGTCGAACACCTTCACCTCACCCGGTCTCGACGTCCCGTGGTTCTGCACCTTCGGCAACCACGACGACAGTATCGTCGGCTCGCTGCCGGATCTGCCGGGGATGGACGCCTGGTACACCGGCCGCTTCAAGGTGATCGGCAAGGACGAAACGACGTCGCGAAAACTCGCCAACGCGATCAACTCCGGCTCCGGCGTTCCGATCACCGAGCTGTTCGGTGGTTCGGGCACGATCCGCGAGATCACCCCGGACGAGCGGCGGCGGCCGTTCAGCACCGCGGAGTTCGTGCGACACCACCTCGACACCGCCAACACCGGCCCCGGTCCGGTGGGTCACGGGTTCAGCGACAACAACGCGGACGGCCGGAACGTGTACTACACCTTCCGCATCGCGCCGGGTGTCGTCGGCATCAGCCTCGACACCACCACGATGGCCGGGCTGGCCGACGGGTCCATCGGACTCGGGCAGTTCACCTGGGTGGAGAACACGCTCAAGCGCAACAGCTCGACGTACTACGACTTCTTCGGACGCAAGGTCACGCAGAACGTCACGGACGAGCTGTTCATCCTGTTCAGCCACCACACCAGCGACACGATGGGCAACGTGCTGCCGGACGCGCGGCATCCGCTGGAGCCGCGGCTCAACGGCGACACGTTCGTCTCGCTGCTGAACCGGTTCCCGAACGTGCTGGCGTGGGTCAACGGGCACACGCACCACAACAAGATTACCCCGCACCCCGGCAAGACGCCGAAGCAGGGCTTCTGGGAGATCAACACCGCGTCGCATATCGACTTCCCGCAGCACGCGCGGATCATCGAGGTCGCCGACAACGCCGACGGCACGTTGTCGCTGTTCACCACCTTGATCGAGGCCGAAGCGCCGTATGAGGCAGAGTACTCCGACACTTCGACGCAAGCGCTTGCGTCGTTGTACCGGGAGTTCTCGTACAACGACATCCACGCTTCACTGGGCGCGGTGGGCACGGTTCAGGACCAGAACACGGAACTCCTGCTGCCGAACCCGCTCGCCTGACCCTCGCCGTCCACGCATTTCGTCCTCTGAACGCGGTAGTTGCACACGCAAGTACCGCATTCAGAGGACGAAATGCCGACGTCTGGTGGACGAGTGTTTACATACTTCGCGCGACCGGCGAAAATCCCTTGCCTACTGGGTGGACACGAGGATGGAGCCGGGATGCGCGTACGAGGGCTGCTCACACTGCTGACGATCGCGACGATGACCGTGGTGACGGCGCAGACGGCGGACGCGGGCCCTGGCCGCCCGGACGACGACGAGTCGATCGACTACCACGAATGGTCCGGTCACCAAGGATTCCGTGACGGCAGACTGGAAGGACTCGACCTCGAACACGGCGCGCTGCGCATCGGCCGCCCGATCGGCACCATCGAGCACACCGAACCCGAGCTCGGCACCACGAAGACCTATGAGTACGGCCAATGGACGTCGAGGAGCCACGTGCAGGGCTTCGACGCCTCGCAGCTGGTCGCCTCGTGGAACGCGAAGACACCGGCCAAGACCTGGCTCAAGATCGAGGCGAAGGGCCGCACCGCGACGGGCGCCGAGACCACCTGGTACGTCATGGGCCGTTGGGCGAGCGGCGACACCGACATCAAGCGCACCAGTGTCGACGGCCAGAGCGACGCCAACGCGGCGGTCGACGTGGACACGCTGGTCATGAAGGCGGGCGTCGCGCTCCGGTCGTACCGGCTGCGGATCAGCCTGTACCGCGAGGCCGGGTCACGCGCCACACCGTCGGTGACCTCGGTGGGCGCGATGACGTCGCTGGTCCCGGACCGCTTCGAGGTCGAGGCGACGAAGCCGGGCCGCGCCACCGGGATCGAGCTCAAGGTGCCCGCGTATGCCCAGAACCTCCACAAAGGACACTTCCCCGAATACGGCGGCGGCGGGGAGAACTGGTGCAGCCCGACGTCCACCGAAATGGTCGCCGAGTACTGGGGCAAACGGCCCAAGCGCGAGGACATGGCGTGGATCCCGGAGGGTTACGTCGATCCCACCGTCGCGTACGCGGCCCGCTACACCTTCGATTACGCCTACGACGGAACCGGCAACTGGCCGTTCAACACCGCGTACGCCGCTTCACTCGGACTGCGTGGGCACATCACCCGTTTGCACTCCTTGACCGAACTCGAAAACTACATCGCGCGCGGCATTCCGGTGATCACGTCGCAGTCGTTCAAGGCCGAGGAACTCGACGGCGCGGGCTACGGCACCGCCGGGCACATCATGGTCGTCGTCGGCTTCACGAAGGACGGCGACGTGATCGCGAACGATCCGGCCGCGAGCAGCAACGACCGGGTCCGGCATGTCTACAAGCGACACCAGTTCGAGACGATCTGGCAGCGTACCAAGCGATACAACACGAATGGCGGCGTCTCCGGCGGGCCGGGCGGGGTCGCTTACATCATCACGCCGCACTGAATCGTTCCCCACCCGAGCGGATGTCGCGACCGGGGCCTGTCACGTGGCAAGCTTCGAAGTCGACTACTCGGAGGTGGGCATGCCGTACGAGGTCCAGGGCGTCGTTTCCCGCGCCAAGGGTGAACCGGTCTCGCTGGAGTCCGTGCTCGTGCCCGATCCCGGGCCCGGCGAGGCCGTCGTCTCGGTCAAGGCGTGCGGTGTCTGTCATACCGACCTGCACTATCGCGAGGGCGGGATCAACGACGGATTCCCGTTCCTGCTCGGCCACGAGGCCGCGGGTTTCGTGGAACGGGTCGGCGAGGGCGTCCAGGACCTCGAACCCGGTGACTACGTGATCCTGAACTGGCGCGCGGTCTGCGGCACCTGCCGGGCCTGCCGCCGGGGCAGGCCCTGGTACTGCTTCTCGACGTTCAACGCCGCCCGGCCGATGACGCTGGCCGACGGCACAGCCCTGTCGCCCGCGCTCGGTGTCGGTGCCTTCCTCGAGAAAACACTTGTCCACAGTGGACAATGCACGAAGGTCGACCCCGCCGCCGAACCCGCCGTCGCCGGACTGCTCGGCTGCGGGGTGATGGCCGGTCTCGGCGCGGCACTGAACACCGGCGCGGTGGGCCGCGGCGATTCCGTCGCGGTCATCGGCTGCGGCGGCGTCGGCGACGCGGCCATCGCCGGGGCGAACCTGGCCGGTGCGAAGACCATCGTCGCCGTCGACACCGACGACCGGAAACTGGCCTGGGCCAAGGAGTTCGGTGCCACGCACACGTTGAACAGCAAGGGGCTCGACGAAGACCAGGTCGTCGAAGCGCTCCAGGGCTTCACTGACGGCTTCGGCGCGGACGTCGTGATCGACGCGGTCGGCAGGCCGGAGACCTGGCGGCAGGCCTTCTACGGCCGCGATCTGGCGGGCACCGTCGTGCTCGTCGGTGTCCCGACCCCGGACATGCGCCTGGATCTGCCGCTGATCGACTTCTTCTCGCGCGGCGGCTCGCTCAAATCGTCGTGGTACGGCGATTGCCTGCCCTCACGCGATTTCCCGATGCTGATCGACCTCTACCTCCAGGGCAGGCTTCCGCTCGACAAGTTCGTCACCGAGCGGATCCCGCTCGACGGCGTCGAGAAGGCCTTCGAACGCATGCACCACGGGGACGTCCTCCGCAGCGTGGTGACGTGGTGAAACTCTTCACCGACGCCGATTTCCCCGCCGACCCGTACCCGGGAGCGCGGCCAGGGCATTCGTTCGTCCACTTCGACGGCGCGGGGCACAGCCTCGACACCGCGCCGGAGGGCTGGCGCGAACGTCAAGCCGTGCTCGCCTACGGCTCGAACGCGTGTCCGGCCAAGATCACCTGGCTGCGGGAGAACATGGGCCTGCCCGGCCCTGTCGTCGTCTGCCACGCGCGCTGCAGCGACCTCGCCGCGGTCTGGGCGTCCGGGCTGCGGTTCCGTGACGGGCAGCGTCCGGCGACCCTCGCCGCGGCACCGGGCGTCGTCGAGGAGCACTCCGTGTGGTTCGCGACGCCCGATCAGCTCGCGGTCCTCGACCGATGCGAGGGCACCGGCCGGCGCTACGACCTGGTGCGGCTCACCGCGCCCGCCATCACCCTCGACGACGGCACCGTGCTCGACGACGTGGTGGCCTACGTCGGCGCCGCGGACATCCGCCTGCCGATCCTCGTGGACGGCAGGCACATCCGCGTCGCCGACCTCGAACAACGCCGGGCCGCGGCGCTGCAGGGGATCCCCGCCCGGACGCACGGCCTGGACTGCACGCTGGTGGACGCCGGAACGCTGGTCAAAGAAGCTTCCCGGGATTGAGGATCCCGGAGGGGTCGACAGCCTTCTTCGCCGCTCGCAGCACCTCGACCCCGATCTCGCCGATTTCCGCCGCCAGATAGGGCGCGTGGTCGACACCGACGGCGTGATGATGCGAGATGGTGCCGATCCCGGTGATCGCCTCCGACGCCGCCGCCTTGGCGCGCCGCCACTGCCTGATCGGGTCGGCCTCGTCGCGGGCGGTGAGCACGGTGAAATACAGCGATGCGCCCGTTTCGTAGGCGTGGGAGATGTGGCACATGATGATCGCCCGGCCGAGTGTGGCGGTGAGCGCGGCGCGCACGGCGTCACGCAGGTCGCTCAGTTCGGCCCAGTACCCGGCCGTCTCCAGGGTTTCCACGCAGACGCCGTTGTCCAGCAAGGCATCCCGTTGCCGGGGACCGGAGAACCGGCCACGGCGCCAGGATTCGCCGAGCGTCGCGCCGATGCGGACGGCGCCGAACGGCTCCAGCACCCGAATGGTGTCCTGACGCCGCCGGGCGACCTCGCGTTTCGACGCGCCTTCCCAGCCGACGATCAGCAGGCACGGATTTGAAACCCCTCGCAGACGGAGATACCGGCGCAGCGCCTTGGTCTTCCAGCCGTCGTTGAGGGCAAGCGATACCTCGCTTTCGTCCACATCGGACAGCCGGGTGACGTCTGCCAGCGCGTGCCGCTGGGCGAGTTCGCGTACCGCGGCGGTGCCGTTCTCCCAGCCGTCGAGGACATAACCCTCGTAGCGGCGCACTTCCGGCACCGGGCGGACGCGGAGGGCGACCTCGGTGATCACGCCGAGCGCGCCTTCGCTGCCGACCGCGAGCTGCCGCAGGTCGGGTCCGGCCGCCGACGCCGGCGCGACACCGAGTTTCCATTCGCCACGCGGGGTGGCGAGCCGGACACCCGCGACCATGTCCTCGAACCGGCCGTATCCCGACGACGCCTGCCCGGCGGACCGGGTCGCGGCGAACCCGCCGATGGTGGCGCGTTCGTAGGACTGGGGCACGTGCCCGAGGGTGAATCCGTACGCGGCGAGCAGCCGATCGGCCGCCGGGCCGGTGACACCCGCCCGCAGGACCGCGATCCGCGAAACCGGGTCGACGGAGACCAGTTCGTCGAGCCTGGTGAGGTCGAGCGCGAGCACCGCGCTCTTGTCCCCGCGCAGTGCCGAAACCCCGCCGACCACCGAGGTCCCGCCGCCGAAGGGGACGACACCGACGTCGTGCCGTGCGCAGATTTCCAGTATCGACTGGACTTCGGCGGGATCTCCCGGCAGGACGACCGCGTCCGGCACCGGAAAATCACCGAATCCTCGCCGCCGCACCAGATCCAGATAGGACAAGCCGCTCGCCCGCGCGAGCCGTTCCCCCGGCGCCAGCAGCACGTGCTCGGTGCCGACGACGTCCTCGATGTCCTTTTTCGGCTGTTCGCCCAGCGCCGAATCCGGCACGGACAGGGCTGAAATCCCCGCGAACGGCGCCGCCGAGCCCAGCGGGCCGATACGCTGGACGAGCCATCGGAGCGCCTTCGCCGGAAGGTGGGCCGCGTCACCGGCCTCGGGTGTCCACGCTCGTCTTAACCGGTGGTCAATAGGCTCCGTCACGACTACAGTGTTACATATGGACGTAAAACGTCACTCACCTGCGGAAACAGGCGTTTCGGCGCTGGCGGACACCCGATCCCGCCAGGCCTCGACACGCGTGTCCGACGACGTTCTGCTCGACGCGGCGAAGAAGTGCGTGCTCGCCGTCGGTGTGAGGCGGACCACGCTCGCCGAGATCGCGCGGACCGCGAAGGTCAGCCGGATGACCGTCTACCGCCGGTTCCCGGACGTGCGCAGCGTGCTCGCCACCCTCATGACCCGGGAGTTCGGCGGTCTGCTGCAGGGCGCCGCCGAACCGGGCGCCGAACCGGCCAATTTCCGCGAACGGCTGGTGCACAGTTCGGCGGCCGCCGTCGCCGCGCTGTCGGGCGACCCGCTGTTCCGCACGCTGCTGGACCTCGACCCCGAACTCGTCCTGCCCTACATCGTCGAGCGGCTCGGCAAGACCCAGCGCTTCGCCGAGGGCGTGATCCTGCATCTGCTCAAGTCCGGCCACGAGGACGGCTCGATCCGCAAGGGCGACCTGCCCGCGCAGGCGCGCACCCTGTTGCTGCTCATCCAGTCCTTCGCCTTCTCGCTGCGCCCCGCGACCGCGGACGTCAACGAGAACGACCTGATGACGGAGTTCGCCCAGGTGCTCGACGCGGCGCTGCGGCCGTGACCCCGGGCTCGCTCAACGCCCGCCGCCGCGAGCGGGAACTCGCGGCACTGGCCGGTGGTGAGCGGGTCGACCTCGCGGTGATCGGCGGCGGCGTCACCGGCGCGGGAATCGCGCTGGACGCGGCCGCGCGCGGGCTTTCGGTGGCCCTCGTCGAGGCGTACGACCTGGCTTACGGCACGTCGCGCTGGTCGAGCAAGCTGGTCCACGGCGGGCTTCGCTACCTCGCCAAGGGCGACCTGGCGCTGGCGCACGAAAGCGCCGTCGAACGCGGGATACTGATGACCCGCACGGCGCCGCATCTCACCAGGGCGATTCCGCAGCTGTTCCCCATGTACCGCAAGACCTCCCGCGGCCAGCAGGCGTTCATCATGACCGGCCTGGTCGCCGGTGACGGTCTCCGCCGCGCGGCCGGAACCCCCGCGTCCGTGCTGCCCCGGCCGAGGTCGATTCCGGCCGCGGAGGCGCTGGCACTCGCCCCCGGTCTGTCACCCCAGGGCCTGCGCGGCGCGCTGCTCGCCTACGACGGCGCGCTGACCGACGATGCCCGGCTCGTGGTGAGCTTGGCCCGCACGGCGGCGTCACGCGGCGCGAAAATCCTGACCAGGCTCGAGGCGCTCCGGCTCGACGCTGATTCGGTGCTGGCCCGTGACCGGCTCACCGGCGGAGAAGTGGAGATCCACGCCGGTCAGGTGATCAACGCGACCGGTGTCTGGGCGGGCGAACTGGCGGAGTCGGTGCGGCTGCGGCCGTCTCGTGGTTCACACCTCATTCTGGCTTCGGGAGCCGCTCGGATCGGCGCGACATCGGTCAACGTGCCCGTCCCCGGCGAGAACAACCGGTTCGTCTTCCTGCTGCCGCAACCGGACGGGCGCGTCTTCGTCGGCGTCACCGACGAACCGATCGACGGCCCGATCCCGCGCATACCCTCGGTGCCGGAGTCCGATGTGGACTTCCTGCTCGAAGTGGCGTCGACGGCGTTCACCCGCCCGCTGACCCGCGACGACGTCGACGGCTCCTTCGCCGGGCTGCGACCGCTGGTCGAAGGCGACGGTGGGCGCAGTGCGGATCTCTCGCGCAAACACGCGGTGGTTACCGGAGCCGACGGCGTGCTCACCGTCGTCGGCGGCAAGCTGACGACGTACCGGAAGATGGCCGAGGACGCCGTCGACGCCGCTTTGAAGCGGTCCGGGCTCCATGCCGGACCGTCGACCACGTCCCGGCTTCCCCTGCTCGGCGCGGCCCCACGCACCCGTTTGTCCACTGTGGATGCGCCTGCCCGGCTGGTCGCGAAGTACGGCACCGAAGCGCCCCGGATCGCTGCGCTGGGCGAAGTCGACCCGGAACTCGGCCTGCCCCTGTTCGGCGGTACCGAGATCAGCGCGGCCGAGGTCGTCTGGGCCGTTCGGCACGAGGGCGCGCTCGACGCCGAGGACGTCCTGGAGCGCCGCACCCGGCTCGGCCTGATCACCGCCGACGCCGACGCCGTCCGGCCGCTCGTCCGGGAACTCGTCGACAAGTCGCTCGCCGGGCTTTCCTGACCCGCGTTTAGTCCTCTAAATGCGGCTAGTCATGCCCTCAGCTTGACGGGTCGTTGGGTTTTTGCAACAGTATGTTCTATGAGTCCGGTCAGGCGCGGCAAAGAGCTGCCGATCTACAACCGGCTCCCGGTACTCCGGGCGGAGCGCGGGTTGAGCAGGGCCACCCTCGCGGCGGCGGTCGAAGTCAACCCGCAGACCATCGGCGCGCTCGAACGGGGAGATCACTACCCGAGCCTGGACCTGGCGTTCCGCATCTGCGCGGTCTTCGACCTCCCGGTCGAGGCCGTGTTCAGCCGCGAACCGTTCACGCCACTATCCACTCAGGTCTACCGGGAGGGGGGAACATGAGCGAGCAGAAAGGCAGGCTGGCGGCGTACTGGGAACGCCAGCTGGAGCGCTTCGAGGAAGTGGAACGCAAACGTGCCCGGAGGCTGCCCAACTGGCGCACGCGCAAGCGGCGGCGGACGTTGAGCGCGCTGGTGGTCCTCGGCGATCTGATGCTGATCACCGGCGCGACGTTCTTCGTCACCGAGCAAGGCGGCTTCTTCCTCGGCTTCTGGTTCGGCGGCGCGCTGATCGCCGGTGTCGCCCACTACCTGCTGCGCATCCTCACCGGGAAGATGAGCGGCGGTTTCTCACTGCGGCTCGATGAGCGGGAACGCGAGATGCGCCACGGGGTCACCTACGTGAGCTACCAGGTGCTCGTCGCGTTGATGATGGTCGGGATGGTCTACGCGATCTTGATCTCCAAGACCGAGGACGCCGGCTTCCGCATCGCGATCATGCTGACCGCCCTGCTGGTCACCGGGACCACGTCCGCGGCGACGATCCTTGGCTGGACGCTGCCGGATGACGACCCAGACGATTTCACCGAGTTCGAAGACTTCGACGAGGGGGTGGCTCCGGGATGACCGGGGACAAGAAGCGTTACAAGGTGTCCATCGGGGTGGTCGCCGTCGCGCTGCTGGCCGGCGGGATCGCCACCGGCGTGGGACGGGCCGTCCTGGTGTACCGGGCCACTTCGGTGGTGAGCAACGTCAAGCTGGATGGAGTGATCCAGCGAAACCGCACGATCTCCGGCGTCCATCGGGGTTTCACGGCGCTGGTGCGGTATTTCGAGGAGGGGAAGTGGAAATGAGCGAGGGGAAACTGGAGATCGACCGGATCTCCAAGAACTACGGCGCGAAGGCCGCGCTGGATCAGGTGAGCTTCGAGGTCCAGCCCGGCGAACTGTTCGGGTTCGTCGGCAGCAACGGGGCGGGCAAGACCACCACGATGCGAATCGTGCTGGGGGTGCTGGCCGCCGATTCCGGGCAGGTGCGGTTCGGTG
This sequence comes from Amycolatopsis sp. NPDC034160, assembly GCF_055575355.1. NCBI lineage: Bacteria > Bacillati > Actinomycetota > Actinomycetes > Pseudonocardiales > Pseudonocardiaceae > Amycolatopsis > Amycolatopsis sp. NPDC034160. Next base: position 149,551 of record NZ_JBVISU010000013.1, on the reverse strand, counting down.
GCACGCCGATCACGCACGAGACCCGCACCCATATCGGGTACATGCCGGAAGAACGCGGGCTGTACCCGAAGATGAAGGTGCTGGAACAGCTGGTATATCTCGCGGAACTGCACGGGATGTCGGCCAACGACGCCCACCGCAGCGCGGAAAACTGGATCTCCCGGCTCGGTCTCGGCGAACGCCGCAAGGACGAGGTCCAGAAACTGAGCCTCGGCAACCAGCAACGCGTGCAGCTGGCGGCCGCGCTCGTGCACGACCCGAGGGTGCTGGTGCTCGACGAGCCGTTCTCCGGACTCGACCCGCTGGCCGTGGACGTGATGAGCGGGGTGTTGCGGGAGAAGGCCGCGACCGGCGTGCCGGTGGTGTTCTCCAGTCACCAGCTGGATCTGGTCGAGCGGCTGTGCGACCGGGTCGGCATCATCCGAAGTGGACGGATGGTCGCTTCCGGCACCGTCGCGGACCTGACCGCCGGCGCGGGCAACGGCCTCGTCGTCACCGCGCCGAACGCGGCACCCGGCTGGGCGTCGGCCGTCCCCGGTGTCCGGCTCGTCGAGCAGAACGGGCCGACGGCGGTCCTCGAACTCGAAGACCACGCCGACGACCAGGCCGTGCTCGCCGCGGCACTGGCGACCGGCCCGGTCACCGAGTTCAGCAAACGCAGGCGTTCGCTGACCGAGCTGTTCCGCGACGCCGTCGCCGAGAAGCCCGCGGCACAGGGAGTTTCCGCATGAACACCGTCTCTTCGTGGCGCGCTGTCTGGCTCATCGCCAAACGTGAGCTGAACACCCGCCTGCGTACCAGGTCCTTCGTGATCGGCACCGCCGTGCTGCTGGTCATGCTGATGGGTTACGTCCTGCTGCAGTCCACGCTGATCAGCAACGAGGACAAGAGCAAGATCGGGCTCACCGGCCAGACCGCCGGGATCGCGCAACAGCTCCAGACCGCGGGGGCGGCACTCAGAGAGAAGATCGAGACCGTCACCGTCGCCGATCCGGCGCAGGGCCGGTCGCAGGTCGAGAACGGCGACCTCGACGCGCTGCTTTCGGGCAACGCCACCGAACTCAAGGTGCTCGTCAAGTCCGAATTGGACACCAAGCTGCGTGCCCTGCTGAACGGCGTGTCCCAGCAGGAAGTACTGAACGGCATCCTTTCCGAGGCTCTGCGGACGCCGGAGGAGGTGATGCAAACGGTCCACGAGACCCAGGTCGAGGTCGACTCGATCAAACCGCCGGACCCCGAGAGATCGCAGCGGATGGTGATCGGGCTGATCGTGGCCGTGCTGCTGTACATGAGCATCGTGACCTACGGGACGCTGGTCGCGCAGGGTGTGGTCGAGGAGAAGTCCAGCCGGGTCGTGGAGATCCTGCTGTCCACCGTCCGGCCGTGGCATCTGTTGCTGGGCAAGGTGATCGGGCTCGGCCTGGTCGGACTGGCCCAGCTGGTGATCATCGGCGGCGCCGGGTTGATCGTCGCGTCGGCGACCAACGTCCTGACGCTGTCCGGCGTGGCGACGGGCGCACTGCTGTGGGGCGTGGTCTGGTATCTGCTCGGATTCCTCCTGTACGCCACGGTGTACGGCGCGATGGGTTCGCTGGTCTCCCGCCAGGAGGACACGCAGTCGGTCATCGGCCCGGTCAACATCGTGCTGATCCTCGGCTTCATCGTCGGGTTCAACCTGCTGGCGCAGGCGCCGGACGGGACAGGGACGAAGATCCTTTCCCTGGTGCCACTGCTTTCCCCGGTGCTGATGCCCGCCCGGATCGCGGCCGGGACCGTCGAGGGGTGGGAAGTCGCGCTGTCGCTGGGGCTGACCGTGGGCGCCATCGCCCTGTTCACCTGGCTGGGTGCGCGGATCTACCAGAACAGCGTCCTGCGGGTCGGCAGCCGGATCAAGCTGACCGAGGCCCTGAAGGGCTGACTCAAGTACATGAAGGCCCCCTTCCTTTTGCCTAGTGTCGTGCGTCTGAAGTTCGTGTCGTAAGTACGTGCGCAAGCGCGGTGACCCTGTTCTCCGAACTCGCGTGCTCAGAGACGTGACTCGCGTGCTTGGAGGCGGATCTCGCGTGTGCGGTCTCCACACACGCGAGATCCGCCTTTGAGCACGTGAGATACGGCTCAGAGCACGTGAGTGCGGGATTTGATCCAGGTTCCCGCTGGACGCACGAACCTCCGGCGCCTAGGTACAGGAAGGGGGCCCTTCACGTACCTTTGATGGCGCCGTAGCGCTCCAGGGCGACCTGACGTTCGTGGGCGTGGTCGACCATGGGCGCGGGATAGTCCGGGACGCCCTGCGGCTTGTGCACGGCTTTTCCTTGCAGGGAGCGCAGTTCGGGGACGTAGCGGCGGACGTAAGCGCCGGAGGGGTCGAACTTCTCCCCCTGCGTGGTCGGGTTGAAGACCCGGAAGTACGGCGCCGCGTCGGTGCCGCTCCCGGCGACCCACTGCCAGTTCAGCTGGTTCGACGCGAGATCGCCGTCGACCAAGTGCTTCATGAAGTGCCGGGCGCCGAGCCACCACGGCAGATGCAGGTCCTTGACCAGGAAACTCGCCACGATCATCCGGACCCGGTTGTGCATCCAGCCCTCGGCGAGCAGTTGCCGCATCCCGGCGTCCACGATCGGGAACCCGGTTCGCCCCGCGCACCACCGCTCGAAGGCGTCGTCGTCGTTCTCGTATTCGATGGCGTCGAAGCGGGAGTCGTAGTTCTTCCGCGCGGTTTCGGGGCGGTGCCACAGTACGTCGGCGTGGAACTCGCGCCAGGCGAACTCGCCGCGCAGCGACTTCGCCCCGGTTCCCTCGTTCCCCGCGATGTCGGCGAGCAGGGTGCGCGGGTGGACGCATCCCCAGCGCAGGTACGGCGAAAGCCTTGTCGTGCCGGGACGATCCGGGCGGTCGCGGTCCTCGTCGTAGGTTTCGATGCCGTCGTCCAGGAACTCGTGCCAGCGCTCCAGCGCCGCCTCCTCGCCTGGCTCCGGCAACTCCATCCCCGTCAGGGACGGCGATTTCGGGAGCCTCACCGACCGCGGCGGCTCCACCCAGTCCACTATGGACTTCCCGGTGTCCGCGGCCCGTGGCCAGCCGTGGCGCGTCCAGGCCCGGTAGAACGGGGTGAACACGCGATAGGGGTCACCGTCGGGTTTGACGATCCGGCCGGGCGTGATGGCGTAGGAGGATCCCGTCTCGGTCCACGCGATGTCGTGCTCTGCCAACGCCTTCGCGACTTCGGCGTCCCGGCGACGGCCGTACGGTCCGGTGTCCGCGCTGACGTGCACGGCGGAGGCGCCGACCTCGCGCGCGGCCTTGACGACCTCCTTGACCGGATCGCCCTTGACGAGCATGAGCCGTCCCCCGAGCTGGTCGTCGAGCGCTTTGAGGCACCCGTGCAGGAACGCGACGCGCGGGGCGCCGGAGGGTTTGAGGAGCGCGTCGTCGAGGACGTACAGCGCGAGGACGTGCTTGCTGTGCTCCGAGGCTTCCAGCAGGGCCGCGTGGTCACCGAGGCGGAGGTCGCGGCGGAACCACAGCACTACGGGAGCTTCTCTGGTCACCCCGGAAACCCTAGGCGCGGGTTGCGGTCCTCGCACCTCCGGATGCCATGAAAGGTCCTTTCCTCGCAAATTTTGCAAGGAAAGGACCTTTCATGGCGCTTGCGAGAGGCGGAATCAGCGCTCCGAGATGGGCGCGTAGTCCCGCGACGCGTAGCCGGTGTAGATCTGCCGGGGGCGGCCGATCTTGGTGGCCGGGTCCTGGATCATCTCGCGCCAGTGCGCGATCCAGCCCGGCAGGCGGCCGAGCGCGAACAGCACGGTGAAATACTTCGTCGGGAAGCCGAGCGCCCGGTAGATCAGACCGGTGTAGAAGTCGACGTTCGGGTACAGCTTCCGCTCGATGAAGTAGTCGTCCGAGAGCGCGGTCTCTTCCAGCTTCTTCGCGATGTCGAGCAGCTGGTCGCCGCCCTTGAGCTTGGAGAGGATGTCGTCCGCGGTGTTCTTGATGATCTTCGCGCGCGGGTCGTAGTTCTTGTAGACCCGGTGCCCGAAGCCCATCAGGCGGACACCCTTTTCCTTGTTCTTCACGCGGGTGACGAAGTTCGCGACGTCGCCGCCCTCGGCCTGGATGCCCTCGAGCATGTCCAGGACCGCGCTGTTGGCGCCACCGTGCAGCGGGCCGAAGAGCGCGTTGATGCCGGCCGAGATGGAGGCGAACAGGTTCGCCTCGGAGGAGCCGACGAGGCGCACGGTCGAGGTCGAGCAGTTCTGCTCGTGATCGGCGTGCAGGATGAACAGCAGGTCGAGCGCCTTGGCGACGTCCGGGTCGACCTCGTAGGGCTCGGCCGGGAAGCCGAAGGTCATCCGCAGGAAGTTCTCGACCAGGCCGAGCGAGTTGTCCGGGTACAGCAGCGGCTGCCCGACGGACTTCTTGTACGCGTACGCGGCCAGGGTCGGGACCTTGGCCAGCAGGCGGATGGTGGACAGCTCGACGTTCGCTTCGTCGAACGGGTTGAGCGAGTCCTGGTAGAAGGTCGACAACGCCGATACCGCGCTCGAGAGCACCGGCATCGGGTGCGCGTCGCGCGGGAAGCCGCTGAAGAAGGCCTTGAGGTCTTCGTGCAGCAGGGTGTGGCGCTGGATCTTCCCGGTGAACTCGGCCAGCTGCGTCTCGGTGGGCAGCTCGCCGTAGATGAGCAGGTAGGAGACCTCGATGAAGGTCGACTTCTCGGCCAGCTGCTCGATCGGGTACCCGCGGTAGCGCAGGATGCCGGCGTCACCGTCGATGTAGGTGATCGCCGAGGACGCGGCGCCGGTGTTCACGAACCCCGGGTCGTGGGTGATGTACCCGGTCGTCGCCAGCAGCTTCCCCAGCTCGATCCCAGGCGCACCCTCGACCGGGTGGATCACCTTGAACTCGTGCTCGCCATTGGGCAGGCGCAGCGTCGCGGTTTCGCCGGACTGCCCCGCAGCCGTCGTCGCGTCGGACATGTAAGTCCCTCTCACGTTCAGCACGGGCCGGCGGCGCCTGTAGGTTCCACAGGTACGCCCTCTTTCACGCGCGTGACCCACGGCCTCGCTGCACACCGCCCCGCTGGGGTATGAATTCCCCTCTACGCTAGTCGAGAATGGGGTCAGCGCGCAGCGGGTGAGTTGCTCACAACAGGCCGTTTGGGACCAGGTTCACACGGCGGATGCCATATCTCCGGCCGTCGGCGGTTCCGCTCCACTCCGCGAGACCGTGATCGACGCCGCTTTGGCCGCGAATCCGAGCGCCGAACGCCAGCCGTCGGCGTCGACTGTGGACAGGTCGCGCACCTCATTCGAGTACAGCCATGCCAGCAAGGCGCCTTGCACGGTGTCGCCCGCACCGATCGTGTCCACGACGGCGACTCGGCGTGACGGGACTCGCGCGATTTCGCCCGCCTGTGTGATGACGGACAACCCCTCCGCGCCCCGGGTGAGCACCACGGCATCGACCCCGCAAGAGGTCCAGACCTTTGCCGCGTCGACGGGATCGGCGCCCTCGGCGAGCCATTCCGTGTCATCGTCGGAGATCTTGAGCAACCGGATATGCGGCAGCCAGGACTCGAACCGCGCCCGGTACGCCGCCGGATCCGTGATCAACGCCTCACGGATGTTCGGGTCGAGGACGGTCAGGACGCCGCGCGCGGATTCACGGCGCAACACCGTTTCGTACGTGCTCGCCCCCGGTTCCAAGACCATGCCCAGGGTGCCGAGCGAGAGCGCCGTCACATTCTCCGGCAGCGGGCCGGGATCGCCGACCAGTCTGTCCGCGGTCCCCTCGGTGTAGAAGGTGTACCGCGCGGAACCCTTTTCGTCGAGCGCGACCACGGCGAGCGTCGTCGGCTCGTTTCCCCGCTGCAGCAAGGCGGTGTCGACGCCGGAGGCGCGCAACCGGTCCACCAGCGCGACGCCGAACCGGTCGTTCGACACCCGTGAGAAGAAGCCAGTCGGTACCCCGAGCCTCCCGGCGGCGAGCGCGACGTTGTACGGACCACCGCCCATCCGCGGCAGCAGCGCGCGCAGCCCACCGTCCACAGTGGAATCCAACGGTTCACCGGGAACGAGGTCGACCAGCGCCTCTCCACCTACGACGATCACGGGCGCGATGCTAGCCGAGGCGGTACTCATTCCACCAGAATTGTCATTTCAGGACATTTTCGGCGCCAGGCCGCCGAGGAGGAGTTCCGACAAAGCGGTGAAGGCTTCCGCGTCGGTCACTCCGGCACGCTGGCCGACCACCCCGGTCTGGATTCCCTCGATGATCAATCCCGCCATTTCCGCGATCAACCGCGCGTGCACCTCACGAAAAACACCGTCGGTGACGCCGCGATCGATGAACGCCCGGATTCGCTGGGCCGCGGCGCGGCTGTTGAGCTGATACGCGTCGCGCGCCGGCGCGAATTCCGCGATGTCGGTCATGAAGGCGGCCGAGGCGCGATTGAGGTATTCGGAGATGCCCGCGAGGTACTCCCCGAGGATCTTGCGGGCGTCGTCGATACCGGCGATCCGCTCCTCCAGCAGTTCGGCGGCACCCTTGAAGAAGTGGCCGACGACCTTGACCGCGAGCTGCTCCTTGCTGGGGGCGAGCGCGTAGAGGGTCGACTTCGAACAACGCAGCCTGGCGGCGAGGTCGTCCAGTGTGAACTGGGAGAACCCCTCGGCGAGGAAGATCGTCTCCAGTTCCGCGAGCAGTGCTCGCTGGCGCGCGGTCGGCTGGCGGCGCGGGGTCATCTGATCACTATCCCTTACGCGGACGGTGTACTCCCAGCGGCTTCTACTGTACTCTGAATCAGCCCACAGTACTGTTTCGAGTACAGCTCAGCTCGGAGGAGCCATGCCGGCGGACCGTTTGCTGCCCAGCACCGAGGCCCAGGATCTGGTCGACCTGGCCAAGGAGATCTCACGGGAGGAACTGGCGCCGCTCGCGAGCAAGTACGAGGAGACCGCGCAGTTCCCGCGCGAGCAGTTCCGGCTGCTCGGACAGGCCGGACTGCTCGGCCTGCCGTACTCGGAGCGCTGGGGCGGCGGCGACCTGCCGTACGAGGTCTACCTGCAGGTGCTCGAGGAGATCGCGGCCGCGTGGATGTCGGTCGGTGTCGGGCTTTCCGTGCACACGATGTCCTGCTTCGCGCTGGCACACCACGGCACCGACGCGCAGCGCGACCGCTGGCTGCCCGACATGCTGGAGGGTGACCTCCTGGGCGCGTACGCGCTGTCGGAAACCCACGCCGGCTCCGACGCGGCCGCCCTCTCGACCCGCGCGCGGCTCGACGGCGACCAGTACGTCGTGAACGGCACGAAGGCGTGGATCACCCACGCGGGCGAGGCCGACTTCTACACGACCATGGTGCGCACGAGCGACGACGGCGGACAGGGCATCTCATGCCTGCTCGTCGACGCGTCGACGACCGGCCTCTCGGCCGCGCCGCCCGAGCGGAAAATGGGCCTCACCGGGTCGACCACCGCGCAGCTGCTGTTCGAAGACGCCACCGTCGACGTCGAACGGCGGATCGGCGAAGAAGGCCAGGGCCTGAAGATCGCGCTCTCGTCGCTCAGCTCCGGACGGCTGGGCATCGCCGCGTGCGCCGTCGGGCTCGCGCAGGCCGCGCTGGACGAGGCACTCGAATACGCGAAGGGCCGCACCCAGTTCGGGCGGCCGATCATCGAGTTCCAGGGACTGGAGTTCCTGCTGGCCGACATGGCCGCGACCGTCGAGACGTCGCGCGCGATGTACCTCGACGCCGCGCGCCGCCGCGACCGCGGACTGCCGTTCCAGCGCCAGGCGTCGATCGCGAAGCTCGTCGCGACCGACGGCGCGATGAAGGTGACCACCGACGCGGTGCAGGTACTCGGCGGCGCGGGCTACACCAAGGACTTCCCGGTGGAGCGGTACATGCGGGAAGCGAAGGTGCCACAGATTTTCGAGGGCACGAATCAGATCCAGCGCATGGTGATCGCCCGCGAGCTACGCAAGAGCTGACGGCCTCGTGAGTGGTAATGACGGTTAGAACCGTCATTACCACTCACGAGGCCAGACGCCCAGGTGACGCGCTCAGTGTCCTGTCGGGCCGAATTGCTGCGGTGGTTGCTGTTGCGCTGGTTGCTGAGGCCAGCCGCCCTGCGGCGGATACTGCTGAACGGCCTGTGCCGGCGGACCGGGCTGAATGGGCTGCTGTGGCGGGTACTGCTGGGCCGTCTGGTTCGCATACGGCTGCGGATTTCCTTGCTGCGGCGGAAATCCGGGCTGAGGCCGACCTTGCCACTGCCCCTGCCCCTGCCATTGCGGCTGGGGCTGGGGCTGGGCACCTTGCGGTGCTGTCACACCGGCACGCGCCTTGCGCCGTTTCGCGCGGATCACCATCGTCGCGCCCAAGCCGGTCAGCGCGACCCCGACCCCGGCCATCCAGAGCCCGTGCTTGCGGAAGGTCTCGGCACGAGACTCCGCGGCGGCCTTCATCTCGGCGTAGGTGTCCTCGCCGGTGGTGCGACCGTTCTTGGTGGTCTCGCAGACGTCACCGGGCGACATGATCCTGCCGCCGCATTTGATCAGGTTCGGATCCTCGCGCGAGAACAGCAAGGTGACGACCAGGAAACCGATACCGATCACCAGGACAAGAACCCAGCGCTTCATGTGTTACACATCCTCCCCCGTGTGTAACACATGACAGCACAGGTGGCTTATCCCTGGCAAGACCCGAAATCAGCCTTCCCGGTACCGGCGCTCCTCGGTGACACCCACCCCGGTCGCCTCGTCGAAGTGGTAGACATCGCGCCCACGCACGAACACCCGCATGGCGCGGTTCATCACGTCCAGCGGATCTCCCGACCAGATAACCACGTCGGCATCGAGGCCCGGCTTCAGCGAGCCGACCTGGTCGTCGAGGTTCAGCATCGCGGCCGGGTTCACGGTCAGCGCCTTCAGCGCGGTCTCCGGGTCCAGCCCGTCCTTCACCGACAGCGCCGCCTGGTACACCAGGAAGTTGATCGGCACGACCGGGTGGTCCGTGGTGATCGCGATGCGGACACCCGCCCTGGCGAGGATGCCGGGCGCGCGCAGGGTGCGGTTGCGCAGTTCCACTTTGGACTTGGTGGTGAACAGCGGGCCGAGGATCACCGGCACGTCCCGTTCGGCGAGCAGATCCGCGATCAGGTGCCCTTCGGTGCCGTGGTTGATCACCAGTTTGTACCCGAACTCGTCGGCCAGCCGGATCGCGGTGACCATGTCGTCGGCGCGGTGGACGTGCTGGTCCCAGAACAGCTCGCCGTCGAGCACCTTGGTCAAGGTCTCCTTGGTCAGGTCGACGTCGAACGGCTTGCCCTCACCGGCGGCGTGGTCGCGCTGGGCGGCGTAGTTGCGCGCGGCGGTGAACGCGTCGCGGATGGTCGACGCGACGCCGAGCCTGGTAGACGGCGTCTGCTTCTTCTCGCCGTAGACCCGCTTCGGGTTCTCGCCGAGCGCGCTCTTCACGCTGACTTCCTCGGCGAAGATCATGTCGAGCACGGTCCGGCCCCAGGTCTTGAGGCCGATCGTCTGCCCACCGATGGGGTTCCCGGAGCCGGGCTTGATGACGACACTGGTGACCCCGCCCGCGAGCGCGTCGTCGAAGCCGGGCTCGTACGGGTCGATCCCGTCGATCGCCCGGAACCGAGCGCCGTTGGGGTCGGTCATCTCGTTGGTGTCGTTGCCCGACCAGCCTTCGCCGTCCTCGTGGACGCCGAGGTGGGCGTGCGCGTCGATGAAGCCGGGCAGTACCCAGGCGCCCGCGGCGTCGATCAATTCGGCGTCGTCGGGGACGTCGACGTCGGCGTCGGTGCCGACCGCGGCGATCTTCCCGTTCTCGATGAGGACCGTGCCGCCGTCTATCGGTTCACCGTCGACGGGGACGACGTAACCACCGACGATGGCCTTGACCAGTGCTTTGTTCGACATACTTTGACACGCTAACGAACTGGCCCCGCCGCGTGCACGCGGGGCTTTTCAAAGTGGACCAGCTCGTAGTGCGCCTCGGGTGTCCGGTGCGTCTCGACGTAGCCGAGCTTCGCGTACATCCGCAGCGGGCCGACGCTCCGGTCCCCGGTGAACAGGCGGAACACGGTCACCGTCGGCGGCGTGGCCGCTTCGGCGGCGAGCAGCAACGAGCCGCCGAGCCCGTGTCCCTGCCTGTCCGGAGCCACGATGAGCCTGCCGACGAGACCGGCTTCGCCGTCCAGGACGATCCGGACGCTCGCCACCAGCCGTCCGGCTTCCCTGATGCCCCAGGCGAAACACGCGGGATCGCCCAGAGCCTCCTTGGTCTGCTCGAAGGTCTCCAGCAGCGGCGGGAGGTCCAGGCTGCCGTGTGCCCTCGCCTCCGGCACGTAGGCCGCGCGCTGCAATGTGAGCACTTCACCCGCGTCCACGGGCCCCAGCCGGAGCGGCGGCGAGGTCATCAGCGGACCCGGATTCCCCAGCTGCCGCTCCACGACGTGGCGGGCTCCAGCTCGATCAGGTCGGTGCCGGTGTTGAGCGCGTCGGCGGGGCAGGTCATCGGCTCGATCGCCACCGCGCGGCCGCGGCCGACCAGGTCGTCCGGCGTGAACACCTGCGCCCAGTGGAAGTCCGGCCCGGTCCAGACCAGCAGTTCCTGGTCTCCGTGCGAGAGGACGTGGTGGTGGTTGCCGTCGTCGGCGACGCTCAGCCCGCCGAACGCCGTGTCCAGGTCGACACCGGCGAGCACCTTGCCGGACCGGAAGTCGTACTCGGTGCCCTCGACGTCCTGCTCGTCGGCGTACGGCATCTGCTCGTCGCCGAGGTACGGCCGGACACGGCTCGCGGGCAGCGTCAGGGTCAGCTCGTCGGTGGGCACGTCGCCGATGCGGAAGTAGGGGTGCGTGCCGAGCCCGACGCCGATCGGGCTTTCGCCCTCGTTGCGGATCTCGTGCGTCACGACCAGTTCGCGCGGCGAGATCTCGTAGGTGATCGTCGCGCGCAGCGGCACCGGCCAGCCCTCCTGCGCCGGGACGTCGATGGCCAGGGTGATCGACGATTCAGCGTGTTCGAGCAGCTCCCACTCCTCATGCCGGGTCAGGCCGTGGATCGCGTTGCCGCGCGCCGCTTCGGTGATCGCCAGCTGCTGCTTCTCGCCCTGGTGGACCCACTGGCCACCCTTGGTGCGGTTCGGCCAGGGCAACAGCACCTGTCCGGCGCCCTTCGGCGGCTTCTCGTCCTCGGCGAACGCCTCGACGTACGGCACCCCGCCGACCTCGAACGCGCGCAACCCGGCACCGATCTCGGTGACGACGGCGCGGGCGTTGCCGCGGGTGATCTCGAACTGCTCTCCGGTGGGATTGGCCATGCGGACGAGGTTACCGGCGACCGCCTGGAAAGTAGTCTGGGAATGCCACGCCCGGACGAAGGAGACCGCCGCGATGACCGTTCCCGGTTACCCCAGCACCGTCGGCCGCGTCCTGGAGCGCAGCGCGCGGCGCGGAACTCGAATATCTGTGCACCCAGTCCGATCCCGCCGTCGCCTTCGTCGATCCGGCGCTGGCGGAGCAGGTCGGAACCGAGTATGTGTCCACACTGGACGCATCCGCTTGGGTATTCGACGAAACCGTTGTCCCGCATGAGGAATCCGGGGTCGCCGACGAAGATCTCGTGCAGTTGCTCTACACCTCCGGGACGACCTCCCGACCGAAGGGCGGGATGCTCACCCACCGCGCGCTGGTGCACGAGCACTCCTTCTGCATCGCCGCGCTCGACTTGAGCGACCGCGACGTGCCACTGCACGTGCCGTCGCTGTACCACTTGGCGCAGCTGCACGTGTTCCTCATGCCGGGCCTCGCCGTCGGCGCGACGAATCACCTCGTCGCGTCTTCCGATCTCGGCGACACCTTCGCCCGAATCCCCCGCCAGGGCGTCACTTCCCTGTTCTTCCCGCCGACCGTCTGGGTGGGACTCGCGAATCACCCCGGTCTCGCGGACGCGGAGCTGAGCAGCCTCACCAAGAACGCTTCGGGGAAGCCGCTGAAGTGTGACTTGCGGCAGCGGTTCGGCGGCTCGGGGTCCGCGGTGGTCGTGAGTGGCGATTCGGGTTCTAACCCGAACCGCCACTCCCTAACCGCACCCAACGATCATCTCCAGGACCCAAGAAACGCCACGCGACCACCGCGGGGACCACACAGCCTCCCCATCCCCGC
>NZ_JBVISU010000013.1:24885-137347 GCF_055575355.1 Amycolatopsis sp. NPDC034160 | reverse complement strand
GGGCTTGGCGGCGGGGTTTGGTTGTCTTGGGTTCGGGGGTGGTTGGGGGTGGTCTTTCGTTTCCCACCCCAACCCCCCCCCCACGACCGCGCCCAAATGCTCATCGCCGGAATCAAGGAGATCCGCGGCGACGACTGCGGGAATCGCATGGCCGTCCGATCCCGGCGGTGACACCCACGCGGGCTCGTGGCCACTCAGCGACCACAACACCCCCAGGCCATCCACGCGGACAGCGGACGGCCGGCGGACGGATTCACCACTCTCCTGCGGTGCTCGATCGACCGCGCGTCGACCAGCAGTTCGCGGCCGATGCGGGTCGCATCCAACCCGCCGGCGTGCACGAGTTCACGCACGCGCTCTCGCGAAATGTCCGGAACCCGCGCCACCGGGAGCCGATCGGCCGAGTTCGCCATGGCCACTCCCTCGGGGACGGTCGACTTGCCATCTCACTTACTAGACCGGTCGTCATAGTTTGAGCTACAGTCGGTCGCATGGTCCGCCGCACCGACACCCGGCAGCGCATGCTCGATTCCGCCGCCGAGCTCTTCCACCAGCAGGGTTACCACGCCACCGGCCTCAACCAGCTCGTCGCCGCCGGCGGCGCGCCCAAGGGATCGCTCTACTTCCACTTCCCCGGCGGCAAGGAGCAACTCGCCGCCGAGGCGATCAGCCAGTCCGCCGAACGCCTCTGCGACACCTTGCGCACGATCGTCGCGAACTCCCCCGACGTCGTCACCGCTGTCGAGAACGTCGTCGACGCGCTGGCGACTTCGCTGGAGGAGTCGGATTTCCAGCGCGGGTGTCCGCTCGCGACGGTCGCGCTCGACGCGTCGGGTGAGAGCGAAACGATCCGCCAGGCCTGCGCCGACGGCTACACCTCCTGGCACACGGTCATCGCCGGAGCGCTGAAGACCGACAAGGCGGAGCACCTGGCGACCGTCGTCCTCGCCACCATCGAGGGCGGCCTGCTGCTGGCCAAGACGTTGCACGACACCGCGCCGCTGCGCGCGATCGCCCCCCACCTCCGCACCACCCTCGAACGGGAGCTGCCCTGATGCGCGTCCACCACCTCAACTGCGGAACCCTGCGACCCCTCGGCGGCAAACTCGTCGACGGCAGGCCGGGGCTTTTCCGCCGCGCGGAACTGATCTGCCACTGCCTTCTGCTGGAGACCGAAACCGGGCTCGTCCTGGTCGAGACCGGCGTCGGCACGCCGACCGTCACCCGCCCGGCGGAATGGCTCGGCGCCGGTTTCGTCCGCATGGTGAACCCGGTCGGCGACGACGACCTCAGTGCCACCACGCAGATCCGCAAGCTCGGCTTCGACCCGGCCGACGTGCGCGACATCGTGCTCACCCACCTCGACCTCGATCACGCGGGCGGACTCGTCGACTTCCCGCAAGCGCGGGTCCACGTCCACGCCCGCGAACTCCAGGCGCTGGAGAAGCCGATCGACCGGAAGGAGGCGAGCCGCTACCGGAAGGTCCAGTTCAGCCATGGTCCGAACTGGAAGTCCTACCGCGCCGACGGCGAGCCATGGTTCGGCTTCGACGCCGTTCGTGAACTCGAGGGTGTCCCGGACGTCCTGATCATCCCGCTCGCCGGGCACACCCGCGGACACGCCGGGGTCGCGGTCGACACCGGCGACGGCTGGCTGCTCAACGCCGGGGACGCCGTCTTCCACAACGGCGAACTCGAGCAAAAGCCTCACCTTCCCTTCGCGTTGGGGTTTTTCGAGTCGTACATGCAGACGGAGAAGACGGCACGACTGGACAACCAGCGCCGGCTGCGCGAACTTGTGAGTAACAACGGTGACGAGGTGACGGTCTTCGCCGCGCACGACGCCACCGCATTCGAGCGGCTCAGCCAGAGGAGCAGGATATGAAGGTCCACCACCTGAACTGCGGCACGATGCGCGCGCCAGGAGGGAAATTGCTCGACGGCCAGCCGGGACTGCTGCGCCGCTCGGAGATGGTGGCGCATTGCCTGCTCATCGAGACCGGCGACGGGCTCGTGCTAGTGGACACCGGATTCGGCCGTCAGGGCGTCGCCCGGCCGGGTGACTGGCTCGGCACGCCGTTCACCCTGATGGTCGGCGCGAAGCCGGTGGAGGAGGAGACGGCCGCCCATCACGTCGAAGCGCTCGGTCACGCACTGGAGGACGTGCGGCACATCATCTGCACCCACCTCGACGTCGACCACGCGGGCGGGCTCGCGGACTTCCCGAACGCCGTCGTGCACGTCCGCGCCGCAGAGCACGACGCGGCGACGTCACCGGCCAATCAGAGCGAGAAGCTCCGGTTCCGCGCCAACCAGTTCGCCCACCGTCCACTATGGAGCAAGTACGACGAAGCCGGTGACGAGTGGTTCGGTTTCCAGGCCGTCCGCGAACTCAAGGGCCTGCCGCCGGAGATCCTGCTGGTACCGCTCGCGGGGCACACCAAGGGCCACACGGGAGTCGCGGTCGACACCGGTGACGGCTGGCTGCTGCACGCGGGTGACGCGTACTTCTTCCACGGTCAAATGGACCCGGTGAAGCCGCACTGCCCGCCGGGGATGACCGCGTTCCAGAACATGGTGCAGACCCTGCGCAAACCCCGGCTGGAGAACGTCGAGCGGCTGCGCGAGCTGAGCCGAGAACACGCCGACGAGGTCACCGTGTTCTCGGCACACAGTCCGGTGGAGTACCAGTCGCTCAGCCGCGTGTCGTGAGTGATTCGGGTCGTTAGAGCCAAGGGTGTTTTAGGTGCCTACGGCGGGTGAGTCCCTCACAGTTCCCTTCACGCTCAGCCGAGGAAACTCGACCTTCACACCTTCCCCAGGACGTGATGGCCCCCTTCCTTGCGCCAGGCGCAAGGAAGGGGGCCATCACGTACTTTCACGCAAGGCCGCACGCCACGAGTAGGTACCTAAGAGACGGTTCGCTAGAACGACCCGAATCACTCACGACCAGGTACCGGTCAGCCGACCGGCGGCTCGACGGGCTGCCGGTCCTCTTCCTTGTGCGTGGCCCGCATGATCAGCCAGTTGACACCCCACAGCACGATGCCCACGCCCAGCAGGATCGCGGCGACCTTGTAGTCGCGGGCAGGCCGTCCGGACAGCGGCGTCACCAGGTAGACGCAGAAGATCGTGGCCAGCACCGGGATGATCGTCGGCGCACGGAAATGCTTGTGCGCCGCCTTTTCCTTGCGCAGCACCAGGACCGCCACGTTGACGATGGCGAACACCGCCAGCAGCAGCAACGCCGTGGTCCCGCCGAGGACGCCGATGTCCACCGTGGACACCAGGCCGATGGCGATGAGGCTGGTGAACACGATCGCCACCCACGGGCTGCGGCGGAACGGGTGCACCGTGCCCAGCTGCTTCGGGATGATCCGCTGGTTCGCCATGCCGTACAGCAGGCGGCTGGCCATCAGCATGTTGATCAACGCCGAGTTGATCACCGCGAAGAGACCGATCGCGGAGAAGATTTCCCGGGGGAAACCGGGAGCGCCGACGTCAAGCACCTTCAACAGCGCGCCGCTCTTGGCCGCCTCCAGATCATCGGCGGGCACCAGCAGCGACGAGGTCACCGACACCATGATGTAGATGGTCGCGGCGATGACCATGCCCCACAGCATCGCCTTCGGGAAGATCCGGACGGGGTCCTTGCACTCCTCGGCCATGTTCACCGAGTCCTCGAAACCGACCATCGCGAAGAACGCCAGCGACGTCGCCGACGTGATCGCCACCAGCATCGTCTGGTTCTCGGTGTCGAACTCGACCAGCCGCGACGCGTCCCCGTTGCCGTTCAGCACCGCCCACACGCCGACCCCGATGATGATCAGCAGACCGCTGATCTCGATGCAGGTCAGCACCAGGTTGGTCTTCACCGATTCGGAGACCCCGCGGAAGTTGATCAGCGCGAGACCGAGCACGAACAGGATCGCCACCAGCGGCATCGGCGCGGGGATGAATTCGTCGAGATAGGTCTCTCCGAAGGCCTTCGCGGCGGATGAGGCGGACGTGATCCCCGAGCACATCACCGTGAACGCGACCATGAAGGTGAGGAAGCGGATCTTGAACGCCTTGTGCGTGTAGAGCGCCGCCCCCGCCGCCTGCGGGTACTTCCCGACCAGCTCCAGGTAGCTGAAGGCGGTCATGATCGCGATGATGAACGCGATCAGGAACGGCAGCCACAAAGCGCCGCCGACCCGACCGGCGACCTGCCCGGTGAGGGCGTAGATGCCCGTCCCGATGATGTCCCCCACCACGAAGAACAGCAGGAGCTTGGAACCCATGACCCGTTTGAGGCTCGGCTGACCGGTTGGCCCGGTCTGTTCTGTTGTCGTGTCCGCCATGCGGCAAGAGTGTGCCGTATCACGTCTGTGGCCGACAGTCCGGTTTGGTCAGTTCTTCGTCACGGGTTGGCGGAACGCGCTTTGGGGTAAATCGCTCAGTTGGCGTCGACCGCGGTTTTCACCAGCGGGACCATCATCTCCTGCGTCATCTTCATCGGCCCGGTGTAGTTGAGCAGCACCGGCACGTCGTTCACGAGTTCGGCGGCCGCCAGCGTCGCGGTCTTGTTCTCGTCGGTGTAGTAAACGGCGCCCTCACCGACACCTGTGACGTCCTTCGCGCCCGGCTTCGCCTTCTTCAGCGCGGCGACCATCTCGGCGGGTTTGATCTTGTTGCCCTCGAAGCGGGTCACCGCGAGCGCGCCGATCTGCTTGCCGGCGGCGGAATAGACGCAACTCTTGGCCTTGCCGCCGTTGGCGGCGTTGTCCTGCACCGGTCCCGGCGCCGAAGTGACGCCCTCGAGCGAGACGGCCTTACCGACGGCCTCGGCGGGCAGCAGCGCGCACGGCTCCTTCGAACCGGCACCACCGGTGGGGGCGGCCGAGGAACTCGGCGCGGCGGAGGGCGGCGGAGCGGGAGCCTGGCTCGACGGCTTGGCCGCGTTGTCCGACTTCTGGTCCCCGGACGAACAGGCGGTGACGGTCGCGATGACAGCGGCGAACAGGATGATCGCCCGTGAAATACGCATGGGCCCGACGATAGCCCGGACGGCTCAGTCAGCCGGGGCCCGGTACCGCCAGAACGACGGGATCAGCAACGCCGCCGCGATGACCAGCACGATGACCAGTATCCCACCGCCCGAAGCCGCCGCGGCCGTGCCGACACCGGCCGCGGCCCAGCCGTGGGTGAGGTCGGCGATCCGCGGCCCGCCCGCGACGACGACGGTGAACACACCCTGCAGCCGTCCGCGCATCTCATCGGTGGTGGCGACCTGCAGGATCGCCATGCGGTAGATCGCGCTGACCATGTCGGCCGCGCCGGCGAGCGCCATGAAGAAGACGGCCAGCCAAAGCGACTTCGCGAGGCCGAAGCCGACGATGGCGGCGCCCCAGACACAGATGGCGATGATGACGCCGAGCCCCTGCTTGCGAATCCTGGTCAGCCAGCCGGAGAAGAGACCGATCAGCATCGCGCCCGCCGGGAGCGCGGCGTACAGCCAGCCCAGTGCCGGGCCGCCACCCGGCGGGTCGCCGAAGGTGCGTTCGGCCATCTCCGGGATCAGTGCGCGCGGCATCCCGGCCACCATCGCGATGATGTCGACGAGGAACGAGGCCAGCAGGATCTTCTGCTTCGCCAGATAGCGGAATCCGTCGATGATGTCGCGGATCCCGGCGCGGCGCGCGATCTCGCCGAGCGGCGGGATCGGGGGCAGCTTCCAGACTGCGATGAGGGTCAAGGTCAGTGCGATGACGTCGATCAGGTAGAGCGTCGAGAGGCCGAGGACCGGGATCAGCGAACCGGCGAGCAGCGGGCCGAAGACCGCGCCGAAGGTGGCCATCGTGCTGCTCAGCGCGGTCGCGGGGGCGATCAGGTTGTCCGGCACCAGCCGGGCGACCACTGCACTGCGGGTCGGCATGTTGACCGCGAAGAACGCCTGATTGACCGCCAGCAGGACGAGCACCAGCCAGACCGAGCCGATGTTCAGGAACGCCTGGAGCCACAGGACCGCCGAGGTGACGGTGACCCCGACGTTGGTGACGATAAGGAGTTTGCGCCGGTCGACGGCGTCCGCGATGGCGCCGCCCCAGAGGCCGAACACGAGGAGCGGGACCAGGGCGACCAGACCGGTCAGGCCGACATACGCCGACGAACCGGTGAGATCGAAGACCTGTTTGGGGACCGCGACCGCGGTGAGCTGGGAGCCGATGGCGGTGACCGCGGTGGACAGCCACAGGCGACGGAACGCGGGGATCTTGAGCGGCCGGGTGTCGACGACGATCGAACCGAACAGCTTGCGGACGCCCTTGCGCTGGTCAACCCCCACGTCGTCACTCACAACCCGACAGCTTAGCCGCGCTAACTAACCAACCGCACGCGATTTGAGTCACCGCGTCACGCGGCGCGCCGCCGTATGTCATGAGGGGTCCCCATAGGACGAAATTTGCCCTATGGGGACCCCTCATGACGCTTCGGGATAAGCGCCCTGACCAAAATTACGGCGCGACGCGCTCGATCTGCCAGCCGTCGTCGGTCCGGACGTAGCGGAGCCTGTCGTGCATGCGGTCCTCGCGGCCCTGCCAGAACTCGACGACGTCGGGCCGGATGCGCCACCCGCCCCAGTGCGGCGGGAACGGGATGTTCTCGACGTCGGCGAAGCGGCGCTCGATGCCGTGCAGCGCGGTCTCGAGGGCACGGCGGCCGTCGACGACGCGGGACTGCGGCGAAGCCCAGGCCCCGAGCTGCGAACCTCGCGGCCGCGACTTCCAGTACTCGGCGGTCTCGGCGACGTTGACCTTCTCCACCTCGCCGCGCACGTGGACCTGACGCTGCAGGGGGTACCACGGGAAGGTGACCGACGCGTAGCGCGTCGCGGTCAGGTCATGGCTCTTCGTCGACGTGTAGTTCGTGTAGAACACGACGCCGCGTTCGTCGAGGCCCTTGCACAGGACTGTCCGGGAGGACGGCCTGCCTTCCGGGTCGGCCGTGGCGAGCACCATCGCGTTCGGTTCGGCGACTCCCGCGGAGACGGCCTGGTTCAGCCAGTCCTGCAGCTGCGCGAACCATGTTTCCGCCAGCGCGGACTCGTCGAAGGCGCCTCCTTCGTAGGCCACTCGCATTCCGGGCAGGCGCACGACGGCGTCGTCGTCCACGCCATCCTTGATCTCCGGCATCATCCGCCAAACCTCCGTACCAGGTCAGGGCATCTGTGACTTCGGCTTTGCCGCCGACGGTATTGCCTCGGACGCGGCGGCGAAACCCACTGAACGGTGACTCCCGCCACCCGGGCGCGGTCATCAGTGTGTAACCGCTGTACCGCAAGCCGTAACCCCTCGGTTACCTGCTGGACCCTGATCGATAAAGGCCGGACCTACTTTCGGCGTGCTCTCCTTCCCCCACCACCACGGAGGCAGGTTCATGACCGGCACGCTGCCCATCACCGGCACTCCGAAGCGCACTTACGCCAAGCTCCCCGCCAACGAGAATCGCGAGGACTACTCGCTGCGCTTCGCCCCGCACTCGTTCCGCCGCTGGTCGCCGTTCGCCGTCGCGACGACGGCGCTGGGCGGAATCGCCTACCTCGCCGACTTCGCGATCGGCGCCACCATCGTCCTCTCCTACGGGTTCACCTCCGGCGTGCTCGCGATCCTCGCGGCGGCTCTGGTCATTTTCGTGACCGGTGTCCCCATCGCGCACGCGTGCGCGAAGTACGGCGTCGACATGGACCTGCTGACGCGCGGAGCGGGCTTCGGCTACTTCGGCTCGACGCTGACGTCGCTCGTGTACGCGAGCTTCACCGTCATCTTCTTCTCGCTCGAAGGCTCGATCATGGCGCAGGCGTTGGAGCTGGCCTTGAGCATCCCGCTGCCGATCGGCTACCTGCTCTCGACGCTGATCGTCCTGCCGTTCGCGCTGTACGGGATGGGCGCGGTCGCGAAGATGCAGGCCTGGACCCAGCCGCTGTGGATCGCCGGACTCGTCCTCCCGTTCGTGGTGGTCGCGATCCGGGAGCCGGGCAAGCTCGCGGAGTTCGCCTCGTTCGGCGGCACCGACGGCGCGGGCTCCGGCTTCTCGGCGATCGGGTTCGGCTTCGGCATGGGGGTCGCGCTGTCGCTGATCGGGCAGATCGGCGAGCAGGCCGACTACCTCCGGTTCATGCCGGAGAAGACGGACTCGAACAAACGGGCCTGGTGGGGCGCCGTCCTCGCGGCGGGTCCCGGCTGGGTCGTGCTCGGCGCCGCCAAGCAGATCGGCGGCGCGCTGCTGGCCTTCCTCGCCCTCGGCGTGGTCGGGAAGGCACACGCGCTGGAGCCGATCGCGCCCTACCTGGAGGCGGTCAAGCCGGCGCTCGGCCCGGCGGCGCTGACCTTCGCCGCCCTGTTCGTCGTGGTCAGCCAGATCAAGATCAACACGACGAACGCCTATTCCGGATCGCTGTCGTTCGCCAACTTCTTTTCCCGGGTATTGCACCGCCACCCGGGCCGGGCCTGGTACGTCCTGGTGAACTGCGGGATCGCACTCGCCTTGATGGAATTCGGCGCGTTCGCTTTCCTGAACAAGATTCTCGGGTTCTACTCCAACGTGGCAATCGCCTGGATAGGCGCGGTCTGCGCGGATCTCGTCATCGTGAAACCGCTCGGCCTCTCGCCGAGGTACATCGAATTCAAACGGGCTTATCTCCCGAAGATCAATCCGGTCGGATTCGGCTCGATGATCGTCGCTTCCACCCTTTCGATCATCGCCTATTTCGGCGCTTTCGGGCAATTCCTTTCCGCATTCAGTCCGCTGCTCGCCTTGGTCGTCGCGATGGTGCTCGTCCCGGCCATCGCCATCGCCACGAAGGGCAAGACCTATCTGGCCCATCCTAATTCTGTCATTCGACAGAAATTATCCTCGGCGGAACTCCGCGCGACACATATCTGCACGGTGTGCCAGGACGAGTTCGAACTGCCCGACATCGCCGACTGCGCGAAGCAGTCCGGAGCCATCTGCTCACTGTGCTGCACGCTCGACGCGACCTGCCACGATCTGTGCCAGACAGCGGGACCGGTCGACCTGCCGATGCCCACGATGCCGACGGTCCGCCCGTGACACGCGGCGAAGGCCGCCGCCGGAAACCGGGCGGCGGCCTTCGCTTCTCCAAGGTCGCGTTGTCAGTTCGTGACAGTGAACTCCGCGCGAACAATCCAGCCCCAGCAGTCGTAGGTCGCCGTGTACCGACCTGGCACCGTCCCCACGGGACCGTCTCCCCGCAACGCGACCCCGATTCCGCCGGTGCCGCCATCTCCTACTACCCGCAAGGGAATCGGCGCCGCGAGCCCGTCCGCGACGAGGGTCGTCGCGAGCTCCCCGGCACCCGAAGGGCGCAGGCAGTAGATCTCCGCGGTCACCGTCCCACCTGCGACGACGCTGCCCGGACCGAGGACGAGACTGGACGGTCTGGTCGCGTTCGCCGGTCCCGCTCCGACCATCGTGGACACGAGCGCGGCCACCGCGACGCACAACGCGGCCGAACGAAATTTCATCTTCCACTCCCTCCCGATCGGCCGGCTGGGATTCACCGGCCACCTGGTGGACGCGCGCCGCCGTGCCCCGGGTTGCCCGGTGGCCGAAACCTCGCCCCTTGGGGCGAAACGGGCCGGATTTAGCAGAATGTGACAGCAAATCGAGCAAAGAGCCGATGATCACACTAGGTAGACCTTGCGCCGCTCGATAGGATCGC
Source organism: Amycolatopsis sp. NPDC034160 (assembly GCF_055575355.1). Taxonomy (NCBI): domain Bacteria; kingdom Bacillati; phylum Actinomycetota; class Actinomycetes; order Pseudonocardiales; family Pseudonocardiaceae; genus Amycolatopsis; species Amycolatopsis sp. NPDC034160. Next base: position 127,626 of record NZ_JBVISU010000013.1, on the reverse strand, counting down.
CGCCGAGGGCAACGGGGTGATCACCTCTATACAGAGTGTTTAGAGGTTCAGGGTGGGACGGCCGGGTGTGCGGCTGCTCCGTCCGCTTATTGCCGGCCGTACTTCCGCCAGGGAGTTCGACGCCGGTCGATCACTCCTGCGCTCGAGCCACCGGAACTTTCTACGCCCGTGTTACTCCCCTTCCCCAGGAGTGCGTTGTGATTTCCCGTTCCCGCCGTCTCATGACGGCGTTGCTGTGCGCCATTTCGCTGGCAGGCGTAACAGCCCTTTCGGCTTGTTCGGACACCAGCACGGCCGCTTCCGGCACCAAGGTCACCATCGGTTACAGCGCTTGGCCGGGCTGGTTCCCGTGGGCGGTGGCCCAGGAAAAAGGTCTTTTCGAGAAGAACGGCGTGAACGTCGACCTGAAGTGGTTCGACAGTTACACCGAAAGCATCAACGCACTTTCCTCCGGCGCGATCGACGCCAACAGCCAGACCCTCAACGACACCCTCGCCTCGGTGAGCGGTGGCGCGAAGCTGTCGGTCGTCCTGGTCAACGACAACTCCACGGGCAACGACAAGATCATCGCCCGTGAAGGGATCACCGGCGTCGCCGACCTCAAGGGCAAGAAGGTCGCCGTCGAGCAGGGCACCGTCGACCACTACCTCCTGCTGCTCGCCCTGCAGGAGGCGAAGCTGACCGAGAAGGACGTCGAGCTGGTCCCGCTGCTGACCGACGCCGCCGCGGCCGCGTTCGTCGGCGGGCAGGTCGACGCCGTCGCCGCGTTCGCCCCGTTCACCTCGAAGGCGCTCGAACGCCCCGGCAGCCGCGCGATCGCGACGTCCGCCGAGTTCCCCGGTGCCATCCCGGACCACCTTGTCGTCTCCGAGAAGATGTCGAAGGAGCGCAAGAAGGAGGTCCAGGCGCTGGTGACCACCTGGTTCCAGACGATCGACTGGATCAAACAGAACAGGGCGGAGGCCGTCCAAATCATGGCGAAGCGCGGCGCCGTGTCGACGGACGAGTACAAGTCCTACGACGCCGGCACCACGATCTTCACCAAGCAGCAGAACCTCGACGCGTTCACGCCGGGCGTCACGCCCGCGCATCTGAACTTCCAGGCGGGCAGGATCGCCGACTTCATGGTCTCCACCGGGCTGGCCCCGGCCCGGCCGAACATCGACGGGCTGTTCGACGACCAGTACGTCAAGTCGGTGCCGTGAGCACCACGGACTCGGCGCGTTCGTCCGTTCAGCGGACGGACACCGCCGAAGAGGCCGAAGCGCGTCGCCTCGACGACGAGCAGCGGCTCGCCGAAGCGCAGGAGGATCGACGGCGAGGCGGCGCGCGGCCGGATTGGTCGCCGCTGCCCCGCCGGGCGGGCCTCAAACCGAACGCCTCCCCGCTGTTCTCCCTCCGGACCCCGATCCCCTCGGGGTGGCGGTGGACGCTGGCGGTGCTGTCGTTCGCGATCCCGCTGCTGATCTGGGTGACGCTGAACGCGCTGGGCGTCGTCAACCCGACGTTCCTGCCGACGCCGGTCGCGGTGCTCGAAGCCGGGCTGAAGATGATCGAGTCGGGCGAGCTGTTCACCGACCTTTGGGCGACCACCCAGCGGGTGCTGCTCGGCTTCGGGCTCGCTGTGCTCGTGTCGGTGCCGCTCGGCATCGTGATGGGGACCTTCAACGCCGGACTGGCGCTGTTCGAACCGGTCATCGCGATGCTGCGCTACCTGCCGGCGAGCGCGTTCATCCCGCTGCTGATGATCTGGCTGGGCCTCGGTGAGCCGTCGAAGGTCGCCGTCCTGTTCCTCGGCACGGTCTTCTTCAACACGCTGATGACCGCCGACGCCGTCCGCGGGGTGCCGCGTTCGCTGATCGACGTGTCCTACACGCTCGGGGCACGGCGCGGTGAGGTGCTGCGCAAGGTGATCGTCCCGCACGCGCTGCCCGGCATGATCGACGCGACCCGCGTCAACGCCGCGGCCGCGTGGAACTTCGTGGTGGTCGCCGAGCTGATCAACGCCACCGCCGGACTGGGCCTGCGGATCATGCGGGCACAACGATTCACCCAGACCGACCGGATCTTCGCGCTGTTGATCGTGATCGGCCTGCTCGGCCTGATCATCGACATCGCGCTCCGGCAACTACGGGCGCGGGTCGGGAAGTGGGCGGCGTGACGCTGGAACTCAAGGGCGTCGCCAAGGACTACGTCGCCGGAGGCAAGACCAACCGGGCACTAGACGGGATCGATCTCGACATCGCGCGCGGCGACTTCGTCTGTGTCGTCGGCGCGAGCGGATCCGGCAAGTCGACCCTGCTGTCGCTGATCGCCGGGCTGACCGAGCCGTCCGAGGGGCTGATCACCCTCGACGGCGACGCGGTGACCGGGCCGGGCCCGGACCGCGGACTGGTGTTCCAGCACGGGGCGCTGTACCCGTGGCGCACGGTGGAGAGCAACGTCGCGTTCGGACTCGAACTGCTGAGTCTCGACAAGGCCGAACGCACCCGCCGGGTGGACTGGTATCTCGAGGAGACCGGGCTCGCCGGGCTGCGGAAATCGTTGCCCAAAGAGCTTTCCGGTGGGCAGCAGCAGCGGGTCGCGATCGCGCGGGCGCTGGCGTGCGAGCCGGAAGTACTGCTGCTCGACGAACCTTTCGGTGCGCTGGACGTCCAGACCAAAGAGGACATGCAGGTCCTGATCCGCCGGATCTGGACCGACACCGGAACGACGGTGCTGATGGTGACCCACGATGTCGAAGAGGCCGTGTTCCTCGGCAGGCGGGTCGTGGTGCTGGCGTCGGATCCGGGCCGGGTAGCCGCCGATATCGTGGTCGATCTACCGGGTGAGCGTGACCTCTCGGTCAAACGCGCACCGGAGTTCCTCGCGCTGCGCGCGTCCATCGAAGACCTCGTCCGGGAGCAGCACCGCGGGCATCTCGGACGGAGTCGAGGAGAAAGGTGACCATGAGACACGGGAAAACGCGGCCGGAGCGCAAGCCGCGCTCCGGGTTTCTCGCCCACCTCGGCATTCGGGGCAAGCTCAACCTGCTCCTGATGTTGCCGCTGACCGCGGTGGTCCTGGTGTCGGTGCCTTACGTCGCCGGGGAAGTCGATGACGCCCGGTCCGCCCGCACCACGGCCGACGTCGCGGCGCAGGCCCGCGCACTGGGCGCGCTGGCGTGGGAGCTGCAGCGGGAACGGTTGTTGACGGCGCACTACATCGCGTCGACGTCGGCGGGCAGTGCGGCGATGGTGCGGCAGCAGGGCGTCGTCGCCGACACGGTGAATCAGGTGCGTGCGCAGCTGAGTTCCGACGCGCCGGAAGAGCTCGCGGCCGCGCTGGTCCGGATCGGTTCGCTGGACGAGATCCGCGCGAACGCGCTCCGGCGCGGCGCGTCACTGGACAGCGTGGCGCGGACGTACCACGCGGTGATCGACGCGGTCATCAACGCGCTTCGCCTGGTGCCACAGCAGACCAGTGACGCGGAGGGCACCCGTCAGCTGACGGCGCTCGACGCGCTGCTGCGCGCGAACGAGGAGAACTCGTTGCGCGGTATGGCGTTGATCATCGTGCTGGTCACCCCCGAATCCGGGGAGCCGGTGCTGGACGACGCGAAACAACAGGCGTCGCTGTTCCTCGAACGGTTCGTGCAGCAGGCCGACGTCACGCAGTCCACCGACGTCGTCGCGGTCGACCAGGGCGAGACGGGCCGCCGGGTCGACGCGCTGGAAGCCAAGCTCCCACAGGCCAGGACGCCGCAGGCCGTACAGGGGATGTTGCCGGACATCCTCGGCGCCGTCGAAGCGCAGTCGAACCAGCGACGGCTCGTCCAGGACGAGGTCACCGCCGGCATCGCCGACGCCGCGACCGCGCGAGCCGACGCCGCGCAGAACCTGGCGTGGACGATCGGTATCGGCGCGGGTGTGCTGTTCCTGCTGGTCGGCGGGCTCGCGATCGCGGTCAGCCGGTCGATCGCGGATCCGCTGCGGAGGCTGACCACGGCGGCGACTTCGGTCGCCGACCTCGCGAGTACCGAACTGGTCCGCGTCTCCGACACCGAGCAGGACGAAGAACTCGCGCCGCGGCTGGCCACCATCGATGTGTCCTCTCAGGACGAACTCGGGAAGCTCGCCGCGGCGTTCAACCGGGTGCAGGCCACCGCGGCCGAACTGGTGGAACGGCAGGCCGTCACGCGGCGCAACGTCGGTCTCATGTTCGCTAACGTCGCGAAGCGAACGCAGAACCTCGTAGGCAGGCAGCTGGCGCTCGTCGACGAGCTGGAGCGCAACGAGCAGGACGTCGCCCTGCTGGCGAGCCTCTACCGGCTCGACCACCTCTCCACCCGCCTGCGCCGCAACGCGGACAACCTCCTCGTCGTTTCGGGAAACCGCGACGAGGCACGGATCTCCGGTCCGATCGAGCTGTCGACGGCGCTGCGATCGGCGCTCGCGGAGATCGAGGACTACCAGCGGGTCCGGCTCGGCTCGATGGGCGATGTCCTGCTGTCGTCGCCGTTCGGTTCCGACCTGGTGCTGATCTTCGCCGAACTGCTGGAGAACGCGACGTCGTTCTCCCCGCCGGAGTCCTTTGTGGACGTCGGCACGAAGGTCCTTCCCGACGGCTCCTGCCTGATCGTGATCGTGGACCAGGGCATCGGCATGACCGAAGAACGGCTCGCCGAGGAAAACCGGCGGCTGGTCGAACGCGAGCGGCTCGAACTGGCGCCGACCAGTGTGCTCGGCCTGTTCGTGGTCGGCCGCCTCGCGCGGCGGCACGGGCTCAAGGTCGAGCTGACCGAGACCGCGGCCGGCGAGGGCATCACGGCGCGGATCACCGTCCCGCCGAATCTGCTGACCTACCGGGCACCGGTGCAGAAGAGCGTCCCGCCACCGGTCTGGCCGACGGCGGAACCGCTCGACGAGCCCGTCCAGCCTCAACCTCAGTCCCAGCCGCGGAAGAAGACGTCCGCGCGGGAACTGCCGACGCTGGCGATCGCCGGGATGATCCCGCGCGACGGCCAGCCCCCCAAGGACTTCCGGTGGTTCCGTAAGACAGACGGGGAGATCGCGGAGCCGATGCCGGAACCCACGCCGATTCCCGCCCCCGCGCCCGTGTACCAGGCTCCCGCGCCGACACTCACCGCCGATTCCGGGGAGACCCGCGGCGGACTGCGGCGGCGGGTCAAGGGCGCGCAGCTGCCTGGTACCCCCGAAGTACCGTCGCGGCAGAAGTCCAGGCATGATCCTGAGGCGGCCAAAGCGGCCTTCGACGGTTTCGAGGCAGGACTCGCGAAGGCCACTGGGACCACTACTGACACCATGCCGCCCCAGGCTTCGCCGCCACCGGTGAGTCCACCGGCGGGCAACCCGATGCCGATGCCGACCCCGACACCGGTGCCCGCCGCCTCGCGCGGCGGTCTCACCCGGCGGGTCCCCGGTGCCCAGCTGGCGCCGGGCCTGGCGAAGGGACCGGCCGCGCGCCACCAGACCGCGCGGGCGGCACTGAACACCACCAAGCCCAAGGGCATGCGTGACCCCGAGGCCGAGCGTGCCGCGTTCGACGCCTTCAGTGACGGGTTGGAGAAAGCCGTCAACCCGGCGATGGAACAGAGAGAGAAGAGCAAGAAATGACGACCGGAGTCAGCGTCGAAGCCCGGAACTTCAACTGGTTGGTGACGCGCTTCGCGCAGAACACGGCGAGCGCGATGGGCGCGATCGCCGTCTCGGCCGACGGCCTGCTGATCGCGATGTCGTCCGAACTGGAGCGCGCCAACGCCGACCGGCTGGCCGCGATCTGCTCGGCGATGCTCGGCCTGGCGCACGGTGTCTCCGAGAGCCACCCGCTCGGTTCACCCGACAAGATCATCATCGAGCTGGAGCAGGGTTACCTGCTGGTCTGCACGATCAGCATCGGCTGCTCGCTCGGCGTGCTCGCCACCAAACAGGCCAGCCTCGGCACGATCGCCTACGAGATGGCGATGTTCGCCAACCGCGCCACCGAGGTGCTCACCCCCGCGCTGATCGAGGAACTCAAGAAGAGCGTCGGCAGCTGAAAGGACGAGGGGACAAGGGAATGAGCGACGATCAGGTACCTCGCCCCCGGGGTGGCGAGCAGGACATTTCGCTGCTGCGCCCGTATCTGCTCACCGCCGGCCGCGCACAGCCGGTGGACGGCACGCTCGAAATCGAGGCTCAGGTGCTGACGAGCAGACTCGGGGCGGCTTCACAGGCGAGGCTGACCTTCGAACGACGCGAGATCGTTTCCCTTTGCCGGGAAACGAAATCCGTCGCCGAAGTGGCGGCGATGCTCGGCCTGCACATCGGCGTGGCCAGGGTGCTCGTGGCGGATCTCGCCGCGCTCGGTTACGTCGTACTCCGACGGCCGACCGGCACCCTCACCCAGGACCTCGGCATGATCGAAAGGGTCATTCGTGGACTCGAATCAATTCGCTGAACCGGCGTCGGCCAAGCCGCCGACACCGGTCAAGATCGTCATCGCCGGCGGGTTCGGGGTCGGCAAGACGACCACCGTCGGGGCGATCTCGGAGATCAAACCGCTGACCACCGAGGCCGCGATGACCGCGACCGGGGCGGCCGTCGACGACGCGGGCGGAGACGTGCCGTCGAAGACCACCACGACGGTGGCGCTGGACTTCGGCTGCATCACCATCGACGAAGAGGTGAAGCTGTACCTCTTCGGCACCCCGGGTCAGGACCGGTTCGGGTTCATGTGGCACGACCTCGTGCTCGGCGCGCTGGGCGCGCTCGTCATCGTCGACACCCGGCGGCTCGACGACTGCTATCCGGCCGTCGACTACTTCGAGAAGGCCGGGCTGCCGTTCGTGGTCGGGGTGAACGTGTTCGACGGTTCCCTCAAGCACGACCTCGAGGACGTGCGGTGGGCGCTCGCGGTGGGCGACGACGTCCCGTTGATCACCTTCGACGCGCGGCAGCGGCTGTCGGTCCGTGACGCGCTGCTCGCCGTCCTGCACAACACCTTCCGCCGGGCTTCCGCCGCCTCCTGACCCGCGTTTCGTCCTCTGAATGCGGTAGTTGCGCGTGCATGTACCGCGTTCAGAGGACGAAACGCGGGCGTCGTCAGGCCGGCCGGGTGATGGCGGCGAGCATCAGGGCCCGGAGTTCGGCGGCGACGTCGGCGACGGGTAACGGCGGGGTGTGCGCCTGCCACTCACGCAGGAGACCCGTCGCCGCGCCGACGAGCGCGATGGCCGTCAGGTGGTAATCGCGGTCCGGCGCGACGCCGTGCAGGGCGGCGTGCCGGGCTTCGGCTTCGATGAACGCGGCCCACCGGTCGACCCATTCCTGGTGCTGCGCCTCCAAAGCGGCGCTGACACCGACCGCTTCGACGTAGTTCAGCCGCGGCATGCGCGGATCCGACGTCACCGTGCTGACGAAGACGTCGAGCAGCGTCCCGATCCGGGTGACCGCGTCGGCGTCCTTCAGCCGGTCCAGAATGTCGGTGACGTGCTCCAGCGCGAGGGCGTTGATGCGTTCGTGCAGGGTCAGCAGCACCTGCTCCTTGCTTTCGAACTCCTCGTAGAAGTTCCGCGTCGAGACGCCGGCACGCGTGCACAACTCGGTGATCTTCGCCTGCTGGTAGCCCGTCGAGGTGAACAGGTCCAGGGCCGCGGAAAGCAGGCGTTCACGCCGTTCGGCGCGCCGCTGTTCGGGTGCGACCCCGCCGTACGTGCGGGCCACTCGACCTCCCCCGATTCGGTAATAGGGATTGCCAGATGCTACCAACACCGCCTACATTGCGAAAATCTCAATTACCAAACTGGAGGCAACGGTGCTTCGGACAGTTCTGGTCGCAGCTCTCACCGCCGCCCTGATCGGCGCCCCGGCCGCGCAAGCCGCGCCGAGCGCGCCGGGGGACCTCGTCGAATACAAGTCGGTCATCGCCACCGCCCCGGCGAAGGCCTGGAAACTCCTCTACCGCTCCACCTCGGCGACAGGGCAGCCGAACACGGTGTCGGGCATCCTGCTGGTCCCGCACACCCCGTGGACGAACGGGCCGCGCCCGCTGGTCACCTACGCCGTCGGCACCCACGGTCTCGGCGACCGCTGTGCGCCGTCGACGCGGCTGACGAACGGGTCCGAGAACGAAGTCCTCCTGATGAGCCAAGCACTTTCGCGCGGCTGGGCGGTCGTCGTGACCGACTACGAAGGCCTCGGCACCCCGGGCACGCACACCTACGCCGTCGGTCAGTCCGAAGGCCGGGCCGTTCTCGACGCCGCCCGCGCCGCCGCCAGGGTTCCCGACGCGGGACTGTCGAAGACCGGTCCGGTCGGCGTTTTCGGCTACTCGCAAGGCGGCCAGGCCGCGGCGTTCGCGGGTGAACTGCAGCCGTCCTACGCACCCGAGGTCAATCTGGTCGGGGTCGCGGAAGGCGGGGTCCCGGCGGATTTGAACGCGGTACTGAAGTTCAACGACGGCGGTCCGGCGTTCGGCCTGGTCCTCGGCGCCGCTGTCGGCTACGCGACGGCGTACCCGGAACTGCCGTTCAACGACGTGCTCAACGCGAAGGGCGAGCGGACGGTCGCGAAGGTCAAGGAAGCGTGCACCGTCGAACTCGGCGCGGCGGCGCCTTTCGCGCGGCTCAACGACTTCACGACCGTGCCGAACGTTTCGTCCGACCCGCGCTGGCAGGCCCGGCTCGGCGAGAACCTGGCAGGCAAGACCAAGCCTGGCGCGCCGGTCTACCTGTACCACGCGTCGCTCGACGAGCTGATCCCGCTGTCGGTCGGCAAGGGGCTGCGTGACCGCTACCGCGCGCTCGGCGCCGACGTCACCTGGCAGGAATTCCCACTGCTGGAGCACATCGGCGGCGTCTCGGCGGGTGGCCCGGTCGCGATGGCCTGGCTGGGCACGAAGTTCTAGTCACAAGTACGTGAAGGCCCCCTTCATTGCGCCTGGGTACATGAAGGGGGCCTTCACGTACCTTCGAACACTTTGAGCGCGGTCACGGCGTCCGGGGCCAGTGACGTCGTCAGGGTGCCGCCCGCGGCGAGCGGCGTGCGGGACCACCAGTCACCGGAAGCCGGGGGCGACTCCGGACCACCGACGACCAGGTCGGTCGCCAGCACCCGCCGCCCGGCCAGATGCGCGAGACTGGAGTCCAAAGTGGAATTGCCGATCTCCAGTGTCTGCCGCAGCACTGGAGCCTCGCCCCGCGTCACGTGTTGCGTGGTCACCAGTGAACCCGGCCGCTCCCCTGCCCGGCCGAGGACGAGCACCTCCCGCGTGTGCAGGTAAGCACCGGCGGCCAGCGACGCTTTGAACACCGCCGAGTGCCGGGCCCGGGCGGTGACGACGGTCGGCTCAGGCAAGTACTCCAGCGATCCGCCGTCGTCCACCTCGATGTCCACGACGGACGAACTTCCCTCGCCGTGCAGCCCGGGGAGCGCGATCGTCGCGGCGACCCCGGAAACCCGTAGCGAAGCGCCGGTGCCGACGCGGATGGTCAGCTTCAACTCGTCACCACCCAAGGGTGACGTCGCCGAGTTGACCAGGTGCACGATCGCCGTCGCACCGGTGCCCCGTTTGGGAAGGAGCGTGAGCGGCGCCATCGAGCGCAGCTCACGCAGGACGGTCCGGCCACCCTCGAAGCGGGCGACCAACCGTGCGTGTGCCTTCACCCCGCGCGGACCGGGAGCAGCGAACGGACCCAGGCGGCGACGTCCGGTGCGTCCGGAGTGTCCACAAGGGACTGAGTGATCACCGGCAGTTCGCCGCGCATCCGGTGCGCGTCCGAGGTCATCACGTCCATGTCCGCACCGACCAGATGCGCGATGTCGATCTTGTTGATGACGAGCAGATCGGCGGTGGTGACGCCCGGCCCGCCCTTGCGCGGCACCTTGTCGCCACCGGCGACGTCGACCACGAAGACCTGGCTGTCGGCGAGCCCACGGCTGAACACCGCCGTCAGATTGTCCCCACCGCTTTCGATGATCACCAGGTCCAGCCCGGGAAAACGCTCCTCCAGGCGCTCGACGGCGTCGAGGTTCGCGGTGATGTCGTCGCGGATCGCGGTGTGCGGGCACGCGCCGGTCTGCACGGCTTCGATCCGCTCCGGATCGAGCACGCCCGCCTTGCGCAGGAAGTCCGCGTCCTCGGTGGTGTAGATGTCGTTGGTGACGACGGCCAGGTTCACCTCGTCGCCGAGTGCCCGGCACAGCGCCGCGGTGAGCGCGGTCTTCCCGCTGCCCACCGGCCCGCCGATGCCGATCCGGTACGCGCGGCCCGCGGTCGGCGCCTGCTCGTAATGGTCGGGTTCCGCCGCCGTCGGGTCGAAGTTGACCGGGTGGACGTGACCGTGTCCGTGGCCATGCTCAACTGGCAAAGAGACGCACCTCTTCCTGGTGATGCCGGGCGTGTGCCTCGGCGAACAGATCGAGCGCCGGGGACCCGGGCGCCGGGAGATCGGCCGGATCGGTTCCCGCGACTTCGGTGGCACGCAGGGAAACTTTCCGGACCTCGGAGGAAAGCCTTGCCACGACGGCGTTGACAGCGAAAGGATCGAGGCCCAGCAGTCGGACGGCCGCGCTCGCCGGTCCGCTGATCGCGAGATAGGCCACCGCCATCGCCGCGTCGAACGGCACCCCGACCAGCGCACCGACGATCACCGGATGATGTGGCCGCGGAGTTTCCTTCAACAGCTGAGAAAGCACCGGAGACGGCCACGCCGCCTTACCCGCCCGCGCCGTCCCTCGCCCTTGCGCGCGGGACGCCTCCCGCTGCGCGAGGGACGGCGTCCGGGCGTCGAGTTCGAGATCGAGCCGTCGCCAGTGTCCATTTCGGACACCCCGAGCGGCGGCGTGCGCCGACGCCGCGGCGAACACGGCGGCGAGCGAACCCGCGGTGCGCAGCCGCCCGGAAAGGAATGGGGGCAGATCACGTTCGTGGGTGATCAGCTTCCGGGCGACGGCTTCTTCCAGGCCGCCCGAATGGACGTGGCCGCCCCCGGGAAACCGGGAGTCGGCGAGGATGAGTGCGGAGAGGTCCATCAGAAGAGGAAGTACCTTTGCGCCATCGGCAGTTCCGTCACCGGCCGGGGTTCGATCAGTTCGCCGTCGACGTGCACGGCGAAACTGTCCGGCTCGACCCGGATGTCGGGCGTCGCGTCGTTGAGCACCATGTCGGCCTTGCCGCGTGAGCGGGTGTTCGAGATCGGCACGAGCTTCCGCGCGATGCCGAACCGTTCGGCGACCCCGCCTTCCAGAGCTTCCGGAGCCACGAAATGGAAACTGCTCGCGGCGGCCACCGAAGGCGCCGCGCCGAACATCGGCCGCGCGAGTACCGGCTGCGGAGTGGGGATGGACGCGTTCGCGTCACCCATGGCCGCCCATGCCGGGAATCCGCCTTTGAGCACGACATGCGGCCGGACACCGAAGAACTTCGGTTCCCACAACACGAGATCCGCGAGTTTACCGACCTCGACCGAGCCGATCTCGCGCTCCATCCCGTGGGCGATCGCGGGATTGATGGTGTATTTGGCGACATAGCGACGAGCGCGGAGGTTGTCGGCCGCGCCGTCGCCCGGCAGTGCTCCACGACGTCGTTTCATCACGTGCGCGGTCTGCCACGTCCGGATGATCACCTCGCCGATCCGGCCCATCGCCTGCGAATCCGAACTCATCATGGAAATCGCGCCGAGGTCGTGCAGCACGTCCTCCGCCGCGATGGTCGTCGGCCGGATCCGGCTCTCGGCGAACGCCAGATCCTCGGGCACGGACGGGTTCAGATGGTGACAGACGACGAGCATGTCGAGGTGCTCGTCGAGGGTGTTGGCGGTGTGCGGACGCGTCGGGTTCGTCGACGACGGAAGGATGTTGGCCAGCCCGGCGACCTGGATGATGTCCGGCGCGTGCCCGCCGCCCGCGCCTTCGGTGTGGTAGGCGTTGATCGACCTTCCCCGGATAGCATCCACAGTGGACTCCAGGAAGCCGGCCTCGTTCAGTGTGTCGGTGTGGATCGCCACCTGGACACCGGATTCGTCGGCGACGGTGAGGCAGGCGTCGATCGCGGCCGGGGTGGTGCCCCAGTCTTCGTGCAGTTTGAATCCGCCCGCGCCCGCCGCGAGTTGTTCGCGCAGCGCGTCGTGGCGGACGGTGTTCCCCTTGCCCAGCAACAGGACGTTGACCGGCTGACCGTCCATCGCCTGCAGCATCCGGCCGAGGTTCCACGCGCCGGGTGTCACGGTGGTCGCCTTGCTGCCTTCGACCGGACCGGTCCCGCCGCCGACGAGCGTGGTCAGCCCGGAGGCGAGCGCGGTGTCGGTCAGCTGCGGGCAGATGAAGTGGACGTGGCAGTCGATCCCGCCCGCGGTGAGAATCTTCCCGTTGCCTGCCAGTACTTCCGTCGACGGGCCGATGACCAGCGCCGGGTCGACGCCGTCCATCGTGTCCGGGTTGCCCGCCTTCCCGATCCCGACGATCCGGCCGTCGCGGACGCCGACGTCGGCCTTGACGATTCCCCAGTGGTCGAGGATCACCGCGCCGGTGATGATCAGGTCCGGCGCGCCTTCGGCCCGGGTCGCCATGCCCTGGCCCATCGATTCGCGGATGACCTTGCCGCCGCCGAACAGCACCTCGTCGCCGCTGCCCGACGGCCCCATGCTGCGGTCCTCGGTGACCTCGATGAGCAGATCGGTGTCCGCGAGGCGGATCCGATCACCGGCCGTCGGGCCGAAGAGTTCGGCGTAGCGCCCGCGATCGATCGACGGCATCAGGACTCCTTGCGCAATCCAGGCACCCGGCGGTTCCCGGCCAGCGGGACGAGGTCGACTTCGCGTTCGACGCCCGGTTCGAACCGCACGGACGTCCCCGCGGGGACGTCGAGACGATGCCCGCGCGCGGCTTCGCGATCGAATTCGAGTCCCGGATTCACCGCCGCGAAATGAAAGTGCGAGCCGACCTGGACGGGCCGGTCGCCGAGGTTCCGCACGAGCAGCCGGACCCGCGGCCTGCCTGGATTCAGCTCGACCGGCTCGGCACCGGTGATGATCTCCCCTGGGCGCACCCGTCCCCCTTTTAGACGATCGGGTCGTGCACGGTGACGAGTTTCGTGCCGTCCGGGAAAGTGGCTTCGACCTGCACCGAATCCACCATTTCCGGCACGCCGCCGAGTACTTGGGCCCGGCCGAGCACCGACCGTCCACTGGCGACCAGTTCGCTCACCGTCCGGCCGTCGCGGGCACCTTCCAGGACGTGGTCGGTGATCAGCGCCACCGCCTCGGGGTAGTTGAGGAGGACCCCGCGTTCCAGTCGTTTGCGAGCGACGTCCGCCGCGACGTGGATGAGCAGTTTGTCCCGCTCCTGGGGGCTCAAGTGCATGACAAAGGTCTATCACCGGAAACCGGGTGGCGCCGGTTCTCGAAACACAGGATTTACCTGCGCACCGGTACACGCAAAGTGAACGGAGCCGTAACTCTTCGCGTACGAAGGCGATTTGCACTGAATCGTTCTCGTAATCGTGACCGAAACCACCACATCTTTCGATTGCCCCGGGCCCCGGCGTGGAGCAAGGTTTGTCCATCCGTGCGATGAGGCGCGCCTTCGCTGCGTGTATCCCGTCCACGCGTGAAACACAAAGCCGGGGAATGCGCATCGAAAGGTTTCACCACAGTGAGTGCCTCCACGATCAGCACCAAACAGCCGTCCGACCAGGTCGACGACGGTTTCCGACCGGGTCTCGAAGGCGTGGTCGCCTTCCGGACCGAAATCGCCGAGCCCGACCGTGACGGTGGCGCGCTGCGCTATCGCGGTGTCGACATCGAGGATCTCGCCGGCAAGGTGACCTTCGGTGACGTCTGGGGCCTTCTCGTCGACGGTCAGTTCGGCCACGGGCTACCGCCCGCCGAGCCGTTCCCGCTGCCGGTGCACACCGGCGACGTCCGGGTCGACGTCCAGGCCGCACTCGCCATGCTCGCCCCCATCTGGGGCTACCGGCCGCTGCTGGACATCAGCGACGAAGAGGCGCGTGACCAGCTGGCCCGCGCGTCCGTGATGGCGCTTTCCTACGTCGCCCAGTCCGCCCGCGGCATCGGACAGCCCGCCGTCCCGCAGACTCGGGTCGACGAAGCGGAGTCGATCACCGAGCGGTTCATGGTCCGCTGGCGCGGCGAACCCGACCCGGCCCACGTCAAGGCCATCGACGCCTACTGGGTCTCGGCCGCCGAGCACGGCCTCAACGCTTCGACCTTCACCGCCCGCGTCATCGCCTCCACCGGCGCCGACGTCGCCGCGGCCCTGTCCGGCGCGATCGGCGCCATGTCGGGCCCGCTGCACGGTGGCGCTCCGGCGCGAGTGCTGCCGATGATCGAAGAGGTCGAGAAGACCGGTGACGCGGTCGGTCTGGTCAAGGGCATCCTGGACCGCAAGGAACGCATGATGGGCTTCGGGCACCGCGTGTACCGCGCCGAGGACCCGCGGGCGCGCGTGCTGCGCCGCACCTGCCAGGAGCTCGGCGCGTCGCGCTACGAGGCGGCCGCGGAGCTGGAGCAGGTCGCGCTGAAGGAACTGCGCGAACGCCGCCCGGATCACCCGATCGAGACCAACGTCGAGTTCTGGGCCGCCGTCATCCTGGACTTCGCCCAGGTGCCGCCGCACATGATGCCGGCGATGTTCAGCTCGGCCCGTACCGCTGGGTGGGCCGCGCACATCCTGGAGCAGAAGAAGACCGGCCGCCTCGTGCGCCCCTCGGCCAAGTACGTCGGTCCGGAACCGCGTCGGCCGGAAGACGTCGAAGGCTGGGGCCTGGTCACGAAGCACTCCTAGTAGCGCGTGCAATGAAGGGGCCTTGCATAGCAAATTTTGCTATGCAAGGCCCCTTCATCGCATCTGCGGGACCGAGGGATCGTGGTTCGCGGTCGTCGCGAGCATGGCCGTGAGTTGATCGACCAGCCAGCCGTCGAGCACTTCCCGGGGCAAGGCGCGTTCCTGCAGCCAGCTCAGCAGCGCCCCCTCGACCACGGCGGTCCAGCAGCGCAAAGTCAGCAGCAGCATAGGCGAGGGATCCGACACACCCAGCGCGTCGAGGATCAGCTCGACGGCGCGGTTGCGGACCTCGTCGATCGCCGCGTCCGTCTCCGACGTAGCGATCACCGACCCACTTCGCAGCAGGGCGACATAGCCGGCGCGGTAGTGGTCGGCGACGTCGATCAGTCCGCGGACCGCGGCACGCAGCCGCGCCTCGGGCGGGCCTTCCTCCAGTCCGGCGAGACCGTCGATGAGCCCTTCGGTGACCGTCTTCAGCGCCTGGACCTGCAGTTCCCGCAGACTCGAGAAGTACCGGTAGAACAACGGCCGCGAGACCTCGGCGCGGGCGATGATGTCGTCGACCGCGACGAGTTCGGGCGCGCGCGAGCCGAACAGGTCCAGCGCGGCGCGGATCAGGTCCTCGCGGCGCGCTTGCGGCGACATCCGGCGAGGACGTTTGGCCGAGGTCACGGGGTGACGTCCAGTTTCGCCGCGGCCCGCAGCAGTCCGGGGGTGAGCCGGGAGAGGACGAGCGCGGCCTTGGCCTCCGGGGTCGACGGCTGGATCGCCTTGTCTTTTTCGACCGCGCGCAGGATGTCGCGCGCGACCTTCTCCGGGCCGAACCCGCGTTTCGCGTACAGCTTGCTGCTCGACTTCTGGCGCCGCTTCTGTTCGATGTCGTCGACCCCCACGAACCGCGTGGTGCTGGTGATGTTGGTGTTCACGATGCCGGGGCAGATCGCGGTGACACCGATGTTCTCGGCGGCGAGTTCCGCGCGCAGGCACACGCTCAACGTCAGCACGGCGGATTTCGTGGTGGCGTAAGCGGAAAGGATCTTCGAGGGCAAGTACGCCGCGGCCGACGCGACGTTGACGATCTGGCCGCCTTCGGCGCGATCCCGCATCTGCTCAGCGAAGACGCGGCAGCCGTGGATGACGCCCCAGAGGTTCACGTCGATGAGGCGTTCCCAGTCCTTGACCGTCGTGTCGAGGAACGGGCCGGACAGGCCGATGCCCGCGTTGTTCACGACGATGTCCGGAACCCCGAACTCTTCTTTCACCCGCTGGGCGAATTTCTCGACCGCATCGGCGTCCGAGGAGTCCACCGTGTATTCGCCGACGCTGACGCCCTTGTCCCGCAGGAGTTTCGCGGTGTCCGCGGCGGCCGAGCCGTTGATGTCGGTGATGATGACGTCGGCGCCCCTGTCCGCGAACGCGAGCGCCGTCGCGCGGCCGATCCCGCTGCCCGCGCCGGTGACCACGACGAGCTTGTGCGCGAACCCGGTCGAGCGAGCCTGCTTGAGCGCGCGGCTCTCCTCGCCGCCTTCGACATGGTCGATCAGCTCGGCCGTGGCCGAAGCGATCACCTCCGGCTTCTCGCGCGGCACCCAGTGCGTGCCGACGATCCGGCGGATCCGCAGGTCCGGAGCCCAGCGCCCGATCTCGGTCTGCAGCGGCGTGGTGACGAACTTGTCGCCGGTGGGCGCGAGCACCTGCACCGGGATCTCGGCCGGGCGCGGCCGCGGGCGGGAGAGCCGGGTGAACATGTTGGCGCGATAGAGGTTGAGGCCGTACAAGCCGTCCGAAGTGGAGGGTTTGGCGGCGGCGGGGTCCA
Source organism: Amycolatopsis sp. NPDC034160 (assembly GCF_055575355.1). Lineage (NCBI taxonomy): Bacteria > Bacillati > Actinomycetota > Actinomycetes > Pseudonocardiales > Pseudonocardiaceae > Amycolatopsis > Amycolatopsis sp. NPDC034160. The sequence goes on along the minus strand of NZ_JBVISU010000013.1, from coordinate 111,027 downwards.
GTCGGCCGATGAGCGCGCCCATCACTCCGGTACGCCATAACAGCTGCGGCACCAGTGGGATCTGGAAGCCGAGAATGTAGGTCGAATGCGCCCCTTGCGCGAGCGCGTTCTTGAGCCGCTTCGGGTTCGGGCGGACCTGTGCGCGGAACCACGCACCGGCGTGATCGAGGCTCGGCCCGGAGATGGACGTGAACGACGCGAGCCGTCCACGCAACCGGTCTCCGGTGACGGCGTGCCAGGTCTGGATGGAGCCCCAGTCGTGCGCGAGCAGGTGAACCTTGCCCTCGGGCTGGACCTCGTCGATGACCGAACCGAGGTCACGGGACAGCTGGTCCAATTTATAGGACGCGCGTCCCGAAGGCTTGTCCGACCGGCCCGCGCCGCGGACGTCGTAGACGACGACCCGGTAGCGGCGTTCGAGCACGGCGGCGACGCCGTCCCACATGGAGCCGCTATCCGGATAGCCGTGGACCAGCACCACGGTGGGCGCGTCGTCGACACCGGTCACCCGGACCGAGAGGCGGACACCGTCGCTGGCCGTCACCCACTTATGAGACATAGTGTCATGTTAGACAACATGTCAATAAGGCTGCTTCTTCAGCACCAAGCGGCCCAGCGACCACACGGTGTCGATCACGAAGACGAAAGTCCAGATCCGGCCGAAGTTGAACAGCCAGTGACCGCTCGAGTTCCAGTACCACTCGGCGGCATGGGGTTCGCCGAAGACCGCCTCGACGGGCCAGCTGTACCCGGCCAACGCCAGTGCCGCTTGCGCAAGCACATAGATCACCGCGTGCGCCGCCCAGTTCCGGAGCGGGTTCGCGCGCTTGTTCGCATCGGCCTTCACCGATTCGGCCGCTTGCGAGCTCTCCTCGACCATGCAGGCGGCCGGTTCTTCCTTTTGTGACGGCGTTTTCGCTGGTTCCACGGGAAACTCCGTGACTCCGACCCGGCGGACCGCGCGACGGACCACCAGCGATCCGAAGAGCAAAAGCGCCGCCGCGCCGAAGCACGCGATACGCCAGCCGGCGTCCGAGCCGTAGAGCTGGCCCGCCAGGAACGTCCCGATCGTCGCTCCGAGTAGTGCCGCGCTCTCGTAGATCCCCATCGCGCGGCCGAGACTGAGCCCCGCCGCCTCGGCGACCACCGCCTGCTCGACCGGGATGGCCGCCGCGAACGCCGCCGCGGACAGGATCCACATGACCGCCAGTACCGCCGGACTGGGCGCGAAGGACAACCCGGCGGCGAAGACCGCGCTAGCCACCATCGCCAGCGAGAGCACCCTGGTCCGGCCGACCTTGCGGACGAAGCCGTGCAGATAGTCCGGCAGGAAGCTGTACACGATGAACCCCGGGATGAACACGGCCGCGATCTCGCCGAGCTTCAGCTGATGTCCGCGTTGCAGGTGCATCAGGAGCAGCAGGGCGACCCCGGCCTCGGCCATCGCGGTCACCGCGACGAGCGCGAGCATCGGGCGCATCCGCTTGCCCAGTTGCAGAAACCGGGGCGCGCCCTCCTCGCGCACCGACGCGGACTTCGCGTTCAGCAGCACCACCGCCGCCACCACGCAGGCCGCAGCGCCGAGCCAGAAGACGCCCCGGTAGTCGATCCAGGCGATCGCGGACAGGGCGACCACGAACGCGATCCACGTGCCGCCGCCCTCGGCCGCGAACAGCTTGCTGAACGCGCCGTCGTCCCCGGCGAGCCCTTCCCCCACGCGGGCTCGCAACGCGACCCAGAACAACGCGCCACCCGCGCCACCGAGAACCGCCGCGAGATAGGCGAGCCCGATGCCCGGCGTTACGGCGTAGACCACAAAGGACAGTCCATAGAGGACAGCACCAGCCGCCGCGATCCGGCCGCGGTCGTACCGGTCCGCGAGCGAGCCCGCGATCGGCCGGACCACGAACGACACCAGCGTCTCCAACGCGGTGAGTGCGCCGACCTCGGCGGCCGACGCGCCCAGCTGGCTCCCCACCCACAACGGCAGGAGGAAATCGAGAACCTCCGCCGGCCCCTTGGTCAACGCGGCCGCGAGCTGATTCTCCTCCGCGCGCCGTTTACGTACTACTTCGTCCACCCCGGCTCCCCCTTGTTCAGATACAAACGTATTCTAAAGATGTCAGCCAGGCAAGGAGTCCTCCGAAAGTAGGATGCGCGAGTGCCGAAGATCGTCGACCGAGCCGAGCGCCGCCGGGAGATCGCCAGTGCCCTCCTGCGCATCGTCGCGCGCGACGGCGTCGAGGCCGTCAGCGTTCGCTCAGTCGCCACGGAAGCAGGCGTCTCCGCGGGTGCGGTGCAGAAGTACTTCTCCACCAAGGAGGAACTGTTCCGCTTCGCCCTCGACTTGACGAGCGAATTCCTGGAACAGCGCTGGAAGACCCTGGACCAGTCCGGGAATCTGCTGGACTTGTTGCTGCGGCTGCTGACCGAGGCGATGCCCCTCGACGAGCCGCGCCGAGCCGAGGTGATCGTGGTCAACGCCTTCACCGCCCGCGCCGCCGTCCTGCCGTCGTGGGCCGAATTCATCCGCACCGGCTACGACGAACTACAGGAGATCACGACGCAGTACATCTCGGAGGCTCAGTCAGCCGGCGATGTCCGCGATGATCTCTCGGCGAGCGACCTGGCCGATGCCGTGCTGGCCCTGACGGACGGCTTCGCGAACCGGATGCTCACGTCCACCGATCCGGCCGCCTTGCTCCCGTCCCTCGAAACCGCCATCCGCACCCTCCTCACCCCCGCCCCCTCCCGCGTTTAGTCCTCTAAATGCGGTAGGTGCGTGTGCAAGTACCGCATTCAGAGGACTAAACGCGGGAGTTGAGGGCCGCCTGCACTCGGCGCACCATCGCCCGCGGATCGGCGTAGAGCTCCTCCTTGGTGATGACGATGAACTCCCAACCCTCCGCCTCGATCAACGCCCTCCGGTACGCGTCGAGACGCGGCTGTTCGCCTTCGAGATGCCACGCACCGTCGTACTCGATGGCGAGTTTGGCCTCACGGATCGCGAGATCGAGCCTGCCGAGAACCGTGTTCCGCGATAGACCTCCACCTGGGGCTCCGCCGCAATGTCGTAGCGCCTCAGCCACACCCTGACCTCCGACTCGGGGATGGATTCAGCCCGCCCATCCGAGAACGCCAAGGCCTCACGGGCCCGGACGATGCCGTTGTCACGACGAGGTGCCAGGTACGCCTCCAGCGTGTCGCGATCGACGAATCCCGCGTGGAGCAGCACATCCAGCAACCCGACGACGCGAGGAAACGACCGGCGGAGCCGGGTGTCGGCGAGGATGTCCAGCGTCATACGGAGCGGGGTGGCGATCAGGCCGTCCCGCCACGGCTCGAAATCCTGGCCGAGAAGCCTGGTCCGGCGGAGACGCGTTCCACTCAGACTGTGGAAGCCCTTCCGCTCGGGCACGACGAACTCGACGGGATCGCTTTCGAGCGAGAACGGGAATCCGCGCACCGTTGCGGCCGAACATCCGGTCAGCACCGCGCCTTCGGGCACGATGAGCATCGCGCCCTTGCACCGCAGTTCGTGATCCGAAGGGATCCCTATCGGGACATAGACGTCCTGGAAGAGCCGGTTGTACGGCCCTGAACGGAGCTGGGCACGGGTGAGGTCTCCTTCGCTGACGGCATGGCTGCCGCGAAAGGGGCCGGAGAACTCGCAGGCTGTGGCGTAGTGGTTTCTTGACACGCTCCGACGATGACATCCGCCACCATCGCCATCCCGCCTCCAAGATCATCTTCTCGGCACCTGTCCACAACGCCCCACGCCTGTGTACAAATCGCATTTCGTCCTCTAAATGCGGTACTTGCACACGCAACTACCGCGTTTAGAGGACGAAATGCAAGGACGACAGAGGCTGGCGGTGACGCCGGTGTCCATCGAACGGTTGACAGCCGGGTTCAGTCCTGCGGACGTCCCGGAGAAAGGGGTCACCGAAGCACGATCAACGGATGAAAGCCGCAGTGAAGGTGCGCGGGTTGCGCAAGGAGTACCCGGGCCATCTGGCCGTCGAAGGCGTCGACCTCGACATCGAGCAGGGCGAGGTGTTCGCACTGCTCGGCCCCAACGGCGCAGGCAAGACGACGACGGTCGAAATCCTCGAGGGACACCGCAAGCGGACCTCCGGCGAGGTCGAGGTCCTCGGCGAGGACCCCGGCAAGGCAGGCCGGGCTTGGCGAGCGAAGCTGGGGATCGTGCTGCAGACGGCCAACGACGCCGCCGAGCTCACCGTCGCCGAGACCATCCGGCACTTCGCCCGTTACTACCCGAATCCCCGCGACACCGACGAAGTCATCGAGAAGGTCGGGCTCGCCGAGAAGGCGGGCGCCCGCGTCAAAAGCCTTTCCGGCGGACAGCGGCGCCGCGTGGACGTCGCGCTGGGGATCATCGGGCGCCCTGAGCTGCTGTTCCTCGACGAGCCGACGACCGGGTTCGATCCCGAAGCCCGGCGCCGGTTCTGGGGGCTGATCCAGAGTCTCGCCAGGGAAGGCACCACGATCCTGCTCACCACCCACTACCTCGACGAGGCCGAGGCACTCGCCGACCGGGTCGCGGTGATCGCGCGCGGCCGGATCGTCGCGGAGGGGACACCGCAGACGCTGGGCGGCCGCGCGACCGCGGAGGCCACCGTCCGCTGGGCCGACGAACACGGCAGTCACCTGGAGCGGACCCACTTTCCGGCGAAGCTCATCCGCGAACTCTCCGCCGACGGCCGCGAGCCCGCCGAGCTGACCGTCCACCGGCCCACCCTCGAAGAGACCTACCTCGGCCTGATCGGAGAAGCCCGATGACCACGCTGACCCACCCGGGCAAACTCCCCGGCACCCTCTCGCTCGGCCTCATCCGGGGCGCCGCCGAACTCCGTCAGTTCTTCCGCATCCGGGAACAGGTGATCTTCACTTTCGCCTTCCCGTCCCTGTTGATGGTCCTGCTCGGCTCGATGCTCGACACCTCGATGCCGGGCATGGCGATCACCACCGGCCAGGTGCTGGCGGCGGGCATGATCGGTTCGGGCATCGTCTCGACGTCGTTCACCAGCATCGGCATCGGGCTCGCCTCCGACCGCGAAGCCGGAACGCTCAAGCGGCTGCGCGGTACGCCGATGCCCGCCGCGTCCTACTTCATCGGCAAGATCATTCTCGTCGGTGTTTCGAGTGTCGCGCAGGTCGTGCTGATGTCGATCGTCGGCGGCCTGCTGTTCGGTCTGGAACTGCCGACCGATCCGGTGAAGCTGCTGACCGCGCTGTGGGTCTTCCTGTTCGGCATCACCAGCTGCACGCTGCTGGGCATCGCGCTCAGCTCGGTGACCAAATCGGTCAGCGGCGCGGTGGCGGTGACCAACCTGATCTACCTCGCGTTGCAGTTCGTCTCCGGGGTGTTCGTCACGCCGATCACCGCCTTGCCGAAGGTTATGGTCACCATCGCCTCCTTCTTCCCGGTGAAGTGGATCTGCCAGGGCTTCCGCTCGGTGTTCCTGCCGGCCGAGGCGGCGACACAGGAGATGGCGGGGACATGGGAACTTCCGATGGTGGCTCTGGTGCTGGGGGCGTGGTGCGTGGCGGGTCTGCTGCTGGCGAAACTGACGTTCCGCTGGTCGAACGAAGGCAAATGAACGCCTGGGAGCGGTTCTTCTGGCTCTGGGAGGTCCTTTTCGGGATCACCTTCGCGGCGACGACGGCCCTGGTACTCCTGGAAGACGGGGCGGCCCCGGACAAAGTGGTCGCGATCCTGTGCCTGACCGGGGTCGGCGTGACCTACCTGGTCCGGGGACGCCGTCTCATCAAAGGCCCGGACTACGAGCACACGCCGTGGCTGTTCGTCGGGGTCACGATGCTTTTCCTGGCGGGCGCCAGCTTCGCCAGTACCACCTCGAGTTTCATCCTGTTCCTCGTCTGCCCGGTGCTGTACATGACGTTGTCGACGAAGACGGCGTCGATCCTCACCACGGCCGCGGTGCTGATGGGCCCGGCGGCCTCGATCGTCCGGGGCGGGCTCGATCAGCCGTCCTTGCGCATCCTGCTGCCGATGACCGCGATCCTGATCGTCTTCAGTCTGCTGGCCGGGCGCTACACGAGCCAGATCATCGACCAGAGCAAGGCCCGCGCCGCGCTGATCGAACAGCTGGAAGCCAGCCAGGCGGAGGTTTCCCGGCTTTCGCGGGAGGCGGGTATGGCCGCCGAGCGCGAGCGGATGGCCCGCGAGATCCACGACACGCTCGCACAGGGCTTCACCAGTATCGTCACGCTCACCCAGGCCATCGAGTCCGAAATGGACACCGATCCGAAGGCGGCCCGGCGTCATCTGGAGCTGGCCGCGCGGACGGCGCGGGAGAACCTGGCGGAGGCGCGGGCGATGGTCGCGGCGCAGATGCCGTCTGCGCTCGCCGCCGCTTCGCTGGAGGAAGCCTTGCGCCGACAGGTCGAGCGGCTGACCGAGGAGGCCGGGATCGAAGCGGCGATAGCGATCGAGGGTCCGTTGCCGCCGCTGCCGATGGCCACCGAAGTCGTCCTGCTACGAGGGGCGCAGGAGGCGTTGAGCAATATCCGAAAACATTCCCGCGCCACCAGGGTTTCGCTTCGTCTGTCCGTTATGGACGGAAGAGTCCGGCTCGGCGTGACCGATGACGGCACGGGGTTCGACCCCGCCGAGCCCACCGGAGGCTTCGGCCTGACGGGGATGCGGACGCGGGCGGATCAGGTCGGTGGCAGGGTGAAGGTCGAGAGCGGACCCGGTGCGGGGACGACGCTGGAACTGGAGGTGCCCGCGTGATCACGATCATGCTGGTCGACGATCACCCGGTGGTGCGAGAAGGCCTGCGCGGCATGCTGGAGGCCGAGCCGGACCTGAGCGTCATCGGTGAAGCGGGCTCTGGCGACGAAGCCGTCGCGCTGAGCCGGATCAAGCAGCCGGACGTGATCCTGATGGACCTGCGCATGCCCGGTCTCGACGGCGTCGGCGCGACCCGGAAGATCCTCGCCGACCGGCCGGGCCAACGGGTCGTCGTGCTCACCACGTACGAGACGGACGCGGACATCCTGCGCGCGGTCGAAGCGGGCGCCTCCGGCTACCTGCTGAAGGACGCCTCGCGCACGGAGCTCGCCGGAGCGATCCGGGCGGCGTCACGCGGCGAGACGGTCTTGGCGCCTTCGGTCGCCGGAAAGCTGGTGAACCGGGTGCGCAACCCGACGTCGTCACCGTTGTCGGCGCGCGAGATCGAGGTCCTGCGGCTGGTCGCGCAGGGCGACACGAACGCCGGCATCGGGCGGGCGCTCCACATCAGCGAGGCGACGGTCAAGACCCACCTGTTGCGGGTGTTCGGGAAACTGGACGTTTCGGACCGGACGGCCGCCGTGACCACCGCCATGCGGCTGGGCCTGCTCGGGTAGGCAGAATGCAGCCCATGCTTGCCACGACCGAACTGGCGCTGCTTCGCCGCCTCGCGCACGAGCAATCCTCGTGCCGCGCCCCTTCCCTCGTCGCCGCCGTCGTCCGCGACGGTGAAATCGCCTGGTCAGGAGCGCGTGGCCGCGTCGACGGCGAGACACCGGACAACGACACGCAGTACCGGCTCGGGTCGATCACGAAGACACTCGTCGCGACGGCCGTCATGCGGCTGCGTGACGAGGGCAAGCTCGACCTCAACGACCCGCTCGAACAGCACCTCCCCGGCACCGCGTTCGGTGCGGCGACCATCGCGCAGCTGCTCTCGCACACCTCGGGCCTGACCGCGGAATCGCCCGGTTCCTGGTGGGAGCGCACGGTGGGCGCCGATTGGAACGCGCTCGTCTCGAGCCTCGAAGACGGCGCGACACGGCACCGTCCCGGCAGCCGGTTCCACTACAGCAACGTCGGTTACGGCGTGCTCGGCGAGTTGGTCGCCCGGCACCGCGGGAAGTCGTGGCTCGACGTCGTCCGCGCCGAGATCCTCGGCCCGCTCGGCATGAACCGGACCACTCCGCACCCCGAAGGCGCGCACGCGAGCGGGTTCGCCGTGCACCCCTTCGCCGACGTCCTGATGCCGGAGCCGTCGCCGGACGCGGGCGCGATGGCCCCCGCCGGCCAGCTGTGGTCGACGGTCACCGACCTCGCCCGCTGGACGGCGTTCCTCGGCGGTCACACCGGCGGTGTGCTGAGCGCAGAGACCGTCGCGGAGATGCGCGAAATGGTCACCGTGGACGACGCCGACACCTGGACGACCGGCTTCGGGCTCGGCGTCATGCTGATCCGCACGCAGGGCAGGCGGCTGGCCGGGCACACCGGGTCGATGCCGGGCTTCCTCGCCTGCTCGCTGATCGACGCCGACGCCGGTATCGGCGCGCTGGTGCTGACGAACTCGACGGCCGGGGTCGGCATCACGCAGCTGTGCCTCGACCTGATGACGTTGACCGAACAGCACGAACCGGCGATGCCCGCGGAATGGCAACCATCCACTGTGGACCCGAAGCTGCTGGAGCTGACCGGGCTGTGGCACTGGGGACCGACGCCGTACCACCTGCGGCTGCTCCCGGGCGGCCTGTTCTCGCTCGCACCGACCGACGGCCCCGGCCGCGCGTCGCGGTTCACCCCGCTCGGTGACGACGTCTGGATCGGCCTCGACGGGTACTACGCCGGCGAAACGCTGAAGGTCGGCCGGGATTCGGCGGGCAAGCCGAACCACCTCGACCTCGTGACGTTCATCTTCTCGCGCACACCGTTCGACCCGGCCGCGCCCATCCCGGGCGGTGTCGACCCCGAAGGCTGGCGCTAACGAAACCGGACGGCGGCGGTCGTGAACTCACGACCGCCGTCACCGCACACCAGGACATCGCCGTAGTGGGCGTCGCCGACGACCCACATCCGGCGGTGCTCGCGCAGCGACTCGGCGAGTTCGTCAGGGCAGTGCTCGATGACGAACTTCGCCGGGTGGCCGTCGAGGACCGCCCAGCCGCGTACGTCGTCCGCGTCCGGCGCCATCGCGGCGGTGACGCGTGTCCAAGGCCCGAACACGACGTCGAAGACGCCTTCATGGCGCTGGATCGTGAAGCGCAGCGCCGTCCGCCACTGGCGGAACCTCGGTGCGGAGATCTCCCCCGGCAAGTCGCCGTACACCCAATGCGGCAGGCCGGGAACGAACACGAGCACGAGCGTCCCCACGAAACCGACCGCCGCGCCGATGACGGTCGTTTCGTCCCAGTCGGCGAAGACCGCGTGGATGACGAACACCAGGGAGTACAGGAACAGGAAGCCCCACCGCGGGCCCCACGGATCGGGCATCAGGCCGCGGGGGTATGCCCGACCGCGGTCCCGACGGCGGCGATGAACTTGCGGGCGATGCGCTTGCCCTCACCCCAGTCGACGAAACCGAACTTCAAGCTCGTCTGGATCGCCAGCCCGGAGCCCTCGGTCGTCCGTTCGACCTTCACGGTCACCGTCTGCCCGTAGCTGAAGAAGCCGAGCTTGGTCGAGAAGGTGACGTAGCCGGCGGCCGCGTCGTAGAACGGGTTCTGACCCTTGACCGCCGTGACCCCGTTCGGAAGGGCCTGCCACAACGCTTCGGGAGGCAGGGGGAAACGCTCGTGCACTGTCGCCATGAGCGGAGAAGCTACCCGCCGGTCGGCGAGCGCGGGAGCGCGTTCCCGATTCCCACATGCCGGACACACGAGACCAACTGTCAGCAGGCCCATCCCGACCTGAGAGACTGGGCACATGACCGACGCACCTGAGTTGACCCTCCCTGCGGACCTCAAGCCGGCCGATGGCCGCTTCGGCTGCGGACCGTCCAAGGTCCGCGACGAGCAGCTGGCCAACCTGGCGAAATCCGGTGCCACCTACCTCGGCACCTCTCACCGCCAGAAGCCGGTGAAGTCCCTCGTCGGCCGCGTGCGTGCGGGTCTGTCCGAATTGTTCTCCCTGCCCGAAGGCTACGAAGTGGTCCTCGGCAACGGCGGGACGACCGCATTCTGGGACGCCGCCGCGTTCGGGCTCGTGCGCGAGCGTGCGCAGCACTTCACCTACGGCGAGTTCTCCTCGAAGTTCGCCACGGTGACCAAGGGCGCCCCGTTCCTCGCCGACCCGATCGTCGTCAAGGCCGACCCGGGCAGCGCGCCCGAGATCGCCTACGAAGCCGGTGCCGACCTGGTCGGCTGGGCCCACAACGAGACTTCCACGGGGGTCGCGGTGCCGGTCCGCCGCCCCGAGGGCAGCGAAGGCGCGCTCGTCGCGATCGACGCCACCTCCGGCGCGGGCGGCCTGCCGGTCAAGGCCGAGGACTTCGACGTCTACTACTTCGCGCCCCAGAAGTCCTTCGCCTCCGACGGTGGCCTCTGGATCGCGCTGGCCTCGCCCGCGGCGGTCGAGCGCATCGGCGAGATCGGCGCGAGCGACCGCTGGATCCCGGAGTTCCTGTCGCTGACCACCGCGCTCGACAACTCCCGCAAGGATCAGACGTACAACACCCCGGCGGTGTCGACGCTGTTCCTGCTGGCCGACCAGATCGAGTGGATGAACTCGAACGGTGGTCTCGAGTGGACGACCGCGCGCACCCGCGACTCGTCGACCCGGCTGTACGAATGGGCCGAGAAGACCAGCTACACGACGCCGTTCGTCAGCGACCCGTCGCTGCGTTCGCAGGTCGTCGGCACCATCGACTTCACCGACGAGGTGGACGCCGCCGCGGTGGCGAAGGTGCTGCGCGCCAACGGGATCGTCGACACCGAGCCGTACCGGAAGCTGGGCCGCAACCAGCTGCGCGTCGGCCTGTTCCCGGCCATCGACCCCGACGACATCACGAAGCTGACCCAGAGCATCGAGTACGTCGTCGAGCGCCTGGGCTGAGCTAGCCGTCCGTGCGCATGTCATGAGGGGTCCCCATAGGACGAAGTTTGTCCTATGGGGACCCCTCATGACACTTCGCGCGCCGGGGGAAGACCGCGGCCAGCACCAGCAGCACAAGGCCGTACAGCACGAAGGATTCCGTCGCCAGCCACCAGCCGAAGTTCCCGGCCGGCCGCGGCGCGAGCCACATCGGCGCGACGACGAACAGCGCCACCGTCACGACGGCGAGCGCGTAGGAAACGATCGATCGCGGCCAGATCAGCAGCACGAGGATCGGCACGCACCAGACCCAGTGGTGCGTCCAGGACACGGGCGAGACCAGTAGCCCGCCGATAGCGCAGGCGGTCAGCGCGAATACCGGTTCCGCGACTCGCGCGATCACGAACGCGGTCAGCGCGACCACCACCAACGCGGCCAGTACCCAGACGACGTCTTCCGCCGAGCCGAGCCCGAACCGCGCGAGCATTCCGCGCAGCGACTGGTTCCCGACATAACCGCGATCGCCGATGCGGCTGGTGTCGAAGAGGATGTTCGTCCAGAACTTCGCCGACGCGCCCGGCGCGATCAGCCACATCAGCAACCCGGCGCCGGCGAATCCGGCGGCGACCCGCGCCGCCGAGCGGAAGTCCTTGCGGAACAAGAAGAACAGGATGAACACGGCCGGGGTCAGCTTGATCGCGGCGGCGACACCGACGAGCAATCCCTTGGTGCGGGCGCGTCCCGGCAGCAGGGCGTCGAGCACGACCATCAGCATCAGCAAGGTGTTGATCTGGCCGAACCCGAGCGTCGAGCGGACCGGCTCCATGAATCCGCCCGCCGCCTGCGCCCCGATCGCCGCCAGTACGGCGATGGCGCGACCGCGGACATCGGCGCGGTCGCTGAGCGAGCCGTTGAGCGTCGCGACGAAGAGGTACACGACGATGCCGCCCGCGACGATCGACGCGAGGCCGACCAGCCTCGTCGCCACCGCGGCGGACAGCAGCGTGCCGGGCAGGAACACGGCTGCCGCGAACGGCGTGTAGGTGAAGGGCAGCCAGCCGCCGTGGGTCTGCACCCAGGTGCCGTACGGGTCGCCCGAGTCGACGAGGAGCCGCGCGCCGCCGATGTAGACCTCGAGGTCCTGGCCGTCGAACACCTTCAGGGTGAACAGAACTGCGACCACGACGACTTCCAGCGCGATCAGCGCCCCCGCGAGCCTTCGCCCCGACAATCCCACCAGCACCTGGCGAGATTACCCACCACTTCCGTGCAAGTAGTCCTCTGGATGCGGTAGTTGGCACCGCGAACTACCGCATCCAGAGGACGAAACGCGTTCTAGGCGAGGGCCTGGGTGGGCGGGAGCCGGGCCGCGCGCATCGCCGGATAGGCACCGGCGACCGCACCGACCAGTGCCGAGACCCCGACACCGCCGAGCAGGGCGCCGACGGGCAGCACCGCCGGCCAGCCCTGGCTCAACGCGTACGCGGAGGTCACCAGCACACCGACCAGTACCCCGGCGATCCCGCCGAAGCCGGACAACAGCACCGACTCGGCCAGGAACTGGCCTCTGACCTGACGTTTCGTCGCGCCGAGCGCACGGCGGAGGCCGATCTCCCGGCGCCGTTCCAGCACCGAGATCACCATCGTGTTGGCGACCCCGACGCCGCCGACCAGCAGCGCCACCCCGCCGAGCCCGAGGAACAGGGCGCTGTAGGTGTTCTCCGTCAGCTTCTGCGCCTCCAGCGCCTCCGACGGACGACGCACCTCGACCTCGTTGGGCGCCTGCGGGTTCATCGTCTGCGCGAGCACCGAGCGGACGTTCTCGACCTGCGAGTCCTTCGCGCGGACGTAGACCGTGCTCGGGTGCCCCTGGAAACCGAGGAGCCGCTTCGCGACGTCCCAGCCGACCAAAGCCGACCGCTCGATCTCGGGCGCGAGCGGCATCGGGCCCAGGATCCCGCCGACGGTGAACCAGTGCCCGTTGATGAACACCTGCGGCGGCTTCGCCTGGTCGATGTGGTCGATCCCGAGCCGCGCGGCGGCGACTGAACCGAGGACGACGACCGGATAGTCGCGGGTGGCGTCCCGGAGGAACTGCCCGGTGCGGACCGCTCCGCCGACGACGTCCAGGAGATCCGGTGTCGCCGCGTAGACGCCGAGGCCGGAGGTCTCGTCCTTGGGAATCTTGTCCGTCCGCCGCACCGTTCCGCCGGTGGTCCCGGTCGCGGACGCCGCCGTCACCGGCGCGATCCGTTTCGCCATCGGCACCGCGCTGTCCGGCAGGGTCGCGTCGCCGCCGAACATCGTCTTGCCCGGCCCGGCCGAGAGCAGATTGGTGCCGAGCGCGGCCAACTGGTCTTGCAACGCCTTCGCGCCCGATGCCGGGATCGCGAGCACCGCCACCATCGCGGCGATCCCGATGCCGATGCCGAGCGCGGACAGCACCGCGCGCATCGGCCGCGTCCGCATCCCGTGCGCGCCGAGGGTCAGCACGTCACGCGGACCGAGCCGGGCCGGATCCGGCGTCTTGTCGAGAACGGGTGCGCTCACACCAGCACCCCCGTTCCGGTGTCGAGCCGGATCCGGCCGTCCCGCAATTCGATCCGCCGCGGGACACCCGCCGCGATCTCCCGGTCGTGCGTGATGATCACGACGGTCGTTCCCTGTGAACTCAACGTGGCGAGCAGGTTGAGGATCGCCGCGCCGTTGCCCGTGTCGAGGTTCCCGGTCGGCTCGTCGGCCAGCAGGATCGACGGCGAGTTGACGACCGCCCGCGCGATCGCCACCCGCTGCCGCTCACCGCCCGAGAGCTCGTTCGGGAAATGGCCCGCCCGGTGCGCGAGGCCGACCCGGTCGAGCGCCGCCAGCGCCCGCTCGTGCCGTTTCCGCCGCGGCACGCCCGCGTACAGCAGTCCCGTCGCGACGTTGTCGACAGCGCTCACTCCCTCACTGAGGAAGAACTGCTGGAACACGAACCCGATCCACCGCGACCGCAACGCGGAAAGCTTGCGGTCCGGCAGTTTCGCGATGTCGTGCCCGCGTAGCTCGATGACACCGCTGGTCGGCCGGTCGAGCGTGCCCATCAGCTGCAGCAACGTCGACTTGCCCGAACCGGACGGCCCGACGATCGCGACCATCTCTCTGTCCTCAATGGACAATGTCACCTCGTGCAGCGCGCGCACCTCGCCGGGATAGGTGCGCGAGGCGTTGCGCACGGCCAGCACCGGGGTCATGACGTCGTCACCACCCGCGTCCCGGCGGCGAGACCGGTTCCGGTGATCTCGACGCGGCCGCCGGAGAACAGTCCGGTCTTCACCGCGACAAGGCGCCGTTTGCCGCCTTCGTCGACCTCGACGGCGTATCCGCCCTCGGCGAGCGCGAGCAGCGCCCCGACCGGGACCGCCAACACTCCACTGTGGACTTCCTTGGTGAAGCGCACCAAGACCGGCGTCGAATCGAGCGACCCCGCCGCGGCCGGGTCGTCCAGTTTGACCTTCACCTTGATCTTCGGCTTGCCGTCGTCCTGTCCGGCGGCATCCTTGCCGGACTCCGCTACCTTCCCGACCTCGGTGACCACACCCGTCGTGGTCTTGCCGCCGGTGATGTCGATCCCGACCTTGTCCCCTTCCTTGGCGATCGCCTGTTTGTCGGCGTCGAGCTTGACCTCGATGACACGCTCGGTGCCGGTGTACTTCAGCAGCTCGCCGCCGCTCGGGCCGCCGAGCTGCGCGGCGACCTGCGAAACCCGGATCTCGCCCGGCGCGAGGACGGCGTCGCCCTGGCCGAACGTTCCGGTCTGCTCGGCACCCAGCGACTTCTGCCATTTCTTGAGCGCGGCGGCCGTGGCCGAAGTGAACTTCTTGTCGGGCGTGCCGAAGCCGCCGAACCCGAGCGCCTTCAGATTCTCTTCCAGCTGCTTGACGTCCGGGCCGTCCGTCGCGCCGTCCGCGAGATCGCGGAAGAACGGCAACGTGCCGTAGAACAGCGGCACCGGTTTCGCGTCGACGCCGTACGCCGCCTTGCCCCGGGAAAGCACCTCGCCCGCGGCCGGAAGGGACGTGATGGTGCCCTGTTTCCGGCCGGAGAGCGAGTTTTCCGCGCCGTAGCCCAGGGTTCCGTTCGCCTCTTCCTCCTCCCGCAGATCGGTCTTCTCGACCTTCGCGGTCTCCACCGGCGGCGGCGCCTGCCCGACCTGCCCTGCTTCCGACGTCACCCTGGTCATCACGACCACCGAGGCCGTCCCGACCACGACGACGAGAGCCGCCGCGACGACGTACCAGCGTGCCCGGCGCGACCGCCGCACGCCGCCGGGTCCTTCGTGTTCGCTCATTTCGCCGGGGCCGCCCTCATGGTCATGCCGAGACCGCAGGCCTTCGCCGCTTCTTCGAACTTCTTGGGGTCACCGGCGTCCATCGTCATGGCGGCGCCCTTGCCGCTGGGATCGGGATCCGGGAAGTCGATGCCGTGCTCGCGCATGCACTTGGCTTCCTTGCGCATCTTGTCGAGCTCTTCCGGCGTGGGCGGCTTGATCTCACCGCCGTTCGGCAACAACTTCCGGCACGCGTCGCTCGCGGCCTTCATCTTGTTCTCGTCGGGCCTGCCTGCGCCCGCCTCGATGGAGATGGTGCCCTGCTCGCCGCCGTTGGTCTGGGGATCCGGCATGTCGATGCCGTGCTCCCGCATGCACTTCGCGAAGTTGCGCATCTTGTCCTCGTCGGACACGTTGTCGGCCTGCTGCTTCCCGTCTCCGGCACCGGCACTCGGCGGAGTCGAGATCGAGGCGACCTTGTCGCCGCCCTCCCCGCCCCCACCGCAGCCGGCCACCAGCGCGAGGACCGCTCCGGCGATCAGTGCCGCCATCGGTCGTTTCCGCATCGCTGCTCCTTCGGTCGTCTTGACGAGCCGATTTCTACGGAGGAAGCGATTCCGGAGCGGTAAGCGAAGTCGCTTATGTCGCGCTTACCGTCCCACTCAGCGGTACAGAGGTCGGATCTTTTTGCCGTCTTTACGGGTGAACCAGCACGCTGGCCGACCGCATTTCGTCCTCTGAATGCGTTCCTTGCGCGTGCAACTACCGCATTTAGAGGACGAAATGCGAGGTTACCGATGCTCGGCTGAGTCACGCTTATCCCGTGCTTACCCCCACCCGGGGCAGACTGACCTGGTGAGAGTGCTGGTGGTGGAAGACGAGCGGCTTCTGGCGGACACGATCGCCGAGGGCCTGCGACGGTTCTCCATGGCCGTCGACGTCTGCTACGACGGCGAACAGGCCCTGGACCGGGTGGGGGTGCACGGTTACGACGTGGTCGTGCTCGACAGGGACCTCCCGGTCGTGCACGGCGACGAGGTCTGCGCCGCGGTGCTCAAAACCGGCGGCGAGGCGCGGGTCCTCATGTTGACGGCCGCCGCCGACGTCAACGACCGGGTCGCCGGGCTGGGCCTCGGCGCCGACGACTACCTGACGAAACCGTTCGCGTTCGCCGAACTCGTCGCGCGGGTGCAGGCGCTGTCGCGACGGGCGCGGCCGGCACTGCCGCCGGTGCTCGAACGCGGCGGCGTCGTCCTCGACCTGCCCCGGCACCAGGCGTCGCGCGACGGCCGGTTCCTTCCCTTGTCCCCCAAAGAATTCGCGGTACTGGAGGTGCTCATGCGCGCCGAAGGAGCCGTGGTCAGCGCGGAGGACCTGCTGGAGAAGGCGTGGGACGAACACGCGGATCCGTTCACGAACGCCGTCCGGGTGGCGATGATGACGTTGCGGCGCAAACTCGGTGAGCCGACGCTGATCGAGACCGTACCCGGCGCCGGTTACCGGTTCGGGTCGTGAAACCGCTCCGGCTGTCGGTCCGCACCAAGCTGACGGCGCTCTACGGTGGCGCCTTCCTGCTCGTCGGACTCGCGCTGCTGATCGTGAACTACCTGCTGGTGAGTTCGTCACTGCCGGACACCGCGGCGTTCGCGACCGACGCCACGGGCATCGCGGTCCAGCGGGCGTACCCCCTGGACACGACGACCATCCTGCCCGTGGAGCGCGCGGAGGCGACGCAACTGGTCGCGACCTCGATCACCGAGTACCGCTCGGACGTCCTTTCCGCCCTGCTGTGGCAGTCACTGGTGGCTCTGGCGATCGCCGGTGCGCTCGCGGTGCTGCTCGGCTGGCTGATGGCGAGCCGCGTGCTGCGGCCGCTGCACGCGATCACCTCGACCGCGCGGAAACTCGAGGCGGAGAACCTCGACCGGCGGATCGACCTCGACGGCCCCGACGACGAACTCAAGGAACTCGCCGACACCTTCGACGGCATGCTCGACCGGCTCGCCGTGTCGTTCGACAGCCAGAAACGCTTCGTCGCCAACGCCTCCCACGAACTGCGCACCCCGCTCGCGGTGCAGCGCACGCTGGTCGAGGTCGCGATGGCCGATCCCGACGTCAGCCCGGAGGTCCGGAGACTCGGCGAGCACCTGATCTACACCAACGAACGCAGCGAACGGATGATCGAGGGCCTGCTCGTTCTCGCGCGCAGTGATCGCGGCCTGACCACGCGCGGCCCCGTCCGGCTGGACGAGGTCGCGGCGACGGTCATCCGCTCGGCTTCGAACATGGCCGAAGAGGCGGGCGTCACCGTGGAGTCGCGGCTGCGGCCGCGGACGGTGTCCGGTGACCCCGTGTTACTGGAACGGCTGGTCACGAACCTCGTGCACAACGCCATCACCTACAACCACGAGGGCGGCTGGGTCCACGTCGACCTCGGCGGCGATCCGGCGCTGGTGGTGCGCAACACCGGCCCGCAAGTGCCGCTGGACGCCGTGCCCGCGCTGTTCGAGCCGTTCCGGCGGCTTTCGGGCGACCGGACCGGCGACTCGCGCAACGCCGGGCTGGGGCTGTCGATCGTCCGGTCCATCGCCCAGGCGCACGGCGGGACCGCGAGCGCGGAACCCGGCGGCCGGGGCGGCGGACTGGTGGTCCGGACGCGCCTGCCGTAGATTCCCCCGATCGTGACTGTGCGTGTCCAGCGCGTCACACGGCGGACCGCGTCCTGCTCCAGCAGAATGCACTTGCTGCCACGAACAAAATAGTGAGCAGGACACATGACATCGGCGCGCCTCACACGTCAAGCCGACGCGCCGGATTACCGTGGACACCCACAAAGGTGAAGAGCAGGGGAGGCGAGAATGCGAGCGCTACGGGTGGTCGGGCTACACGAGGACGGTAAGTCCATCGTGTGCGAGGACCCGGCGAGCCGCACGCGTTTCCTGCTCCCCGCGGACGAAAGGCTGCGAGCGGCGGCGAGGGGTGACATCACCCGCCTCGGCCAGATCGAGATCGAGTTGGAGAGCCAAATGCGGCCACGCGAGATCCAGGCACGAATCCGGGCCGGTGAGTCCGTGGAGCAGGTCGCGAGCAGCGCCGGCGTCTCCGTGCAGCGTGTCGAGCGGTTCGCGTACCCGGTCCTGCTCGAACGCTCGCGCACGGCGGAGCTGGCCCAGCGCGCGCACCCGATCCGCGAAGACGGCCCCGACGTGCAGACGCTTGGCGAGGTCATGGCGCACTCGTTCGGTCTCCGCGGCCACGACTACAGCCAGGCGACCTGGGACTCCTGGCGCGGCGACGACGGCAAGTGGGTCGTCGTGCTGAGCTGGAAGGCAGGCCGCTCGGACAACCGCGCGCACTGGTCGTTCTCCCCCGGCGCGCACGGCGGCACCGTGCAGGCGCTCGACGAGAACGCCGAAGTCCTGCTCAACCCCAACGCCTACCGTGCCCCGCGCACGGTGCGGGCGCTGGATCCCGGCCGGGACGCGGTCATCCAGCCCACCTTGGATTCGGTACCGGACGAGCCGGTCGCGAAAGTGATCGACGCGCCCATCGCGGAACCCGAAGAAGATGTCGAGTCACCACTTCCGGCTGACGAGCCGGAGGAAGTGGCCGAACCCGCCCCACGGGCGAAGGGGAAGAAGAACCACCCCATCGTTCCATCCTGGGAGGACGTCTTACTGGGCGTCCGATCCCAACGAGGTTGACTTCGCACGTAATGGCCCCTTCCGGCGGAGGGGCCATTACGTGCGTCCGGGGACCTGCGCGATCAGCGATTTCGGCGCCACGAGGCACTACGCGTCGGTGACGATCCGCTCGATCTCGGCCCAGTCGACGTCGACGTCCAGCCGTACTCCGATGCCCACGTGGTGATGGCGGTCGGCGTACATGACGAACGTCTTCTTGCCGCGCATGAACCACGTCGGCTCGCCGTGACTGAGCCGTTCGGAAGTCTCCGGCAGCGCGAGACACAGCCGCCTGAGTGAACTGAGTGGATCACCGGCCATGGAATCAGTACCCTCTGGTCAGGGGATTTTGATGCAGGATTGGCTGATCCGCACCAACCGGTTACGTTCCGAAGTGTTCGTCGGGACCCCGTACGTCCACGTGTCGCCGCTGGAATGGCAAGTCGACCCCGACGGCCTCCGCGGGATCGCCGGAAGCCGCGGCTACCTGGAGATCCCGTCGATGTTCCAGGGTTGCCTGAGCTTCCAGTTCTCCCCGCAGCACTGCCCGCCGACGCCCGTCTTCGACTGGCCCGACCAGCCGGACGCGGACCGGGAACGCCGGCTGCTCAACCACCTCAGCGACTCGGACCACGTCTGGATCAGCCTCAAACACGCGAAACTCTCCGCCCGTCGCGCCGCCCAAGTCGCCGCGACGGAAGGTTTGCGCGTCGCGGCCGACTTCGCCGATCCGACCGATCGGCTCCTTCTGTTCAGCCGGAATCCCGCGCCACCACGGCTCCCCTTGGCGCCACCCACCGGATTCCGGCACTTCCGCTACCACTGGCTGAACTACCTCGCGCCCGCCGTCGTCATCGTCCTGCTCGTCATCGCGGGCGTGGTCGTCGGCGCGCCCGTGGAATTCGAAAGCCCGATGGCCACCCTGCTGTTCTTGGCCGCCTTCGTCGGCGCTGTTCCGGCGGCTTTCATCACCAACCTGTTCCCGCGCACCACCAAGGCAGGCTGGCTCGCCCGCGAATTCAACGGCAGCCTCCACGTGCAATTCCCTATGCGCGCGTACCAGATGTCCGTGGAGCTGATCACGCAAGTCGCCGGGTTCCACGGTTATGTGCTCTACGGACAGACTGCTACGCAGGCGAACGGTCCGATACTCAAGTTCTACAAGCGTGCCTGAGCCGTGAAGGTCTCCTTCCCTGCCCTCAAGCTAGGCAAGGAGGCCTTCACTACCCCGCTCGCCGCCCCTAGAAGACGACGATCAACACGCCGATCCAAGCGATCACGATCCCCGCGGCGGCACCGAAGGACGCCCACCGCACGATCGGCACCCGCCGCGCGAGCCACAGCGAAGGCGTGATCCCGCCGGTCACGACGGCGGAGGCGATCAGCGCGAGCCAGCCGTTGGTCTCCCGCGCGAGGGTGTTCGCCAGCGCCAGCATCGCCACCACGACCACGGCCGCGACGAACGCGGAAACGGTCAGGCCGGTCAACCACGGTGTCGGCTCCCCGGCGGGGTCCGGGGTGCCGAAAAGCCGTCGCGCGAGTTCGCTGCGAGGCGCGGGGGCGGGCGGGTCGACGATGACGCCGTCGCCGGAGACGGGGTCGACGAAGCGGACCGAGGTGCCCATCGCGGCGGCGAGCCGCTGGGCGAGCTGGCGCCCTCGCTGGGAGACCACGGAGGCGGCTTCGGCGCCGGTGTCGCCGGGGCGGGCGGCGGTGCTGACGGCGGACGCGACGCGCGCCCATTCGTGCAGTGCCTGAGCGAGGTCCGAACCGATCGCGAGGGAGTGCGGGTCCACCTCACGCGCGCTTTCGCCGCCCGGCCCGGCCAGCACCGCGCGTCCCTCACGGATCCGCAATTCCATGGGTTCTCCTCGTGATCGCTCGGGTGCTCACGATAGCGGTGGACGCGTCTCGTAGAACGCGATCGCGCCCGCCGTGGCGACATTCAGCGAATCCACGCCCTCCGGCATCGGGATCCGCACCGCGACGTCGGCGGCGGCGATGGCCGCGTCGGTCAGGCCTGGTCCTTCCGCGCCCAGCATCAGCGCGACCTTCTCCGGCGTTTGCTCCCGTAACCGGCGCAGCGAAACGGAATCCGCACGAGGAGTGAGGGCCGCGATACGGAACCCGCGTTCCCGCAGCAGATTCAGGTCATCCGGCCAAGATCCGAACGTGGCGAAGGGGACGCGCAGGACGTGCCCCATCGAAACGCGGACGCTGCGCCGGTACAGCGGGTCCGAGCAGCCGGCCCCGAGCAGCACCCCGTCGACGCCCAGCGCGGCCGCGTTGCGGAACAGCGACCCCAGATTCTCGTGGTCACCAACGCCTTCCAGCACCGCGAGCACGCGTGCGCCGTCGAGGACGTCCTCGACGGTCGGCGGCGGAACGGGCCGGTCCGCGACGGCCAGGATCCCCCGGTTCAGATGGAAGCCGACGACGTCGGCCATCGTCTCCGCCGACGTCACGTAGCCGGGAGCGCCGGCACCGTCGAGTTCGGCGCCCAATTCCCGGAACCGCCGCTCCACACCGAGCAAGGCCCGTACCGGATACCAGGAGTTGAGCAGCCGCTCCACCACGACGGTGCCTTCGGCGATTACGAAGCCACGCCCACCTGGCCTATCGGGCCGCCGATCGGCTGTGGACAAGTCGCGGAAATCGTCGAGCCGGGGGTCACCGGGGTCGTCGATGGTGATCAGTTCAGCCACCGGGAGAGTGTGTCATCGCACCCTCTGCGAGCCGAACTGGTCCGATCGTCCACCGTTCGCTGGTACGAACGGCTGCTTTTTGCTGTAAGTTAACCCCTAGTGACAGAGAGCACCAGTTTGGCCGCTAGCCGGGCGACTACGAGCCGTGAAACCGTTGGCCCGCCTGGCAGTCCCGCCTGGAACCCCGCGGATCTTGGCCAAGAGGAGTTCGACGAACATGGGTAAGGATCTTTCGGCGGACCCGTTCAAACCGCAGGACCGCGGACGGTACCGCCGGAAAGTCCAGCGCTGCCTCGACACACTCGCCCGCATGCTCACCGACGGGAGCTTTTCGTTCCCGCGCAAGAACATCGGGCTCGAAGTGGAGCTCAATCTCGTCGATGCCGAACTGCGCCCGTCGATGACGAACACGACGGTGCTCGAAGCGCTGAACGATCCCTCCTTCACCACCGAACTCGGCCAGCACAACCTGGAACTCAACGTGCCGCCCCGGCCGCTGGCCGGCGAGTCCGCGCTGCAGCTGGAGGACGATCTCCGCGCGTATCTGGGCGCCGCCGCGCGCAAGGCCGAGGAGTCCGGTGCCTCGCTGGCGATGATCGGCATCCTCCCCACCCTTCGGCATGAGCACTTCGACCAGAAGTGGCTCACCAACAATGCCAGGTATTCGCTGCTCAACGACCGGATCTTCGCCGCGCGCGGCGAGCGGACCGTGCTCTCGATGGAGGGGGCGC
Organism: Amycolatopsis sp. NPDC034160; assembly: GCF_055575355.1. NCBI lineage: Bacteria > Bacillati > Actinomycetota > Actinomycetes > Pseudonocardiales > Pseudonocardiaceae > Amycolatopsis > Amycolatopsis sp. NPDC034160. Next base: position 88,795 of record NZ_JBVISU010000013.1, on the reverse strand, counting down.
CGCTGCCGGGCAGGCAGCCGGAGCGCCTGCGCAGTTACTCCGAGTCGATCCTGCCCGAGGCCGCCTGCACCTCGGTTCAGCTGCATCTGCAGGTCGCGCCGGAGGAGTTCGCGGCGCATTGGAACGCGGCGCAGGCACTGGCAGGCGTGCAGATCGCGGTCGGCGCGAATTCGCCGTTCCTCCTCGGGAAGACCCTCTGGCACGAGACGCGGATCCCGCTGTTCCTGCAGGCGACGGACACCCGGCCGGAGGAGCTGAAGAACCAGGGCGTGCGGCCGAGGGTGTGGTTCGGCGAACGGTGGATCACGTCGATCTTCGACCTGTTCGAGGAGAACGTCCGGTACTTCCCCGGCCTGCTGCCCGAGACCGACAGCGAGGACCCGGTCGAAGCGCTCGACTCCGGGCAGGCCCCGAAACTCACCGAACTGCGGATGCACAACGGCACCGTTTGGCGCTGGAACCGGCCGGTCTACGACGTCGTCGACGGTCTGCCGCATCTGCGGGTCGAGAACCGGGTGCTGCCGTCCGGCCCGACCGTCATCGACATGGTCGCGAACGCCGCCTTCTTCTACGGCGCGCAGCGGGCACTGGCCGAAGCCGACCGTCCAGTGTGGACACAGATGTCGTTCCAGGCGGCGGAGGAGAACATGTACGCCGGGGCGCGTCGAGGCTTCGACGCGCAGTTGTACTGGCCGGGTATCGGCTGGATCCCGCCGGACGAGCTGGTGCTGCGGGTCCTGCTTCCGCTGGCACACGAGGGATTACGCCGATCGGATGTTTCCGACGAGGCAAGAGAGCGCTATCTGGGTGTCATCGAGCAGCGATGCCTGACCAGGCGGACCGGCGCGGCTTGGCAGCGGGAGTACGTCCTGCGCGCGGAGGAGCGCGGCGCCGAGCGGGAGACCGCGTTGCACCGGATGCTGGGCCGATACCTGGAGCTGTCGGCGACCGAGACGCCGGTGCACACCTGGTCGCTCGAGGCTTAGAGTCATCTCCCAGGGAGGTGGCTCTTGCCCAAGATCATCGGCCGGTCGCTGGAGGAACACCGGCGCGAGGTCCGCAGCAGGGTGTTCGACGTCCTGCGCGGACAGCTGTACGAGCGCGGATTCGACGCGATCACCCTCGCGGGTGTCGCCGCCGAAGCGGGCCTCGGCCGCACGGCGATGTACAACCACTTCCCCGACAAGGAAAGCCTGCTGGTCGCCTTCGTCGAGGATGAGGCGACACGGTACGTCGAAAGGCTGAAGGCGGCCGTCGCGACCGCCGACACCCCGGTCGAGAAGCTCTCGACGTTCGTCCGGCTTCAGCTGCGGGTGCTGGCCGAGTACCACCTGCCGCCGGGGACGGCGCTCGCTTCGGCGCTGGCGCCCGCCGCGTACCGGCGGATCAGCGCGCACGCCGACCCCATCACCGGCCAGTTGCGCGAGATCCTCGCCGAGGGGGTGCCGGAGGAGGACCCCGAGCTCTTGATCCCGATGATCACCGCCGCGTTGGGCAGCCGTCAGGTCGTCGATGTACCACCCGAACGGCTGGACGACGCCATCGAAGGAGCCGTTCGCTTCGTGCTCAGAGCGGTGGGAATGCGGGAGTGACCGGGAAAAACCCGAAAATTAGGGTAGCCTAACCCGCCGTTGTGCCTTACGCTCTTTCTGACAGCATGTCAGATCGATGCTTGGAGGCTCTGTCCATGCCGGTGACCACCGACGTCGAATCCGGGCCGTTCTCCGCGACCCTGCGCGCCTCCACCTTGCCCGCCCACGAGCGGGCCAACCACTCCGTGTACATGAACGCGTTGCTCGGCGGCGAACTGTCGCTGGCGGGATACACCCGGCTGGCCATCCAGTACTACTTCATCTATCAGGCCATCGAGCAGGCCGCCGACAAGCTGGCGAAGGATCCGGTGGCGGGCAAGTTCGTCTTCGAGGAGCTGCGGCGGCTGCCGAGCCTCGAACGCGACCTCGAACACCTCGTCGGCCCGGACTGGCGGGAGACCGTCCGCCCGCTGGCTTCGACCGAGCGGTACGCGCGGCGCGTGGCCGAGGCGTCGCACTGGTCCGGCGGGTTCGTGGCCCACCACTACACCCGCTACCTCGGCGACATCGCCGGCGGCCAGGTCATCCGTCGGCTGCTGGAGCGCAAGTACGGGGTGAGCGAGGCGGGTTCGCTGTTCTACCACTTCGACCAGCTGGGCAGCGCGCCCAAGTTCCGGGACAACTACCGTGAACAGCTGAACTCGGCGCCATGGAGCGAGGACGAGCGCGCGCGGCTGATCGAGGAGGCGATCGTGGCCTTCGAGTGCAACATCGCGGTGTTCGACGAACTGGCGAGCGAACTGGACGCTTATCGGGCTTCCTGAGCGAATTTTCCTTCGATGATCGCCGTCACACCTCATTGACCTCCACCTAACTGGAGCTAGCAAGGTGGGTTTCAAGCGGCTGGCACACTGGGTACAGCCGCTGAGGACGAGTCGTTCCACCTGGGGAGAAACGCGGCGCCCCGGTCGCCGCACACGGGTGAAGACGACTAAGTTCGTCAATGGAAACTTGTGTCGAAGACAGAAGGAGGGCCAATGGCCCGCTACGAGCTGCCCGAACTCGACTACGACTACGCGGCCCTCGCGCCGCACATCTCGGGTGAGATCAACGAGCTGCACCACAGCAAGCACCACGCGACCTACGTCAAGGGCGCGAACGACACGCTCGACAAGATCGCCGAAGCCCGTGACGCCGGTAACTTCGGCGACATCGTCGGCCTGCAGACCACGCTGGCGTTCCACCTCGCCGGACACGCCAACCACGTCGTGTGGTGGAAGATCCTGTCCCCGGAAGGCGGCGACAAGCCGACCGGCGAGCTGGCCGCGGCGATCGACGAGGCGTTCGGTTCCTTCGACAAGTTCAAGGCGCAGTTCACCGCGGTCGCCACCACGATCCAGGGCAACGGCTGGGCCGCGCTCTCCTGGGACCCGATCGGCAAGACGCTGATCACCCAGCAGCTGCGCGACCACCACAACAACCTGGTCCTGCCGACCACGCCGATCCTGCTGGTCGACGTCTGGGAGCACGCGTTCTACCTGGACTACAAGAACGTGAAGCCGAAGTACGTCGAGGCCCTCTGGAACATCTTCAACTGGGCCGAGATCTCCAAGCGGTTCGACAACGCCGTCGCCGGCGGCAACGGCCTGCTGCTCGGCTGAGCACGCACCACGAAACGGGGCTCTCCCTTCCGGGAGGGCCCCGTTTTTCGTCGCTCGGCGAAACTTGACCTCCAGCGAAGTCGAGGTGCGAGGGTGACCACATGGACGTCGCCGCATACCTCGATCGCCTAGGTCTCGACCGGCCCGCTACCGCGGACGTCGCCACCCTGCGCATGCTGCAGGAACGCCACCTCGCGGTGGTGCCCTTCGAGAACCTGAGCATCCACCTCGGCGAGCCGATCGTCCTGGACCCCGACGCGCTGTTCGACAAGATCGTCCGGCGGCGTCGTGGCGGTTTCTGTTACGAGCTGAACGGCCTCTTCGCCGCATTGCTGCGGGAGCTGGGTTTCGACGCCACCCTGAAGTCGGCGAAGGTGTTCCGGCCGGACGGCACCTTGGGGCCGCCGTTCGACCACGCGACGATCAGCGTCGAGCTGGACGAGCCATGGCTGGCCGACGTCGGCTTCGGCCGGTTCAGCCGGTTCCCGCTGCGGCTGACCGCCACCGAGGCGCAGGCCGACCCGGAGGGCGAATTCCTGGTGCTCGACGCGCCGTACGGCGACATCGACGTCCTCCGGGACGGCGAGCCCCAGTACCGCCTCGAACAGCGGCCACGGGCGCTGGACGAGTTCGTCCCGACGGCGTTTTGGCAGGCGACGTCGCCGGATTCGCATTTCACCCAGGGGCCGACCTGTTCGCTGCCGGGCAAACACGGCCGGATCACGCTGGCGGGTGACAAGCTCATCGTCACGACCCACGGCGTCCGCGAGGAGACCAGGCTGCCGAGTGATCGGGAGATCCTGGACGTCTACCGGAAGGAGTTCGGGATCGAACTCGCCCGCGTGCCGGTACGGCCTTGACCAGACCGGTGAGGTCATCGACCATGAACCTCAGGCATGAACGAAGCCCCGCCTCCGGGGGTAACCCGGCTGCGGGGCTTCGTCCGTTCCCGAACTGACTGCCGCTCCCACCACGAAGCGGACGTGTCTGAGGTTAGCCTAACCTCATCTGCCCCGGCAAGGGGTTCAGCGGAGAGACGCCGATCTCACCCGTCCGAGTGACGGCAAACTGTGCCCATGAGTCTTTTGAGCGGCAAGGCCGTCGTGCTCACCGGCTCCGGACAGGGCTTAGGCAGGGCTTTCGCGCACCACGCCGCCGCACAGGGTGCCGCGGTCGTGGTGAATGACGTGGACGCCGACCTCGCACGCGAAGTCGCGGGCGAGATCCGCGCCCTGGGCGGGCGCGCCGTGCCCCACGGCGGCTCGGTCGCCGATGCCGGACAAGCCGCCGGGCTGATCGACCAGTGCGTCGCCGAGTTCGGCGCGCTCGACGGCCTGGTCAACAACGCCGGCGTCAACTACCGCGCGGACCCGTGGGACGACGACCCCGCCCGGATACGGGAGGTGGTCGAGGTCAACGTGCTGGGCCCGCTGTACTGCGGCACCGCGGCGGCGAAGGTCATGCGCGTCCAGGGCGGTGGCGTGATCGTGAACGTGGGCTCCGGGTCGATGATCGGCCAACGCCGCGCGGCCGCGTACTCGGCTTCGAAGGGCGCCGTCGCCTCCATGACCGCATCGTGGGCGGCCGACCTGACCGCGCACGGCATCCGGGTCAACGCCGTCGCGCCGGTGGCCTGGACGCGGATGGCCCAGAACGACCCGAGCGTCGTCCAGACCCCACAGCACACCCCGGATCGGGTGGCACCGCTCGTGACCTACCTGCTCAGCGACCTTTCCGCTGGTGTCACCGGGCAGATCCTCCGGTTCCGCGGCGACATCCTGTGCGTTCTGCGTCAGACCGCGATCAAGGAGCCGGTCCTCGAACGCGATGCCTGGACGGCCGAAGACATCGCCGAAGCCATCGGCGGCGATCTGAGGGAGGCGTTGGAGCCGCCTCCCTCGGTCAGGTGGAAGTGACCGTTTCGCGCCGCTGACCGGCGGCGATCCGCTAGCGTGCGCGCGTGACCACATGGGCTGTCAAGAGTTTCCTGGCGATCGTGCTCGCCGGACTCTGCGCGGGGTGCGTGGCGAAGGTCGACACCTACGAAGAAGGACTCGGGCCGCGGGAGCTGCCCAAGTCCTGGCCGTCGGAGAACGGCCGACCGCTGCGGCCGGTTCCGCTGCCGTCGGGCGAGATGCTGATGGCGCTGCCGAAGGAGACCACGGCGCAGGTGCTGTGCCAGTCGGTTCCGCCGGAACGCTGGGCGCAGCTGATGGGCGGCGAAGTCCTGCGCGAGGTGGAACACGGCGAGTCCTGCCACGCGGTCGGACTGGACGACTGGGTGCGGATCTCCCTGAACCGGACCCCCGTGGCCGACTCGACCGGGCTGGGCACGCGCAAGCAGGTGACCGTCGCCGGACGCCCGGCGGCGGTCGTCGTGGGCGGCTCGCCGTCCCTTGTGGAGGTCAAACTGTCCGACACGGACGTGCGTGTGCTCCGGATCGAAACCAGCTGGACGCGCGTTCCGCGACAGGACGGCCAGAGCGAAACCCGGCTGCTCGGACTGGCCGAGTCGGTCCTCGCCGGGGCCTTCGCCCCTGGTCCGAAGCTGCCCGCCACCGACGCGCGAGACGTCATCGAACGGAAGACCGTCGAGCCGGGCGCGGGCATCCTCGACGCTCCGCTGCCCGAAATCTCGTGGAAGCTGTGCACGCAACTCCAGCGTGCGCTGGGAGTTCCCGCCGAGGCCACGGAACCGTACATCGACGGGAAGTGCACGGCGACCGCCGCGGACGACACGTCGGTCCGGGTCGAGCAGACCGCTGTCCTTTCGGAGCTCCGAGGCGGGCCGGTGGCGGGCCGTCCCGCGTCGGAGGGCCCCGGGCAGTTGAGCGTTCTGTTGACGGACAACGGTTCGCGGCAGGGGCTGCGGTTCTCGTGGCTCGGTGGTTCGACGACGAAGCTGCGGGATTTGGCGGAGAAAGTGGTGGCGCCGCTTTTGGTCTCGTGAGTGGTAATGACGGTTCTAACCGTCATTACCACTCACGAGAGGTTGGCGTTTCGCAGGACAGGCGCGCCGCGAAGAGCTAGCTTCACCCCGTGGCCACCCCGAACGACTACCGCGCCATCGCGCGCAAGACCGACCGTCCGATGTGGATCTGGGCGGGCTGTGCGCTGACGAGTGTCCTCTTGCTGTTCGGCGTGGGGACCTTCGTCGCGATCACCGTCCTGAACGAAGACGACAAGCCCGAAGCCACGCTTCCCCAGACTTGGCCGTCGAAGTCCGGGAAGGCGCTCCGCCCCGTCGAGATGCCGACGGGCGAGATGGTGGCGGCGCTGACGGACGAGACGGGGGCGCAGGTGCTGTGCCAGGCGATCGCGGAACAGCGCTGGGAGGAGCTCCTAGGCGGCCGCACGCTGCGCGAAGTCTCCACGGCCTGTCACGCGGTGACCGCGGAACTCGACGTCACCACCCAAATGATCGCCGCGCTGCCCGAGGACACCAGCCGAGGGATGCCCACGAAGACCACTGTCGCCGGTAAGACGGCGGTCGTCGCCACCGACGAGGACGGCACCAGCCTGAGTGTCGAACTGGTCGAGGTCGCCCCGCACAACGGCGCCTCGCCGGTGCTGAACGTTACTGTCCGCGCCAGGATCACCGGGCACCCCGAGACCGCGAACAAGGCGACAGCGCTCGCCGAGGCCCTGATCGCGGGCGCGATGCCGCCGGGACCGAAGTTGCCGAAAATCGGCGAAGACGGCGAGATCCCGATGCAAACGGTCGCGCCGGGCCCGATCAAGGACAAGCCCCGGCCGGTGATCTCCTGGCTGCTGTGCGGCGAACTCGGCCGCGCGCTCGGGGTCCCGGCGGACGGGGCGAAACCCACCTTTTTCGCCGGCTGCGAGTTGAACGGCGTGACCGCGCAGTACAGCGCGTCGTCCTCGACCGTCAAGCCGACCACCGTCATCGCGGGACTGCCCGCGCAGGTCACCGACAAGACCGTCGTCGTGCAACTCACCGCCGATCCGGTCGGGGAGACGCTGAAGTTCAAGGGCACCGGCGATTTGAGTGCCTTCGCCGAGAAGATCGTTCCGCCGCTGCTCGGCCGTTAGGGCCGGTAGCGCGACAAGAGATCGCCGAGGAAGGTCTCGTACGCCTTCCGCTCGAACCGGGCCCCGGTGAACCGGTGCTCCTCCGGGTCGTCGAACGGCTCGTAGTCGTACTGCCAGCCGAAAGCGCGCCACTCGACCTCGTCGTCACCGAAGACGACCTCGACGCTGTACCCGCCGCAGCCGAGGTCGCCGCACAGCGGACAGAAGAGCAGCGCGACCCGCCCGTCGTCGAAGTCACCGGGCAGGCGGCCCAGCAAACGCGACAGGTTCTCGACAGCCGACTCACGCCACCGATCGTCGTCCAGGAACAACGGCGTCCGCTGCTGCGCGGGAACCAGCGTGCGCAGCTCGACGCCGTCGATCGTCCAGTCGAGGAACCGGGCCTCGCCGTCGTTCCAGCTCGTCACCGCCGGGGTGACCCCGAGCTTGTTCACACTCGCTCCCTTTTCAGCACGCGCAGCCCGTTGCCGAACCGCCGCACCGGCGGCCTCACCCCACCGCGCCGGATCAGCACGACGGCGCACACTATCGCGGCGAGCGCCGAGATCGCACCGCCGATGTAGAACGGCGAGCGGCCGCCGAAGGCGTCGGCCATCCAGCCGGTCATCGGCCCTCCGACGGGGTTGCCACCGATCAGCACCAGCACGTACAGGCCCATCACGCGGCCGCGCATCTCCGGGCTGACCGCGGTCTGCACCAGCGCGTTCGCCGTGTTCAGGAACGTGATCGTGGCGAAGCCGAGTGGGATCAGCGCGAGACCGAAGCTCAGGTACGTCGGCATGAACGCGGTGACCACCTCGAACGCGCCGAGCAGAAACGCCGAGATCAGCAGCAGCCGCACGCGCGGACCGCCGCGGGTGTTGCGGCGCGCGGACATCAGCGCGCCGGTGAAGGTGCCGACGGCGACCAGCGTCGACAGGAGGCCGTAGCCGTCGGCGTTGGTGTGGAACACGTTCGCGGCGACGATCGGCAACGAGGTGAAGTAGGTGATGCCGAACGTGCTCACGAAGAACACCAGCACCATCACGGTCATCAGGTCACTGCGCCGCCGGACGTACCGCAGCCCTTCGACCAGTTGCCCCTTCTCACGCGGGATGACCGGGCCGCGGAAGAGCTTGTCGGGGTTCATCATCGCCAGCGCGACGATGACGGCCCCCGTGCTCGCCGCGTTCGCGATGAACAGCCAGCCGGTGCCGACCCAGGTGATCGCGAAACCCGCGATGGCCGGGCCGACGATGCGGGCCATGTTGAAGATCGAGGAGTTGAGGGCGACGGCGTTGGTGATCTTGTCCCGGCCGACCATCTCGGCGACGAACGACTGCCGCGCGGGCACTTCCAGTGACGCCGTACAACCCAGCGTGAAACACAGGACGTACACGTGCCAGAGCACGGCGATCCCGCTCAGGTCGAGGGCACCGAGGACGACCGCCTGCGCCAGCACGGCGATCTGGATGCCGATCAGCAACCGCCGCTTGTCGACGCGGTCGGCCAGCACCCCCGCCCACAGCGAGAGGAACAGTGTCGGCAGGAACTGCAGCGCCACCGCGATACCGAGCGCGATCGGGTTGTTGCCGCTGAGGGTGAACACCAGCCAGTCCTGCGCGATGCGCTGCATCCAGGTACCGATGTTCGAGATGACCTGGCCGGTGAAGAAGAGCCGGTAGTTACGCACCTTCAGCGAAGAGAACATGCTCTCGCGCGGCTTGTCCTTGCCGGACGGAGGTGGCGGTGGAACGGGTTCGCGGGTAGCGGTGGTCTTCGAAGGACACTGTGTTTCGCTACCCGTGGTCGTCACCGCTGTTAGTTCCCCGCCATCCTGTCGATGATCTCGGCGGCGCGAGAGAGCACTTCGCGTTCCCCCGCGCTCAACTCCGCCAGTTGTTTGTCCAGCCAGATCTCCCGCGCGGTGATCTGCTCGATCACGTAGGCCCGGCCGCGGTCCGACAACTCGACGATGGCCTGGCGGCCGTCCGTCGGATGCGGCCTGCGCTCGACGTAATCCATCTCCTCGAGCGCGGCGATCACCCTCGTCATCGACGGGGGCTGAACGCCTTCCTTCGCGGCGAGCTGGCCAGGGGTCAGCGCACCGCATTTGTGCAGCGTGGACAGCGCGGAAACCTGTGTCAGCGAGATGCCGTCACCGGCGCGCTGTGCCCGTAGCCGGCGATTGAGCCGTACCACCGCGAGACGCAGGCGGCTCGCCAGTGAGCGCTCGTGCGTGTCTCCGGACATATAGTTAGCTTACCTCACGATCGGGTTCCCGGCCCGTGAGATCGACCACGGGTGACAAAAGCGCAGGTCAGTTGAACGCGGCCTGGATCGGGCCGACGGCGAAGTAGGCGATGAACATCACCGCGATAGCCCACATCAGCGGGTGCACGCCCTTCGCCTTCCCGGTGACCGCGCGGATGACGACGTAACTGACGAAGCCCGCGCCGATGCCGTTCGCGATCGAGTAGGTGAACGGCATGACCACGATGGTCAGGAACGCGGGCAGCGCGATGGTGAAGTCGGCGAAATCGATCTCCTTGACCTGGCTCATCATCAGCGCGCCGACTACGACCAGCGCGGGAGCCGCGGCCTCGACCGGGACGACCTGGTAGAGCGGGGTCAGGAACATCGCCGCGATGAAAAGCACGCCGGTGACGACGTTCGCGAGGCCGGTCCTGGCCCCCTCGGCGATACCGGACGCGGACTCGACGTAGACGGTGTTCGAGCTCGACGACGCGAAGCCGCCCGCCGCGCCCGCGAGGCCGTCGACGAACAGGGCCTTGCCGACGTTCGGCAGTTTGCCGTCCGGCGGCAGGAGGGCGGCCTCCTTGGCCAGTCCCGTCATCGAGCCCATGGTGTCGAAGAAGTCCGCCAGCACCAGGGTGAACACCAGCAGTACGACGGTGATGATCGGCAGCCGCGTCCAGGCACCGAAGGAGATGTCGCCGACCAGCGAGAGATCCGGCAGACCGAGGACCTGATCGGGCAGCGCCGGGTAGCCGAGGTTCCAGCCCTGCGGGTTGACGCCCTTGGACGGGCCGACCTTCGTGATCGACTCGACGACGATCGCCAGCACGGTCGAGGCGAGGACACCGATCAGGATCGCGCCCTTGACCCGCTTCGCGACCAGGATGCCGGTGACCAGCAGGCCGACGACGAACACCAGCGTCGGCCACGAGGCGATCGAGCCGTTGATGCCGAGCCCGACCGGCACGGTCGTCTTCGCGTCGTCCGGGACGCGGCGGACGAAGCCGGCGTCGACCAGGCCGATCAGCGTGATGAACAGGCCGATCCCGACGGCGATCGCGGATTTGAGCTGCGGCGGCACGGCGTTGAACACCGCCGTGCGGATCCCGGCGAAGACCAGGAGGACGATGACCAGGCCCTCGATCACCACCAGGCCCATCGCCTCGGGCCAGGTCATCTGCGAGGCGAGGCTGACCGCGACCAGGCTGTTGATGCCGAGGCCGGTGGCGATGGCGAACGGGTAGTTCGCGACCAGCCCCATGATGATGGTCAGCACGCCGGCGACGAGCGCGGTCACCGCGGCGACCTGCGGCACGGGAAGGATGTTGCCGACGACGTCCTTGTGCGCGCCGGCGTCGGAAGCGGAGAAGCTGCCGATGATCAGCGGGTTGAGGACCACGATGTAGGCCATGGTGAAGAAGGTGACGATCCCGCCGCGGATCTCACGCCCCGGTGTCGAGCCGCGCTCGCTGATCTTGAAGTACCGGTCCAGTGTGGACCGGGTGCGCTGCTCCGCCATCGCGTACCACCCTTCGCCCGTTCCCGGGTACCCTTCCCCACGTGGGCGAATCGATCAATTCCGGGGAAGTAAACGGTTCATTGCGGCACACGCCGGAGCTGCCGAAGCGGCTGACCGACCTGACGCCGGTCGTGATCGTAGGTACCTCGCTCTGGGCCCTCGCGACGGTGGTCCTGTTCTTTGTGACCGACGGCATCTGGGTGCAGACGTCGCTCTCCGGCGTCGCGCTCGGCTTCATCGGGCTCGCGATCATCGCCTGGCAGCGCGCCGCCGCCCGTCGCGGTTCGAAAGGCGCGCAACGCTTCTGACGCATTTCGTCCTCTACATGCGGTAGTTGCGGGTGCAAGTACCGCATTTAGAGGACGAAATGCGTCGTTCGAGGGGGTTAGTTCAGGAGTGAGGCGGGCGAGGGGTCGTCCAGTAGCGCGGTGAGGACGTGCCGGTCGGCCCAGCGGTCCGTGGCCCAGGCGAACGCCCGCGCGAGGCCTTCCGGGGTGTCGGCGGCGTGCAGCCTGCCGTCCGACCACCAGGCGACGTCGTGTTCGGCGTCTTCGAAGGCCACCGTCAGTGTCTCGTGCACCAGCACCCCGCCGTCGGGAAGTTCGACGCCCAGCTGATCGGCGGCCAGCCGCAACGCGGAAAGCTCGGTCCACGGCACATATTCGCCGTCGTCGGTGACCTTGGCGCCGAGGCCGCTCGCCACCGGCAGATCCAGCAACTCCGCCAGCGCCCCGGCACCACTCGCCGTGACGACCATCCGGTCCGGCGTCAGGACGGCGGCGAACCACGGGACGTCGAGTACGACGGCGTTCCGGGCGTCGACGGCCGAACCGTCCGCGGCCCGGACGCGATCCGGCGCGTCGATGTCCACTTCGGACTCGGCGAGCGCCGCGTGCGCTCGGGACGCGAGGCCGGGGCTCACCGTGCGCTCGGGATCTCCCAGCCGCTCAAGGAGATCCTCGACGTCTTCGGCGGTGTCGACCGTCAGCGCGGTCCGTACTCCGGCGGCGAGCAGGATCTCCTTGCTCAGCCCCGAATCCGGGACGACGTCGTAAAGTCCGGCCAGCGCGGCCGCCTCGGGCATCCGCCAGTCGAGCGGCGCGTGCCCGGCCACCAGCGCGTACCGCGCGAGCCACCAGCCGGTGTGCCCACCGGGTTCGGTGAGGGCACGCCAGGTTTCCGGGCAGGCCGCGAGCAACCGCAAGGCCTCGGGCCAGGCGTCGTCGGCGACGAGGTCTAGATCGCGTACGGCGAGCACTCGCGACGGCGGCTGCTCCCGCGAGTCCCACCAGTCGTGTTCGTCTGGCAGGCCGTGTTCGGGTTCCAGCGGATCGTCGTCGGCGACGATCGCGAACGAATCGAGGACGCCGACCGCGACGAGCGTGGCCACCGGCCAATCCTCGGCGAATTCCTCGTCCAGAATGGACAGAGGTCCGTCTTCTTCGAAGACTTCGGGGTCGAAGACGTCGCCCAGCGGCGAAGTCGGCAGGACGAGTTCGTCCGCGCGCCGCCAGCCGTCTTCACCGGGCAAGGCCAAGGCGCTCGCCCATTCGGGGGCGTCGTCGCCGACCTCGGCGATCAGGCGGAGCACCGCACCCGCGAGCGCCATACCGTCCAAACCGGACTGGACGTCCTCGACGCTGCGCTCGACGGCGGCGCTGAGTGCGTCGGCTTCGAGCAGGTCGCCCGCCCCGGCATGCTTGGCGCCCAACCGTTCCAGCAACGGATGCGCGGCGACCGGGTGCACGAGCCGCAGCCCGAGGATGTCCACATCGGACAGCAGTTCGAGTAGCTCCGCCGAACCGCCGACGAGCAGCGCGTCACGCACTCCGGGCAACGTGCGGCCGTCCGACATCGGCACCGGCAAGCCGCCGAGGTCGTCCTTGGTGAGGTCGTGTGCTTCGAGCGCCGGGAGCAGCACGTCATAGAGCGAGTGCCACCACGAGGGCTCGCGCTGGATCCCGGTCAGCAGTTCGATGGCCTCGGCAGGCGAAAGCGAGCGCGCACCGACGGCGCGAAGGTCCACACCGGACAGCGAAACCAGTCCCGGCACGAGATCGGCCAGCAGCGGCGCCAATCCCGGGACGTCGACCGACAGGACGCGCGCCTGGCGACCTGGCAGATCGTCACCCTGTTGCGCGGGGAGCCAGGGCGAGTCGGTGAGGTTCTCCAGGATGGCTTCGCGCAGCGTTCCGTCCACAGTCGAACGTGGGAAGCCGCCGCCGGGCACGAGCACCAGCCGTTCCTCGGCAGGCAAGGAACGCACGAGATCGACGTACTCCCGCGCGGCGTTCTTCAGTGCCGTCGTCAGCTCCGGCCCCGGCAGCGCGCGCCGGCGCGACGGCTCGATCGGCAGCGTCGCGATCAGCCGCGCGGGCAGGGAAAGTTCGTCGTCGGTAGGAGTCGGCGCGTGCAGGACGTCGTCACCGAGCGGGCGGGGCGAACCGGATCCGTCCAGCGGGACCGCCCACACGACCTCGCCGCGGTGGACCTGCCAGCGGTCGGCGGAGCCGTCCGGCGACGAGAGTTCGACGACGCCGTCGCCAAGCTCGGACCGGCGCCAGACACCGCCTTCGACCTCGATGCTTTCCAGCCAGGACAAGGTGAGCAAGAGATCGCCGATGTCGCTCGCCAGCTCCGCCAGCAGTGCGGGGAGATCGACGCCGTCGTGCACCGGCAGCCGGACTTCGGTGGTGAAACCTTCCGGCACGGGCGGTTCGTCGTCCGCGACCGGCCATGGCAGCCGAAGGACGGGAACGTCACCGGCGCGGGACGCCTCGGTTCGCGTGCGGGCTGCGGAGAACGCGACACCGCCGGTCGTCGAAACGATCCGGGGTTCGTCGGAAACCGTGAGCACGGCGGCGAAACCGACGCCGAAACGGCCGACCGTGTCGTCGCCTTTACCCGAAGCACGAAGCGAGGCGAGGGATTCGACACCGCGGCTGTCCAGCGACGCCCCCGTGTTGGCGAACCTCAGCTCACCGTCCACAACGGACACTCGAAGCCTGCCGGGCTCGCCGGCGGCCAAGGCGGCGTCGGCGGCGTTCTGCGCGAGTTCGACGAACAGCCGGTCACGATAGCCGCCGACACGGAGATCGTTCTCGGTGTTGGTGTCCTCGGTGAACCGCGTCGGCGAATCCGCCCACGCGCGCAGGACGGCCGCGCGTAACCGCTCGGTGCCGAACGGGTCAGTGCTCACTGGCGCTTTCGGCTTCGACCTGCGCCTCGTCGGCAGTGGTCTCAGTGGTCTCAGTGGTCTCAGGCTCGACTTCGGGCTGGACCTCGGCGGTCTCGGGCACCTCGGCGACCGGGGCCTCGGCCTCGTCGACCACGGACGCCTCGGCGGGCTCCGGCTCCAGGGCTTCCGCGGCCTCGGGCTCGGGCTCGGCCGGGGCCTCGTAGTCGATCAGCGAGTCGTCGTAGACCAGTTCCGCCACCGGAACCGACGAGGTCACCTCGACCTCGATCTCGGAATGCGCGCCGCAGCCGTACTCGACGTCGACGACGTGACCGTCCGCCGGGGAGATGTCGTTGGTGCACGCGCCGAAGGCCGCGCTGAGCGACCCCCCGAGCGGCACGAAGAACCCGCAGCTCCCGCAGACGTCCGGCGCGCTACGCGCCATGTCCGACCGGGGGCCGAATTCACCGCCGTGCCAACGGGCGGCGGCGTCGAGCCTGCCGTACCGGGAGAGCACGTGGACCCGGCCGAGGCCGGTCTCCATGGCGACCTCTTCGACCGCGGGGTCGTCGGACGCCAGGTACGCCGGAGCGAGCCGGGGGTCGTCCTTCTCCGTCGGGAAGATGTCGCCGACGCCGAGATCGCCTGCCTGCACCCGGCGGTCCCACGGCACCCACGCCGGGGCGACCCGTGCCTCCGGACCGGGGATGAGGACGACCTCGCTGATCGTGATCGGGTGGTCCTCACCGGCCAGCGCGACGGTCACCGACCAGCGCCAACCCCGATAACCCGACACGGTCGCCTCGAACAGGTGACTGGCGGAAACCGCGTCCTCACGTTCGACGCCGACGTGCGCGCCGACCTGATCGGGACCGGCGTCCGCCAGCACCGCCTCGCGGGCGAGATCGACCGCCTCGGCGAGTTTGCGCTGGATAGAGCCGTCGTCCAGGGTCAACAGCAGGGTCATGCCCCCATTCTGCCGCACGCCGTCTCGCCGTCCATGTCAGGCTGTCCGCGTGCGCACGCTGCTGACCACATCGCTACTCCTCGCCGCCGTTCTCGGTGGTTGCGCCGCCGCGCCGGTGAGCGAGGCGCGCCCGCCCGCACCCGAAAAGCTCAAGGTGGCGGTGCTCTCGGCACTGCCGCACGACCCGGCCGCCTTCACCCAGGGCCTCGAGTTCTCCGGCGAGACGCTGTACGAGGGGACCGGGCTGGTCGGGAAGTCGTCGATGCGAGCCGGACCCGCGGGTGCGGCGCCGTCGGTCCGGCAGGAACTGCCCGGGCTGTTCGGCGAGGGCATCACCGTGCTCGGGCCGACGGCCTGGCAGATCACCTGGAAGGACGGCGTCGCGATCGAGCGCGACGCCAAGACGCTGGCCGAACGCCGTCGCGTGCCCTACACCGGTGAGGGCTGGGGCCTCTGTCACCGCGAGGGCACCGGGCAGCTGGTGATGAGCGACGGCTCGTCGAAACTGACTTTCCGCGACTCGGTGTCGTTCGCGCCGACGGGCAGCGTCGATGTCGGGCGCGACCAGCTGAACGAGCTGGAGTGCGTCGGCGACTCCGTGTACGCGAATGTCTGGCAGACGGACCGGATCCTGCGGATCGACGCCGCGTCCGGGCGGGTCACCGGTGAAATCGACGCGTCGGGATTGCTGGAACCGGGCGAGCGGAGTTCCGCCGACGTCCTCAACGGCATCGCGGCGGTGCCGGGGACCGACGAATTCCTGATCACCGGCAAGCTCTGGCCCAAGATGTTCCGGGTGAAGTTCGTCCCTGTCCCCTAGAAAGCAGTGGTGAACGCGCGAAGCGGTCCCTGCGTAGGGCAGGATTGAAGGGTGGGAATCTTCGGCGCGAACTCTGGACCCGACGGCACGCGTTCCGGCCGGTCGGGCAAGGAGCGCGGCCGCAAGAGCAAGCGCAAGTGGACGCCGGAGCCCGGCGCCGCCCAAGCGCGCGACTGGTCGACGCCGCCACCGACCCGCGTCGAGCAACAGCCGGTTCCGCCCGCTCCCCCGCGCGCGGGCCGGCCCCAGCCCCAGTACCAGCCGCATCCCGCCGGGCCGACCGCCGACGAGGCCCGCACCAGCGCGATCCCGATGGGGCACCACCAGCCGCCACCGCCTCGGACACCGCCGCCACCACCGCGGACGCCTCCCCGCGGCGCGCGGCCGTATCCCGATCCTTCGCAGCGGCAGACCGAACCCGTCCGGCGTCGTCCGGGCGGGTTCTACGACGAGCACCCGCCCGGCAGCGGCGAATACGAGCACTACGACACCGGGGGCTACGCGGGTGAACCGCGGGTCGCCGAGGAATTCCCGCAGGAGCACCCGACCACCGCGGTCCCGCCGCGGGCGGGCTCCCTGCCGAAGATGCCGAAGAAGATCACGGTCACCCGGGTCGCGGCGATGCGCAGCCGTCAGCTCACCGGGCAGGCCGTCGGCGCGTTCCAGCGAGCGACGAAGGCGGACGGCGCCGACAAATCGGGCCTGACTTCGCTGACATACGCGGTGATGCTGAACTACGCCAGCGACGCCGCGATGGCGATCGCGCTGGCCAACACGCTGTTCTTCGCCGCCACCAGCGGGGAGAGCAAGGGCAAGGTCGCGCTCTACCTGCTCATCACGATCGCCCCGTTCGCGCTGGTCGCGCCGGTGATCGGCCCGGCACTGGACAAGATCCAGCGCGGCAGGCGGCTCGCGATGTGCGTGTCTTCGGCCGGTCAGGCGCTGATGGCCATCGTGATGGCACTGCACTTCGACGACTGGCTCCTGTACCCGGCGGCGCTGGGCATGATGGTGCTTTCGAAGTCGTTCACCGTGCTCAAAGCGGCGATGACACCGCGGGTGCTGCCACCCGAGATCACCCTCTCGAAGACAAATGCCCGGCTCACCGTGTTCGGCCTCGTCGCCGCCGGCGCGTTCGGCGCGCTGGCGAGCGGGGTCAACGCGATCTGGGGTTCGCAGGGCGCGCTGTGGTTCACGATGTTGATCTGCGTTGCCGCCGCCGTGCAGTCGATGCGTATCCCCTCGTGGGTGGAGAAGACCGAGGGCGAGGTGCCCGCTTCGCTGTCGGCCCACCCCGAACGGCGGGTCAAGAAGCAGCGGCAGCCGATGGGGCGGCAGATCGTGGTCTCGCTGTGGGGCAACGGCACCGTCCGCGTACTGACCGGGTTCCTGATGATGTTCTCCGCGTTCGCGGTGAAGGCGCAGGCCGAAGGCAGCGGACAGAGCCCGTTCGACCAGTTGCTGCTGCTCGGCATCATCGGCGCCGCGGCCGGGGCCGGTGGTTTCCTGGGGAACGCGCTCGGCTCCCGGTTGCACTTCGGCAAACCGGATCAGGTGGTCCTGGCCTGTCTCGGGGCCTGTCTGGGCATCGCGATCATCGCCACCGTGGCGGCCGGACTGGCGACGGCGGCGATCGTCGCGCTCGTCGGCGCCACCGCGAGCGCGCTGGCGAAGATCAGCCTCGACGCCGTCATCCAGGAAGACCTGCCGGAAGAGTCGCGAGCGTCGGCGTTCGGCCGGTCGGAGACCGTGCTGCAGATGTCCTGGTGCTTCGGCGGTGCCGTCGGCCTGTTGCTGCCGCCGACGTATTGGATCGGCTTCCTCGTGCTGTCGATCCTGCTGGCCTTCGGGTTCACGCAGACGCTCATGGTCCGGCGCGGGACTTCGCTGATCCCGGGGCTCGGCGGCGACCGGCCGCTGCGCCCGCAGCCGACCAGCGAAACACCGGTCCCGTCGGAGGCCGGTGACTCCCGGTGGCGGCCGGGCTCGTAATCTTCACCGTATGCGGCGACTTCGTATCTTGGCCCTGCTCGCGGCGGGTGGTTTCGTGGTGGCCGGTTGCTCGGCCCCCGGCCCCGAAGAGGTGACCTTCTTCGCCGACGGGAAGACGGTGAACGTCACGCCGCTGGCGTCCTGCGACATCAAGAGCGCCCAGTGCACGACCCGGCCCGACGCCGCCGGCAAGCTGCGCGTCCGGCCGGGGAAGCCGGTGCAGATCTCGGTGCCGAGCGGGATCGCGGAAACGCCGTGGAAGGTCACGGTGCAGTACGTGAACGGCCAGGGCGAGCCGCAGGAACTGAAGCAGGACATCATCACGTCGCTGGACCGGTTCGCCTACACCGTGACGACGCCCAAGCCCGACGACCAGATCCTCGTCGTCGAGGTCGCGCAGGCTTCGGTGATCAGCCAGACCGGCCGCCCGGAGGACGCCGAAGCGGTCACGACGGCGATCTGGTCACTGCAGGTGGAACCGCCTGCCGCCTGAGCCGCCGGGTTTCGTGCCCCACACGCGCTATGAAAGGTCCTTTCCTTGCAAAATTTGCAAGGAAAGGACCTTTCATAGCGCTTGAGAGCCGAAGCGCTGCCGATCAGGGATCGAGGTCCCGGGCGACGGCGCGCATGATCTCGGCGATCTGCTTGGTGTTCTTGCGGTCCGGGTAGCGGTTGCGCCGCAGGTCCGGCTGCGCCTTGAGCTCGAGTAGCTTGATCATGTCCTCGATGAGCCCGTGCAGCTCTTCGGCGGGACGACGGCGCGCCTCGGCGACCGAGGGCGGCGGATCCAACAGCCGGACGGAGAGCGCTTGCGGGCCGCGGCGACCGTCGGCGACACCGAACTCGAGGCGCTGACCCGCCTTGAGCCCTTCGACGCCCTGCGGCAGCGCGGCTTTGCGGATGTAGACGTCGGCGCCCCCATCCTGGGTGACGAAACCGAAACCCTTCTCCGCGTCGTACCACTTGACCTTGCCGGTCGGCACTTCCCTCACCAGTCCTTTGCTGTCCCGCTCACAACGAACGCGCCCGGGGGCGTACCCAGGGCGCGCGTCCCATAAGCCTATCTCGCCACCTGCCCTGTGGAGAAGCGGATACCGGCGGATACCCTCTCCCATCATGGAGACCGCAGTAAAGGAGGCCGCTGTGGCCGTGCCCGAAAAGCCGGGTAAACCGATCCTCATGCGCGTGGGCATCGGCCTGTTCGCGATCGGCATGATCGCCGTCACAGCCGTGTTCATCCTCTTCGCCGCCGGGCTGGAGAACCTGCCGGTGTGGCTTTCCGCCGCGGCCGGCGTGGTCACCCCACTGGGTCTGGCGCTCGGTCTGATCGCCCTGGTTCGCGAGGCTCGCCGAAAGAGCTGAACCAGCCGGGGAACTCGGTCAGCGAGTCGAGCACCACTTCGGCGCCTTCCGCGAGCAGTTCGGCTTTGCTGCACGGGCCGGTCGTGACCCCGACGGGCACCGCGCCGGCCGCCAGCGCGCCACGGACGTCACCGAGGTGGTCTCCGACGTAGACGCGGGCGCCGTGTTCGGTGAGCGCGGCGGCCTTCTCGGTCGACCACAGCTCCCCGACCAGAACGTCGACCTCGAGGCCGAGCGCGTCGAGGTGGAGTTTCGCGTTGGGCGCGAACTTGCCGGTGACGACGACCGTGCGGCCGCCGGCCGCGCGGACGGCGTGAAGTGCTTCGGCCGCGCCGGGCAGCGCGACCGTCACCGGCACGACGACCTCCGGGTACATCGCGCGGAACCGCGTCACCAGTTCCGGGATGCGCTCCTCCGGCGCCCCGAACCCCCGCAGGCTGTCGTCGAGTGGCGGGCCGAGGTTGGCCGCGAAGTACTCGCCGTCCAGCGGCAGGCCGGATTCCACGCCGAGCGCGTTCATCACCGCGACCATGCCCGGCCGCGGATCGATCAGTGTCATGTCGAGGTCGAACCCCACGGTGATGCCCACGCCGCCACGGTAGCCGCCACCACCGACTGATTTACACCGGATAGGCAGCCGTCAACTCCTTTGACATGGACATGATCTGTGTCAAGCTGGAGATGTGGGCGAGATCACGAGCTTCTCCGATCGAACCAAGGCCTCTCTGCGGGAGGCGCTGCTCGACGCCGCCACCGAACTGCTCCCGGAGCGCGGCTATACGGCGCTGCGCATGGCGGACGTCGCCGCGCACGCCGGGGTGAGCAGGCAGACCGTCTACAACGAGTTCGGCAACAAGGCCGCGCTCGCCCAGGCCGTCGTGCTCCGGACGACATCGGAGTTCCTGGAAGGCATCCGGCTGCGGGTCGAGCACGCGGAAGACCTCCTCGCCGGGATCCGCGAGGCCGTCGTCTACACGATCGAACACGCCCGGGAGAACCGGCTCGTCGCGACCACGCTGGGCACCGAAGCGGGTGAAGACCTCCTTCCGTTCCTCACCACCAAGGGCGAACCGATCCTGACCGCGGCCACCGAGGTCACGGCCGGGCAGTACCGCGAGTTCGAGCCGTCGCTCTCGCCGGAATCCGCCGCGCTGCTGGCGGAGACCGTCGTGCGGCTCTCCCTGTCCCATCTCGTCATGCCGACGCATCCGGCCGACGAGGCGGCGGCCGCGGTCGTCGCCGTGCTGGCACCGTCCATCCGGGCGCTGACCACCGATTCGTCCACAATGGAGTGACACGAAGGGGTACGTCATGACCGATACGCTTTCCGAGCTGCGAACCGGTTTTTCCTCCCTGCGCAAGGGCGGACTGAACTGGGACTCGTTCCCGCTGCGACTGTTCACCAAGGGCAACAAGA
Source organism: Amycolatopsis sp. NPDC034160 (assembly GCF_055575355.1). Taxonomy (NCBI): domain Bacteria; kingdom Bacillati; phylum Actinomycetota; class Actinomycetes; order Pseudonocardiales; family Pseudonocardiaceae; genus Amycolatopsis; species Amycolatopsis sp. NPDC034160. Next base: position 68,056 of record NZ_JBVISU010000013.1, on the reverse strand, counting down.
AGTTCTGGAACCCCGCCGACATCGACTTCTCCCGTGAACGCGAAGGCTGGGACAGCCTCAACCCGGAACAGCAGCGATCGACGACGTACCTGGTGGCACAGTTCATCGCGGGCGAAGAGGCTGTCACCGAAGACATCCAGCCGTTCATGCGGGCGATGTCCGCGACCGGGCGCTTCGGCGACGAGATGTACCTGACGCAGTTCTGTTTCGAAGAGGCCAAGCACACCGAAGTGTTCCGCCGCTGGATGGACGCGGTCGGACTGACCGAAGACCTGCACCCGTACGTCGCGGAGAATCCGCACTACCGCAAGCTTTTCTACGAAGAGCTGCCGCGATCGCTGCGTGCGCTGGAGGACGATCCCAGTCCGCTCAACCAGATCCGCGCGAGCGTCACCTACAACCACGTCATCGAAGGCAGCCTCGCGCTGACCGGGTACTACTCGTGGCAGCTGATCTGCACCCAGCACGACATCCTGCCCGGCATGCAGGAACTGGTGCGCCGCATCGGCGACGACGAACGCCGTCACATGGCTTGGGGCACCTTCACCTGCCGCCGCCACGTGGCCGCGGACGACTCGCTGTGGGACGCGGTGCAGCAGCGGATGGGTGAGCTGCTTCCCCACGCGCTCAACATGATCCAGTGGGTGCAGGACCAGTTCGAGGAGATCCCGTTCGACAACGATCCGCAGGAGATCATCCAGTACGCCGCCGACCGCGCGCAGCGACGCCTCGGCGCGATCGAGTCCGCGCGCGGGATGCCGGTGGAGCAGATCGACCTCGACTACTCGCCGGAAAACCTCGAAGAGACCTTCGGGGAAGAAGACGCGAAGGCGATCGCTGAGGCCGCTGCCGCTGTGACGGCTTAGCGCGCGAAGACTCCCTTCCCTCGGCCCTGCTTTTGAGTGACCAGCCGAGGGAAGGGGCCTCACACGCGTTCACGGACCTACCTGGCCGGCCAGTAGACGGCGTGCCAGTTGCCGTCCGCGGCGACCGCGCCGCCCGCGATCGTCCCGTCGAGACCGATCAGTTCCGCCCGGCTGTAGCCGCCACCCGGCAGCGTGCCGAGGTCGGTCCGCACACCGTTCGCGTCCCAGAGCGCGGCGTTGCCCGCGATGCCGACGACGCGTCCACGCCCGTCGATGTCCATGGCGTTGCCGCCGGTGCCGACCGTGGAGAGCAGGGTCATCGTGCCGTCGGCGGCCCACCGCACCGGAGTGGAGAGGGATCCGTTCGGGGAGTCGACGTAGCCCATCCCGACCGAGACCCCGGAACCATTGACCTTGTAGACGTCCGTGGCATACGGGTTCGTCCAGCCGAGTTCGATCATGCGGCCGTCGGTGGCCCACTTCACGGCCGCGTACCGGTCGTCGATCGTGGTGCGGCCGACGATCTCGCCGGAGCCGTTCAGGCCGCCGAACGAGTTGTACTCGGTCGCCGGACCGAGCATGGTCACCGCCCCGGACGCGTCCCAGCGCAGGACCCGCGTGCTGCCGTCGTCCCCGCGAAGCTGCCCGCCGATGAACCGGCCGTCGCGGCTGATCGCGGACGCGGAGTAACTTCCCGACACCGGCGGGGCGGCGAGCATCGTGACGTTTCCGGACGAGTCCCAGCGCAGTCCGCGCTCCTTGCCCGTGGCGTCCGTCCCCGATCCGACGATGACGCCGAGGTTGCTGATCCCGCGGGCTTCCCAGGTCCGGCCACCCGGCAACGCGGGGAGTTCCGTGACCGCGCCGTCCGGGGTCCAGCGCACGGCCCGGTTGCTCAGCCCGTGGTCGAGTGAGTTGCCGACGGCCACCCCGCTGCCGTTGATCGCCTTCGGCGACCCGAGGCCGCTGCCACCCAGGGACGACAGCACGGAGATCTTGCCGCTCCGGTCCCATTTCACCGCCGTGCACCAATGCGTGTGCGGCTCGGTGTCGCAGGACTCCCCGACGAGCTGCCCCCGGTCCCCGACCGCGGTCACGCCGGTCCGTTCGTCGCCGGGCAGGAGGCCGAGGTCGATCGGTCCGGCCGCCGCGGCCGCCACCGCGGGGACGGACAGCGGCAGTGCCACCGCCGCCAAGACCGAGGTGAGCAGGCGTTTGCCTCGTTGGATGTTCATGGTTCCCCTAGGCGGCTCCCCATGGCCCCGCGCTCTGCGAGACCTACTGCCGCACTGGGGACACGCCGGGGAAATGTGACAGGTTGCCCTTATGTGTCAACTTGTCAGGCGTGTTTCGCGGTGGCCGCCCCCTCCAGGCCCAGGAGGCTGATCGACTGCTCCCGCATCTCGACCTTGCGCACCTTCCCGGTCACCGTCATCGGGAACTCCTCGACGACGTGGACGTAGCGCGGGATCTTGAAGCGCGCCAACTTCCCTTCGCAGAACTCGCGCACTGCCTCGGCCGTCAGCGGCGTCGCACCCTCGCGCATGCGCACCCACGCCATCAGTTCCTCACCGTACTTCTCGTCCGGGACGCCGATGACCTGCGCGTCGAGGATGTCCGGGTGGGTGTAGAGGAACTCCTCGATCTCCCGCGGGTACAGGTTCTCCCCGCCGCGGATGACCATGTCCTTGATACGGCCGGTGATGTTGACGTACCCGTCGGCGTCCATCACCGCGAGGTCGCCGGTGTGCATCCACCGCGCCGCGTCGATCACCTCGGCCGTCTTGTCCGGCTGCTCCCAGTAACCGAGCATCACCGAGTAGCCGCGGGTACAGAATTCACCCGGCTCGCCGCGCGGCACGGTCAGCCCGGTCTCCGGGTCGACGACCTTGACCTCCAGATGCGGCCCGACCCGGCCGACCGTCGACACCCGCCGCTCCACCGAATCATCGGCGCGGGTCTGCGTGGACACCGGCGAGGTCTCGGTCATGCCGTAGCAGATCGACACCTCCGTCATGCCCATCCGGTCGATGACCTGCTTCATCACCTCGACCGGACAAGGCGAACCCGCCATGATCCCGGTCCGCAGCGAGGAAAGGTCGTACGAGTCGAAGTCCGGGTCGGCCAGTTCGGCGATGAACATCGTCGGAACGCCGTACAGGGACGTGCAGTTCTCGGCCGCGACGGCTTCGAGAGTGGCCTTCGGCTCGAACGACGGCGCCGGGATCACCATGCACGCGCCGTGGCTCGTCGCCGCGAGATTGCCCATCACCATGCCGAAGCAGTGATAGAAGGGAACGGGAATGCAGATCTTGTCGGCTTCGGTGTAGTGGCAGAGTTCGCCGACGAAGTAGCCGTTGTTGAGGATGTTGTGATGGCTCAGCGTGGCGCCCTTGGGGAAGCCCGTGGTGCCGGAGGTGTACTGGATGTTGATGGGGTCGTCCGCGGAAAGCTCGCCCTGGCGCTCGGCCAGCGGCGCGTGATCGGCTTGGGCGCCGATCTCCAGCAGCGACGACCACGCGGGACTGTCGAGCAGCACGACGTGTTCCAGCGCCGGGCATTTCGGCCCCGCTTCGGCGATCATGCCCGCGTAATCCGAGGTCTTGAACGAATTCGCGGCCACGATGAGCTTGATCCCGGCCTGGTTCAGCACGTACTCGAGTTCGTGCGAGCGGTACGCCGGGTTGATGTTGACCAGGATCGCGCCGATCTTCGCGGTCGCGTACTGGACACAGGTCCATTCCCAGCGGTTCGGCGACCAGATGCCGACGCGGTCGCCCTTGCCGATGCCGAGGTCCAGCAGGCCGAGCGCGAGCGCGTTCACTTCGGCGGCGAATTCGGTGTAGGTCCAGCGTTTCCCCGCCGCCCGGTCGACCAGCGCGGCACGATCACCGAAGGCGGCGACGGTCCGGTCGAAGTTGTCGCCGATGGTGTCCCCGAGCAGCGGGGCGTCCGAGATTCCCGATGCGTAGCTGCGCTGATGGGTTCTCGGCGGGAAAGCATGCCTCGAAGCCGGCAAGGCGGGGGCGTCAGGCATGGAGACTCCTGCGTTCGGTGGCAGCGACGCGTCGAGTCTAGGAACGCGGCGTGACGGCGGCCACCTGCAAGTGGAGACCCGCGAATCGGAAGATGACAGCCCCGTGACAGTGCTCGACGCTAGCGTGCGCTTCCGGGCACGAAGGCCAGCGGGAAACTGGAGGACAGATGGCGATGAAGAGGATCCTGATCAGCGGGATGATCGCGGGAGCCGCGATGCTCGCCAGCGGGCCTGTCGCCGCGGCGACGGAAACCACTCCTGCCGCGGACGTGAACATGATGTCCGGCTGGGAGTACGTCGACTGGTACTCACGCCTGTCCTGGTGTCAGGGCAGGGGTAAAGCCGAGGTCAATCAAAACGGCGCGCTGGGGTACAGCTGCTCGCCCTGGAACGGCGACATGTGGCAACTCTGGGTTCAGCGGCCCTGAAGCCGGCCGAGGGTGCGTCCGGCGTCTCATCACCTCAGGGGAAACCCGGAGGCCGGGTGATCGGCAGACCGATATCGTCGGGATATGCGCCTCTACATCGTCGACGCCTTCACCTCCGAGGCCTTCGCCGGCAATTCCGCCGGCGTCGTGCTGTTGGACTCACCGGGTGACGAGGGCTGGATGCAGTCCGTCGCGGCCGAGTTGAAGCACGCCGAGACGGCCTTCGTCGAGGTCGGCGGCGAAGGCCCGAAGTCGCTTCGCTGGTTCACGCCGGAGACCGAGGTCGACCTGTGCGGGCACGCGACGCTGGCGACCACGCACGTCCTCGGCGGCGAGCAGGTCTTCACGACGAGAAGCGGCGAATTGCGCTGCCGGGCCGAAGACGGCTGGGTGTCGATGGACTTCCCGTCGGATCCACCCCAGGAGTCCGACGACGACCTGTCGTCGATCCTTCCGGGCGTCTCTTTCGACTACGTCGGGCGCAGCAAACACAACCTGTTCGCGGTGGTGGGCGACGCGTCCGTGGTGCGCTCGCTCGCACCGGAGCTGGCCGCGCTGCGCACGCACTGGAACGGGCGGCTGATGGTCACCGCGCCGGGCGACGTGGACGGGATCGACTTCGTCACCCGGTTCTTCGCGCCGGGAGTCGGCATCGACGAAGACCCCGTCACCGGTTCCGCGCACTGCGTCCTCGCGCCGTACTGGGCGGCTCGCCTCGGCCGGGACAAGCTCGTCGGCGAGCAGGCTTCGGCACGTGGCGGCATCGTGCGGATGGCCCTCGAAGGCGATCGCGTCCTGCTTTCAGGGCAAGCGGTCACCGTGGCCAGCGGGGAGTTGCACGTCTGATGCGCCTGATCCTGAACGTCATCTGGCTCGTGCTGTGCGGCCTGTGGATGGCACTCGGTTACGTCGTCGCCGGCATCATCTGCTGCATCCTGATCGTCACCATCCCGTTCGGGCTGGCGTCGTTCCGGATCGCGGCCTACGCGCTGTGGCCGTTCGGCCGGACGGTGGTCGACCGGCACGACGCCGGCGCGCCCTCCACGATCGGCAACGTCATCTGGTTCATCTTCGCCGGGGTGTGGCTCGCCATCGGACATGTGCTGACCGGGGTCGCGCTGTGCGTCACGATCATCGGGATCCCGCTGGGCGTGGCCAACTTCAAGATGATCCCGGTTTCGCTGATGCCGCTCGGCAAGGAGATCGTGGAGCTTCCGTAGGCCCTCCACCAACGCTATGAAAGGTCCTTTCCTTGCAAATTTTGCAAGGAAAGGACCTTTCATAGCACGCTCGGGGGCGTGTGAGGCTCAGTCCTCGGGCTCCCACGGCAGCGAAACGATGAGGCACGGGCCGCCGACGAACAACCCGCCGTCGATCCCCAGCGCCTTCCCGCCCGCGTAGAGGTACGGCCCCTCGATCTGCGCCGGGTGGATGCCGAGCTGATCGGCGATGACGCTGTGCCCGTGCACGATCCGCTCGCCGCCGAGCCGGTCCATCAGATGTCGCGCGACGTCGGCGCCTTCCGGGCCGCGGAAGGCGTACCGCGTGGTCATCCGCCGCCACACGTCCCACCACGCCTGGATGTCGCTGCCTTCGAGGATCTCGCGGCCGCGCGTGTTGATCTCTTCGATGCCGTCGCCCCAGCCGAGGTACTCGAGTGTGTCCGAGTGCATCAGCAGGTGGTTCGCGGCCAGCGTGAGCATCGGGCGTGAAGTCAGCCATTCGATGTGTTGCGGTGTGAGTCTGTCTTGGTCACCGAGCAGCCCGCCGTTGATCTCCCAGCTGCGGGCGAAGCTGCGCGGCCCGAAGTCGGACGGCACCTCCGTGTCGCCGAAGTGGTACATCCCGAGCAGCAGGATCTCGTGGTTGCCGAGCAGCGTCCCGCAGTGCCCGCCGGCTTTGGCCGCCTGGCGTTCCAGCCGCATCACCAGGTCGATGACGCCGACGCCGTCCGGCCCCCGGTCGACGAAGTCGCCGAGGAACCACAAGGTGGCTTCACCGCCGGCCCAATCGTCGTCGGCGTCGAGCAGCCCCTTCTCCCGGAGCGCTTCGGCCAGCTCGTCCCGATGTCCGTGGACGTCACCGACCACGTAGGTCGGGGGCGCGGGCTGATCGTCGTGCATCTTGTGACGATAAGCCCTCCGCCCGCCACCGCGCCCCTCAGCCTTCGCCGAACGGGTCGCCGGTACGGCCGACGAGATCGGCGATCGAGTCGATGATCATGGTCGGCCGGTACGGATAGTGCTCGGCGCTCTCCCGGCTGGAGATGCCGGTCAACACCAGGATCGTCTGCAACCCGGCCTCGATTCCCGAGTGGACGTCGGTGTCCATCCGGTCGCCGATCATCAGCGTCGACTCCGAATGCGCGCCGAGCCGCCGCAGCGCCGAGCGCATCATCAGCGGGTTCGGCTTGCCGACGTAGTACGGCGAACGGCCGGTCGCCTTTTCGATCAGCGCGGCGACCGAGCCGGTGGCCGGCATGGAGCCCTCCACGCTGGGGCCGGTGGCGTCCGGGTTGGTGGCGATGAACTTCGCGCCGCCCTCGATCAGCCGGATCGCGCGGGTGATCGCGCTGAAACTGTAGGTGCGCGTCTCGCCGAGGACGACGTAGTCCGGGTCGCGTTCGGTCAGCACGTAGCCGACTTCGTGCAGCGCGGTGGTGAGCCCGGCCTCGCCGATCACGAACGCCGAGCCGTTCGGCCGCTGCGACGCGAGGAACTTCGCGGTCGCCAGCGCGGAGGTCCAGATGGCCTCCTCGGGAATGTCCAGACCGGTCCGCTCGAGCCGCGCCCGCAGGTCACGCGGGGTGTAGATCGAGTTGTTGGTCAGCACCAGGAACCCGATGTCGTTGGCGCGCAGCTCCTTGAGGAACTCGTCCGCGCCGGGCACGAGGTGCTCCTCCTTGACCAGCACGCCATCCATGTCGCTGAGATACGTCCAACGGCGCTCGTTCATGTCCCCCACCCTAATGATCGGGGGCCGCGTGGACAGCCACGGACGCCGCCTTGACCGAAAGATCGACCGGTGTACCGGGCTCGAGCGCCAGTTCGGCCACCGCGGCGGGGGTCAGATCGGCGGCCAGCCCCGCCGCCCAGTCGGCACCGCGGGTCCGGACGCGGATCACCGGTCCGTGTGGTTCGAGCGCGTCGACGACTCCCTCGACGGTGTTGCGCGGGCTGCCGCGGTACTCACCGTCCTTCAGGTACACGGCGACGGCGCTGGGCGCGAACACCGCGACCGCCGGTTGACCGCCGTCGACGTCCTCCGCCGGGATCCCGGCCAGCGACGATCCGCCTGACGTGCGCAAACCGCCTTCGACGGCGACGCCGGGCACCAGGTTCAGCCCGGCGATCCGCGCGGTGAACGCCGTCCGCGGCGCGGAGAGGACCTTGCGGGTCTCACCGCGTTCGACGATCCGGCCGTCGTCGAGGACGGCGACGTGATCGGCCAGCGCGAGCGCGTCGAGCGGATCATGGGTGACCAGCACGGTCGGCGGCCCGGCGCGCAGCACCCGCCGAAGCAGGCCTCGGATGGCGGGCGCCGCGTCGACGTCGAGAGCGGCGAAAGGCTCGTCGAGCAGCAGAAGTCCCGGCTCGGCCGCCAGCGCCCGCGCGATCGCGACGCGCTGTGCCTGGCCGCCGGAGAGCTGCGCGGGCTTGCGATCCGCGAGTTCGAGTGCGTCCACTTCGGTCAGCCACTCCCGCGCGCGCCTTCTCGACTCGGCGCGGCCCGCGCCGGTGGACCGGGGCGCGAAAGCGACATTGTCCAAAGCGGACAGATGCGGGAAGAGCAGGGCGTCCTGGGAGAGCAGGCCGATGCCGCGCGCGTGCGGCGGCAGATGCACCAGACCGCGTCCGGCCAAGGTGATCCGCGCCCGATCGGGCCGGAGCAGCCCGGCGAGGCAACCGAGCACACTGGACTTTCCCGAACCGTTCGGCCCGAGCAGCGCGAGCACGCCGCCGTCGGATATTTCGAACTCGACGGACAGTTCGAACTCGCCGCGCCGGAGGCCGATCTCGGCCGAAAGGGTCACGACCGGACTCCTTCGAGCGCGCGCGGCCGGGCGAGCGCGATCACCGCGACGGCCACCAGGATGAGCAGCAGCGCCAGCGCGACGGCGCTGTCGACGTCGACCTCGGCCTGGGTGTAGACCTCCAGCGGCAGCGTCCGGGTGACGCCTTCCAGGCTGCCGGCGAAGGTGATCGTGGCACCGAACTCGCCCAAGGCCCGCGCGAAGCTGAGCACGATCCCCGAACCCAGCGCGGGCATCAGCAGTGGCAGCGTGACCCGGCGGAACACCGTCCATGGCTTCGCTCCGAGCGTCGAGGCGACCCGCTCGTAGCGGTCACCGGCGCCGCGCAGTGCGCCTTCGAGGCTGACCACGAGGAAGGGCATCGCGACGAACGTCTGCGCGATGACCACCGCGGCCGTGGTGAACGGCACCTGCTCGCCGGTCAGGGTGGTCACCAGGATGCCCAAGAAACCCCTGCGGCCCAGGAGGTACAGCAGCGCGAGCCCACCGACCACCGGCGGCAGGACCAGCGGCAGCAGCACCACCGCGCGCAACACGCGGACACCGCGCGCCCCCGAACGCGCGAGCACCACGGCGAGCGGGACGCCGAACAGCACACAGGCCACAGTGGACAGTCCGGCGGTGGTGAGCGAGAGCTTGAGCGCGTTCAGCGACGACGGCGAGGCGATGAGACCCGGGAAGCGCGCGAGGTCCGAGCGCACCAGCAGCCCGATGACCGGCAGCACCACCAGCGCCAGCGCGCAGACCGCCGGCGGCCAGAGCACCCACGGCACCCCGGTTCCCGCATTTCGTCCTCTAAATGCGGTACTTGCGGGGTCAGGGCGCGCCAAAACCGGCCTTCGCCAGTTCCTGCTCGCCCTCCGCGCTGAGGACGAACTCCCTGAATCGCCTGGCGAGATCGGCCTGGGGAGCATCCTTCACCACCGCGATCGGATAGCTGTTGACCGCGCCCGCCGACTCCGGGAAGTCCACCTTGTCGACCTGCGCGGCGGCCGACGTCGCGTCGGTGACGTAGACGAGTCCGGCGTCCGCGTCGCCGGATCGCACCTTCGCGAGCACCGACTTGACGTCCTGCTCCTCGCTCGCGGGCCTGAGCGTGGCCCCGGAGGTCTGCTGGACCTTCTTCGCCGCCGCCCCGCACGGCACCTGCGGCGCGCAGACGACCACGGTCAGCCCGTCCTTCGCGAGGTCCGCCAAGCCCTTGATGCCCTTGGGGTTGCCCTTGCCGACGGCGATGGCGAGCCGGTTGGTGGCGAACACCGACGGCTGCCCGTCGATCACCTCGCCCTTGGTGGCCTTGTCCATATTGGCCTGGTCGGCGGCCGCGAAGACGTCGGCTTTGGCGCCTTGGGTCAGCTTCTGGACCAGCGCCGAGGAACCCTCGAAGCTGAACTTCACGGACACGCCGGAGTTCCGCTCTTCGAACCGCCTGCCCAGCGCCCCGAACGACTCGGTCAGCGACGCCGCCGCGAACACGGTGAGCGGCTTGGCCCCGGCCCCCGGCTGCTCCGAACCACAGGCCGTCGCGACCAAAACCAGCGTGAGCAGGGCCGGGACGAGTCTCCTCATCGGCTTCCCTCCGGGGTTTCGACCACGACGGTGGTCGCCTTGACGACGGCGACCGCGAGCACCCCCGGCCGCAGCCCGAGTTCGCGGACGGCTTCGGTGCTCATCAGAGAGACCACGCGATGCGAGCCGCACTGGAGCTCGACCTGTGCCATCACCTTGTCCGTGACGACCTCGGTGACCAGGCCGACGAACCGGTTGCGCGCGGAACGGCCGACGCCGGAGGGATCCTCTGGCTGTTCGGCCTGCGCCTTGGCGAACGCGGCGAGTTCGGCACCGTCGACGACCTTGCGGCCCGCCGAGTCGTCGAACGCGGTCAACTGGCCCGCGCGGACCCAGCGGCGGACGGTGTCATCGCTGACGCCGAGCAGGCGAGCGGCCTCGGACAACCGGAATTGCGGCATGCCTGGGAGGCTACTTCCGCAGATGCGGAAAAGCTATGGGCTTCAGGAATCGCCGAGCGGTTCATCGCGGAGCTCGTCAAGCGCGGATTCGAGCGGCGAGGTGGGCGAACCTGGCCATTTTCTCCGTCGAAAGCGAACATTCGCCATCCGGCAACCCCTTGGGCAAGAAACCAGGCCAAGCGGCGATCCGATACGAAATGCATTCCAGACAGTCGGTTTCCCCCACTACAGGGTTAGTCTGGTGGCAATGACAGCAGTCGATCTCGGGTTTCCCCGTGTCCCCGGTACACGCGGTGGCCCCACCGTGCCCAGGCCGGACAATCCCGCCCTGATCGACACCTTCGGCCGGGTGGCGACCGATCTGCGGGTGTCGCTCACCGACAAGTGCAATCTGCGCTGCACCTACTGCATGCCCGCCGAGGGGCTCGAGTGGATGCCGAGCGCGGACGTGCTCTCCGACGACGAACTCGTGTTCCTGCTGCGGATCGCCGTCGAGCGGCTCGGCGTCACCGACATCCGGCTCACCGGCGGTGAGCCGCTGCTGCGCCAGGGCCTGGAGCACATCGTCGAGCGGGTCGCGGCACTCGAGCCACGGCCACGCCTTTCCATGACCACCAACGGGATCGGGCTCGCGAAGCGCGCGAAATCCCTCGCCGCCGCCGGACTGGACCGGATCAACGTCTCGCTCGACACCGTCGATCGCGCGCTGTTCGAGACGATCACCCGGCGCGACAGGCTGTCGCACGTACTCGCCGGCATGGCCGCCGCACGCGAGGCCGGGCTGGATCCGGTGAAGGTCAACGCGGTGCTGATGCGCGGCCTGAACGAGGACCAGGCCGTGCCGCTGTTGCGGTTCTGCCTCGCCGAGGGCTACCACCTGCGGTTCATCGAGCAGATGCCACTGGACGCGCAGCACGGCTGGAGCAGGCGCGACATGATCACCGCCGAGGAGATCCTCGGCATGCTCGGCGAGGAGTTCTCGCTGTCGCCGTACCCCGCCGCCCGCGGTGGGGCGCCCGCCGAACGCTGGCTGGTCGACGGCGGACCGGGCGACGTCGGCGTGATCGCGTCGGTGACGAGGCCGTTCTGCGGCGCCTGCGAACGGACGAGACTGACCGCCGACGGCGCGGTGCGCTCGTGCCTGTTCAGCAACGACGAAACCGACCTACGCGCCCTCGTGCGCGCGGGCGCGCGCGAAGAAGAGGTGGCGGACGCGTGGCGGGCGACCATGTGGGGCAAGCTCGCCGGGCACGAGATCAACGAGGCAGGCTTCGCGCAGCCGATTCGGCCGATGAGCGCGATCGGCGGCTGACATGGTGACCATCGTGGTGCGGTACTTCGCCTCGGCTCGCGCGGCCGTCGGCATCGACGAGGAGAAGGTCGCCCTGCCGGACGGCGCTCGCGTCGCCGACGCCGTCACCCGTCTTCGTGAACTTCACCCCGAAAAGCTGCCGAAGCTGCTCGAAGCCGTCTCGTACCTGCTGGACGGCGTCGCCGTGCGGGATCTCACGCGGCCGCTCACCGAGGGCGCCGAACTGGACGTCCTACCCCCGTTCGCGGGCGGCTGACCTGCGGAAACGCGGGAAAGTGAGAGCAAAGGTCCCTTGCTCCCCGCGAGTCGTTCCAGGGCCTTTGACCTGCAGTCCGTTCCGAATTCACCGGTTGGACGCCGAAGCCGCCGAGGATGCGCCAGTGATCACTCCCCGCCGTGTCCTCGCCGCGCTGCTCGTGGCCGTCGCCGCCACGAGTCTGGCGACCGCCCCCGCTTCCGCCCACGGACACGGGCCCGGCGTCCGGCCACTGACGCAGGCGCACAGCCACAACGACTACGAGCACGCCCGTCCGCTGCACGACGCGCTCGCTCAGGGCTTCACCAGCGTCGAGGCCGACATCTTCCTCGTGGACGGGCAGCTGCTGGTCGCGCACGATCTCGCGGACACGCGCCCTGAGCGGACCCTGGAGTCGCTCTACCTGGAGCCTTTGCGCGAACGCGTCCTGGCCAACCACGGTGTCGGCGTCTACCGCCAGCGGGCCGAATTCCAGCTGCTGATCGACGTCAAGGGTGAAGCGAACAGCACCTACGCGGCCCTGGAGAAGCGGCTGTACAACCCGCGCTACTCCTTCCTCTTCTCTCTGTACGCGTTCGGACACGTTCGGAAGCGGGCGGTCACCGCGGTCATCTCCGGCGGACGACCCAAGGACGTCATGCTCGGGCAGCGGGTCAGGCTCGCCTTCTACGACGGCCGGATCAAGGACGCGAACGACCTGAACATCGGCTCGGACCCCCGGGTGGCCCCTCTGGTCTCCGATTCCTGGACCGGGCTGTTCACCTGGACCGGCGACGGCCCCTTCCCCGCCGAAGAGCGCGCAAAACTGCACGACCTGGTTAACCGGGCGCACGCGGCGGGCCAGCGGGTGCGCTTCTGGGCGACGCCGGACGCCGCCGGTCCCGCCCGCGAGGCGTTGTGGAAAGAGCTGGTCGCCGCCGGGGTCGACCACCTGAATACGGACGATCTGGCTGGACTGGCGAACTTCTTGAGGGCTCGCTAAAGTGCGCCGCCCTTTAGCGCGCGAAGGCGCACGAATGGTCCAGTCATCCCTTAATCCACGTGATGCAAGCCTCACGATCCGTGAATTATCTCGACTAGGAAACGGCCAGATAACGGCCCGCTGACCTGCGGAAACAGCCGAATCGTCATGGGTTGCGTGCTGTTACTGTGACGTAGGTCACGCCTCGAATAATTTCCGCTCGGGCCGTTCGTTACGTACCGTCGCTTTTCGGTTGGCCCCGACCGACCACGCAACACCGGGAACCCGTAGCGCCGAGCCCTGTCCAACGGATTCCCGGACCCAACCCCGAGCGAAAGCATTTCCGGACAGGGACGAGGGGACCGAGCCGACGCGGCGTGCGTCAGCGAAGTCAGCCGGCCTGAGACGGCCGGCCAGGACCCACGGGTCTTTCCCTCAGCACAGACTCGTAGGCGCAGGGAGCGAGATTCCTTCACATGTCGTACCGAGGCAAGCACCGCAAGATGTCCGCCGCCACCCGCCACATCGCTCGCGTCGCCATCGCGGGCGTCGCGGTCGGCGCCCCCCTCGCCATCGCCGCGACCCCCGCGTCGGCGACCAACTGGGACGCCATCGCGCAGTGCGAGAGCAGCGGCAACTGGAACACCAACACCGGAAACGGCTACTACGGCGGTCTGCAGTTCTCGCAGAGCACCTGGCGTGCCTACGGTGGCACCGGCAGCGCCCACAACGCGTCGCGTGAGCAGCAGATCGCCGTCGCCGAGCGGGTCCTGCAGGGCCAGGGCATCGGCGCGTGGCCGCACTGTGGCAAGAAGGGCGGCTCCGCCAGCCCCGCCAAGGCCAAGTCGACCGCCCCGAAGGCCACCAAGAAGGTGACCCCGAAGAAGTCGACCGCCCCGGTCACCAAGCAGCAGGCCTCGGCCCCGGCCCCGGTCGCGGCCGTGACCAATGTCGCGAACTCCAACCCGGCGGGTGACTACACCGTCGTGGCCGGCGACACGCTGTCCAAGATCGCTTCCAAGTTTAACGTCCAGGGCGGCTTCCAGAAGCTGCAGGAGCTGAACAAGGAATACGTGCCGAACGCCGACTTCATCGTCGTCGGTCAGAAGCTCGCCACCAAGTGAGCTCATGAGCACCAGTAAGTCGTGATGCCCGCGGGACTCCCCGCGTGGCCAGGTCGCGACTGACAGAGCCCCACCGCGCTATTCCCCCGGCGGTGGGGCTCTGTCGCGTCCAGAGGTGGCACCTCAGGCCCGCCCGCGTGCAATGAGCCTTTTCCATCCTGAGGTTCAGAGGGTGTGGGGGCGTGAGTGGCGCCATTCACGAGCAGGTCTTACCTCGCAGGTAGTCGACTGTGAGGTAAGACCTGGCCGGGGTGTCCTTCGCCCTTCCGTAAGGCGGCTGGAGGGTTTGACCCGGTCGGGTCGGGGTGGCGATGTGGGGATCGGGACAGTGAGTGTCCCGATTCCCACATCGTGGCGAGGTTGCCCCGGCCCGATGTTGATCAACGATCGACGTCGTGCCGCTCGGGCCCCGCGGCTGACACAGCCGAGTGGGGAGGTCAGGTTCCAGCAGGTCAGCAAGTACCGGTCCGCCAGAACCGTCATCACCACTCACGACCCCCACACCCTCGGAACCTCAGGATGGAAAAGGCTCAATGAAGGGGCCTTTCATCGCGATTTTTGCGATGAAAGGCCCCTTCATTGCATTCACTCACGACCGTCCTACGGCGAGTTGACCCACTCGTCGCTGCCATCGGTGAAGTGCTGGTGCTTCCACACCGGCAGCCGGGCCTTGACCTCGTCCACCAGCTCCGAGCACGCCGCGAAGGCCTGGCCGCGATGCTCGGCGGCCACGGCGCAAGCCAGCGCGACGTCCCCGATGGCCAGCGCGCCCAGCCGGTGGCTGACCGCGACGGCCCGCACGCCGGTCCACTTCGCCGAGAGGTCCGCGACGACCTCCGCGAGCACCTCGGAAGCGGTGGGGTGCCCCTCGTAGGCGAGCCGCTCCACCGACCGCCCGCCGTCGTGGTCCCGCACGACCCCGCCGAAGGTGACGACGGCGCCCGCGGCCGCGTCGTCGACCAGCCGGGCGTGTTCCTCGACCGAAAGCGGCTCGTCGACCACCGCGACCCGTGCGACCCGAACGCTCACTGTGGTGCCTCCCGTGGATGGTCGCCGCCCGCCAACTGGTCGACGGCGTGGTCGAGGATCCCGTCCAGTACGCCCAGGCCGTCCTTCACGCCGCCACGTGAGCCTGGGAGGTTCACCACCAGCGTCCGCCCGGCCACGCCGGCGACCCCGCGCGAAAGCACGGCCGTGGGCACAGCGGGCAATCCGGCGGCCCGGATCGCGTCCGCGACGCCGGGGAGCTCGTAGTCGAGGATCGCGCGCGTGACATCCGGGGTGCGGTCCGTCGGCGAGATGCCGGTGCCACCGGTGGTCACGATCACCTGGACCCCCGCCGCGACTGCCTCGCGGAGAGCCTCGCCGACGGGATCGCCGTCCTCGACGACGACGGGGTCCGGCACGTCCCAGCCTCGCTCGGCGAGCCAGGCCGTGATCACCGGGCCGGTCTTGTCCTCGTAGACGCCCTTCGCGGCGCGGTTGGACGCCACGATCACCCTCGCGGCCCGGCTCATGGCCGCTCCCAGGTCCCGGTCTTGCCGCCGTCCTTGCGGATCAGGCGGACGTCGTCGAGGGTCGCCGCGGGATCGACGGCCTTGATCATGTCGTGCAGGGTCAGCCCGGCGACGGCGACGGCGGTCAGCGCCTCCATTTCGACGCCGGTCCGGTCGTTCGTCTTCGCGGTCGCGGTGATGTGCACGGTCGTCTCGCCGAGGGCGAATTCGACCTTCACCCCGGACAACGCGATCTGATGGCACAGCGGGATCAGTTCGGGCACCTTCTTCGCGCCCATGATGCCCGCGATCCGCGCGGTGGCGAGGGCGTCGCCCTTGGGCAGGCCGTCCGTGGCCAGCAGGCCGAGCACCTCGGCCGTGGTGTGCACGGTGCCACCGGCCAGCGCGGTGCGGGCGGTGGGCGTCTTGCCGGAAACGTCGACCATACGAGCGGCGCCCGTATGGTCGACGTGGCTGAGTTCACTCACGCCCAGCAGGTTAGCCTTCAGAACATCCGCTGCTTCGAGCGAACCTCGTCGAGCGCCTTCTCCCGGTCTTGCCGCTGTTCAGGGGTCATTGAGTCGAACAGCCCGCCCTTGTCCGCGCCGCAGGCCGTGTCGCGAGCGGGGCGCTTGCCTTCCACGAAGAACCGGTTGACGGCGTTGTTGCCGCAAGCGTTTTCGTCGCTCAGCCAGACCCCGTGCCCGCCCTCGTCCACGGTCACGATCCGCGCCCGGTCACCCAGCGCGCGGCGCATCTCCCTGGCACCGCTCAGCGGAGTCGCCGGGTCCCGCAGGTTCTGCACCATCAGGATGTTCGACGGGCCCCGGTCACCGATCCGCACCGGCGGCTCGATCGACTCGGACGGCCAGAAGGCACACGCCCAGATGTTCGCTCCGGCCGCGCCGAACTTCGGGTACTTCACCCGGTCCTTCGCGACATTGCGCTGATAGGTCGCGACATCCTCCGGCCAGTTCCCGTCGTTGCAGACCACGTGCAGTTGCCCCGACAGCAGCTGCGCCACGTCGAGCTGCGCCGTCTCGGCGCTCTGCTTCAAGACACCTTCGCCATCGAGCCCCTGCCACTGCTGCGCGAGCATGGGGAACGACCTCGACGAGTACAGCGCGCCGAAGGTGATGGCCCGGAACGTCGCGCCGTCGATTCCCGGTACCGCGCCGGTGTCGAGTTCGGCGGCCAGTTCGTGGAACTTCGCCGTCACCTGCTGCGGGGTACGGCCCAGCCCGTAGCTGGCGTGCCGAGCCGCCGCCCATTTCGCGAAGTCCGGGAAGCGGTCCTCGAACCCCTCCGCCAGGCGACGCGAGGTCGCCGGGTCGAGACCGCCCGGGCCGGTCACGCTGTCGATCACGACGCGATCGGTCTGCTGCGGAAACAGCGTCGAGTACACGGCACCGAGGTAGCTGCCGTACGAGACGCCGTAGTACGAGAGCTTCTTCTCGCCGAGCGCCTCCCGGATGCGCTCCATGTCGCGGGCGGTGTTGGCCGTGGTGATGTACGGCAGGTTCGCCGCGGTCTTCGACTCACCGCACTGCTTCGCGATCCCGGCCACGTACGTCGCCCGCTCGGCCACCGCCGCCGCGTCACGCGCGTACGGCGGGACGTTGCTGGTCTGTTGCTCGGGCTTCAGGTCGCAGGTGACCGGCGTGCTGCGCCCGATCCCGCGCGGGTCGAACCCGATGACGTCGTACGCGTCGAGCACACTCGACGGCATACCCGCCGCCCGCAGCTCGGCAGGCATGGTCAGCCCCGGACCGCCGGGCCCGCCCGGGTTCGTCAGCATGATTCCGCGCCGCTTCGCCGGTTTGGTGCTGGCGAGCTTCGAAACGGCGATGTCGATGGTGGCGCCGCCGGGCTTCCGGTAGTCGAGCGGGACCTTCAAGGTGCCGCATTCGACGCCCGGCGCGGCCACGTCCTCCGGACACGGCCCCCAGTTCAACGGCGAAACCGCGGCGGACGCCGTGGCCGGTACGAGTACCGCCACGGTCACCGCCGCGGCCGTGAGTGTCCCGATTCTGCTCAGGACAGAGCGCTTCATGCCCAACCCCCGTCAAGATCGACTTCGTGGTCGAAATCGAGCCTATGAGCGGGCCGGGGGCGGAGTCGTCACTCTGAAGTCGGCCACGGGGTCGGCCTCAGTGATGACGCGGACCCTGAACGGAGCAAGGGACCTTTGGTATCGCCTCGTCAGCGCTCGGCAGCAGATCCTGCTTTCGCGGCCTTCTTGACGGCTTCCGCCACCGCCGGGGCGACGGCGTTGTCGAAGACGCTCGGCACGATGAACGACGCGTTGAGCTTGCCGTTGTCCACGACGTCCGCGATGGCGTCGGCCGCCGCGAGCAGCATCGAGTCGTCGATGTGGTGCGCGTGCGCGTCGAGCAGGCCGCGGAACACGCCGGGGAACGCGAGCACGTTGTTGATCTGGTTCGGGAAGTCGCTGCGGCCGGTGGCGACGACGGCGGCGTGCTTCTGCGCCTCCAGCGGGTCGATCTCCGGGTCCGGGTTGGCCAGCGCGAACACGACGGCGTCGGACTTCATGGTCGCGACCTGCTCGGCACCGAACAGGTTCGGCGCGGAGACCCCGATGAACACGTCGGCGCCGACGAGCGCTTCGTGCAGGGTGCCGGCCTGCTGCTCCTTGTTGGTGTGCTCGGCGATCCAGGTGAGGTTTTCGTCGAGGTTGCCGCGCGCGGAGTGCACGATGCCGTCGATGTCGGCGGCCACGACATCGCCGGGGTTCTTGCCGAGCAGCAGGCGGATGATCGCCGAACCGGCCGCGCCGACGCCGCTGACCACGATCCTGCAGTCCTCGATGTTCTTCCCGACCACGCGCAGCGCGTTGCGCAGCGCGGCGACCACGACGATGGCGGTGCCGTGCTGGTCGTCGTGGAACACCGGGATGTCGAGCTGGTCACGCAGGCGCTTCTCGATCTCGAAGCAGCGAGGCGCCGCGATGTCCTCGAGGTTGATGCCCGCGTAGACCGGGGCGATCGCCTTGACGATCTTGATGATCTCTTCGGTGTCCTGGGTGTCCAGGCACACCGGCCACGCGTCCACGTCGGCGAACTTCTTGAACAGCGCCGCCTTGCCCTCCATCACCGGGAGCGCGGCGGCCGGGCCGATGTTGCCGAGGCCCAGCACGGCCGAACCGTCGGTGACGACGGCGACGGTGTTCCGCTTGATGGTCAGGCGGCGCGCGTCCTCGGGGTTCGCGGCGATCGCCTGGCACACGCGGGCGACGCCGGGCGTGTACGCGCGGGAGAGGTCATCACGGTTACGGAGCGCAACCTTGGGGGTGACCTCGATCTTGCCACCGAGGTGGATCAGGAACGTCCGGTCGGAGACCTTGCGGACCCGCACACCCGGGAGTGAGTCCAGGGTCTGCGTGATGTCCTGCGCGTGATTCTCCGACAGGGCGTTGGCGCTGATGTCGACGACGATCGACTCGGGGTGCGACTCGACGACGTCGAACGCGGTCAGCACGCCGCCGACCCGGCCGACGGCGGTCGTCAGATCACCCGCCGCGGTGGACGACGCGGGGGCCTCCACCCGGACGGTGATCGAATATCCGGGACCGGGAACCGGCATGGCACTACCCCCGCTGGGAACGCTCGAATAGGTCGATCGAAAACCTACTCCCGTGACGACCGCCACGAAGCCCCGCAGGGGGTGACTGACCAGTAACTCGCGCGCTGACGGAAACCCGCTGCAGGGGCGCGAGCCGCACTCGACCTCATGCCATGCGGAAAGGGCGCCCTCACGGGACCGGCCAGTAACTTCCTACTTGTTGATCTCGGTCTCCGGGTGCACGTAAGGCACGCTTTCGAGCGGGAAGGTCACGTCACCGAACGGGGACAGCGCACCCTGCCGGTCCGAAGCCAGCTCGGTGACAGGGTGCTCCCCGTCTTCACCGGGCCACGTCGGGTCGATCCCCGCGCGCTTCTTGTTCTCGCCCTTCGCCACAACGTCCTCCCGAGCATGGTCAAGCCGTTCTCGACGCACAGTCTGCCCGAACGCGGCTGCCGGTCCACCACCCGCCCGGTATCCTGGTCTTCTATGCCTGCGCCCTCCCTGGCGGACTGGCTGCGCCAGGAGTCCGACGACGCACTCGCCGCACTGCTGCGCACGCGTCGCGACCTGTCCACGCCACCACCGTCCGACACCATCGTGCTCGCCACCCGGGCCGGCACGCCGGGCTCCGTCGCGCGCGCCTGCGAAGACCTCGACACCTTCACCCTCGCCGTGCTCGACGCCCTGCTGCTGGCCGGAGCGGACACCGATCCGGCCACCTCCGCCGAGGTCGCCCGGCTCGTGGGCACCGAGATCGGTGCGGCGCTGACCCTGCTGCGCACCCGGGCGCTCGTCTGGGGCGAGGACGACGGGCTGCGTGTTCCGCCGTCGGCCCGCGACGCGCTCGGGCCGTTCCCCGCCGGGCTGGGCGCGTCGTCGCCCACGCTCGCCGGAACGGACATCGAGGCCGCGCTGGCGGAGATCGGCGAGGATGAGCGCGCCCTGCTGACGACGCTGGCCGCCGGGCCGCCGATCGGCCGCACCCGTGACGCGTCGGCCGACGTCCCGCTGGAGCGTGCGCAGAATCCGGTCCAGCGATTGCTCGCTCGCGGGCTGCTGCTGCGCCGGGACGACCAGACCGTCGAGCTGCCGCGCGAGCTCGGGATCGCCTTGCGCGGCGGCTCGGTGTTCGACCCGGCGTCGCTGCGCGAACCGGAACTCCCCGTGCATCCGCACAATCGGTCCACAGTGGACGAGGCGGCGGCAGGCGAGGCGATGGAGTTCTTGCGCCAGACCGAAAACCTGCTTCGCGCGTGGTCGTCGACGCCGCCGCCGGTACTGAAGTCCGGCGGCCTCGGCGTCCGGGAGATCAAGAAGCTCGCCAAGGATCTCGACGTCGACGAGACCCGGGTGACCCTGCTGGCGGAGATCGCGGTCGGGGCCGGACTGGTCGCCGACAGCGAAGCGACCTCACCGGAATGGGTTCCGACGACGCTCACGGACACGTGGCTCGCGTCGCCGACGGCGCAGCGCTGGATGACGCTCGCGCAAGCCTGGCTCGAACTGCCCCGGCTGCCCGGGCTCGCCGGTGGGAGGGACGCGAAGGACAAGCCGATCGCGCCGCTGTCGGAAGACCTGCGACGGCCGCTGGCGCCGGTCTCGCGGCGACGGATCCTCCTCGCCCTGGCCGCGCTGCCCGAGGGCTCCGGGGTGAAAAGCACCGACGAACTGGTCGCCGCGCTCGCCTGGCGCGCGCCGCGGCGGGGCGGGCGGCTGCGGGACGAGACCGTCCGCTGGACGATGGCCGAAGGGGCCACCCTCGGCCTGATCGGCCTCGGCGGGCTCACGACGGCGACGCGGGCTCTGCTGGCCGAGGACCGGCCCGGCGCGGTCGAGGCGATGCTCGACGCGCTCCCGCGACCGGTGGACCACGTCCTGGTCCAGGCCGACTTGACCGTCGTCGCGCCGGGACCGCTGGAAGCCGAACTCGCGGGCGAGATGACCGCCGTGGCCGACATCGAATCGGCCGGGCACGCGACCGTCTACCGGATCACCGAGACCTCCGTGCGGCGCGCGCTCGACACCGGGCGGACCGCGGGCGAGCTGCACCAGTTGTTCGCGTCGCGGTCGGCGACGCCGGTTCCGCAGTCGCTGAGCTACCTGATCGACGACGTCGCCCGGCGGCACGGGCGACTGCGCGGTGGTGCCGCCGAGTCGTTCCTGCGCTGTGACGACGCTTCGCTGCTCGCGGAGGTCATGGGCAGCCCGGTCGCGGCGGAGTACGGCCTGCGCATGATCGCGCCGACGGTGCTCATCAGTGCGTACCCGCTCGCCGAGGTACTCGACGCTCTTCGGGCCGCCGGGTTCGCTCCGGCCGCCGAAGGGCCGGATGGGCGCGTCATGGACATCAGGCCGTCTGGACGTCGACTGCCCGCGAAGGCGCGCGCCGCGCGTCGTGCCCCTGGGGAGCAGGCTGGACTGACCGACGATCAGGTCGGCAAGATCGTCGCGCACGTCCGGGCCGGTGACGCCGCTTCGGCGCGTCGTCGCGGCGAGACGGTACGCGCGCCGCAGGGCGGCGGCGCCGGGGACACGTCCGCGACGCTGGCGCTGCTGTCCCAGGCGACCATGGAGCGTCGTGAGGTGTGGATCGGGTTCGTCGACTCACGCGGGACGTCGAGCCAGCGCGTGGTGCGGCCGATGCGTGTCGGCGGCGGAGTCCTCGAAGGGACCGACAACGAACGCTACCCCTTGCACCGGATCACGTCGGCCGCCCTCGTCGAAGACTGACCCCCGCCCTCATACCTACGCATTTAGTCCTCTGAATGCGGTCGTTGCACGCGCAAGGACCGCATTCAGAGGACGAAATGCGGGAAGAGGGGTTAAAGGGCGCGAAGGCCTTGAAGGACGCGTTCCATGAAAGCGCGCGAAGACGAGTCCCCGAGGATCAGCTCGGTCTGGTGGATCAGCACCAGCCCCGCGTCCGCCATGTCGCCGACGAGCACCTTCACCACGCCCAGCGGCAGCCGCAGATGTGCGGCGATCTCCGCGATCGAACGGGTGTCCAGGCAGATGTCGCAGATCTGCCGGTGCTCGGGGGTCCGCACGCCGCGATACCGCCGTCCGTCGTCACTGGTCGAGACCAGCGCCTCCAGCGCGAGGTCGTGCGCGGTGCGGGTGCGCCCGCCGGTGCGCGTGTAGGGCCGGACACGAGAGCCAGAGGACGGCAGATAGACCGAAGCGGGCGCGCTGCCCGCATGGCCTTGACCGCTGCCACCCGTCGAAGCGGGACGCGGCGGCGGCGACTGGCGGATCGGCGAAGGGACCGTGGAGACCGGTTCCGGCGGCGCGGGCGGACGCCGCGGCATGACCGTGCTGATCGAGCTCAGCTCGAACCGGCTCGGGGAGTCGAAGGCCTCGCGCTCGGTGCCTTGGTAAAGGGAGTCCCAGCCGGACGGTTCCGGCTCGGTGAATCCGGTGATCTTCATCGGCGGCTACCCACGGACGCCGCCCTGCAGCTGCGCCCGCAGCTCGGGGGTGATCTGCTGGCCGACCCGCTCGACGAGCAGGGTCATCTCGTAGGCCACGGTGCCGATGTCGCAGGTCGGCGCGGCCAGTACGGCGAGCGATGATCCGTCGGCGACCGACATGAGGAAGAGGTATCCGCGTTCCATCTCGACGACGGTCTGGTTGACCCCACCCGCCTCGAAGCAGCGCGCCGCGCCGGCGGTGAGGCTGATCAGTCCGGAGGCGACCGCGGACAGCTGTTCGGCCCGCTCCTGCGGCAGCCCTTCCGACGGCGCGAGGAGAAGACCGTCCGCGGAGACCAGCACGGCGTGCGCGGCACCGGGAACCCGGCGCGCGAAATCCGTGATGAGCCAGCCGAACGAGCTCTGCTGCTGCCCGGATGCCGTCACAAGTCCCTCCTCGCTGCGTCAAGACCACCTGGGCGGCGTGGTCCGGACGTCTCTCGCTGACCAGCACCGACAAGTCGAAAGACGCCTCCACCCAGCGTATTCGTCCCGTCGATCGTGTCGAGCCCGCCACCCGGCCGCAGGGGTTCACCGAACGTAGGCGTCCGGAAGCTCACCGCGTCGACTCATCGCGAACCACGCATTCGTGGGTCACCCCGTGGTGGCGTCGCGCGACCGGGCGTGAATCGATGTCCACGCAGGTCAGCGATGTCCAAATCACCCGCCCGGGTGATGCCGCCACCGGATCGGGCGGAGGGATCGCCCCGGGTCCGATCCGGCGGGTGGCGCCGATCCCCGAAGCGGGTGAAGCCTGCGGAGTTCACTCCAACGGCCGCATCCGCTCCGGGCTTTCGTCTGTTTTGGTCCTGCCTATCCGGCGCGCAACGCCGAATCGTAAGCGATGGCGTGTTGCACGACCGAGATCAACACCTGCTTGGCGGACTCACGCTCCCGAGCGTCACAGGCCATGATCGGCACGGACGGCGAGATCGTCAGCGCGTGCCGGACGTCCTCGATCTGGTGGTGCAGCAGCCGGTCGAAGCAGTTGATCGCCACGACGTACGGCAGCTTCCGGTTCTCGAAGAAGTCGATCGACGGGAACGCGTCGGCAAGCCTCCGCGTGTCGACCAGCACGACGGCGCCGATGGCACCGACCGCCAGGTCGTCCCACATGAACCAGAACCGGTGCTGGCCCGGCGTACCGAACACGTAAAGCACCAGATCCGAGTCCAGCGAAATCCGGCCGAAGTCCATGGCCACGGTCGTCGTCGACTTGTTCGGGGTGGCCGAATTGTCGTCGACGCCGGTACTGGCCTCGGTCATCATGGCCTCGGTGGTCAGCGGATCGATCTCCGAAACCGCCCCGACCAGCGTGGTCTTCCCCGATCCGAATCCGCCAGCGACCACGATCTTGGCCGACGAAGTCGGCCCGGCCACCTGCGGCGCATTCGCGTCGGAGTCAAATTCTCCGAAGCCCACTGAGCACCCTCTCCATGAACTCGATACTGGGCCGGTCACCCACGTTCTGGCTGGCGCTGTGCACCAGGACCAGGCCGAGACCGGCCACGTCTCCGATCAGCACCCGGACCACGCCGAGCGGCAGGCGCAACAGCGCCGCGACTTCGGCGACGGACCGGGTGTCCAGGCAAAGGTCGCAGATCGACCGGTGTTCGGGTACGCGCACCCGGTCGAGCACGCGTCCCTGTTCACTGGTCGAGATCAACGCCTCGATGGCAAGGTCGTACGTCGGCTTGGTCCGTCCCCGCGTGCGGAAGTACGGCCGGACCAGGCCGGAGGATTCGACGTCGGTGGTGTACGGCTCGTCGACGTACTCGTTCTGCGCCTGCTGCGGCAAGGCCGCGGCAAGCGGGTCGGCGGCCGCCGACCGGCGCTCCTCCTCCTTGTCGAAGGAGAACTTGGCGAACTCGCCCGAGTCGTACAGCGGACCGCTGCCACCACCGAACAGTTCGGCCCCGGGACCGCCAAGCAGGCGTTCCCGGTAGTCCGTGACACTGAAATCGGCGGGTCCCGTTCCCGCGTTCGAATCGGTCAGCCAGCGGGAGGCCTCCTCCGGGGACACGGGGTCCTCGTCGGACCCCTGTGCCCGCCGCGATCGCCATTCGCGATCGACCCGGTCCCGGAAGGACGTCCAGTCCTCCCGGCCGTCGTCTCGTTCCGACCACCCGCCGGAGAAGTCGTCACCGAGCCGGCCATCGCCCCTCAAGCGCCCGTCGTCCACGGCATTCTCCTCGGTTCCCGGTCGCTCAGCGGCGGACCGACGCGCCCTGCAGCTGCGCGCGCATCTCCGGTGTCAGCTGTTGCCCCACCCGTTCCACCAGCAGGGTCATCTCGTAGACGACCAGGCCGATGTCACTCTCCGGCGATCCGAGGACCGCCAGACAGGAACCGTCGGACACCGACATCAGGAAGAGGAAGCCGTTGGCCATCTCGACCACCGTCTGCGCGACCGTGCCGCCTTCGAACACCTTGGCCGCGCCACGCGCGAGGCTGGTGAGCCCCGACGCGACAGCGGCGAGTTGATCGGCCCTGTCCTTGGGAAGTCCCTTCGAAGAAGCCAGCAGCAAACCGTCCGCCGACACCACCACGGCATGCGCCGCGCCCGGGACCCGGTGCACGAAATCCGTGATCAGCCAGGCAAAGCTGCTCGTGTGTCCTTTACCCTGCGCCTGGCCGCCAGGCTGCGCCGGTCCCCCCGGCTGCATCGCACCCGCCCGTGTCACTTTCACTCCTTACTGCTGTCATCGGCAGGGGAACCCGCACCCCTGCCAGTCACCGGAACGCCGTTGTCATCCAGCGCATCGAGCGGGCGTTCCTTCAACGCGTGCCGTCCCGACTTGTAGCCCTGTTGGAAGCTTGCCATCCGGCTCCTCGCCGCCGTCGCCGAGCGGGCGATAGCGCCCGTCCCCGGCATTCCGGAGGTCTTGTCGGCGAACGAGTCTTCCTTCTTCGGCTCGTCCCCGCCGATCGAGCCGGGGACGAGGTACTGATTCGGCACCCGCTTGGGCAAGCCCGCCGGGGTGATCTCCTCGTTCCGGTCTTCGTACAGGACCTGCGCCGCCTGCCAGCCGTCGTCGGACGCGCTCCGCCAGCCATTGTCCTGGAGCACCGTCTCCGGCGGAACACTCTGCGGGGTCCGAGTGGGCAATGCCTCTCCGGCGGTCTCCGCGGCGGGCTCGGCGGCCTCGTCGGTGCTGTGGCGGCCCTGCTCGGGCACGTCCGACTCGGCGGTCTCGGTGCCTTCGGCGTAGGACGAGCCCGCGGGCTCACCGGCTTCGTCGCCTTCGCTGAACCAGCGCGAGAGCACCGACTGGTAGATCGGGAGCCGCCTGGTGGGGACGTCGTCGTCCAGCGCCGACTTACCCGAGTCCTGAGACTCCTCGGGCTGCCGCGGCGACTCGACCGGGTTCACCGGCACGTACCTCGGCTCCCGCTTCGGCAGCACGAGCGACGCGAACTGGGTCTCCGTACCGCTGGAGGCCCCGTCGCCGTTCGCCGGCGAAATGTCCTCGGCCGTCGGCCACGCCGGAGCCTCCTCGGCGGGGATCGCCGGGCTGAGGAACGGTCCGGCCGCGTTCTTGCCCGCGACCAGGTCGTCGAGGCTGATCGGCTGGTCGAGCGGGACGAGCCCGCCCTGCTGCGCGACCGGCTGGTGGGACGGCGGCTTCGACGGCGGAGGCGGAGTCATCTCCAGACCGCGGTCGGACGCCGGGATGCTGGGCAGCGAGGTCGACATCTCGGACATCGACGGCATCGACGTTTCCGAGCGGTTCGACGGCGGCGGGGTGTTCCGCGAGGAGCCGGGCCGCATCTGCGTGAGCAGCTCGGCTGGCACGACGACCCGCGCGATCACGCCGCCTTCGATGTCCTCGTTCTCCCGGAGCCGGACCTCGATGCCGTGGCGGCGCGCCAGGCGCGCGACCACGTACAGGCCCATCCGCCTGGTCACCGAGACGTCCAGGTCCGGCGGGTCCGCCAGGCGCTGGTTGACCTCGGCGAGCCGCTCCTCGGTCATGCCGACACCGTGGTCGGTGACCTGGATGGCGAGCGCCTTCTTGCGGGTGATCACCGCGCGGACGGTCACCTTCGTCTCCGGCTCGGAGAAGTAGGTGGCGTTGTCCAGCAGTTCCGCGAGCACGTGCACGAGGTCGTGGATCGTGAGGCCCTGGACGGCGACGTCGGGGACGATGCCGATCTCGATCCGGGCGTACTGCTCGATCTCCGAAACCGCGGCGCCGATGACGTCGGCGGCGGGCACCGGCTTGGGCACCGACTTCGCGAGACCGGCGCCCGAGAGCACCAGGAGGCTTTCACCGTTGCGGCGCAGCCGCGTGGCGAGGTGGTCGAGCTCGAACAGGCTGGCCAAGTGGTCCGGGTCCTGCTCGTCGGCTTCGAGCCGGTCGATCACGCCGAGCTGGCGTTCCACCAGGCGCTGCGACCGGCGGGACAGGTTCACGAAGATGCCGTTGACGTTCTCGCGCAGGAGGGCCTGCTCGGCGGCCATCTTGACGGCCTGCGCGTGGACGACGTCGAACGAACGCGCCACTTCACCGATCTCGTCACGCGAAGTGACCGGCACCGGTTCGACCGACCGCTTCGAGGCATTGACCGGATCCGGGTCGTCCAGGATCGCTTGCACGGTTTCCGGCAACCGTGTGTAGGCGACGTCGAGCGCGGTCTTCCGCAGGATCCGCAGCGGGCGCAGCATCAGGCGGGCGATGACGAGCATCAGAGCGAGCGCCGCGAGCAGGGCCAGCAGCACGATCGCGCCGCCGACCCAGGCGGAGGTGATCGCCGAGGAGGCCAGGTCGTCGGCCTGCGCCCGCAGCTGGCCGAGCAGATTGGTCTCGACCGCGCGCAGCTTGTCCAGCGCGACGCGGCTGTCGTTGCCGAGCGCGACGTTGTCGATGGCAGGCGGCTCGTTCTGCTGGTGCAGCGAGAACGCCATCGTGGTGATCCGCCGGCGGTCGTCGACCTCGGGACCGGAGAAGGTGTCCGAATAGAGCTGCCGCTGTTCGGGGCTGGCGTTCGCGAGGAAGGCCGCGGTCGAGGCGTCGCCACTGGCCACCGCCGACCGGGCCTGGTCGAACAGGTCGCCGGGGAACGAGGAGCGGAAGGAGGCGATCAGCAGTGCCGCGTCACCGCGGGCGATGTACTCCTTGCTCTCACTGATGGCCTGCACCGTGGTGCCGAGCCGGAGCACGTCGCGGTTGGCCACCGCGGTCGTCACCTCACGGCCGAGCTGGACCAGCGAGTCGAGGATGCCGGAGTAGGCGATGAGGACCGGGGTGTCGCCCAGCTGCGAGGTGTTCATCGCGCCGCGCAGCGGGCGCAGGGCGTCGAGCCGCTGCAGACCACGCGAGTAGCGGTCCCTCGTGTCCTGATCGTCCGGGTTGATTTGGTTCGCCGAAGCACGGAGGTCGTCGACCGCGCGGTCGACCTTGGCGATCTGCGCCTCGAAACCGTTCTGACGGGATGGGTCGTTGGAGGCCTTCAGTGCGACGGCCAGCGCGCGCTCGCTCTGCAGCTCGTGCACCACGAGCGTGATCTTGTCGGCGAACGCGACCTGATCGGCCGTGTCCTGGAACCGCGTGGCCTCACCGCTGTCGTCGATCACGCGCAGCGTGCCGAGCGCGAGCGCGGTCAGCGTCGGAATGATCAGGACGGCCGCGAGCTTGGATCGCAGACGCCAGTTACGCAGGCCCAGGAACGACCCGACCTTCCCGCCAGGACCGTCTCCGGTATCCCGCGCAGGGGCCCCTCCCACCCCCGCGGTGTCTTCGTTCGGCACCGCCGCACCACCATCATCTTCATCCGGGCCGGGAAAGCCCATTTTGGACATGCCGTTCTCGAACTGGCTGTTCTGCTGTCTGCGTCGGTTGTCGGAGACCATTACCCGCACACTCCCGCCGCCTGGCAGGGATGTCCGTGACGCGAGTGCTCACTCCTCCGAATGAGGGAGTCGTCTTTGACGCAGTCTGTCAGGTGCACTTGGCCGAAATCCCGCCTGGCGTCATTGGTCTATTCGGCCTAACCCGCCAGTGCGCGGACACGCACCAGTGAAGCACGGACGTGTTCACCTTGTTCGACACAGAGTGCCTTGCACCTCGAAAAAGGTCCAGAGCGTTCGGCCATCCAAGGCACTCTCTTTCACTACATCAGTGGTCCACACCTCACTACCGGTGCATGAGGGTAGCGAACGGGCGGCCCAGATGTAACCCTTCGGTCAAGACGCGCAAGAAGGCACCGGACGGGTCTTGACCGGTAGGCGCTCAGTTGTCAACAAGTCCCCGGCATGAACACGCCCAGTTGTGTTCACTTTTGACAAACAACCTGTTCGGGTGATGGTTACCACTGGGGATCATAGGATGACCACCCATTGTGAGCACGTTGTCGGTTCTCTACAGTGGGCGCGTGACTCGACAAAGAGTCACTTCCGAATTCCACATCAGGCCACGTCGTCACGTGTCCCTCCCTTGATCAGGAGCACCACTTGCTTGGCTCTGCAAGCTCGAAGAAAGCCTTGAGCGTCAGCCGGAGTAGGCGTGGAGCCCTCGCCTTCGCGATGGCGGCCGTCGTTTCGGTATCGATCAGCGGCTGCGGCCTGCTCGGCGGAGACGATTCGTCCTCTTCCGGCGGCTCGGGAAACCTCGAGAAGTCGAAGATCAAGGTCGCCGTGATGTCGACCATCGACCTGGCCCCGCTGCGCCTCGCCCAGGACGGCGGCTACTTCAAGAACGAGGGCCTGGACGTCGAGGCCATCGAAGCGGCGACCGGACAGGTCTCGCTGACCAAGCTGATCGGCGGCGAGGTCGACATCGCGTACGCGAGCTACACGCCGTTCTTCATCGCGGCGAGCAAGGGCACCGCGGACATCAAGCTGGTCGCGGACGCCTCCTCCGCGGGCCCGAAGAGCACGATGCTGGTCACCCTGCCGACGTCGTCGGTGAAGAGCGTCAGCGACCTGGCGGGCAAGAAGATCGGCATCACCGCGCCGAACACCGTGTCCGACACACTGTCCAAATCGGTCATGAAGGACCACGGCGTCGACGCCAGCAAGGTGCAGTGGGTGCCGATCCCGCTGCCGAACATCGGCACCGCGCTCAAGAACGGCGACATCGACGCCGGCTTCCTGACCGAGCCGTTCATCACCCAGACCGCGAAGCAGGCGGGCACCGTCCCGGTCGTGGACACCGCCACCGGCGCCACCCAGGACTTCCCCACCGCGGGCTACGGCTCACTCGGCAAGTTCGCCTCGGAGAACCCGAAGACCGTGGCCGCCTTCCAGCGCGCCATGCAGAAGGCCACCCGCGACGCGGCTGACCGCTCCAAGATCGAGCCGCTGCTGGTCAAGTACGCCAAGATCGACCAGGACACCGCCTCGCTGACCACGCTGCTGACCTTCCAGTCCACCCTGGACCCCCGCCGTATCCAGCGGGTCCCGGACCTGCTGCTGCAGATGGGTGCCATCCAGACCAAGATCGACGTCGGACCGATGATCGCGCCGCAGACCACCAGTTGATGACACGCGGTTACCTCGAATTGTCGCTCCACCCGGAATTCGATCACTAAAAGTAGCGATGTCCAAGCGGGTGATCCGGCAATAGGGCGAATGGCCTAAAATGATCACCCGCTCACGACACCCATTGTGAGCGGGTGGGCAAATCTCTAAGGTGACCGCGTGCCTGGCGAAATAAAGCCAAGACACGGATGAAAACCCCAAACGGTGATTCATTGTTTCCGAGGAGCTGGCTTTGTTTCGAAACGCCATGAGCAGAAGTGGTGCACGCGGAGGACGGGGCGCCATCGGTGTCGCCCTGAGCGCGCTCATGCTGGCCACGTTGGGCGCCTGCGGTGCCCTCGGAGGCGATGACTCGTCCAAAGCGTCCGGTGGGGACGGCGCACTGGAGAAGCCGAAGATCAAGGTGGCCCTGCTGCCGGTCGTCGACCTCGCCCCGCTGCGGCTGGCGCAGGAAGGCGGCTACTTCAAGGCCGAGGGCCTCGAGGTCGAAGCCGTCGACGCCCCCAGCGGCCAGGCCTCGATGACCAAGATGATCGGTGGCGAGGTCGACATCGCCTTCTCCACCTACATGCCGTTCTTCGTCGCGAAGAGCAAGGGCGCGGCCGACATCCGGCTCGTCGCCGACTCCGTGTCGGCCAGCCCGAAGAGCAACGCGGTGGTCACCGTGCCGACGTCGCCGGTCAAGACGATCAACGACCTGGCCGGCAAGAAGATCGCGATCACCGACAAGAACACCGCCTCCCACCTGCTCACCGTCTCGGTGATGAAGGACCACGGCGTCGACACCAGCAAGGTCCAGTGGGTGCCGATGGCGCTGCCCAACATCGCCGCCGCGCTCATGTCGGGCCAGGTCGACGCGGGTTACCTGCCCGAGCCGTTCCTGACCCAGGCCTCCAAGGTCGCGGGCGCGACCCCGGTCGTCGACATCGCGACCGGTGCCACCCAGGACTTCCCCCTGGCGGGCTTCGGCGCGCTCGGCTCCTTTGTGGACAAGAACCCGAAGACCCTCGCGGCCTTCCAACGCGCGCTGGCCAAGGCCGTGCGTGATTCGGCAGACCGTTCCAAGATCGAACCGCTGATCGTGAAGTACGCCAAGGTCGACGCCGAGACCGCGTCACTGCTCACGCTGCCGACGTTCGGGGCCACCCTGGACCCCCGTCGCCTGCAGCGCGTGCCGGACCTGCTGCTGCAGACCGGTGTGCTGACCGCGAAGCTCGACGCCGCTCCGATGCTCGCCCCTCAAGCTGGATAAAGGTCAAGGTGCCACGACTTCTCCGTGCCCTGGCCGGTCTGGCCGGTTTCTTCCTCATCTGGGAAGTGATCGTCCAGGCCGGCCTGGTCCGTAAAGAGTTCCTCCCCCCGCCGTCCGTCGTCCTCGTGACGATCTTCGACCAGTTCGGCGAGGTGCAGTTCATCCGCGACCTGATCGCCACGTTCCTCGCGTGGGCGATCGCCCTGCTCATCGCGGTCGCCGTCGCCGTACCCGCCGGGCTGTTGCTGGGCAGCGTCCCCGGGCTGCGCACCGCGACCGCGGTGATCATCGAGTTCCTGCGGCCGATCCCCGCCGTCGCGCTGATCCCGCTGGTGCTCCTGCTGATCGGCGGCGGACCCGAAGCGAAGATCACGCTGGCCGTGTACGCCTCGTTGTGGCCGATCATGTTCAACACGATCTACGCGCTCGGCGAGATCGACCCCGTGCTGATGGAAACCGCGAAAGCCTGTGGAACCGGCAAGTTCCGGACGATGACGTCGGTAGCGTTGCCGCACACCGCGCCCTTCGTGTTCACCGGGGTCCGGCTGTCCGCCAACATCGCGCTGATCGCGGTGGTCAGCACCGAGTTCCTGGCAGGCGCCAAACTCGGCATCGGCAACTTCATCATGCAGGCCAGTACCGGCTCGACCAGGTTCGACCTCGTGCTCGCCGGCACCGTGGTGGTCGGCGTACTCGGCTTCCTCATCAACGGCGGGCTGGAAATGATCGGCAGGCGGGTCTTCCGCTGGAGCACGGTCGATCGGGAGGCTGTCTCGTGACGACCCTCACGCTGTCCAGTCGCGTCGGCAGGCGCGTTGGCCGGGGCATCGGCATCCTGCTCCGCAACTGGCTGCTGTTCTTCGCCCTGCTCGGGATCTGGGAGCTGTCGACCCGGCTCGCGGAAAGCCCGTTCTTCCCGCCGCCGTCCGAAATCGTGGCGACCTCGGTGAAGCTGTGGTTCAGCGGTCCGGTGTCCCAGCTGTTCCTGACCGACACCGTGTTCGACAACGTCCTGCCGAGTCTCGGCCGGACGCTCGGCGGCTGGCTGCTCGCGGGCGTCGTCGGCGTCGCGCTGGGTGTCGCGTTAGGACGGTCCAAGACCGGGATGGACTACGTCGGCCCGCTTTTCGCGTTCTTCCGCTCGGTGCCGCCGCCCGCGTTGATCCCGGTGTTCATCGTCCTTTTCGGACTCGGGCCGGGCATGCAGACCGGGTCGATCATCTTCGGCGCGATCTGGCCGGTGCTGCTCAACACCGTGGACGGCGTCCGGTCGGTGGATCAGGTGAAGGTCGACACCGCGAAGTCGTTCCGGACCCCTCGGTCGTACTGGGTGCGCTCGATCGTCCTGCCGGCCGCGGGGCCGAAGATCTTCGCGGGGCTGCGGCTGAGCCTCTCCATTTCCCTGCTGCTGATGGTCATCTCGGAGCTGGTCGGTTCCTACAACGGCATCGGCCGGTCACTGATGGACGCCCAGCAGGCGTTCGACTTCCCGCTCATGTGGTCGTGGCTGGTCCTGCTGGGCCTGCTCGGCTTCGGGTTCAACACGGCCTTCCTCGCGGTGGAGCAGAGAGTGCTTCGCTGGCAGCCCACCCGCAACGGCCGTATCTAGCTCTTTCGAAGGGTCAGCAAGATGTCAACCATGCTCGAAGTCTCCGGGCTGAACCACCGGTACGGCGCGGGAGAAAAGGCGCACGTCGCGGTCAACGACCTGTCGTTCACCGTGGAAACCGGTCAGCTCGCGAGCATCGTGGGCCCGTCGGGCTGCGGCAAGTCGACGCTGCTGCGCTGCATCGCCGGGCTGATCAAGCCGACGTCCGGCCGGGTCAGCCTGCACGGCGACGACGTCTCCGGCGTGCCGGAGGATCTGGCCGTGGTGTTCCAGGACTACAGCCGCTCGCTGTTTCCCTGGCTCTCGGTCGCGAAGAACGTCGAGTTCCCCTTGCGGTGGCGTAACTTGAGCCGCTCGGAGCGCCGCACGCGGGCGCAGGAGGCACTGGAGTCGGTCGGCCTGGCCGGCGTCGGCTCGAAGTTCCCGTGGCAGCTCTCGGGCGGTATGCAGCAGCGCGTGTCGATCGCTCGGGCACTCGCGAGCCGTCCCGCTCTGCTGCTGATGGACGAGCCGTTCGCGTCGGTCGACGCGCAGACGCGGTTCGAACTCGAGGACCTGACCCGGCGCGTGCAGCGCGAGAACGGGAGCACGGTTCTCGTGGTCACGCACGACATCGACGAGAGCGTCTACCTGTCGGACCGGGTGCTGGTGCTGTCGAAGTCGCCCGCCACGATCGTCGCGGACCTGCCGGTCGGTCTGCCCGCGGAACGGAACCAGATCACCACCCGCGAGTCCGCCGAGTTCGTGACGCTGCGCGGTGAGGTGGCGCGGCTGCTGCACGGTGGCGCTCCCGAGGCGGTCACGGCCGCCGCCGACGCCGCCGAGTACGAACTGGCGCAGCAGGACGCCGCCGCCGACTCGGCCGACGTCGATGCCGAGGCCCGTACGAAGAGCTGAAACCCCCGCCAGTCGCTGGTCGCTGGTCCGTGTAGGCCTCCTTCCCTACCTTGAGAGTAGGAAGGAGGCCTTCACGGCGTTCTCGCGTGGTTGACGCGCGAGCCGGTCATGCCCTGAGCGTCCACACGGGACACTGCCGGAGCCGAGGAAACTCGACCTTCACACCTTCGCGAGTACATGATGGCCCCCTTCTTTGCGCTAGGCGCAAGGAAGGGGGCCATCATGTACTTCACGCGAGCGAAGGAGGCCTTCACAGCATGTTCGAGCGCGCTCAGTACAGCTTGCGCGGGTTCGCGTCGATGCGGACGTGCACCAGATGCGGCCGCTCATCCGGCAGCGCGGCTTCCAGCGTCGACTTGAGGTCCTCGGCGCGCTCGACGACCGACGTCCGCAGGCCCAGACTCTGCGCCAGCGCGGGGAAATCGATGCCGCCGAGGTCGACGCCCGGCACCTTCTCCCCGCCCGCCGCCTCGCCGAGGATGCGCACGGCGGCGTACTGCGAGTTGTCGAAGATCACGAACGTGATCGGCAGGTTGTGCTGCGCCGCCGTCCACAGTGCCTGGACGCAGTACATGCTCGATCCGTCACCGAGGATGGCGACGACCTTGCGGTCCGGGCGGGCCAGTGCCGCGCCGACGGCGGCCGGGAGACCGTAGCCCAGGGTGCCGCTGGCGACGGTGAGGAAGCCCGTGTCGGTGGCCGTGATCGGCAGGTGGTCGTGCAGTTCGTTGCGGTGGCTCGGCGTCTCTTCGACGACGAGCGCGTTGTCCGGCAGGACTTCCGCGATCGTGGCGTAGGCGAAGTCCGGCGCGATCGGCGTGACCGCGGCGGGCTTTTCCAACCGGGTACGGGGTTTCGGTGCTTCCCGCGGCGTGGCGCGGTCCAGCAGCGCGCGGATCGCGAGCTTCGGCGTCGCGCGGATCCCGTTGCCCACCGCGGCCCTGGCCAGGATCTGGTCGTCGTCGCTGACCAGGAACAGCGGCGGCAGTGAAACCTCCGACTCGCCCCGGTACACGTGATAGGTGAACGCCGGGGCGCCGATGACGACCACGAGGTCGTGCTCGGTCAGCGCGCTCGCGACCGCTTTCCGTTCCGGCTGCAGGAAACCGAAGAACTGCGGGTGGTTCTCGGGGAAGGAGCAGCGCGCGGCCATCGGCGACGCCCAGACCCCGGCGCCCACCTTCTCGGCCAGTTCGACGACGTCCGGCACAGCGGCGTCGTCGTCGACGCCCGCGCCCACCACGATCGCCGGCCGTTCGGCGGCGTCCAAAGCGGACACCAATTCGTCCAAAGCGGACGGATCGGGCGCGAAGCCGGGGATCCGCGGCCGGGAGATGATCGGCTTCGTGGTCTCGACGTCCCAGTCGTCGACAGGCACCGAGACGAACACCGGACCCATGGGTGCCTGCGTCGCCAGGTGATACGCCCGCGCCAGCGCCGCCGGGACGTCCTCGGCCCTGGCCGGTTCGCAGCTCCACTTGACGTACGGCTTGGGGAAGTTCGTCGCCTCGACGGCACCGAGGAACGGTTCGTCCGGCAGCAGTGACCGGGTCTGCTGACCGGCGACGATGATCAGCGGGGCGTTGTTGCGGTAGGCGGTGAAGACGTGACCCAGCGCGTGGCCGACCCCGCCCGCCGAATGCAGGTTCACCAGCACCGGCCGTCGTGACGCGCGCGCGTATCCGTCGGCCATCGCGACGACGGACGCCTCATGGAGCGCGAGGACGTAGGTGAAGTCGTCCGGCCAATCCGTGAGGAAGGCGATCTCTGTCGTCCCGGGATTGCCGAAGACCGTGGTCAGGCCCAGTTCACGCAACAGTTCCCTGGTCGCGTCACGTACGGTGCGGATAGCCATGCCCCCACGCTAGCCGGTCCGATCCCGTTAGTTGAAGATGCAACCTCAAGTCACCGTATGTGGTCTGGACCTGACCCCCCGGCGTCCGGCCTAGTCCTTGACCAGCGCCGCCCATTCGCGAACAGCCGCCACGTCCACATCGGACTCCCAGCCGCCCGGCCGGACCGCGCTGCCGACGTGGAACTCACGCACCCCGCCCGCCCGCAGCAGATGCACCTGCTGGGCCCGCAAGCCGCCACCGACCAGCAGCCGCGGGCCGTCCGACCGGCGGGCGAGCCGCTGCAGTACCGAAAGGCCGTGCGCGACCCCGTGCGGATGCCCGGCCGCGAGCACCGTGTCGCAGCCGAGCGCGGCCAGCTGGTCGTAGGCGCGCAGCGGATCCCGTGCGCGGTCGATGGCCCGGTGGAACGTCCACGGCAGACCGTCGAGCTCCTTGGCCAGGGTCTCGCAGGCGTCGACGTCGATTTCGCTGTCCATGTCCAGGAAACCGAAGACGAACTCCCGCGCGCCCGCGTCGATCAGCCGTCCGGTGTCCGCGCGCAGCCCGTCGAGGTCACCGGCGGCGAAGGACAGGTTGTCGCGCAGCATGACCCGCACCGGGAGATCGGTGGCGGCGAGTACGTCACGCAGCGTCTCGACCGACGGCGAAAGTCCGTCGCTGGCCATGTCGCTGACCAGTTCGAGGCGATCGGCCCCGCCATCCTGTGCGCGCTCCGCGTCCGCCGCGGTCAGCGCGATCACTTCCAGCAGGCCGGTTTTCGAACTCATGGACCTTCCAATTCGCTTAAGCCGAGGGGTTGTCTTCACCCCGGGCGTGGCGACCGCGCCGGAACCCGCCTTGCAGGCTGGTCATCCGTTCGCGGACCGCTTCAGGGGAAAGTGAGAGTATCGGCCTCTCCCCTCGCGGCTTCTCCGGCCTGTCGTCCCGCGTCCGCGCTTCGGGAACGACGGCGGGCAGCACTGGCCAGGTGTCCTCCGCGCCGTCCTCCTGCTCCAGCTCAGCGGATGTCGGCCAAGCGGGCTCGGGCTCCGGAGCGGGCTCAGGCGCCTTTTCCTTCGGTGTCACCGGTTTCAGCGTCGGCTCGGTCGGCTCGTCCGGATCCTGGGCGGGTTCATCGACGGCGGCGCCCTCCTCAGGCGCCTTCACCGGCTCGAACGAAGGCACGGACGGCGGGCCTGGTTCGGCGGGCGAAGGCCCTTCGCGCGGGCCTCCGTGGTCGAACCACTGCGAAAGCACGCTCTGGTACTTCGGCATCCGCTCGGTCGGCGAGTCCAGTTCGAGGTGGTTGCCCGCGTCGTCGTCGGACGAAGGCCACTCCGGCGCGGTCTCGCGTTCGACGACGGGCGCGCGCCGCGGCGGCCCGGAGTCCAGCACGGGTGCGAACCGTGACTCCTCGGCGCTTTCCTCCGGCTCGGGCAGCGGCGGGACTTCCAGCGGCGGTTCGGGTTCCGGCTCGGGCACCACGGCGGCGGGCGGTGGTTCCGGCATCGGAGCGGGCTGCGGCGCGTCGACGATGAGCCCGGACGGCACGACGACCACCGCGGTGATCCCGCCGCCTTCCGCCGACCGCAGCCGGACGTCGATGCGGTGCCGGACGGCCAGCGTCGCGACCACGAACAGGCCCATCCGCCGCGAAACCTCGACGTCGACGTCCGGCGGATTCGCCAGCCGCGCGTTGGTCCGGTCGATCTCCGCCTGCGGCATCCCGGCGCCGTGGTCGGTGATCTCGATCTGCCATTCACCGCGTTCGGTGATGTGCCCCTCGACCTGCACCATCGTGCTCTGATCCGAGTAGCGGGTCGCGTTCTCCAGCAGCTCGGAGACCACGTGCACGAGGTCGTTGACGGCCTCGCCGCGTACCGCGATCCGGGGTGCCGCACCGAGTTCGATGCGCTGGTAGTGCTCGACCTCCGACAGCGCGGCACCGATGATCTCGTCGGCGACGACCGCGCCGCTGTCCTCGCGGACGACGTCGGTTCCGGAAAGCACCAGCAGGTTCTCGCTGTTGCGCCGCATCCGCGTCGCGAGGTGGTCGAGTTCGAAGAGACCGGCGAGGGTGTCGGGATCCTGTTCGTCGGCCTCCATGCGGTCCAGCACGGAAAGCTGCCGCTCGACGAGATCCTGGCTCCGCTGCGACAGGTTCACGAACATCGCGTTGATGTTCTCCCGCAGCATGGCCTGTTCCCCGGCGAGCCGGACGGCCTCGCCGTGCACCGCGTCGAACGCCCGCGCCACCTGGCCGAGTTCCTCGCGGCTGAACACCGGGACCGGCGCGACGGCCAGTCGTCGCCGCAGGTTCTCCGGCTGCGGCTCGGGATCGCTGAGCAGACCTTCGACGGCGGCCGGCAACTGATGTTCGGCGACCTGGAGCGCGCTGCGGCGCAGGATCCTCAGCGGCCGCAACAGCGAACGCGCGATGATCACCGAGAGCACCCCGGCGACGAGTAGCACC
The DNA here is from genome assembly GCF_055575355.1 of Amycolatopsis sp. NPDC034160. NCBI lineage: Bacteria > Bacillati > Actinomycetota > Actinomycetes > Pseudonocardiales > Pseudonocardiaceae > Amycolatopsis > Amycolatopsis sp. NPDC034160. The sequence goes on along the minus strand of NZ_JBVISU010000013.1, from coordinate 29,969 downwards.
GCGAGCACGATGCCGCCGTCCCAGATCGCGGACGTTCTCGCTTGGGCGGCAAGGGTGTCCGTGCGTTCCTGCAACTGGACGAGCACCGCCTGCTGCACCTGGTGGGCCAGATTGACCGTGTACGTGGCGGCGGTGTCCCACTGGTTCGGGTCCAGCCCGCCGAGCCCCTGGTCGTTCTCGGCGCGGATGAGCGCCGATTCCACCATGCCGTTGCCGATGTCGACGATGAGGCCGATCACCGTGTCGTCGTACATCCGTTGCTGCTCGGGGGTCGCGAAGGTGCGGTAGTCGTTGCGCGCGGCGGCGAGTTCGGCCTCCGCGCCGAGCAGTGCGCGCGTCCGGTCCCGGTTGAGGCTGCCCTGTGCGAGCGCGGCCGCCATGATCGCGCGTTTGACCGACATCTGGTCTTTGATCCGCGCGAGCGCGTTGCCCGCGAGGCGCGACTTCCCGAGGTCCGGATCGGACACGTCGGCGGCGGTGGAATCGCTGATGTCCAGCAGGCCGGAGATCAGCTCACTGTAGGAGCGCAGGACCGCGTCGGCGGGAAAAGCGGAGTGTTCCGCGGAAAACCGCAGTCCGGTGAGCACACGCAGCCGGTCGCTGGTGAGCTGCAGACTGGTCGCGGCCTTGTCGCCGAGCCTGCTCTTGCTCTCGCCGAGCGTGCGATCGAACGTGCCGATGGCGTCGTCGACGCGCTTGCGCTGCTCGGTCAGTTCGGAGACGTCGCCCTTGCGATCGCCCGCGACGAACCGGACGGTGAGGTCACGTTCGCGCTGAAGCTGATGCACCGCTTCGGCGACGGTGCTGTCGACCCGGCCGCGGGTGGCGAATTCGGCCAGCTGCCGGGCATCGCGCAGATCCGAGTTGACCCGGAGCCCGACGAGGGCGACCACCGCGAGCGCGGGGATCAGCAGCACCACGAAGAGTTTGGTACGCAGGTGCCAGTTCCGCAGCCGCCAGCGTCCTCCGACACGGGGATGCCGTTCCGCCGCGTCGCCCCCACGGGGACGCTTGTCGCGACGGGCCACCTGGTTTCCTTTTCCCACCACGGGACCCTTTCCCATGGCTGACATCGGGGACGAGAGCCCGAACCTACTGTAGAGTAACAAGGTTCGAGAACGATCGAAAGCCGCGCAATCCGGCGTCTCCCGCACGCGATCGTATGGGGCCCGGACCATACGATCCAGAAGGAGGAGCACATTCTCTCGGTAGGTGAGCGGTGACGATGATGCGCGTCTTGGCGATTCCGCTGGTAGGGGCTCTGCTGGCGGCTGCCGGTTGCGGAGTGTTTTCCGGTGGTGACCCGAATTCGAACGTCCCGCTCGAACGGACCGAACTGCGTGTCGGCGTCGGAAGCCCCATCGACACGGCGCCGTTGAGGGTCGCCGTCGCCGGCGGGAAATTCACCGCCGCCGGCCTTTCCGTGACCCTCGTCGACACCCCCGCCGACCAGGCGATCACCAAACTTTCCGCGGGCGAGATCGACATCGCGTTCGCCAGCGACGTCTCCATCTTCCGCGCCGCCGCGGCCGGGACGGCACTGCAAGTGCAGGGCGAGGCCTACACCGCGGGCCGCAACACCATGGCGCTCGTCACACTCCCCGGCTCCCAGTACACCGAACCGACGCAAAAGAAGTCACCGAAGATCGCGGTGAACATGCTCGACGACGTCGGCGTGCTCGCCGCCCGCGCGATACTCGGCACCGCGGGGATAGACGTGAACAGGATTCAGTTCAAGCAGCACGCGTTCGACCGGATGCCGCAGGCGTTGCAAAGCGGCGACGTGGACGCCGCGTGGATGGTCGAGCCGTACATCACCAGGGCCGAGAAGGAACTCGGGGCGAGCATCCTCGCCGACGGCGCACGCGGCGCGACGCTGGACTTCCCGATGTCGTCCTACGTCTCGACCGGCACCTTCGGCCAGGGCAACGCCCGCACGCTCGCGGCCTTCCGGAAGGTGCTCGGCGAAGCGCAGGTACGGGCGGCCGACCCGGCCGTCGTCCGCGACGCGCTGCCGACGTTCTCCGACATCGACCGGACCACGGCGTCACTGATCTCACTCGGGTCGTACCCGGTCTCCCTCAACGGCATCCGGCTGCAACGCGTCGCCGACCTGATGCACAACTCCGGGATGATCGGAGCGCGGCTCGACGTCCAGGCGATGGTGCCGCGCTGAACGTCCTGGCGGTCGTGAGTGATTCGGGTCGTTCTAACCCTGAGGCAAGGCAAATATGGCGTGATCGGCTCGGTGCCGTGAAGGTCCCCTTGCTTACCCTGAAGGTAGCGAAGGAGGCCTTCGCTACTGGTTGCAGTCAGCTACTCCCCGCGCCAGCCGCCACGGCAGCGAGCCATGCCCGGCGCGAACCCTCGAAGTACATGATGGCCCCCTTCCTTGCGCTAGGCGCAAGGAAGGGGGCCATCATGTACTGGGGACGCCGCTGAATCCCCCGGTGAGCGTCACGCCATGCTTGCCTTACCCCGTTCTAACCCTCTTTGTCACTCACGACCGGCGAGCGGTCCGGTGCTAGATGTTCTCCCCGGTGGGCCGCAAGCAGATGGTGCGTACGGGCGGCCCGGTGTAGCGCAGCTCGGTGTCCTCCGACTGGCAGACGCCCGACGATCCCATGATCACGGTCGCTCGCACCTCCGCACCGATGTCCGTGCAGCGGACCTTCGCGATCCGCGTCTCGTGCACGACGTCACGCAGGCAGTCCCCGGTCTCGACGTTCAGCGCGAGGCAGAGGGTCTTCTCGGCCTTCTTGCCGGACGAACTCCGGTATAGCTCGAACTGGATGTAGTCCTCGTCGCGGCAATCGGACGAGCCGGTGCGGACATCGTCGATGCGGAAGGTCGCGCGGCTCGACGAACAGCTGGCCGTCGTGTAGCTCTGGGCGCCGCCGGCCTCGTCGGTCAGGTACAGGCATTTGCCCGCCTCCACCGAGGAGTTCCTGCCCACCTGTGAGATCCCCCATGCGGCCAGGCTCCCCAGGCCCAGCGCGGCGACGACGCCCAGCACGATCGAGACCTTGGCCAGGACGCTGATCGGCGGCGGCTTGGGGAACGGCGTCGGCGGCCCCACCTCCGGCATCGAGGGCGCCTGCGGCAGGGCCGGCGCGCTGAACGGGTCGTATTCGGGCGCGCCGCCGGTCGGTGTAGTCGTCAAGGTCCCCTCCCCAGTCACCTGCGGTACATCCTTACACCAGCGGTGCCGCGACGGGAGCCGGTGTGGCCGGAACGTATAAAGGGGAGGTGACCGATGGCCCGCTGATCGTCCAGTCCGACAAGACCGTGCTCCTCGAGGTCGACAACAGCCAGGCCGACGACGCGCGGATCGCCATCGCGCCGTTTGCCGAACTGGAACGCGCGCCCGAGCACGTCCACACCTACCGGATCACGCCGCTGGCGTTGTGGAACGCCCGTGCGGCCGGCCACGACGCCGAGCAGGTCGTCGACGCGCTGACGACGTACTCGCGGTTCCCCGTGCCGCAGCCCCTGCTCATCGACATCGTGGACACGATGGGCCGGTTCGGGCGGCTGCAGATCGCCAACCACCCGGCGCACGGCCTGGTCATGTCGACCATCGACCGCGCGGTGCTGGAGGAGATCCTCCGGCACAAGAAGATCAGCCCGATGCTGGGCGCGCGGATCGACGAGGACACCGTCATCGTGCATCCGTCCGAACGCGGACGGCTCAAGCAGGCGCTGCTGAAGGTCGGCTGGCCCGCGGAGGACCTCGCCGGTTACGTCGACGGTGAGGCCCACCCGATCGAACTCGACGAGGCCGACTGGGAGCTGCGGGACTACCAGCGCAAGGCCGCCGAGGCGTTCTGGGCCGGTGGGTCGGGCGTCGTGGTGCTGCCCTGCGGCGCGGGCAAGACGCTGGTCGGCGCCGCGGCCATGGCGCACGCGAAGGCGACGACGCTGATCCTGGTGACGAACACCGTCGCCGGGCGGCAATGGAAGCGGGAACTGATCGCGCGGACCTCGCTGACCGAGGAGGAGATCGGCGAGTACTCCGGCGAGAAGAAGGAGATCCGGCCGGTCACCATCGCGACGTACCAGGTGGTCACGCGCAAGACCAAGGGCGAGTACCGGCATCTCGACCTGTTCGACTCCCGCGACTGGGGCCTGGTGGTCTACGACGAGGTCCACCTGCTGCCCGCGCCGGTCTTCCGGATGACCGCGGATCTGCAGTCGCGGCGACGGCTCGGGCTGACCGCGACCCTGGTGCGCGAAGACGGACGCGAAGGCGACGTGTTCTCCCTGATCGGCCCGAAGCGGTACGACGTCCCCTGGCGCGACATCGAGGCGCAAGGCTGGATCGCGCCGGCGGAATGCACCGAGGTCCGGGTGACGCTGACCGACGCCGAGAGGCTCGCGTACGCGACGGCCGAGGCCGAAGAGCGGTACAAGCTGGCGGCGACCGCGGACACCAAGACCAAGGTGATCAAGACCCTGGTCGACCGGCATCCAGGCGAGCCGACGCTGGTCATCGGCGCCTACCTCGACCAGCTGGAGATGATCGGCGACGAACTGGACGCGCCGGTGATCCAGGGCGCGACGCGAAACAAGGAGCGCGAGGAGCTGTTCGACGCGTTCCGGCGCGGGGAGATCAAGACACTGGTCGTTTCGAAGGTCGCGAACTTCTCGATCGACTTGCCGGAGGCTTCGGTGGCGATCCAGATCTCCGGCACGTTCGGCTCGCGGCAGGAAGAGGCGCAGCGCCTCGGACGGCTGCTGCGGCCGAAGGGCGACGGACGGCAGGCGCACTTCTACTCGGTCGTCTCGCGGGACACCGTGGACACGGAGTACGCGGCGCACCGACAGCGATTCCTGGCCGAACAGGGCTACGCGTACCGCATCATGGACGCCGACGACCTGCTGCGCCCGATGTAGGAACCTTTACTAGCTTCCCTAGTACATGATGGCCCCCTTCCTTGCGCCAGGCGCAAGGAAGGGGGCCATCATGTACTGAACGAGAGGGCGGCGGCGGCCGTTCGGTACAGGTGGTCGTGAGTGGGGAGTCGGGTTGGGAACCAAAACAACACCCCCAAACACCCCCCCCCACCCCCCCACGGAAGGAC